>DFZC01000007.1 GCA_002383685.1 Synergistaceae bacterium UBA4066 | reverse complement strand
TTCTCGTCATCCGCTACGTGATAGACCCCTCCAGCCAAAGTTTCGGCCTCCAGGATCTTTAACACGGCCGCGGAAAGGTTGCCCGTGAAGACCAGGCTCCTGGCATTCTTCACGCCGGCCAGGGGCAGGGGAGTCCCCTTTTCAACTTCTTCCATCAGCCTCAAAAAATTGCCCTTAACCCCGGGGCCGTAGACCAGGGGAGCACGCAGCACCACGGTGCTCATCTTGCCCCGGTACTTGAGGATCATCTCCTCGGCCTCTCGTTTGGTGATCCCGCAGGGGTCGACGGGTTTGCAGGGCGAGTCCTCGGCAAATGCCTCCCCCGGTGAGGTCTCCTCACCCACGGCCTTTATGGAGCTCATGTAGACGAACCGCTTTACTCCAGCCTTCCATGATGCCTCGAAGAGCGCTTTTGTAATGTCAACGTTAGTATGCCTGTATTCGGACAGTTCCGACAGGTCGCCGGTGTCCTGAGTGTGAGTCTTCGCTATCAGGTGAACCACCGCATTCGCTTCTGACGTTATCTCTCTCCATGCCTTTTTTGAGAAGGGGTCTTCTATTGTGACGTGTTCATACTTCTCCTCCCTGGGGAAAGGGGAGTCCAGCCACCTTGAAGCCCCGCGGACCTTGTGCCCCTGCTCCAGCAGGTGTTTGGCGAGGTGTTCCCCGATGAAACCCGATACCCCCGTAACCAGTACTCTCATGATCTCTTACCCCCTTGGGCCGGCGGCTCCTGCATCGAGCCGCTCCTGGCTCCATCAAGCATCCTGTAGCCGATGTTCCACAAAAGGCACCGCAAGGAAGAAAAGAAAGGCAGCCCCTCGACCTCCCGGAAAAGTTTCCAGTTGTACTTAACAAGGTCCATCTTGTTGCTCGAGATCGACGAACCCCTCAGCCGGTACACTGCAAGCGCTTCGGGAAGGCAGTGGGCGAACTCCACCCTCTTGAGAATGTCCAGCCAAAGCCCGTAATCCTGCCGCTTCCTCAAAAGGGGCATAAAGATCTTGCCCAGGGCGGATGCATCGTACATCGCCGTCAGGCAACCGATATGGTTCTTCCTGAGCATATCCCTGTAGGTCAATTCAAGCGGCGGCCTGACCGTCCTGCCTAGCGGGGTTCCATTCTCATCTATAACATCGTAGTATGAGTACGAAAAAGTGATGCCCCTTTCGATCATGAAGTCGACCTGCTTTTCGAGTTTCTCAGGCTTCCAGAGGTCGTCGCAGTCGAGAAAGGCAATGAACCTTCCCTTTGCCATGCCGATCGCCCGGTTCCGCGCCGCCCCCGGCCCCATGTTCGTCTCAAGCCTTGCCGCCCTTATCCTGGCGTCCTTTTCCTCAAGGCTTTTTGCCAGGTCGAATGACCCGTCCCCGGAACAGTCATCGACGATGAGACACTCCCAGTTGCTCCAGGTCTGCTCCAGAACGCTTCGCGCGGCCTCGGGCAAGAAAGCCTCGCAGTTGTAAACGGGTGTAATGATCGAGACAAGGTCCTCCATCTTTTGCCTACCTTGCCCCCCGCATGCCGAGCATGGTTTCGGCGGTCTTGAGGATCACCTGGATGTCCAGCAGGGTGTTGCGGTTCTTGACGTAATAAAGGTCGTACTCCAGCTTCCGCATGGCTTCCTCCAGGTTCCCCGCGTAACGGAAGTTGATCTGCGCCCACCCCGTGATCCCGGGCCTGAGGTTGTGCCGGTAGTTGTAGAAGGGGATCCTGTCCTCGTATTCCCTGACGAACTCCGGCTGCTCCGGCCTCGGCCCTACGATGCTCATCTTCCCCCGAAGCACGTCCCACAACTGGGGCAGTTCGTCCAGGCGGAACTTCCGAAGGACCGCTCCGACTTTTGTTATCCGGTAAGCGTTGTCCTCCGCGAATGAGGGCTCATGCGCGGCCTGCTTTTTCATGGTCCGGAACTTGTGGATCCAGAAGGTTTCGCCGTCCATGCCGACGCGTTTCTGGGTGAAGAAGACTGGAAGGCCCGAGTCGAAAATAATTGCCGGCACGATCACTACCGAAAGTACTGCAGCGGCCAACAGGCCCAGTGTCGACACCACCAGGTCGAAGACCCTCTGCGACGGGGCCGGCCTTGCCATCCTGAATGCCATCTCGTAATAGTGCCTGTAGGCCTGGGCCACCTCAAGGGGGATCCGGTCCAGGTACTCCTCGGCCAGCTGGGGCGCGAACTCCACGGCAAAGCCCTTTGCTGCCGTCTCCTCCAGCCATTCTCGCAGCTTCCTCGTCTCGAACATGGAGTGGTCAGTGATCACAAGCGAGGAGGGGGGGCCTCCGTCAGGCTCAAGGGGCTGGCATTGCCGGGGGTCCACGTAAGACAAGGACTCCACTCCCTTGCCCAGCACGCCTGTCAGTTCATCCACGAAACCCTCCCACCGGTCCTTGTCGCCAAGGATGACAAGCCTGCGGCTTTTCCGGGGGGCCGCCATTGAGAGCCTGGAAAAAAGGAAGTGGGATAAAAAGAACCCCACGCAAAGGGCCAGGGAGACAAAAAGCATCTGCATCTTGGGAACCCTGGTGAAGAAGAAGAGCAGCAGGAAGGGGATCGAGGCCATGACGCCCACGACGACCCCGGCAATAACCGACAGGGCCATCCGGTTCAGGCTCCTGAACCTTCCCAGGTCGTAGTTCCTGAATGCGTAGAGGCTCAGGTTCATCACCACGTAGATGATCATGTACTGCCAGAAAAGCGACCTGGCGCTGGTTCCCCCGAAACCGAAGGCCAGCACCACGGCCCAGTAGACGGCAGTGTTGAACAAGAATAAAGCCATTTTCGAAAGGAAGATCCTGTTCAGGTAGTCCCACATGGCGCTCTCCCCGAAAGGGTGATATCACAGCCCCTGTCGCGCCTAGCATACCACAGGTTAATCAACTAGAGTGCTGTATGCCTGTCCTATCAATGATCCATGAAAAAATGGACCTATCACCGCGGAGGGAAACCTGGAAACAAGGCGTCAGGCGACAGGCAACAGGGGAACCTGAAAAGAAAAGAGCGTACCCTCCAGACAAGCTGAAGGACCTGGTCCCGACATAGTCCCGAGGTGGGTTAACGAGGGGGGCGTATTAACGAGGGGCACGCCCTGTCGCTGCGCTTGGGGCAGAGCAAAGCCCACCCAGTCGCTACGCTCGGGGCACCTTGTCCCGACATAGTCCCGAGGTGATTTAACGAGGGAAGTGGTTCAATGAGGGGCCTTGT
>DFZC01000003.1 GCA_002383685.1 Synergistaceae bacterium UBA4066 | reverse complement strand
GACCTGGGGTACATAACACCTGATGTGAAGGAGTATATCCACCAACTTGACATTCCCCGGACACTGGTCCTGCAGTTCGCTTTCGGCGAGGGATTTGAAGGGAACCCTTACGCGCCTGCCAATCACGTAGAAAACGCCTGTGTATATACTGGAACCCACGACAACAACACCTCAAGAGGCTGGTTCGAGTCCGAGGCTGGACCCGAAGCCCGAAAGCAGTTGTCATCCATTGCTGGAAGGCCCGTGACAAGCGATAACGTTTCCATGGAGATGATACGTGTCGCCATGGCTTCCAGGGCAAGATTTGCCGTTTTCCCTATGCAGGATGTGCTGGGCCTGGGGAGCGAGGCCAGACTCAATACTCCCGGCAGAAGATCAGGGAACTGGCTATGGAGGGTCGAGGAAGAGCAGATGTCTAATGCCTCAATAGGGGAACTGGCCGAAATGTCGGTCAGGTACGGAAGATACTCCTCATTTGGGCAAAGCAGGATCACGTGAGATAATTTAATTTACCGAGCGTAATAGAATATACGGGGAGGTAACTAGGCAATGCCGAAAATGATCTATGGTAATGACATAGGACATTCACTGCGTTTCATGATGGAACAGGACCCGGCTTTCAGGACAGTAGCCTATTTTTCAATGGAGATAGGCTTGAAAAGCAGCATTCCCACCTACTCGGGGGGGCTGGGAGTCCTTGCCGGGGACATACTGAAGAGCGCTGCTGATCTGGGGGTTCCCATTGTCGGAGTAACTCTCCTTTACCGCAAGGGATACTTCAGGCAGTCCTTCGAAGAGTGTCTTCAGAAGGCCCTCCCGGTGGAGTGGGAACCGGAAAAGGAACTGACCCTCCTCCCCAACGAAGTAACCGTAATGATAGAGGACCGAATAGTGAAGGTCAGGGCATGGTGCCTGGAACTGCAGGGCAGAACGGGATTCACCGTCCCCATTTACTTCCTGGATACCGATGTCGAGGGCAACACTTCCGCCGACAGGGAACTCACATGGTATCTCTATGGGGGTGACGAACGATACAGGCTATGCCAGGAGATCATCCTGGGTTCCGGGGGGCTACGCGTGCTCAGGGATATGGGCTATGCCAATATCGACGACTACCATTTGAACGAGGGGCATGCGGCCTTTATAGCCCTGGAACTGATAAGGGAAATGGGCTACGAGAGTTACGACAGGGTAAGGGAAAAGGGGGTCTTCACAACCCATACCCCTGTCTCGGCGGGGCATGACCACTTCACCTGGGATCTGATAAACCGTGTGATGGACTCATCAATGGCCAGACGCCTCCGGAGAATGATGCCCACCGAAGATGTTTCCATGACGGAGATCGCACTCCGTTACAGCCGTTATATAAACGGTGTCTCACAAAAGCACACCCAGGTCAGCCGGGCCATGTACGGCAGGGATGATGTAGACTGCATAACCAACGGTATCCATACCCTCACATGGGTCAGTCCGGAAATGGAGAAATTGTTCACAAAGCATATCCCCGGCTGGGATAACGCTCCTGAGCGCCTGGTCAAGGCCGTACAGATACCTGTGGATGAGATCCGAGCCGCCCACGCTCCTGCAAAGAAGAGACTTCTTGACTATGTTGAGGAGAAGACGGGCAAAGAACTGGACCCCGAAAGGCTTACCATAGGTTTTGCCAGGAGGGTCGCCCAGTACAAGAGGGCGGACCTGATCCTGCGTGATACCGCTCGACTGGTCAAAGCCGCGGGGGGGAAAGCCCAGTTCATCTTTTCCGGAAAGGCGCACCCCAACGACGGTCCGGCCCGGGAGATACTGAAAAAACTTCTCTGTGAAGCCCAGAACATGGTAGGTACGGATATCACGGTGGTCTTTCTCGAAGATTACGACATGGACAAGGCAGCGCTTCTTGTCCAGGGTGTGGATCTCTGGCTCAACAACCCCATCCGCCCCAGAGAGGCCTCCGGCACCAGCGGCATGAAGTGTGCCCTCAACGGCATACCCAATTTCTCGGTTCTTGACGGCTGGTGGATCGAGGGGTGGGTCGAGGGAGTGACGGGTTGGAGCATTGGGCCGTCCCCCACCGAGACCATAAACGATCAGTACGATGATGAGGTGGACCTTGATGACCTCCTGGACAAACTGGAAAAGGTGATAATCCCAACCTTCTACGACAAACCCGAGGAGTGGGGCAAGGTCATGAGAGGAGCCATAGCCCTCAATGCAAGTTACTTCAATACCCACAGGGTCGTCCGGGAGTACTGCGAAAGGGCCTATGGAATACAGATGAGAGGGCTATAGAAGTTTGAAGGGTGAAGTCTGTCCCCTTTCACTTCACCCTTCAAACCCCTTCAAGCTTCAAACTTTTCTTTCACAGACCTTTCCACCGATCATCCAGTTCTCAGCGGGAGATTCCTCGATCTTGACGGTGACGGCCTCAACGGAACAGCCCACCTTCTCGACCACCACTTCGGTGATGGCTCTGGCCAATTCCTCCTTGAACTCCCTGCTCCTTCCCGACCACAGATCCACTCTGACTATAGGCATTGTTCGACCTCCTTCCTCTTGCGGCTTGAAAGGGCATGATCACTTCCATGCTCCCCTTAATCTGAAATGTGTGTTGAATTATAACAATTAAACTATTAGTATAGTATCTGAAAAAAGGTGCCACCCGCAAGAAAGGAAGGCAATAAATATGACAAGACCCGGTAAAGCACAAATGGAGAACCTGTTCTGGTGACAAACAATAATCAGTTACTGCAGGATCTGGCCTCCAAATGGATCCTCCTGAACCAGGAAGTTATGTCCCTTCATGACAGGGGGCTATACGACCGGGCTGCCAAAACAGCTCAAAAGGCTCTTGACCAGGCTGAAAAGTTCGATGATCCAGAGCATCCATACCTTGCGGCCAGTCTTAACAATCTGGCCGGGATCTACGATGCCCAGGGGCGCTATTCCGAAGCTGAGCCCCTTTACAGGCGTGCCCTGGAGATCCGGGAACGACTCAAGGGGGCAGGGCATTCGGACGTGGCAGCAAGTCTTAATAACCTTGCCGAACTTTACCGGGCCCAGGGCCGCTACGAAGAAGCGGAGCCCCTTTACCGCAGATCGCTCAGGATCCTGGAGAACACCATGGGAGCCGAGCATCCTGATGTTGCCACATGTATGAACAACCTGGCAGGATTGTGCGATGCCCAGGGCCGTTACGGCGAGGCTGAAAAACTTTTCAGGCGCGCCTTCGAGATCCGGGAAAAATCCCTCGGCAAGGGACACCCCGATGTTGCGGTTACTCTTAACAATATCGCCGCACTCTATGAGAGCCAGGGATGGTACCCTGAGGCCAGGCCGCTTTACAGGCGGGCCCTTTCGATCCTGGAAAAGGCCCTTGGGCCCGACCATCCCGACGTGGCCACGTGCCTGAACAACCTCGCGGGGTTCTACCGTGCACAGGGCAAGCACGAAAAAGCCGAGAGGCTTTACAGGCGATCCCTTGATATCCGGAAGAATTCCCTGGGGCCCGAACATCCCCATGTTGCGGCAAGCCTCAACAATATAGCGGAACTCAACTCCGCCCAGGGCCGGTTTTCCCAGGCCGAGGCACACTTCCTTCGCTCCCTGGAGATACTGGAAAAAACCCTGGGCCCCGGTCATCCCGATGTGGCAACGGGCCTCAACAACCTGTCCGGTCTTTACGTCAGCCAGGGGAAGTATGACAAGGCTGTCAAACTCTGCAGGCGTGCCCTTGCAATACGCAAAAAAGCCCTTGGACCATGGCATTCCCACGTTGCCGTAAGTCTTAACAACCTTGCCGGCATTTACGAATCCATGGGGAAACTCATCCAGGCAGAATCTGTCTATGCACGATCCCTCTACATATTTGAGAAGACCTTGGGCCCCGCTCACCCTGACGTGGCAGTATGCCTGGATAACCTGGCCGACCTATACAAAAGAATGGGCCGCCAGGAGGAAGCCGGAGAGGCCGAGAAAAGAGCCGCGAGGATCAGGGCGGTAAAGGAATAGCAATCAAGTTATTGACAAGGCAAATGAAATGCAACTGGAGGTAATCATGGGATACGAACTCAGTTATGATGCCGAGAAAAAGATAATAAGGGGCCGTGTCCTGGGAGAGCTTAATCCCTCGTTGGTAAAAAACATGGCTGTGGATCTTGAAAAACTGGGAAGAAAGCATAAATGCCCAAGACTCCTGAGCGACTTGAGGGAAGCGGTTATCAGCAAGTCATTACTGGATATCTATAGCATGCCAAGAGTAGTTGAACAGGCAGGAATGCAGAAATCATTCAGGAGGGCCATTGTCGTTAACCCTCCTGTGAATGATTACAGGTTCCTTGAGATTGTTTCGGTCAACGAAGGACAGGAAGTCAGAGTTTTCAGCGATCCTGAGGAAGCGCTTAGATGGCTGGTAGCCGAAAATGATTGAAATTTGGAACGCGAATTGAACTCTTGGTATTATGCTGCTATGCTATACTGAAAGCATGAATAAATAAACAAGCAGTGTATTTACAGCAAGAGAAGGGGGTTTTTGTTATGGGCGGTGTTTACAAGGTGATCGAGCTGGTTGGATGCAGCGACACCTCCTGGGAGGATGCGGCTCGCTGTGCCCTGGAAACGGCGTCAAAAAGCCTGAGGGATCTTCGTGTAGCCGAGGTGGTAATGCAGGACGTTACCATTAAGGATAACAAGGTCGACCAGTACCGGGTCAAGATGAAAGTATCCTTCAAGTACCACTGCGAAGAAGATTAGAAGTTTTTAGCAACAGAACGGGGCGGCCGAAGCCGCCCCGTTCTGCTTTCCATGCAACCTGACAGGATCTGATCTTTTTATAAAAACTCCCGCCATGCCCGGGCGCAGCTTTCCTGTTCCCCAGGGGCCAAGATCCGGGTTCTTAAAGAACCAGGCCGGGATTCCTCGTCGCTTCGTCTCCCGGAATAACAAACCTTGCTTTTCGTATTTCAGGTTCCTGCCTTTCCTGTCACCTGATTTAGAGCCCCGTAGGCCGAAAGCCGGAGGTCCCTCGTTGGATCATCCCTCTCGTTAAACCTCGTCGGGACTATGTCGGGACCAGGTCCTTCAGCTTGCCTGGAGGGCAAGACTCACGGGTTTCTTGGTTTCCCTGCAGCCTGATGCCTGCCTTCTGCCGCCTGGGTTTCCAGCCCTTCACTCTCACATCTCACGTTTAACGTCTCACTGAGTTTTTGCCCTGCCGGACGCCTGCCGCCTTGCATTACCTCTCCCCCATCCACTCATATAACGCCTCCGCCACGGCGATCCTCTTCTCGGAGAAGTCATGAGAGCAGGAGAGAGACACCACGGTCTTTTCCCCTCCGGCTTTCGCAAGCGCCCCGGCCACGGGTACCTGGTGGATCTTCGGGTGTGCACAGGCATCCTGTGATGCAATGACCAGCAGCATCTTCTTGTCGGCATAGGCCCTGGGATCACCGAACAGGTCCCAACTGATGCGGTTTTCCATAATATCGGCCATGAGTGACTCGGCGGTGGCGCCGTTCAGGGGCTTCAGGCCTCCCTCGAAGAGGTCCAGGGTCTCCCTGTGGGCTTCTTCGTCCCCGGAGTGGATTCGCTCGGCCTGAATGCCGAGGTTGTACGGGGCAAGGGGAGCAAAGCCACGGAAATCCATTCCGTCCCTTGCTGCCAGCAGGGTAAGGAATCCTCCCACGCTGTGCCCGGCCAGGTAAATATTGTCCCTGTCGATCCTGTGTTCCCTGGCGAAGGAATCGTCATCAATTGTCTGTCGGACAGCATGGAGGTCCCTGTAGTTCTGGCTGAATGAATAGTTCCCACTGCTGCCCCATGATCCGGAATAATGGAAGATCATCACGTTATAACCGCCGCGCCTCAGCATCTGGGCGAGATCGAGGTTTTTCTCGTTGCCGGGGAAGCCGTGCAAAAGCAGAAGCGTCTTGTGAGGTCCCTCGCCGTCTGCCAGGTAGACCAGACCCAGGAGTCGATCCTCGATAAAGAGGTCGTGCATTTCTGGAGGGAATTTCTCATCCACTATTACGGGATCTTTGTTTATGTCCCTTTTCATTTTATCCTCTCCTCTCCGGAGTTTGCTATTTTTTGTTTCAGTAAAGATCTGTGCTCAGGCATTTGAGCCCCGAGTCGCGGACGAGGAATANNGAATATTCCCTCATATTTCGTAAGGGATCGGGCACCCTCGATAGCCTCAATAATGTTTTCCGGCACCTTCGCCAGGGGGGATCCCCCCCGGATGTCCAGGATAACGGGATGAAGATATATCTGGAAGCAAGACCCCGCAAGGATTGAAAACCGACCCTTTCTGTCCGGACAGGGAACTTTTCAAGCGGATATTAAATCGACTATCTTTTGAATATGGATCTGCGAGGTATCCAGCAGCGGCACTTCAAGGTCTCCTTCCCCGATGATCAGGGGTAGTTCCGTGCACCCCAGGTCCAGGGAATCCGCCCCTGTTTGGGTGATCATTCTCCTTGCTATGCCGAGAACGGCATCCTTTTCTTCCGGCAGAACTATACCCTCCTGGAGGTGGGGGAAAATAACACCGTGGATCGTCTTCTGGTCTTCTTCGGTGGGTACACAGGCTTCCATCCCGTATCTTGCAAAGGCTTCCGTGTAAAGGCCACTGCTCATTGTGAAGGCTGTCCCGAAAATTACGACCTTTTTGCATTTCCTGGACAGTGCGGAAAGGCAAGTTTCTTCTACGATGCTGACCAGCGTAAGGGGGGATCTTTTGCGGACTTCGTCAAAGACAATATGGGCGGTGTTGGCGGCCATGGCGGCGAATTCGGCCCCGGCTGCCGCCAATCTTCGGGTGGAGTGAACGAGAATGTCCGTAAAAGGCTCCCAATCCTTTCTCGAAGCCAGGTTGTACATCTCGGTGAGGTTCAGGCTGTCTATGACCATTACAGGGTAATCGTCTTTCCCCGTTCTTTTACGGTAACCCTCGATGATCCCCTTGTAGTAATCCAGTGTCGATTCCGGGCCAATGCCTCCCACCAATCCCAACTTCTTCATCTCCATCACCTCCGGAAGATATTACGTGTGCTTTTTAGGGGCGCTCAAATCGGTATCAATGGTTACAATATGAAAATAAACGCACCAGCGCATTCCTGCAAGTAGTCGCCTCTACGGTCGTCGGCCGATACCGGGGTGCAAATATCGGAAGGGGGAAATGTTGAGTTGATACACTTCGAGGATTTCGAAAAGGTGGACATGAGGGTAGGCCAGGTGGTCGACGTAGAGGATTTTCCCAGGGCGAAGAACCCCTCCTACCGGGTCAAGGTCGACTTCGGTGACAGTATCGGGATAAAAAACTCCAGTCTGCAGGCCAGGAAGGACTACACAAAGGAGGAGATGCTCGGTCGTTACGTAGTCTGTGTGATCAACTTCCCGCCCAGGAATATAGCCGGGTTTCTTTCCGAAGTGCTGGTCCTGGGCGTCCCCGGCCCAGGAGGAAGTCTGGTACTGCTGGAACCGGGCAGAATACCCGTCCCGCTCGGCTCCAGGATATTCTAGTTACCCAAATATGTTAATGACCACACACAGCACACTTGAAATAGCAGGCCCGGGCGGAACAGATCCCGGGCCATCATCCCGCGCCTGCTCATTTATCGAGGCAGGCTCTTGTTTCTCAGTAAAGATCAGTGCTCAGGTATTTGAGCCCCGAGTCGCAGACGAGGAATAACAGGGTTTTCCCCTTCTCGGGGCCATCCAGAAGTTTTCGGGCTGCAGCAGCGTGGGCCCCAGAGGAGAAACCTCCGAATATCCCCTCATGTCTGGCAAGGGCTCGGGCACCCTCGATCGCTTCATCGTCCGTAACGGAGATGAAGCCGTCCACCAGGGAGCGATCCAGTAGGGGCAGGCCCCTGGAGTATCCGCACCCCTGTATCCGGTGTCTGCCGCTTCCGCCGGGGTCCCCGAAAAAAGCGGCCTCGGCCGGTTCGCCAAGGTAGCATCGGATCTCGGGGTTGTGTCCCTTCAACACGCTTGAAATGCCGGTGAAGGAGCCTCCCGACCCTGCCATATCAACGAAGGCATCCACCCGGCCTCCGGTGTCACGCCATATTTCCTCGCCGGAAACCCGTTCCCCCATGACATTACCCTTCATCGCGAACTGGTCTGCCCTGAAAGCGCTGCGTTCCCTTACGATGCGTTGGGCCTCTTCGTCGACCAGTTTCAGGTCCTCGCCCGAAACTTGTCCCGGCATCGAACCCGGTGCCTGGGGGACCAGGACCACTTCGGCTCCAAGGGCACGCATCATCCTTGCCCGCTCCATTGAGTTGCCCTCTGACATGACAGCCACGAACCTGTAGCCCTTGATACCGCAGGCAAGGGCCAGGCCGGTCCCGGTGTTCCCGCTGGTCAGTTCCACAACGGTATCGCCGGAGGAAATAAGACCCTTCTCCTCGGCCTCGAGAACCATGTGCAGGCCTACGCGGTCCTTTTTGCTGAAGCCGGGGTTCAGGTGCTCCAGCTTGGCAAGGATGGTCCCCGAAAGACCCCAGTGGCGTGCCAGCCTGCTGCATTTGACTATCTTCGTATTGCCTATCGCCTCGAGGATGTTTTCCAGAACCTTCGCCATGTGGAATGCCCCCCGTATTGTCCGTTTTGACATTATGAACATATACGCGAAAAAAGAATTCCGCAAGAACAGGTCATCTGCTTGCGGCCTATCCGCAGTCTCGTACGATGATCCTAACGTGTCTTTACTTGCGGTTTTCGGATATTCCCGGCTATCAAGTCTCCTGATGCTTCAGTTGAAGCCCTTCCGCCAAGTTCCGCCGGAAGAAGTTCTCTGGGGCTTTCGGCGAGATGATCTGCGACCGCCTGTTCGACGGCCCTGGCGGCATCCAGCTCCCCGAGGTGCTCCAGCATCAGGCTCGCCGAAAGGATAGCCGCAACGGGGTTGGATGTTCCCGTTCCGGCGATGTCCGGGGCAGATCCGTGGACCGGTTCGAACATTGAAAGCCCGTCCCCTATGTTGGCACCTGCCGCTGTCCCCAGGCCTCCCGCTAGGCCGGCAAGGAGATCACTGACTATATCACCGAACATGTTGGGGGTGAGGATCACACCGTAGCGCCCAGGATCACGGGTAAGGTGGTAGCAGAGTGAGTCTACGTTAACCACGTTCATGGCCAGCCCTGTCGCCGGACAGGGACATGGTCCCCGACTTCAGGAAGGGGAAAAAGTCACTCCCTATATGGTTGAAAAGGGGCCAGCCATACGGATCATGGCAGGGATTTGAAAAGGGAAAACCCCATGAGGTTATGAAAAACCTCATGGGGTTTAAGAATATCAGAAAGCCTTGCCCTGCGTTTACCCGAAAAGAAGCCTGGGCAGCCAGAGAACTACACCGGGGAATATGATGCATAGCGCCAGGCATACCAGCTGGGTTGTCACGAAAGGTGTAATGGAACGGTAAATATCGTTCATGGTAATTTCCTTGGGCGCTATCCCCTTGATCATGAACAGCATGGTGCCGAATGGCGGCGTAAGGTATCCCGTCTGGGTGTTCACTGCGTAAAGGACACCCAGCCACAGGGGGTCGAATCCATAAAGGGGAATGATAGGAAGAAGGATCGGAAGGGTGATCATCAATATGCTCCACGCATCGATGACACATCCGAGAAGGAACCATACGACCTGTATCGCTATCAGCATGGTCCACCAGCCTATTTCGTATGTCTCGACCAGCCGGACGACCATCCTTGCGGCCCCCAGGCCCATGTAAACTGCGGCAAATGCCTGGGCGGCGAACAGGATCCACATCATGAAACCCTGGACCTTTATCGTGGTGTAGGCCACGCTCTTGATAAGTTCCCAGTTCAGGCGCCTGTGGATGGCGCTGCAGACGAAAGCCCCGAAGGCTCCGACTGCCGCGGCCTCGGTCGGGGTGGCTATCCCGGTATAGATGGAACCCAGAACGGAAGTTATCAGAAGAAGCGGAAGGATAACGCCCTTGAGAGAGGCTATCTTGGCCTTCATGTCCGATCTCTCTTCGATGGGTATAGGGGGTCCCAACTCCGGGTTGATGTAGCACCTGATCAGTATGTAGCCGATGATCAGGAAGGAGCAGAGGATTCCTGCGCCCATCCCACCCGCGAAAAGTCCACCGATGGACACCTGGGCTATAGTGCCGTATAGCACCAGGGCGATGCTGGGGGGGATAAGCGGTCCCAGGACTCCCCCCGCAAGGATGCATCCCGTGGCGATCCTCTTGTCGTATCCACGCTTGAGCATGGCGGGGAGGGCCATCACCCCCATCACGACCACACCCGTTGAGGCTATGCCTGACATGGCGGCTATCAGGGTACAGGCAAAGACAGTACCTACTGCCAGGCCTCCCTTGACGCCCCCCGACCATCGGTACATCATCTCGAACAGGTCTTCTGCTACACCCGAACGTTCAAGCACCGTTGCCATCAATACGAATAGAGGGGCGGCCACCAGGGTTGTGGTGGACATCATGGAATAAGTCCTGGAGACAATGATAAAGAGCGACTCCGGACCCCAGAAGATCGCGGTAAAGACCGTAGCCAGTCCCCCGAGAACAAAAGCGACGGGAAGGCCTGAGGCCAACAGGAGGAACATGCTGGCAAAAAGAAAGATTGAAATGACTCCTATGTCCATAAGATCACCTCAGTTCCCAAAGGGGGCTTCAATTTCAGCCGGGGTGATTATCTCCCGCCCGGTCAGGGCCATGAAAAGATCCTTGATGGTTTTTGTAACCCCCTGCATAAGCATGAAAAGGGCCGCAAAGGGTATGGTCCACTTTACAGGCCAGATATAAGGCCCCCAGGTGCTGTCGGAGAATTCCATCACCGCAAGGCTTTTCCATGCCCAGGGCAAGCTTTTCCATAGCATGACACCGACAAAGGCGTAGAACATGGTCCAGGTGATAAGGTCAATTACAGCTTTCGTCCGTTTGGAAAATCTCATGTAGAAGACCTCGACGTTCACAAAAGCGTCATGCCTCAGTGCGTAGGCCCCCCCCAGCACGAAGTGCGCCCCGTAAAGCATGCACGAAGTCTCATGGGCCCAGATGGTAGGCTTGTTGAAGGCATACCTCATAACAACCTCGTAAACCAGCACAAGCATCACGGGGTAGACCAGAAAGGCGACGATCTTGCCCATCCGGTCGTTAAAGGCGTCAACAAAACTGATAAAACCGGTTAAAAAATTCAATATGATCACCCCATTTGAAGCTTTAACAGCCAAAAACCGTTAATGAAAGAAGAGCCCCCTCCCCGAAGAGAAGAAGGGGGCGAACTGCTCAAGGATCTTTCATTTATTCGATGTATCCGTAGTCCCTCATGAACTGTTTGATTATCTCAACTGCCTCTATTACCCTGGCATCCTTCGGTCCCTGCTCGGCAGCGACCTTGTCGAGGTAGGGCAGGGAGAACTCGTCGATGATCCTCTGGATATCTTCATCGCTGAATTCGATGTAAGTGGTACCCCACTCCGGGAAGGACTTGTTGAACATTTCACGCTCTTCTATTGTTACAGCATCCATGTAGTCGGCGTTGAAGGCGTGAGCTGCTGTCTCGACGATGGCCTGGAGGTCCTCAGGCAGTTGATCCCAGGCTGTCTTGGAAGCCCAGAGTTCCATGCCCTGGGGGACCTGCATGGCAGGTCCGATAAAGTAGGGGCACACTTCGTAGAGCTTGAGGTCCCGGTAGAGCCACCATGCGGTGCCGCTGCCGTCAAGGGTCCCAGTGGCGATTGCCATGTAGGTCTCAGGGTGAGGGAGCATGACCGGAGCAGCACCGAAGTGCTCCATCGTATCCGACATTGACCCGAAGAATCTTATCTTGAAGCCTTTAAGGTCCTCCAGGTTTTTGATGGGCTTTTTGCTCCAGAAGTAGGTGTTGCCCACGCTATGGCTGCCCAGGAATTTGATGCCTCGGGCTTCCAGGGCTTCTCCTACCAGTCTGTCAATTCCCCTGTGATGGAAAAGTTCGTTGAATTCGTCATTCGTACGGGTTATGAAGGGCGGCATGTTAGGTGCCGACACCCAGCCCATGGGGATGGCTCCCCTGAAGAACAATGAGCTGGTATTGGATATCTGGATCATGTTCGCCTGGAGAGCCTCATCGACCCCGGTATATTCCACCAGTTCGCCAGCGTAATGGAGGCTTATCTTGAGCCTGCCCCCGGACATCTTCTCAACCCTTTCGATAAAGGGCTTTATGGCTTTCTCTACCGCAAGGGACCCGGGAGTATGATGGCTCTGGAACTTCCAGTTGAAAACCTTGTCCGCAGCCACCGATGGGCCGCTGATCGCCAGCAGGCTCAAGGTGATCAGTACAGCCATTCCCAGCAAGACCAGTTTTCTGTGCTTCACCGATAACATCCCCTTCCTGGTTTGTATTGCTTTCCCATGCCGATTTTTTCTTATGTCCATCACCTCGATCACTCTGTTCATTTAGTATTTTAAATTTACGCTCTGGTATGGTCAAGTTAGCAGTTTGGTTTATGTCTCGTTGCTACTGCCAGGTCATGGCAAATTGGGCCATGACCGCGGATCCGATCCAGAAAACGCTTTCGTCAAGGTCGAATTTCGGATGGTGGTGAGGGTAATCCTTCCCCTCGCCAAACATGGATGGCAGGAAGAAGAAGGATCCCGGGACATTCTCAAGGAAGCAGGCCATATCCTCGCCTCCCATGGTGGGTTCCGGGACCTCGGCGACAGATCCTTCCCCTATTATTTCTATGGCTGCCTTCCTGAGTTTGTCTGTGATCTCCCGGTCGTTGATAAGTGGGGGGGTGCCCAAAGTCAGATTCACCTCGGCCCTGCCCCTCATGCTTTGAGCAATGCCTTCACAGACGGTCTTCAACCTTTCTGAAAGCATGGCCCTTGTCTCCGGGTCCAGGGATCTTATGGTCCCGCTGATGGTGCACGAGGAATCAATAATGTTAGCGGCAGTTCCGCCATTGATCGTGGCGACGGTTATTACAGCCGAGGCCAGAGGGCTCGTCTCGCGGCTCACTATGGTCTGTATGGCGGAATAGGCCTGGCAGGCCATGGCTATGGGGTCGGCGGTCAGGTGAGGCGTGGCGCCGTGTCCTCCCTTGCCCTCAAAGGTGACGGTGAACCAGTCTGCTGCAGCCATCAGAAAGCCGTAGCGGTAGCCTACCATTCCCGAGGAGAGCCCCTTCCACAGGTTCCCCGTGTGAAGGCCGATAATTGCGTCCACGGCCGGGTCATCCATAACGCCGTCCCTGATCATGGCCTCGGCTCCTCCCGCATTCTCCTCTCCGGGCTGGAAGATCAGTTTAACCGCCCCCGGCAGGTCTTTGCGGTTTTCGGTGAGAATTTTGGCCGTGCCTAAAAGCATCGCCCCGTGGGCGTCGTGCCCGCACGCATGCATTCGGGAATTGGTGGCCGCGAAGGGAAGCCCCGTGTTTTCTCCGATGGGAAGAGCGTCAATGTCGGCTCTGATCCCCAGCACTTTTCCAGGCCTGTCTCCCCTGATGATCGCCGAAACGCCGTGTTTCCCCACACCTTTGCGTATCTCCTCAACACCCATTTCCTGAAGCTGGTCGACGATGTAGGCCTCCGCCAGTGGTGTGTCCAGGCCGATCTCGGGGTTCTGGTGGAAGTAACGCCTCCATTCCACGATCTGGCCGTTGAGATCCTGAGCCCTTGCCTTGATATTTGTCATATTTTAAAACCTCCCTTTGTCCCCTGTTCCGCAATTATCTTTTTCCTGCCAGGAATTCGGCGGCGAATCCGGCCAGCAGTTCCACACCCGTCGAGAGGGCATCGTCGTCTACGTTGAAGCGAGGAGAGTGATGCGGATTGTCGGTACCCTTGGCGGGGTTGCCGCAGCCGAGGAAGAAGAAGACCCCCGGAATTTTTTCCTGGAAGTAGCTGAAGTCTTCCGAAACCATGATAAGGGGCGAGATCTGGACGCGCTCCTCGCCGATGATGCCTTTTGCCGTTTCGATGAACTGCTTCGTAAGTTCCTCGTCGTTTATGGTCGGCGGCACGAACCTGGTGTATTCAAGCTCGGCACGGCAGCGGAGAGCAGCGCACACACCGTCGGCGATCCGCTTTATCATCACTGGCATGTTGTCCTGGATCGCCGGGTTGAAGGTGCGGGTGGTTCCGGTGACCTCAACGGAATCGGGGATGATGTTGAAGGCCGAACCGGTGATGATCTTCCCAACACTTAAAATGGCTATTTCCTTGGGGTCCACCTCCCTGCTGACAATTGTCTGCAGGAGGTTGACGAAGGTCGTGGCCGCCAGTGTGGGGTCAATGGCGTCCTGGGGCATGGCGCCGTGGCCGCCCTTCCCGTAGATCCTCACTGTCCAGCTGTCGCATGCGCTCATAAATGCGCCCGGACGTACTGCGACAAGACCCGTTTCAAGGGGTGACCAGATATGGAGTCCGGCTATCGCGTCTATACCCTCCAGGACACCCTCACGGATCATGCACTCCGCTCCGGGGTAGTTCTCACTTGTGGACCCGCCCTCCTCGGCGGGCTGGAAGATAAGGCGTACTCTGCCGGGAAGATCATCTTTTATTAAGGACAGGACTCTGGCAGCACCAAGCAGGATAGCCATATGCGAGTCGTGCCCGCAAGCGTGCATTACTCCTTCACACTCCGAAACGTAGGGCACGGAGTTCTCTTCCTTTATGGCAAGGGCATCCATGTCGGCCCGGAGGGCTATGGAAGGGCCTTCCCTTCCCGGGTTAAGGTCGGCCACAACACCGCAGGAAGTTCCCCTGACGCCCCTGCGAATGTGCTCGAATCCCCATTCACGCAGAAGTGATTCGATCTTTCTGGTGGTCTCCACCTCTTTCCATGCTGTTTCCGGATGCTTGTGGAATTGATGCCTGAGTTCCACCACCTCATCCCGGAAGGCTTCGGAAATTACCTTGATCTTTTCCCCATTCACAGTAATACCCCCTCGATCACAAAAGATTGGCGAAGAAACCCGCAATGATGACCGAGACGATGGTCACCGAGGTAAAACCGCCTATCAGCATTTTTGGAAGCATCTGGTCCATCAGGAAGTCGTATTCACCGGGTGAATCGGCCAACGCCTTGGAGGCTTCGTCGGTCAGGATGTAATTCGGCGGGAAGCCGTAGAGGGCCGTAAGTGAAAGCGCAAAAGCCATCGGTCGTGAATAGCCGAGAAGTTTTCCGACGATCATGCTCCCCGCAGCCATCCCCGCGACGCCCACCACTATGATCACGGCCAGGGGCCCTGCTATCTCGGCCAGCATCTGGGGTGTGCTCTTGGAGAGCTGTACCAGGACGTAGGTCATCAGGGCAAGGATCATGTATCCGAAAGACTGGTTCCTCACCAGGGGTTTTCTCTCCAGGAATCCGATCTCTGCGGCGATAACGCCGAAGATCATGCAGACCACGAACTGGTTGATCGCTCCGCCCGTCAGTTTCGAAAAGCCTACTGCAGCCCAGGCTACCATTCCTGTTTTTGTGAGGGAGACGAAAGTCGTCTGGTACTTCTCCGGGGTCGGGGGGATGAACTGGAGCCTCCCCCTCGGGGCGTTATCGCCGCGGGGCGGATGGTCGTCTACCAGCCTCTTTGTTTCTTCAGGGTCGTTCCTGTAGATGGCGCGAAGACGCAGTCCTTCTTTTTTCAGGGCAAGAGCTGTAAGGGGGTAACCGGCAAATCCCTGCATTACATAGAGGACGATAGCCAGGACAGCCAGGCTGGTCAGCCCCGCCTTCTCGGCGGCCTGACTCATGATAAGGGCTGCCACTATGCCGCCTGTCAGGGGTGGGGTACCTGCAATGACAGTCTGCCAGCCTACAAGGAATCGCCCTGCTGTCAGAAGAAGAAACACCATTCCGACGATGCCTGCCAGGGCTGTGGCGACTGTGCGCCACTCCGATGCAAGTTCCCTGGCGCTGAAAAGGGTTCCAACGTGGACAAGGAGGAGGTACATGGACATGAGGGCAACGGGCATGCCGAGGCCAGCTATGACATCCACGGTCTCCGGCAGAAAGGTCCAGAAACCTGCCAGGAAAAGCGCCGCCGCAACGAATACCGACGGGATGAAAGCCTTGGTCATGTTGGAGATAACATCACCGATGACCAGGAACCCCGCGCAGACCACAAAGGCGAAGATCACGCTCATCTCCATTACTCTCTTGCCCCCTTCAGCAGGTGGGACCGGGCGGTTCGTTTAATAATAACCGGAAAAGTTTGCGGTGTCTCGTTTTTTTCTGGTTGAATTTTGAAATTTTTAAATTGGCCCGAACCAAAACGAAAGGAAACATGAAATGAATAAGCCTGAGGGTGAGAAGAGAGATGGAATAAGATGTAAGATGCAAAGGAGGTGCACAGGAGGTCAGGCCGCAGGCTTTTGACTGATCCGGTTATCCTGGGGTCATAAAGGGGATGCGAAAAGCCCCGCACCATTTCCGAAGGTTACACGACAGGGGGAATTTTCGTGTCAGGGATGGAACGGACCATTATCAGGCCCGGGCTGAGGGTCAGGATCATACAGAAACATCACCAGGGGACGGGAGAACTCACCGAGGGCGTTGTTCGGGATGTCTTGACAAAGAGTCTGACCCACCCGCACGGGATCAAGGTAAGGCTCGAGGACGGCACCGTTGGCAGGGTCAAGTACGTGGAGGAAGCCTGACGGAGCGAGGAAGTAAGCAGGGCTTGCCCGGCTTCAGCGGCCGATGGCGATCTCCCATAAATACAGTGATGCCGTGGAGCCGAAGGGAGAATAGCGCCTGGAGTATCGTCCGAATGCGTCGTTGTCCAGCGTCCTGCGGCCGTACATGGTCATCATCCCGCGCCGTATCGCCAGGTCGCCTTTGCTCACCACGTCGGGACGCTCCAGGGAAAAGATCAGCATCATTTCGGCCGTCCATTCACCGACCCCCCTCAGCGATGATAGCCTCCTGATGACTTCGGCGTCGGGAAGGGTCCAAAGTGCGGAGAGCTCGAGTTCCCCCTCGGCCACTGCACGGCTGGCCTCCTTGATGTATCCTGCCTTGCGGAATGATAGCCCGCACTGCTGCACCTCCTCAAGCGTTGCAGAGTCGAACTTCTCGGGGGTGATCTCCCCGAATCGTTCCTTCATCCGGCCCCAGACAGTTGCGGACGCGGCATTGGATATCTGCTGCCCCACTATGTTGTTGATGAGTGCAGTGAAAAGATCGGGTATGATCTCGCACTCTATAGTCCCGATACGATCGATGGCGGCCGCGAGTTTCTTGTCCTTCCGTTTCAGATGGTCTATCTCAGTTTTGCCGTAGCGGAAGATCGGCATCAGGCCCTGGTACCCCCTACCGGGAATTACGAGCTTCAAGAGCAAGAAGCCAGGATTTCAGTTCCAGCCCGCCCCCGAACCCCACCAGTTTTCCGCTGCTGCCTATGACCCGGTGGCAGGGGATAAATATCGCGATGGGGTTCCTGGCATTGGCCATGCCAACGGCCCTTGTCGCTTTCGGGTTTCCTGAGGCTATGGCGAGATCCTTGTAACTGGTGGTCTTTCCGTAGGGTACCTTGACGAGTTTTTCCCAGACCCGCTTCATGAAGGATGTCCCTTCAGGGTTCAGGGGCAGGTCGAATTCATGAAGCTGCCCGTCCAGGTAAAGTCCGAGCTGCCGAAAGGCTTCACGGACAATGGGAGTTTCTTCTTCTGATCGTGACAGTTCAGCCGCCTTGTTGGGAAGATAGAGAGCGGTAATAGATCCCTGGTCCCCTTCTATGCCTATTGGTCCTATGGCTGTTTCCCGTATCGAGATCATGGTTTGTCCTCCTTCATGAAAGGTGTCTCGCCCGGTTCACAGGTTCGGAACTTTCGCGGGACTGTGCCTGTGTGTTCACGAAACTGCCTGTAAAAATTCGAAAGGCTTTCGAAGCCACAATGCAGCGAAATGTTCAGAACGCTCATATCCGTTTCGGCCAGCAGATCCTTCGCCTTCTCTATTCGAAGCGCGGCTTCATAACGGCCCGGTGAGCATCCTTCGTATTTACGGAAAAGCCGCCTGAGGCTGTTGTCGCTGAGGGCAGTGAGACTCTCCCGGGAAGCCGGAATTTCCGATAAATCTACTCGTAGGGCCATGCCTTCCTTGGCCTTTTCCACCAGTTCACGTCCCGGTTCGAAATGCCGGAGGTCAGGACGGCACTTCCGGCATGGACGGAATCCCGCGTCAAGAGCTTCGGAGATTTCCTGGAAGAAACGTACGTTTTTCCTCAAGGGTGTTCTCGCGGTGCAGGAGGGTCGGCAGAATACACCGGTTGTGGTCACACCATAGAAAAAAAGACCGTTGAACCGTCGGTCGCAGGCCGTTACGGCTGACCATTTTTCATCGTCCGTCAGCTGATACACCATGATGCGCGTATCCATAATACGTTCACCTCATCCGGGGCAGGTTCTTTTCAAAACTTTTACCCAGGTATTTTCTACCCAAATCGCCGGAAAATCATCCTCTATCCAACCATACTATTTTTTCCTGCAGACGATCTTCAAGGGGATCAGCATTCGGTAAAGAAGAAAGAGTCTGGTCCTGCAAATAACAGGCATAGATCCTCCCTTGAATTGCGGAGAGTTGATGAACGACCTGGTCCCAATGAACATGGATCCGGCAAGCGGTGGAAAAGCCGGGCATAGGCGGATCGCCGAATTCAGGTGGAAACCCTGTGGCTTGTGGTAACTCACTTATTTAACTCCCTCTGCGTATATGAGACCCACTGAGTTGAAAACGGTCAGTTCGTCGATAGGGCTGTCAGGCTCACCCGGTTCGAGCCTTGGGCATTCCCGTACAGAGGCAGCCAGGTTGAACAGGTTGTTGATCTTGACAGCGTAGGAAATCCCTTCAGGGACCATTGCCTTGTTCTGGAAATAAGGATTGTTACCTATATCTATAAGGATGCCGATAACCTGGAAGGATACGTTCAGAACAGGAGCTCCATTCCTCATTTTCCCGGAAGGGATATCAACCTCGAATACTCGCGGGTCGTTCCTTTCCCCTGTTGTGCTCAGGATCTTGCCCTCTACCAGGCGCATTTCCAGCGTGCCTGTCTCATCGTCGAACAGGGGGCAAAAAACCGGGTCCCAGTTGTTTACATCCCTTACGTTTCCAATGGGGATGGGTTGTCCCATTTGCAACAGGCCATCAGGGCTCTTGACGTGGAGCAGCGCCAGGTCGTTCGTTCTGTCCCTTACCAGGACATCGGCACCGGCAAGGCCGTTGGCCCAGCTGAGTGTAATAGTCTTGGCCTCGGCTATATTGCTGTAGGCGGTGACCAGTATGTTCGGTGAAATGAAGAAAACGGTGCCCGAATTACTGCGGATGCTGTAGTTTATGGAGTCTCCAGTGGGGTAGACCCTTTTTGCCTCATTAAAGATCTCTCCTCCATCCGGTGCCTTCGTGCCGAATGCCAGTGTGTTTTCCGATATCGGGGAAACACTGAACGGGATCTCGTTACTGCCGTACCCCACGTAGTAGTCGTAACCGTATGTTATGTAATACCCCCTGTGAACACCTCCGCTTGAAGGGTTAAGTGCTATAACCAGTGTCCCCGGGGGGAGGTCCCTGGAAGCTTTCGTTAACAGGCAGACGTACTGGATGTTTTTCCCGTATTGTTTCCGAATTGTTCCTGATGCCTGGAGTTTGTCGACGTTGATCATTGCGCCTTCAAAATACCCGGCCGCTGTCTCCCATCTCCAGATCCCTTCAATAGAGTCCAGTTGTCGGTCTTTGAAGAAGTCATTTATTGCTACCGATCCGCTGAATTCGTCAGCTGAAACCGGCAGCGGGTTCAGGAAAAAGCCCAGGGCCAAGACGATCAAAAGGATCTTCGGCAGCCGCATTCTGAAGAACACCAGCCTCTATTCGCAGATAAGGATAACTACTTATAGGTTCAACACAGATACATGTATCCAGGGTTTTCAAACTCCTGTTTTCGGCCTGACGCATTGTCGATGGAGGTTGCCTGATAATTGCCGAGGCCGGTTGTTTTTTCGGTGCAGGTTCGAGTAGTTTCAGATAAAGCCGGTCACCAGATGGAGGATCCGGTAAGGTGGAAGAATTGACAACAAGGCAGTTTCACATACCGATCATGGCAGACGATAAGTGATTGTCCAATGTAAATGAGACTGGAATGAAGGGACAAAAGCATTATGAGCCGGATGGCCTCGTCAGGAACGGACCACGTCACTTACGCATGTTTCGCGCTGGTAACTGGAACTGGCTTAAAGGGAGAGCTGTTTTCCCGGGTAAGTATGCCTCAATGGTCCGGATCAGTTATTCCCGGATGTCTGTTTCACGCCGCGGGATTCGGACCTAACGCCTATTGCCACATGTTACATCGAAAGGCCCATGATCCCTCACAGGATANNATGAAAGGTTCGAGTCCCGTAACAGTTTTCACTCCGATTACAGTAGGAAAGGTGGAGATCAAGAACAGGTTTGTTGTGGCCCCAATGGTAACCGTTTTTTGCGATCAGGATGGAATGGCTACAGAGCGTTTCATCAGATACCACGAGGAAAAGGCCAAGGGAGGATGGGGCCTTATCACAGTCGAGGATTACGCCGTTGACCCCATTGGGAGGGGGTTCTGGACACCAGGATTGTGGAAGGACGAGCAGATCGCCTCTCACTCGGAGCTGGTCAGCAGAGTTCACGCCTCCGGGGCCAAGATCATTGCCCAGATATACCATGCCGGGAGACAGACTGTTTCAGCCCTCGTAGGGAAGCAGCCGGTATCCGCTTCCCCCTTGCCATGCCCGATCCTTGGAGAAGTACCTAAAGAGCTTACCGTGCCGGAGATCAAAACGATCGTCTCGCAGTTTGGGGATGCCGCATTGAGGGCAAAAAAGGCGGGTTTCGACGGAGTCCAGATCCACGGGGCCCACGGATACCTGATTGCGCAATTCATGTCAAGTTACTCGAACAAACGCTGCGATGAATACGGAGGGCCCCTCCTGAACCGCATCCGCTTCCCGCTGGAAATAATCGAGGACATACGGGCAAAGTGCGGCCCAGATTTTCTTGTCGATTTCAGGATCTCTGGGGATGAGAAGGTTCACGGTGGCCGCTCGATCGATGAGACCAGGGTAATTGCCATGATACTTGAGCAGAAGGGTATCGACATGATCCACGTATCCGCAGGGACTTATGAGAGTACGTGGTCCATCATCCCGCCGATGAACATCAGACCTGGCTGGATAGTAGATTACGCTGCTGCAGTCAAGGATGTTGTGAACATCCCGGTGGTGACGGTGGGACGTATAAACGATCCCTTCATGGCGGAGAACATCCTTGCCTCGGGCAGGGCAGACCTTGTGGCCATGGGGAGGGCTTCGCTGGCAGATCCCGAACTCCCCAAAAAGTTCGCAGAGGGAAAGTGGAAGGATATTCGGCCCTGCATCGGCTGCCAGCAAGGATGCCTGGAGATTCTCTTCAAGAACGAGCCTATCCGGTGTCTTGTGAATCCGGTCCTGGGGTTTGAGTACAAGAACGAGATGAAAAAAGCGGCAAACCCGAAGAAAGTCACCGTAGTAGGGGGCGGACCTGCCGGTTTGGAAGCCGCCAGGGCGGCCGCGCTTGCCGGGCACGCGGTTATCCTTTACGAAAAATCTGGCCGGCTCGGAGGACAGTTCGCTACTGCTGCCATTCCTCCCGCCAAAGGAGACATATCAGCCTATATCTCATGGGCGACTGGCCAGATCGAAAAGCTCGGCGTGGAGATAAGGCTGGACTCGGAGTTCACTGAGAGTCATTTCGAACAGGAAAAGCCTGACCGGGTTATCCTGGCTTCGGGGTCCAGACCGTCCAAGCCACCTATTCCAGGCATCGACGGCGATAATGTTGTTGTTGCCGAGGATGTTCTTTGGGGCAGGGCGTCCACCGGTAAGAATGTGGTCGTTGCAGGAGGAGGCATGATTGGCTGTGAAACTGCCACGTACCTTGCGACTCTTGGAAGACACGTGACAGTGGTGGAGATGCTTCCCTCTGTGGCCTCCGACGAGGAATTCACCCGGCAGGTCCTGATGATGAAAATGTTTGAAGAAATGCATATTGAGACGGTAACTGATGCCAGGATCACAGCTTTTGACGAAAAGGGAACCACCATTGAAAAGGATGGCAAAACCAGCCATATTGCCACAGATACTGTCGTGCTGGCCCTTGGCATGAAACCTGATAATGCCTTGGCCAAACAGCTTGAAGGAAGGACGGATGTTAAAGTAGCAGGTGACTCTCTGGATCCGAGGAACGCGCTGGAGGCAATCAGAGAGGGCTTTCAGGCCGGCGTTGAGGCGTAAGCTTTTCCTGGTGCAGCCCTTTCTGTATCTATTGCGCCAATCGGCGAGGAAAACTGATCTCAGGATTGGAGGCCGGACCTGCGAATGGATCCGGCCTCTCCCTTTTTTCGACTGAGTTTTTCATACCGGACCTATATTTGTGCTACTATTAGTCGCTGTAATTTAACCTGTTGCCGGAAGGAGAATGAATTCATGTTTTTCAATTGTATAACGGATATTGCGACAAGGCGGGGAGGTGCATACAGGGCTCGATAATGTATATGCCTCCCAAAAGTTGATATTAAAAATACTTTTGGAGGTTTCCGAATTGAAGAGTATTGATATGGAAAACATAGGGCTCGGCTCGAAGTTTATCGCTGAGCCTGATAAATATAACGGCCTTTTTGCTGGTCGCGTAGTATCCCAGTCCAGGGACCTTTACAGGGTGGCGACGGAGTACGGCGAGGTGCAGGCTGAAGTTTCCGGAAGATTCCGTTTCGACGCGGAAACCCTTTCGGATTTTCCGGCGGTGGGCGACTTCGTAATGATCGATCGGAAAGACAACTCCGACGGTAATGCTGTCATTTATCATGTCCTTCCCCGGAAGAGCGCCTTCATCAGGAGGGCGGCAGGGACATCCAATGAGGGGCAAGTCGTTGCCTCGAATATCGACACGGTCTTCATCTGCATGTCCCTCAACAGGGATTTCAACCTTCGCAGGGCAGAGCGTTACCTGGGGATAGCCTGGGATAGCGGGGCGGTACCGGTAATCGTTTTAACGAAAGCCGACCTATGCGACGACCTTTCCGAGAAATTGCCGGAACTCGGAAAGGTAGCCCTCGGCGTTGACGTTATCGTCACTTCAAGCCTGTCCGATGACGGGTATGAGCCTGTCCGGAAGTATCTCGGAAGGGGGAAAACGATAGCCTTCATCGGCTCTTCCGGCGTCGGCAAGTCGACGCTGATCAACAGGCTCGTCGGCCGGGACCTTTTTCTTACCCGGGACATCAGGAAAGATGACAGGGGGAGGCATACAACGACAAGGCGGGAACTGATAGCCATCCCGGGCGGCGGGGCCTTCATCGACACTCCCGGCATGAGGGAACTCGGAATAGAGAGCGCGGACCTGGCCAGGACATTCATCGATATCGACGAGCTGTCGGAGAAGTGCCGGTTCCATGACTGCACCCATAAAGGCGAACCTGGCTGTGCAGTCATAAAGGCAATATCTGACGGGCTGCTGTCTGAAGACAGGCTCGAGAGTTACCTGAAACTGAAAAAGGAAGCCAGGTATGAAGGCATGAATTCGAGGCAGATCGAGACGGAAAAGATCACCGCCATGTTCGCGGGAATGGGGGGGATCAAGAACGCCAGAAAGTTCGCCAAAGAAAAGAACAGGAACAAACGAGGATATTGACAGGATTTCAGGCATGGGGGAAAGAGTATGTATTTGATCCTGTGGATCCTTTTGATACTGGTGTTCGCGAACCTCCTGTGGAGGTTCGCCTCGAAAAGGTTTTCCCTGCCATGCCCCGTTTGGCTTCACCGAATGGTGGAGATGGACAACCCCTTTACCCGGACGAACAGGGCCTCGGAGATCATAAGGCTCCTGAATATACAGCCGGGGATGTCGGTCCTTGATGCGGGCTGCGGCCCGGGGCGCCTGACGCTGCCATTGGCCAGGATTGTCGGGGAGTGCGGCAATGTAACTGCCCTGGATGTCCAGCAGGGGATGCTTGACAGGGTAAGGAAGAAGATAATGGCGCAAGGCGCTGGGAATGTTGATCTCGTAGAAGGGGGGCTCGGAGATGGGATCCTCTCCCGCAAGCGATTCGACAGGGCCCTTCTGGTAACAGTACTTGGAGAGATACCGGAAAAGGCAAGGGCTATTGATGAGATCTTCGGAGCGCTCAAACCAGGCGGTGTCTTATCCGTCACGGAAGTAATATTTGATCCCCACTTTCTCACGATGAGAAGGGTGGCAGAATTGGCTGAAAAAGCTGGTTTTATCAAGGGGTCTTTTTTTGGCCACAAACTTGCATATACATATCATTTCATCAAACCCGGTGGCCGGGAGCCTTACTTAGTCAATGGGGATGATGATCCCAACCGGGAGGACGGAAAGTAGAACAGGACAGAGGGGCCTCCCATAAAGGAAAGGCCCCTCTTCCCTCTTCGTTTTGATCTCACTTCAGGAATATCTTCTCCAGTTCAGAAGCAGAGAGCTGGTTTTTTGCAGAGATCTTGCGATCATCGCCGGAGATCTTTGTGGTGATGCACTCTGAGGCCATGGTACACCCCTTCTCGCCCCTCTGGTAGCCCTTGCAAACGCGCAGGACGTCAGGGGAGATCTCGTCGATGAGAACTATGCCGCCGTCGCCGTCTTTAAGGCGGCCTAGTTCGATCTTCCCGTCAAGGACGTGCAGCCCGCGGGCTGCGAACTCGTCGTAGATAACAAGGGCTATCTTCCTGACAAAGTCCTTGACATGTGACACTTCTTCTTCTGTCATGACTCCGGCGCCGGTCAATGATTCGAAGGTAACAAGCTTGTCGGTCTTGCCCTTGGTCCAGGCTTCGATCACCTGGGGCAGGTCGGCACATGGCCTGATAAAGGGGTAGCGCCGCCAGAAGCTACCCATGGCGCTGTTGCGCCAGGTCCACTCCAGGTTCAGGAGGGGAGCCGAACCGGGGAATTCCGGACCCTGCTCTGGCATGCAGATCGGTGTGGCGGGTTCAACTATCATGACGTTGTCGGCCACGGTTTCGATGTAGTGGGTCGGGATGTCCCTTTCTGCAAGCAGTCTGAAGAAATAGGTGGCGAACCTGCAGGCTATGGTTCCTTTCCCCGGGATCTCTCCCACCACCTCATCGTAACCGGGGTCGAAGACGGGGCTTCCGTCCTTGTCGAGATATCCGGTGCCCCTGTCGGTGAAGACGAAAGCATACTTTCCCTTGTACTGACCGTCCGGTATGCGATAGATGTCCTTCGATTTTCCCGAGGAAACGAAATTCTCCCTTGTAAGCACTTTGTCCAGTTGCATCGGTCGACCTCCTGGTATTTTCGTTGTCGTCGCTGCCTGGCTGGCAGACCTCAAGCCTTTAAATTATAGGGGAGTTCTCCGTCAGTGTCAGTCCTTGGAAACAGTTCCATAGCCTTTCATATTCTTTGTCAAGACATATTTTGATCCCACCAAAGAGGGAGGTGATATCAAGGTCAAAATTACGGGAGTTATGAGGGATAAAAAAATTCCCATTCCCAGTTGGCAGAAAAAATGGCCCGCATTTAACCCGATCTTTTCAAACTAACAAACCTGCTGCGATGGAAGCGAGCACTATCAGCGGCGCCGGAACCTTGCGCGTTAACAGAAGTACCACCGACAGCATCATGGCGGCCAGGTTGTCGATCGCAAATCCGCTGGCCTGCATCACGATAACTGCTGCGACTGCGATCATGCCCCCTGCCACGGCGTTGATCCCCCGGAGGGATAACTGCACTGCCCTGATCTTCCTGACACCCTCCCAGACGGGGTAGACGAAATAAATCAGCAACAATCCCGGAAGGAAGATCCCCACACCACCGGCAACGGCCCCAAGCACCTGGAAAAGGGCGGAACCGCTCCGGGCTGCCATCCCTCCCGCATAGGCCGCGAAACTGAACATGGGTCCCGGGAGTCCCTGAACGAGGCCGTATCCTGTAAGGAACTCTCTACCTGTCATAAAGTGCCTCAACTCGACCAGTTCGCTGTACATGAGGGGTACAACAACCTGCCCACCGCCGAAAACCAGGTATCCATAGCGGTAAAAGCGCTCGAAGAGACAGAAGAGATCAAGGTCGCTGAAACAGGACCAGGCCGTCCCCCCTACCGCAATGGCCGAGAAAACAGCCAGGTAGCCCCAGGGTGGATCCAGGCGGGGCCGGTCCCACATACCCGGTTCCCTGTAAACGATCGCTCCGGCGATACCTCCTGCAAGAAGCACGACAGGAAATATCCAGGGAGTTCTGAAAAAATAGGTGGAAACAGCCCCGAAGAGCATAAGAAGGGCAGTGGGAGCGTCTTTTGCAACCTTGTGCCCTATCCTCCAGGCCGCTACGATGATGAAACCAACTGCCATCGGGCCGATATACCGCAAAGTGTTCACGGGGATCCCGCTGAAGTCGAGGAATTGGTAAAGGAAAGACAGGGCCGTCATAACAACCAGGACAGGAAGTGCCCAGACAAGCATGGTAAGCAGTGCGAGCAGTGGGCCGCCCATTTTGTGGCCTATGGAAACGATCGTCTGGGTGCTGGTCGGGCCCGGCAGGATGCTGCACAGGGCTATCAGCTCTATCAGTTCTGCTTCGTCCAGGTATTTTCTCTTTGTGACCATCTGGTCCAGGAAGACGCTCATGTGCGCCTCCGGTCCTCCGTATGCTCCGAGTGAACAGATCAGAACATCCATGAGAAAACTTCGCCAGGTGGACCTCAATTTTATGCCATCGATGACGGGGTCCTTTTTATGATCTTCCATTATGCATTGTCAACGGATCGGGTTCACGGCTTTTCTTCGACAGGAGATAATGAGCCACGAACCATTCACCTCCCCCGTAAGTTCCGAAGAGTTCGCTGCAGGCCATAAGGAAGATCCTCCAGCGGTTTTCCCAGACCCGACGATCCTTTCCGTAGGTTTCCTGGAGTATCGGCCTTATCCTGCTGCGATTGCCGTCCATTTTTTTAAGCCAGGCTTCAAGGGTTTTCACATAGTGCCGGCCGTTTACCGGCCAGTTTTTCTCCACCCGAAGGTCTTCCTGGTAATACCTCGGAAGATCATAGCTTGGCATCATTCCCCCGGCAAAAAAATAGTACCCCATCCAGTCGGAGGGGTCTCGATCCTTGTAGAGATAGGATGTGTTCCGGTGACAGAAAAAGTGGAGGAAGCATTTCCCTTCCGGTGTCAGCCATCCTGATATCCTGGCCAGGAGACCTCCCCAGTCCCTGATGTGTTCGACCATCTCCACCGAAACAACCCTATCGTAAAGTTCTTCGGTACTATAACACGTGATATCGGCCCGTTCAGCGGTGATGTTGGAAAAGCCTCTCTGGGAAGCCTCGCGCAATATGTAGTCTATCTGGGCGGATGAGTTCGAAAGGGCGTGTATCTTTATGCCCGGGAATTTTTCGGCGGCCCACAGCGAAAACGATCCCCAGCCGCACCCCAGGTCCAGAATTGTCTGGCCCGGCTCTATGCCTGCACGGGAAGCGGTCATTTCCAGCATGGCATCTTCTGCCGCGTCAAGATCCCCAACTCCGTCATGCCAGTAGCAGCAGCTATATTTTCTCCGGTATCCAAGGAAAGATTCGAAGAACTCCGGGGGGAGTTCGTAATGCTGTCTGTTGGCACGATCCTGTTCAATGGTAGCGGGTCCCTGGCGAAGATCGGCAGCAAAGCGAGCCTTGCTCTCGGCCAGGGATCCTTCTTTGGCTTCCATGTCCTTGAGGATACCCATAAGCCTGCGCCTTATACCAGAGCGGACCAGTGCGTCGGGAAGGACACCCGATTCTGCAAGAAAAGCAGGGTTCATCTGCCGGCAGGTTTCCCCGGGAACCAGGGGAAGAACGGACTGGTATTCTTCATGTACTCTGTATAGCCCTCCTGGGTTTCGGCCATCTTCTTCTCCAGCATTGGAATGCCCGATACCTTCAGAAGCAGGAAGGTTATCGCCAGGGGGCTTATTACCGCGACAAAGCCGCCCTTAATGGAAAGGGCCATTATGAAGATCCCCCACCACATAGTCGCTTCGCCGAAATAATTTGGGTGCCGGGTATACTTCCAGAGCCCGTAACGCATTACCTTGCCCTTGTTCCCGGGGTCTTTCTTGAACTGGAAGAGCTGGAAATCACCTGCAGATTCGAAGAAAAAGCCTACGCACCATACCGCCAGGCCTGTTGCGTCAAAGATGGTAAGCCCTCTTGCAGGGTTGAGGTTGATAAAGATCACCGATGAAGCGATCAATACCATAAGGGCTCCCTGGAGCATGAATACCTGAAGGAAACTCCTGATAAGGGAAAATTCCCCCCATTCTTTTCTCCACTTTGCGTAGCGGTAATCCTCACCCCTCCCAAGGTTCCGGAAGTGAATATAGATCGCAAGCCTCAACCCCCAGAGTGTCACAAGGCACGTTGCAAGGACCTGCCTGGCCTCTGCGTATCCAGGGGCCAGAAGGAATGTGACAATGGCAATCAGGACAAAGCCGCCCCCCCACGCAATATCTGCGAGGGAATTGTCCTTCCTCACAACTGCGACCAGGAAGAAAAGCGACATGTAAATAAAAACCATCAACATTACCACAAGAAAAGAATGCATCGTCCACATCTCCCAACAGTCCGGGCTCGCCCCGGACTGTTACAGGTATTCAGGAACGACCCCATGTTATTATGACATCTAGCTAGCTGTTTTTAGATTCATACAGATAATATTATCATTGCAAATTATTGGGAAGACATCTCAAAGTGCCAGGCATAAGCGACAGGGATCCAAATGAAAGGAGGAGGACATTTTGCCTAAAGGAAGGATATTTGCTCTTCTTGGTATTTTAACGATGCTGGCCGTGATCCTTTACGGTTTTTTCAGGGGGGATCTTTTTGAAGAAGGAAAAGTTATTACCTCCCTGGTCTGGGGGAGGGTTACCCTGGTTGACCTCTATGTGGGTATTGCATTTTTTGCTCTCTGGATCATTCACAGGGAGAGTTCGATCCTCCGTACTGCGGTCTGGATCACTCTCCTGGTCCTGCTTGGCAACCTGGCAGCTTCCGCATACCTTTCCACGCTAGGGCCGCCCAGGTTCCTGAGCCTCCATGTTCCGTAAAGATAGCTTGCCACCAAAAGACCTACGACGGAGGGCCAGCCGGAGAGGATGGAGAAGACGAGTAAGGCTGCCTCACGTCCGGACCTTAGCTGCAACAATTGCAGAAAAAGCCTGGAACCGAAAAAAATAACCCACAGGATCGTTGCCTCGGTATAGGCGGGCCGTACCCTCGGGTGCCAGTACCATGCAAGGGGGTAATGGCGGGCAAAGTAGCTTGTCCATGCCACGAATGGTCTACCCGCGACCAGGCTTGCAAGGCAAAGGAAAAGGACGAGACCATTTGTCCCGATGTTGGACAGAAGAACATCCCCTGCCCTTCCGCTGCGGTATACGGCAAAAATCCCTATTGCCAGGACCAGCAATCCTGAAAGCGGGGGAATAAGGGATCTGCTGCGGAGCAGGTTACGCGCGAGGAAAAGAAGGCCGATAGTAAAAGCGACCCCGGCAGCAATATCTATCCTCCAGACAAGTGCCAGGACAAAGAAGACGATGAACGGCAGAAGGGCTTCGAAAGAATGATCTCGCCCTCTGGCTATCTCGTTGAACTCATCCCTGACCTCCCGGATCTTGTCGCTGAAAAGGCCCATTTTATCGCCCCCCCTGATTAATAACCTTTGCTAAAAAGGCCATTGGTCAAACAATTCCGGGATACCCACGGTTACCCTTTAAAGGCGCATGCCTGGTGAAGGTCTGAAGAGTCCGTACAAAACGACTCCCGCAATTGCAGAGAAGAGGAGGAACCAGGTCATCATTGAGACCCGTTCGAAAAGCAGAAGAACCATGAAAGCGGCAAGGTAATAAAGCACCGATAATCTGATCCACTTCCCCGCGAGAGCGTTCCCAAGGTCGTCCACAACAGCTCTGTCTCTTTTTCGCTGCCTTAAAAGGATAAGGCCGGCACCTGAGAGCGGCAACATTACCGCGAGAATCTCCGGTAAGCTTCTGTTCAGGAGTCCCGCTTCCGCAGGTGGCAGGACAATTGCAGCCGATACTGAAAGAGAAGCTGAAACAAGGGCTGCTATAGTCAGGAACCGGCCCTTGCCGTGCCGGATATAGGCAAGGAACAAAGCCAGGGAAAGAAGGAAAAGGTACAGGTTGTTGCCCCTGGAATAGACCAGGTAGACCGTGATGCCTGCCAGTACAGCCATGTCTGCATAGGTGGGTTTTGAGCCGCATATCCCGGAGATCAGCCTTAATAGAAGAAGTAGCAAAAAGATGACACCCAGGTCCAGAGAGTCATATCAGGGGTAAAAAATAAGAAAGACAGCAGCGGCAACGAATGCCGACAGGTCGTTAAGGGGATCCAGTTCCCTTGCAAGGGCCCAGGCAAGGAAGAATCCCCCACCCAGCGCCGCACCGGTTAAGAGGGAACCTGAGTGGAACCAGACGGCTGCAGCAACAAATACCGATGCTATTACAACCCAGAGGTTGGTCCTGTAACCAAGGTCCACCTTTCTGCCAAGAGAGAAACCGAACATGGGAATTCCCCCTCCGAGGACCGCCTGGGAAACCGCCATGCAAGCGAGTGGTATCTTGTTTATTATATCCTTTGCGATTCTGTTGCCCCTCTGTATTGGAGGACAAGATGGAGGAATAATTACCCAGGAGAGGTACCCCGCTTTTGTTCGCCATCCCCGTGGTTTATTTAATAAATATGGTCCTTTCAAAGCACATCGCCATTAATTTGCTGAAGCCTTGATCCCCTCAAAAGGGGTGACATTAAGGTTTATTTTTAATCTTGACGGTGTTTATCCTGTTTAATATAATTCTTCGCTATATACCCTGACTTTGATAAATGCAATTAATTAGTAATTGCGTTTGTTCCTGGTTCAAAAAAATACAAATTTAACTGATCTTATTGTTACCATTTCAGAACGACCTTGTTTTAGCGTAATTTAAAAACATAAACATACCAAGCAACATCCGAGGGGTGAACAGGATGTCCTTATTTGAACGGCTAGACAAGCTTATGGAAAAGGCAGAAGAAATAATACTGGCTTTCGGCATTATTGCCCTTTCGATCCTGCTGCTGATCAATGTGTTCTTGCGATTCTTTTTCTCCCGAAGCATTGTAATGGCGGAGGAGGTTGGACAGGTCATTTTGCTCGGGATCACTTTCCTGGGTTTGAGTTATGTAGCCCGCCATGGAAGGCATATCCGGATGAGCGTGGTTTACGATCTTCTGAGCAGCAGATACCGCAAGATCCTCGCAGTGATAATTCCGCTTGTTACAAGCATGACACTGTACTACCTGTCATTTCTCGCTTTCCGTTATGTGACGGTGATCAAACTCGCCAACAGGGTAACATCGTCCCTTCAGATACCCGTGTACATGGTCAACCTGCTTGTTGTAATAGGGCTTTTTACGGCTGCCACCCAGTTTTTGAGGATCTGCTACCTGAATGTCACTAACAAAGGAGAAAAGGACCTGATAGGAACCTATCCGCAAGGGGAATAAAGAGTTTTTCACGAGCGAGGTGTCCGCAATGCTGATCTTCATGGTTACATCAATGTTCCTGATCCTTCTGGTGGGTTTCCCTATGTTCATGACGCTGGGTTTTACTTCGGTCGTAGTGGCAGCCGGTTTCCTGCCGAGGCTCAACCCGATGATACTTATGCAGCAGATGATCGAAGGGATCTCATCCTTTGTGCTTCTTGCCATTCCAATGTACATCTTCGCTGCAGATATTATGACGAGAGGTTATATCGCTACCAGGCTTATCGACCTGGTCAAGGCCTTTGTGGGTCATGTTTACGGGGGACTCGGAATATCCCTGGCTGGCGCCTGCACAATTTTCGGGGCAATATCCGGATCTACCCAGGCAACTGTCGCGGCGATCGGCAAACCAATGAGAGGGAGCATGATCAGCTCGGGATACCGTTCGCAGGACGTCAACGCGCTTATCATAAGCGCGGCAAACCTGGCAGCCCTTATACCGCCGAGCATAGGCATGATCGTTTTCTGTGTTCTGACAAGCGTTTCGGTAGGCGAACTGTTTGTTGCGGGAGTCGGTCCCGGTTTCTTTATTTTCTTGATGTTCTCCATTTATAACTATTTCAATTCCAAAAGACTTGACATCCCCCGGACGGAGCGTCTCCCGTGGAAGCAGAGGCTGATCACTCTTAAAAGGGCGCTATTGGCGCTTGGTTTCCCCATCATCATTATCGGCGGGATATATTCAGGGACTTTCAGCCCAACAGAGGCAGCAGCGGTTTCCGTCCTTTATGCCGTGGTCTGCGAGATGTTCATCTACCGCGTGGTTTCCTTCAGGGATCTTTACGACATCGCTTTATCCACCGGGGCTATAACATCGGCGCTTTTCATACTGATCGCTGTGGGACAGGCCTTTTCCTGGCTATTGACATATGCCCGTATCCCCCAGGAACTGACAATGCTTTTCCTCGGCACAGACCCGTCGGCCATAAAGATCCTGTTCATGGTGACCATATTCTTCTTCTTTGCCTGTATGTTCGTTGACCCGATAGTGGCCAACCTTATCCTGGTACCTATCTTCTATCCTGTCGCAGTAAGGGCTGGTATCGACCCGATCCATCTGGGTATCGTCGTGACCCTCCAGTCGGTGATCGGAGGAATAACTCCACCCTTTGGCTCAAATATTTTCGTTGCCTGCGCTGCTTTTAACGAAAGCTACTGGGATGTTATAAGGGGCATTCTGCCCTACCTTATCATGTTCCTCTTTTTCTCGGTGTTGATCATTTACGTGCCTGAGATCGCCACGGTCTACAGATTTTTCTTCTTTAAGAAATGAACAAGAGGAAGGGAAGGTAATGCTAAGGAGGGGATCCGGAGAGCGGAAGAGACGAGGAACAAATGGAGAACAGGAGATCCCGCTAAAGAAGAAAAAACAGAGGAGGTTTTCAAAGTGAAGAGAAAGTCGACATTGATAGTAGTTCTGGCAATTGTGTGTTTCCTGTTGAATGCGGGTGTCGTTGCCGCGGATGCGGCCCCCAAATCGGTCATGGAGTCAAGCAAACCCGTAGTATGGAGACTTGCCCATGCCGCATATGAGGGAGAAATCACCTATATGTGGGCCGAGAAGATCGTCGAGGGGATAGAAAAAGCATTTGAAGGCAAGGTTGAGGTCGAACATTTCCCTGCCGGTCAGCTTGGAAGCTATACAGCCATGGCGGAGCTGCTTCAGAATGGGGCCCTGGAGTTCAATATCCCGGCAACGGCAGCCCCTCTGGGGCAGATCGTTCCCGAAGCCAAATTCCTTTCGATCAACTTCATGTTGAATGAAAACTATCACGTCAACGATAAAGCGCTGAACGAGGGGAAGGCTTTCGAACTCATCGAAAAGAAACTTGAAGCGCAGAATATCAAGGTGATCCGCTGGTTCCTTGAAGATTTCAGCTGCTGGTCGTCAAACTTTCCGATCAGGAAGCTTGAGGATCTGGAAGGTCTTAAGATAAGGGTCTACCCGTCGTCGCAGATCGTCGCGAACTACCGGGTACTTAAAGCCAACCCCACCGAAGTCCCTTACGCGGAGGTCTACAGCGCACTTCAGCTGAAAGTTGCCGATGCACAGGAGAATCCTGTAAGTACCATTTACAGCAACAAGTACTATGAAGTCCAGAAATACGTTATCCTCTCGAACCATACGGGAGTTATCAACGGTTTTTCGGCAAACAAGGACTTCTGGAATGGTCTGGCAAAAGAAGACCAGGAGAAGATAGAGAAAGTCGTGGAAGAGGTTACCCAGTACACCTTCACCAAAATGGACGAAATGGTCCAGTATGCTACTGATCAGATCCTGGCGTCCGGCAACACCGAGATCCTGGAACTGGACCCCAAGGAAAGAGCCCGGATAGTTGAGGCAAGCATCCCCGCAAGGGAGGAATTCCTCAAGGATTCCGGCCAGGATGGGCAACTCGTTATCGATCTGTGGCTTGAAGATGTAAAGAAATTCGAAGCGGAGCTGGCTGGCAAGTAGGTTTCAAAGTGAGTTTGCATGATCCAGCATGATTTGATCCCTTGCGTGGAGCTGATCTTGCAACGTTGAGATCTGCTCCACGCCTGCATAAATAGAAGGAGGTTAAAAAGTGAGCGGCGAGAAGAAAAGACTCAACCTTCCCTTTGTGGGGATTGCATCATTCGGGAAGTATCCCATATGTACCGATCTGGACGAACTGGACGCTGACGTGGCTATATTGGGAATGCCCTGTGATATCGCTGTCCAGTCCCGCTCAGGCACCCGTTTCGGCCCGAGGGCTATCAGGGTGGAATCTACGGCTTTCATGGGTCTTAACGGGGCTTACGATCCTGAGAGGGACGACATGTACCTGGGCCCCCCCTGGAAGATAGTTGACTGCGGAGATGTGGATATTATTCATGGAGACCTCGAGCAAAGCTTTGACAACTGTGAGGAAATGGTCCGGAAAATAGTATCCAGGGGCACGATCCCTGTAACGCTTGGAGGGGACCATTCGATCACAATTCCTGTTGCCAAGGCGTTGGACAAATATCAGGACATTACGTATTTCCATCTCGATGCCCATCTTGACTGGGCTGATGTAAGGTTCGGCCAGAGATACGGCAACGGGAGCCCCGCAAGGCGAATATCGGAGATGAAGCACTTCAGTGGCATGGCCCAATACGGGGTGAGAGGTGTCGGTAGCAGTTTCAAATCCGATTTCGACGAAGCTCGCGCTTACGGAAGCGTGATAATGTCCCCGAAAGAGATCCGAAAGATGGGGATCGCCAACGCCATGGATATGGTACCTGGATCCGAAAGATACTACGTTTCCATGGATGTTGACGCCATCGACGGTTCGTTGGCCCCAGGGTCCGGTTCCCCGTCTTTCGGCGGGTTCAATTACGACGAAATGAACGAGATGCTGGAACTCATAGCCAAAAAGGGAGATGTGGTCGGTTTCGATTTTGTGGAAGTAGCTCCCTCATACGATACCAACGGAACCACAAGCATGATGGCGGCAAGGCTGATCCTGGACTTCATGGGATTCATCCTTAAAGAGAAAGAGAAAAAGATCAGGAAGTGATCCGACCGGGATGGAACGTGGGAATTTCCAGGCACAGATCTGAAAGTTCCCACGTTTTACCGCTCACAGGACAAAGAACGGTCTTTTCTTTCCTTTCGGCAGCGATCCTGGAGCCATGCAAAAAAACGGCAGGAGGAATTGGATATGGAAGGGAAATATCTGTTGGCTAACCCTAATTTCAGCGAAGCAAGGAACCTGGAGACCGTAGAAAAAATCATCGACGCAGTAAAAGATATTGATGGCGTTAAACTTGTCAAATACGAACCTGAGGGCGAATTCAACCGGACCGTGGTCACTTTGGTCGGGACCCCTGATCCTCTGATGGAAGCTCTTGTCAGCCTGACCGCAAAATGTGTTGAACTTATCGATATGCGGGAACATTCAGGGACCCACCCGAGAATGGGAGCCATGGATGTTATTCCGGTATATCCGTTCAAGAACGTAACCATAGATGAAGCTGTTGAATTTTCCAGGGAATTGGCCGACAGGATATTCGAGAAGACAGAAGTGCCGATCTTTTTCACGGGGTCCAGCGCGACATCTGAAAAGAGGAAAAAGCTTCCCTTCATAAGGAAGGGGCAGTTCGAAGGTCTCAGGGACCTGTTGAAGGATAGCAGGGATCTTCCGGAAAGATCTGAAGAATACGAGTCGAGAAAACCCGACCTCAGTGTTGACGGTCTGCTTGACGAAAAAGCCGGGGGTACGGTTATCGGGGCATTTGAAGACATTGCTGCATTCTTTAACATTTTCCTGGACACAGAGGACCTTTCGATCGCAAAGAGAATAGCCGATTCCATCAGGGCGGACAGGGGCGGATTCTCAACGGTTCAGGCAATAGGGATCAAATTTGACGGAAGACCAGGGACTGTCGTTTCAATGAACGTGATGGATTGCAACAAGACCCCGATCTACAGGCCGTTTGAAACAGTGAAAAGGGAAGCTGAAAGATACGGGGCAAGAGTCACAGGATCGGAGCTCGTCGGGATCGTAAGGCTTGATTTCATTATCAATTGCTTCGAACACCAGCTCCAGCTTGAAGGTTTCAAGAGAGAACACATTGTTGAAACGCACCTTATGTAAGACTTGTTGACTTTTTATAAACGGCCGTTCCCTGTTATCACTCCTTTCCCCGTTCAGGATCGGGATCCGTTTTATTCTTAGTAGTTGGCGATCCTCGATCCGGCTAGAATGCAGAGTATCTCGTACATCATAGTTGCCGCTACAAGGGCCGTGTATCCCGATGGGTCAAAGGGGGGTGACACCTCCACAACATCGGCTCCCACCAGGTTGAGCCCCCTGAACCCGCGGATAAGGCCCTGAGCTTCCAGGGAAGTAATTCCTCCTATTTCAGGGGTGCCTGTCCCGGGAGTGAATGCCGGGTCGAGGCCGTCCACGTCAAAAGTGATGTAGAGCGGCCCGTTTCCCACGATCCGTCTTGCCTCTTCTACGGTTTTATCGACGCCGATCCTGGCAAACTCTTCCATGAAAATGATCCTTATCCCGTTCCTTTCACCGAATTCCCAGCATTCGGGGGAATTGGCAGCTCCCCTTATCCCGATCTGGACCATCCGATCCGGGGCGATCAGCTTTTCCTCGCAAGCCCGTCGGAAAGGTGTCCCATGGCTGTATTTCGAGTTCATCTCCTCGTCGCAGCAATCCGTGTGGGCGTCAATATGGATCAGTCCCAGGGGGCTATCCTTTGCGATAGCTCGAAGGATCGGAAGAGTGATCGAATGGTCGCCACCGGCACTGAGGGGCCAGACTCCGGCACTGTTCAAACGGTCGTAAAAGGATGTGATATCCCTGTGGCTTGCCTCAACATCAAATATTCTGCTGAAGGGAACATCCCCCACATCTCCCACACGGCATAGTTCGTAGGGGTTGACCCTTGTGACATGGTGGATAGAACGCATCATACTGGACATGTCCCTGATCTGGCGGGGCCCCTGGCGGGTTCCGGACCGTGCTTCCACAGCTCCGTCGTAGGGTACGCCAACAAGGGCAATGTCAATTTCCGACGGGTCATCAACGAAGGGTGTCCTCATGAAGGTCGGTATCCCGCAATATCGGGGAGCGTGCATGGGATTTTCCTCGCCTTGCCTGAAGTAGAAGCCGCTCTCGGGTTTCATGAATATCCCCTCCAAAAAGGAAGAATTTCTTAAAGCCTTGCAGCCTGGATCTCTGGATACGGCTATTTTAACCTTTTACCCGCCCTGAATTCTCACTCCCTTTTCCCGGTATCCCTTCCAATAGCGGCAGGTTTTTGAGAGGTGGTAAAATAATGCTGAGTCAGAGTGATAACATCAAATAGAGAAGATGTGGAGGCCCGATGAGGTCGAAGAGGCTTTTTGTAGCTTCCGTAGCGATCTTTTCAATAATACTTTTTATGGCCACTTGTGCCGGTGCCGCATATATTAACGGCCAGGATATCGACGGTATAGTGTTCGATGGAGCGATCTACCTCATTGATCCGGAAGGCGAGCCCGTAAGGGCTGTCATTTCAGGCTACCAAGTGACGATCTACTGGGGAGACGGGGGAACGAGCAAGTATCTGCTTGAATCGATGGAGATCGAGTTTCCATGGGACATCGAACTTTTCACCGATCCCGACCAACCTCAACCTCTTATAAATCCTATACTCGAGATATTCCTGTAGTGCCGGGGCAAGTGAGCGGCTCGAATATGCGACCATAAGGGGGTTATTGTTGTGAAGAAGATCAAGATCGGGAACAACCCCTATTTATTGCCGATGCCTATGGTGATAGTGGGCTCCAGCATAGGGAAGCGGCCTAATTTCATGGCAGTGGCCTGGGTGAGCAGGGTGAACGCCAAGCCTGCGCTTATGAGCATCGCCATCGGCCGTCATGCCACAGCCCAGGCCATTCAACACACAGGAGAGTACAGCATCAACATACCTCCGGTTGATCTTGTTAAAGAGACGGACCTGCTGGGGATCGTAAGCGGGTCGGATTTCGACAAGTCATCCCTCTTTGAGGTATTCTACGGATCCCTGAGAAAGGCGCCCATGATCAGACAGTGTCCCGTTACGATGGAATGCAAGGTTGTTCAGGCAGTCGAACTGCCCGTGGATGTCCTGTTCATCGGCGAGGTCGTTGGAGTGTGGTCCGAGGAAAGATTTCTCTCCGACGGAAACCCGGATGTCGAAAAAGTCAAGCCCTTCTGCCTGACCATGCCAGACAACCGTTACTGGTCGGTGGGAAGTGAGGTCGGAAGGGCCTGGCATGACGGTCTCGGGCTCAAGGACAGTCTTTCTCGGGCCGCAGAGAAGGCCTGATGAACTGGCTATCCTATACAAGCCTTGCATGGACCGAGAGGATACTGTCTCCTCCTGAGGATATGCGCGAAGAGGCGCAGGTATATATAGACGCCGTTAAGATGAACTTCGACGGGGGAGCCAGGACCATGCTCCACCTCGGGTGCGGCGCCGGGGGGCATGACTTTCATTTCAGGGATCATTTTGAGATCACAGGGGTGGACCTTTGCGAAGAGATGCTTGTTATGGCGAGAGGGCTTAACCCTGAGGTCAGGTATTTTCAGGGCGACATGCGCAGTGTGAGGCTGGATCGAAAGTTCGACGCGGTCGTGGTCCCCGACTCGATCATGTATATGACCACAATAGAGGACGTGAAGAAGGTCCTTGGGACTGCTGCCCTGCATCTTGTCCCGGGCGGTGTCTTCCTGGCCGTGGTCCATCCGAAAGAGGCGTTCCGGAACAACAATTTCGTATACTCCGGTTCGGACGGGGAAACCGAGGTCACTGTCTTCGAGAATAACCACGTGGTCTCGGACAGCACCTACAAGGCCGTTATGGTCTACCTCATTCGCCGGGGCGAAGATCTGCAGATCCTTCACGATGTCCACACCCTGGGCCTTTTCAGCCAGTCCGAGTGGTTGGGAGCTTTTGACGGATCGGGGCTTTTTATGGAGAAAGAGATAGCCCTGGATGATCTTTACGATGACTTCCTGGCTGGAGAAGGGGATTACCGGCTTAAGGCCTATGTCTGCACATTTTCAGGAAAAAAAGAAGGATGATGATCTGGCTGTATTAATTTGATCAGGCGAGATCCCGAAGCAAAGAGAGGAACATAATGGACAGTTCGAACCTGTTAGTTCTTGCCGTGCTTGCCGTCACAGTGGTCTTCCTTGTTGTCGATGTAGTCAGGATCGACGTCGTGGCTATTGTGTGCATGCTTGCCCTTGGATGGACCGGGGTCCTGTCCCCGGGGGAGGTCTTCAGCGGGTTTTCCAGCAATGCCGTCATGGCCATGATGGGGGTTATGATCCTGGGGCAGGGCATAGCAGGAACGGGCATCATGGACCTGTTCTCTGCGGCAGAGATAAGGAAGGCAGGAACAGACAGGAGAAAAATAATTGGACTGATGTCCCTTTCTGTGGGCCTTCTCTCGGGATTCGTGCAGAACATTGGGGCGGCGGCTCTTTTCCTGCCGGGGATACTCGATATCTCCCGCCGGGAAAAGATCCCGCCATCTGCCCTGATAATGCCCATAGGTTTTGCGGCCATCCTGGGCGGCACCCTGACCATGATAGGTTCGGGTCCCCTTATTCTCATCAACGACCTGATCCGTAACTTCGGTCTTGAGCCCTACACGTTCTTCAGCGTCACGCCCGTGGGAGTGCCCCTTCTGATAGCGGGCATAATGACAGGGGCTGGGATATTCGCGGCCCTGTACCCGAGGCTGAACGAAGGTATCCTGAAGTGGGGATACTTCGGGAAAGTTACGCTGCCGCAGGTATTCAAGGTCAGTGACCGTGCGGTGGTGATCCCGGTAGCGGTGATCATCGTTCTGACCCTTTTCCTGATGGAGGTTGCCGGCCTATGAAGCGTTCATGTCTCTGCTATCATGGTAAGGGTCCCATTCAGGAGGTGACAAGTTGAACACTCTGGTTTCCTTGCTTGCGGGTTTCCTGCTCGCCCTGCTTCTTTATGTCTCCTTCAAAATGATCCGTCGTTCCGGTAGTTCCAGAGGCCGTGAGACCACGATACACTCAAGCATCCAGCAACTGAAGTCCATAGGGCAACTTTCGGTCTTCAAGGTCCTCACCAAGGAGATAGTCACCGAGGTTGACCATTCCTGGGGGGCAATAGGGAAGAAATACTTTTCCTGGATACTCTCTAACAAGAAGATGGCCATGATCTTCGAGTTCGTCATAGATTTCCATTATGACCTCCGTAGTCCTGAATTCCAGATAATCGAGGAATCGGAGGGCAATTACCTTCTTAGGATGCCCCCCTGCGTCCATGAGACAAGCATCAGGGATGTCCAGTTCTACGACGAGCAGAAGTGCAAGCTTCTGCCCCTTCTTCTTCCGGACCTCCTCAATACCATTCTTGGTGACGGTTTCAGCGAGGAGGACAAGAACAGGCTGAAGGACGCTGCCAAAAGGGCTGCGGAAGCCCAGGCGGAATCGATGATAGCCGGTCTCTGTCCCGACGTTGAGCAGTCGGCGAGACAAACACTCCAGTCCCTGGCTAAAGCCTTCGGCGCTGAGAGCGTAAACTTCGAGTTCCCTCATGCAGGGAAGAAGGGTGCGACCAAAGACGACAGGGAATGAAGGAAGTCCTGACCGGAAGGTCAGGGCTTCCTGTTCTCCCCGCTTGTTCCTGCTGTGTCCTGGTCCATGCTTTCCGCTACTTTTTTTGTCCAGTCCCTTACAGCATCCCAGTCACGGAAGTCCCCGACGGGGCTTTTGACCATTTTTATTGCAGCCCTTTCCAGGAGAGAGAGTTTGCCCGGGTCTATCCTTCCGGCAAAGTATCCCAGTAGAGCAGGCTTCAACGGTGCTATGGAATCGTCCAGGGCCTTCCGGCCCGCAGCGCGCTGTTCCTCGTCGTCAACAGCGAAAGCCATTCCCACGGCAAAGGCCCCTTGCCAGCCGGTTCTCCAGATCTGCGCCGTGCTTTTCGACGAAAGCCTTCATTTCCTTGGTCTTTCCGTAATAAATGGGGCCCCCCAGGATAACATGGTCATATCCATCTGTGAGGGGTGAGTCCTTGAGGTTCACAGCTTCCGCTTGCCAACCTGCTGCCCCTATCTCCGATGCAATGGCTTCCTCGATCTCACTGGTCGATCCCTTGCTCGTTGCGAAAGCCACCAGGACCCTGCCTTTCGCCTGGGCAGAAGATCCGGCTCCCTCGACCGCGAAAGCACACCCGGCAAAGAACCATGCAGTGGCCGCCATAAGGCCAAGTGCGATAAAGTCGGAAGCTTTCGCCAGCTTTTTAGGACCGGACCCTTTGAAGACAAACCTTTTCAACAATGTTTCTCCTTCTTCCCGTCTGTTGTAATCACTCAGCCTTGTGAAGGTGGACGTCCTGCTGCGGGAAGGGTATAGAGATCCCCTCTGCGTCGAAACGCTTCTTGATCCCTTCCTGTAGGTCAAAGAAGGCGCCCCAGTAGTCGGCATTTTTTACCCAGGGCCGGACTGCGAGATCCACGCTGCTGTCTGCCAGAGCGAGAACTCCAATGGTTGGGGCTGGTTCCCCGAGTACCCGCTTATCCTCCCGGAGAACATTCTCCAGAGCCTTTTTAACCTTGTCGATATCATCGGAGTAGCTCACGCTGGCAACCAGGTCGAGACGGCGAATATCCTTGGCAGAATAGTTGACTATGTTATCGGCCATCATTTTGCCATTGGGAACGATGATCTTCTTGTTGTCAGGTGATTTGAGCTCCGTTGTGAAAATGCTTACCTCTTCCACGGTACCGGCCACTCCGCCCCCCTCGATATAATCCCCGGCCGTGAAGGGCTTGAAGAGTATTATCAGGACACCTGACGCGAAGTTGGCCAGGGAACCCTGGAGGGCCAGACCTACCGCGAAGGCTGCCGCACCGAGTATTGCAACAAATGAGGCAGTCTGGATCCCCATCTGGCCGAGGGCCGCTACGATGACAAAGGCCATGACGGCAAAGTACGATAAGCTGGAGACGAACTTTGCCAGAGTTTCATCGATATTCCATTTCGAGAGGGTCCTCTTTATCAATGATCGGATCCCCCGGGCGGCCATGCGCCCTATTATCAGGATCAGCAGGGCGGCGATCAGTTTCAGCCCATAAAGTGTTACACAGTCCATTAACATTGATGCAGTGAATCCCATTAGAAAACCTCCGTGTTACAGATTTTGATCTGTGGACCATTCATGCGCTACAAGCATGAATATTTCGTATGGCAGGCGGTGAAGCTTGCAAAGGGGCTGATGCAAGGATGCTAGAACTCCACCAGTTCTACCCTCCTGTTCTTTGCCCTTCCCTCCTCGGTCCTGTTCGAAGCGACGGGGGCCAGCATGCCCACACCCGCCGGGATCATCCGCGACGCGGGGATCTGGAACTTCTCCTGCAGGTATTTGACCACCGATTCCGCGCGTCTCCTGGAAAGCCCCATATTGTACTCCCTGTCGCCGGTGCTGTCGGTGTGGCCCACGACAAGGACCCTCAGATCGGGAGAGGCTTTCAGCAGCTTGGCGATCTCCTCCAAAGCCGGAACTGACTCGGGTTTTATGTCCGTCTTGTCTGTGTCGAAGAAGATCCCGTAGAGGGCGATCCGTCCTGTTTCCTCGATCCCTTTCGCCATCTCCTCTGAGGTAACTGTTACCATCCTGGTCTCCATCGGTCTGGTCTCGACAAGATCCACTCTTACGTAGGTTCGCCCTTTCTCCATTTTTGTCTCGTTACCCCAGAAGTGATTCTCCAGGGCGTAAAGGGTCACATAGACGTCCCCCTCCGGCCTGGTCAGCCGGGCCGACAGGAACTGCTGATTCTTGGTCCGTTCATCTCCGGGGAGGGGGTAATGCCTGTCCCTTCCGTAAAGGGTTTCGGCGAAACTGTCGTAAGGGCCGAGTTCTTCCTTCGATGCCGAAAAAAGTATCTCGTAGCCATTTCCCTTCAGTTCAGCCTCGTAGTTCCGAAGGACTTCCAGGGCGCTCCGTCCCTCCGGCACGATGTAGAGGATCCTGGTGACCCTGCCCTCCACCTTGTCTTCGGCAGCGAACTTGTACCTGTCCCCTTCGTAGACAGTTTTGCCGAGGGGTACCAGGGCACTGTCGTATTCATTCGTCGAATACTGGACGATGAAGGAACCCTCGTATCGTTTTAGCAGGGATGGATCTCTGCTGTTTTCGACATCTGCTCCGAAGCCCAGGGACGGCAACAGAAAAACAAGAACGAGGGAAAGGATATACCTGGATCTGAAGGACTTGCCTTTCATCGGCATAACTGCCACCTCCTTTTTCAATTCTCTGAAAAGTCACTGGTGTACTGGATCATTATAATAGAATAGCAAAAAGGAAGCAGGATCCTGGTTTATTGTCGGGATATTCCCGGCCGGGCAAAGAAAGTGCCAGGAGAGTGATCGGAGGTAGAACCCTTGAAGATCATCGAGACAGGTATCTTTATCCAGGCGAGTCGCGAAAAGGTATGGGAAGCGCTTTCGGATCTCGGGAAATACTCCGAGTGGAATCCCTTCATCCCCGGTATATCGGGCGAATTGAAGGAAGGAGCCCGGCTTTTGGTGCGGATAGCTCTTCCGGGAGGGAGTCCGATGGATTTTGCCCCCATAGTCAAGGTTGCAGAACCGGGAGTGGAGCTGCGCTGGCTCGGGCGCCTTTGGATCCCGGGCCTCCTGGACGGGGAACATTCCTTCAGGATAGAGGAGGCCGGGGAGGGGCATGTCCACCTTGTCCAGAGCGAAATATTCCGGGGGATCCTTGTGCCCTTTCTCCCATCGTCCCTTTTTGAAAGGACACGGCAGGGCTTCGAGGAGATGGACCGGGCACTCAAGGAAAGAGTGGAAGGTACCGGTTCCTGAAGACCTCTAGATCGACAGGAACCCGGCAACAAGGAATGCCGCGCAGGCCATGCTTGCGGCTATCATCGCGTAGGGCAGCTGGGTCAGGGCATGGCGTATGTTGTCGCACCCCGTGGAAGCCGAAACAAGGATGGTCCCGTCGGAGTAGAAGCAGCAATGCTGGCCCATGGTCCCTGCTGCGACGGTCGCGGCCACCGCAAGGACCAGGTTGGCCCCCAGGGCCTGTGCCAGGGGGATCACCAGCGGGAATGCGATCAGGTACAGGCTCCAACTGATGCCCACCAGGAAGGCGACCAGGCCCAGGATAACGAAGATGACGAGAGGGAAGAGTGCTGGCGATAGAAGAGGTGTTGCTTTCCCGATAATGAAAGGGATCAGACCCAGGTCCTGGTTTACCTGGTTGAAAGTGAAGGCCAGGGTTGTGAATACCATGGGGAAAAGCATGTTGCTGATCCCCTTCAGACAGGTTTCGGTGAAACGTGCCACGCGCATGATCCCCTGATAGCGGTAGTAGATACAGCAGAAGCAGAGGGCAGCGACCCCTCCCTTGAATAGATTGACCTCAAACCACATCGTTCCCGCTATAAGTACCAGGAGAGGCAAAACCAGGTTTCTGGCCCTTGCATTCGGTACTTCATTTGCGAAGTCGGAAGATTTTCTCATGGCGATGAGATCCGAACCCGGAGGTGCCAGCTCACCGGTTCTCAAGACCCGTTCTTCGGCCTTTTTCATTGGTCCCAGGGCAGGAACGATGCCGGAGATAACCAGCGGAACCATGAAAAAGGCGAACCAGGCGTAGAAATTGAACGGGATCGTCCTTACGAAGAATGCCAATCCCTGTCCAGCGGGCAGGTTCATATACTTTTCGAGCAGGGCCGCTATGAAAACAGCCCAGGCCGAAATGGGTACCAGCGAGGCCACCGGGGCTGCGGACGAATTTACAACGTATGCTGTCATCTCCCTGGGGACCTTGAAGCGGTCAGCCGACGGGGTCATGCAGATCCCAAGGGTCAGGCTGATAAGAAAGTCATCGATAAAGATGAACAGGCTCATGAGCCATGTCCCCAACAGTACGCCCCTTCGCGTGGAGACCCTTGAAGAGACCCAGTCTCCGAAACCCCTGGTCCCACCCGACCGGTCAAGCACAGCCACAAAGGCGCCCATCACCGAACACAGCAGAATAACGAAACCTATGGTCGGGTCCTGCATTACTCCGTAAACAGTGTCCAGCATCGACGGGAAAAAGGAGAGACCGCTCTTCAGCATGAAGCCGACAGCGATGGCAATAACCAGTGATTCCAGGGAACGCCTTGTTGCGATAACGGCGCCAAGCAGAACAGTTACTGGAACAAGGGAAACCCAACCTTCCGGGCTCAAATCCGTACCCCCACAACCGGGAAATTTGTTCTGTTTGTTGCATGCAAATAATAATACACCCTGTCCGGAACTGGCAAAGCCCCTTTAATCATAGTAAAATAGCATCAGTTCAAAGAAACTGTTCCCCCCGGGAGGCGAGAATGACGGACACCGAAGATCGCTCCCAACTATCAGTTCTTCACGTAACCCCTGAAATAGCGCCCTTCTCCAAGGTGGGAGGCCTGGCGGATGTCGCCGGATCACTTCCTTCGGCATTGTACAGGCTTGGCGCTGATGTCCGTGTCATGACACCTTCGTGGCCCGGGGTGACCGAACGCCTGAGTGAGAAAGGTGCTGAGGAAATTTCCGACCCCGCATATGTCTGCGTGATGCTGAGGAACAGAGAATACTGCGGTTCCGTAAGGCTCTTCGTTCTTGACGGTTTGAAGATATGCCTTCTTGAGCATCACGATCTCTTTTCTTCGTCGGGGATCTATCCCCAGGACCTTGATCCTGTTTCTGTAACCCCTTTTGCCTTTCTCTCCCTGGCAGCGGTGGAATATTCCCTCTATGGCGGGTGGAGGCCCCAGGTCCTGCACCTGCACGACTGGCCCTCCTCCCTTGCGGCTGCAGCCCTGAAATGGCACAAGAAGTATTCCTTTGCTGACGGCAAGCCCAGGACGGTGCTCACGATCCACAACCTGGCCCACCAGGGTACTCTTCCTCTTTCAGCATTGAATGACCTGGGAATGGGTCCGGATTCTTTCTCGTTGGATGGCGCAGAATTTTACGGTAAGGCGAACCTGCTCAAGGGAGGCATTGTCGCCGCGGATCTAGTGACGACGGTCAGCCCTAATTATGCCAGGGAAATAATGACCCCGGAATTCGGCGAGGGGCTCGAAGGTGTCCTCGCATACCGTAAGGAAAAAGTATCAGGGATCCTCAATGGGATAGATACTGCTGTCTGGGATCCGGCTTCGGACAGGCTGATACCTGCCAATTTCAGCATTGGTGACATGAAGGGCAAGAAGGTGTGCCATGCCTCGTTATTATCCGAGTGCGGCTGGGATGGTTTTCAAGGGCCGGTACTGGTCTCAGTGGGGCGACTTGTAAGACAGAAGGGGTTGGATATCCTTCTTGATGCCCTGGACGAAATACTTGCAGCAGGAGCACGGCTTGCGGTTATAGGCACAGGGGAGGGATCCCTGGAGAAAAAGTTCGCCGATGCATCGGCCCGAAGACCTGATGGACTCCACTTCCGGCCTGCATTTGACGATCGTTTTGCCCGGCTTTCCTACGCCGGGGGTGACATATTTCTCATGCCGTCGCTTTTCGAACCCTGCGGACTTTCACAGATGATATCCATGAGGTACGGTACCGTACCGGTAGTGAGGGCTGTGGGAGGGCTTGCCGACACCGTCTTCGATGTCGACGCAGGACCTCGCGGGACTGGCTTCACCTTCGAAGATCTCAGTCCCGGTGCCCTGGCGGGTGCGGTAAAGAGGGCCCTGGCCCACTTCGCCGAACCAAGGCGATGGTCCCAGCTTCGGAAAAGATGCATGGAGAGGGATTTCTCGTGGGATCCTTCTGCGCGGTCATATCTGTCCCTTTATCGGTCACTGACGGAATGACGACTTTTTTATAATACTGGAGGGGATCGTCATGATATACGGCAAACACGGTAGAGTACTCGCCATAATACTCGCCGGGGGCAAGGGAGAACGCCTTATGCCCCTGACAAAGTACAGGGCAAAACCTGCGGTGCCCTTCGCGGCGAAGTACCGCATAGTCGATTTTGCCCTGTCCAACCTGGTTAACAGCGGTCTTTTCTCTATTTACGTCCTGGTCCAGTTCAAAAGTCAGTCCCTGAACGAACACATTGAACGGGGGTGGCAGTTCGGGGGAGCCCTAAGGGACAGGGACCATTTTGTCACCCTGGCCCCGGCCCAGATGTGGCGCGGCGAACACTGGTACCAGGGGACCTGCGACGCTGTCTTCCAGAACCTGCACCTGGTAACGCTATATGATGCCGATCATGTCTGCATTTTCGCCGCCGATCATATCTACAAGATGGACGTGGAACAGATGCTCGATTACCACATGGCAAAGAAAGCCGACGTAACAGTTGCCGCCAACGTGGTTCCCCGTGCGGAGGCCTGGCAATTCGGCTGCATCCACACCGACGAGGCAGGCAAGATCATTGATTTCGTTGAAAAGCCAAAGAATCCACCGGAGATCCCCGGGAAACCCGGTTTCACCTACGTGTCCATGGGCAACTACATATTCGAAAGGGAGATCCTTGAGGAAGCTGTTATCGATGATGCCCAGAACGAGGGAAGCAGCCACGACTTCGGAAGGGACGTCCTTCCTGGTCTGCATAAGAAATGCAGCATGTTCGCGTATGACTTCTCCACCAATGTCCTCCCCGGCAAGGACAGGCCCTACTGGAAGGACGTGGGCACAATAAAGGCCTACTGGGAAGCTCACATGGACCTGTGCAAGCCCGATTCAGACATGACCCTCTACAATCCCCGTTGGACGATCCGGACCGTTTCATTCTCGGATCCTCCTACCTACTCCTACCCGGTCGGCGGCCAGATATGCTCGATAATAGGCACCCTCAGGGCTGAGGGGAGCCGGGTTCTGGGTGCTGTAGCTCACAATTCTGTACTGTCGAGAGGCACTATCCTGAACCCTGGGTCGATGGTGGAGGACTGCATCCTTGGACAGGGCGTCGAAGTTGGGGAAGGATCGAAACTTCGTAAGGTTATTGTGGATGCCCACAACAAGATACCCCCGAACACAATAATCGGGTATGACATTGAAGAGGACCGCAAACGCTACCACGTGGACGATGAGTCCGGGATCGTTGTAATAGCAATGCCTGCGATGCAGCTGAGGAAGAACCTGGAGATACCCTTTACCCCGCCCCTGGATAGATAGGGTTGCAGAAGGTAGCAACAGGGAGCTGAATATAGGTATAATGGTACTGGTTATGTTGAAAATTTTTGTAAGACCCTGACAAAGAACAGACAAGTAGAGTAAGTGATCGTCTTCTGTTGGAAGCTGGTGGGCGGCTAAGACGGCGCCTGCCCGGTGGTAGAGTTTGCACATGCCCTGGCAGAGACTTTCGTGACCTGTAACAACGGTCTTTCCCTGCCACTGTTTTGCCTAGGGATCTACCTGGGGATCAAGAACATGAAGTTCGGGCCTAGTTTTCCGGCCCTAGTTAAAAAACAGGCACCTGAATTCCTGTACGGGATTTTAACCCTATACTCATCACCAACCCGGAGGAGGGCCTTAGGGAGATAACTGGTTAATTGAAAAATGGGGTAAAAACCGGGAACAGCACGAAAGGGGAAACGATGTCCTGCCGGCAGTAATACGCAAGGAGGGTACTGCCAAGATCTCGAGGTGAAAAGATGAGGAATGTGATACAGATATCCGAAGCTGCATCGCTGGCACTGCACGGTATGGGTATTCTGGCCATGTGCGGGGGTCGGGTAAGTGTCCAGGAGATAGCGGAAAAGACCGGGGCCTCCGAAGCCCACCTGTCGAAGGTTTTCCAGAGGCTATCCAGGGCCGGGCTGGTCAATTCTATGCGCGGTCCCAAAGGCGGGTTTGCCCTTGCCCGTCCGGCGGAGGAAATTACCCTTCTGGAGATCTTTACGGCAATAGAGGGTGACCCTAGACCTGAAGCATGCCTTCTGTCGAAAGGACGGTGCATCTTCAACGACTGCCTTTTTGGTGACCTTATCCCTGAGATAAACAGGAGGTTCCTGGATCACCTCTCCCAGAAGACCCTTGCCACGATAGTGCCCCCTGACAAGTAACAACCCTTTGGGGTCAGACCTTGATTTTAACCCTTTGTATGATAAAATTATTTTATTATGACAAGACCTCTAAGGATCGAATACCCAGGTGCTCTCCATCATGTTATGTCTCGAGGCGACAACAAGCAGGGAATTTTCCTGAATGATCACGATCGTGAGAGATTTTTTGACATCTACTCAGATATTGTGGACAGGCTCGGTTGGGCAACATTTGCATGGTGCCTGATGGGCAATCATTTTCATCTTGTTGTTGAGACCCCTGATCCTAATCTTTCTGAGGGGATGAGACTCCTCAACGGTATATACACCCAATATTTCAACAAGAATCATGGAAGGGTAGGTCATCTCTTTCAGGGAAGGTTCCGCTCTATCGTAGTGGAAAAAAACAGGTACTTGTTGGAGCTTATAAGATACGTGGTTCTCAATCCTGTCAGATCCGGGCGGATAGACGCTCCCGGCGACTGGCGCTGGAGCAGTTATAGGGCGACCGCAGGGCTGGAAGAGTGTCCAGATTGGTTTGACCCAGGCTGGATTCTGGAGCTCGTGTCCGAAGGTGTCGGTGGCAGGGAAACCCGAAGAAGGCAGTATATCGAATTTATCGCTCAGGGCATGTTAAAAGAAGAAGATATTATGGACAAGGTCCGGCAACAGATCTATCTCGGAGATGAGAGCTTTATCGAGAGTGTTCAGTTCAAGTGCCCTCCCGATGGAACTGATCCTGATATTGTTAATGAGCAGAGGAGAAAGCCCATGTTTTTCCTCCAAGAATATCTTAGAGGGTACCGTGACAGGAGAGAGGCCATGGCAAGAGCTTATCTTGAAGGAGGTTTTAGCCAGGCAGAAATATCGAAGCATTTCGGTGTACATTACAGTACTATTAGCAAAGCGGTACGAGACTACAAGAGGTCTTGATTGTATGCATACGGTCAAAATCAANNGGATGTGACAACGCAGTTGCGGCCGCTGGTCTTTGCGTCGTAAAGTGCCCTGTCGGCGTATTCGAAAAGCTCTTCGAAACTTGTTTTGTAAGGGGAGACTACTCCAGATACTCCGAAACTTGCGGTTACTTTGAAGGCTTGATCCTGGAAAGGCACCGAAAGCCCCTCCAGGCATCCCCGCAGTTTTTCTGCCAGGTCCGCCGCTGAATCAGTATCGGTCTCGGGCAGAAGGATGATGAATTCCTCTCCCCCGAAACGGCCTATAATATCGGTTTTTCGAAGCGTATCGACCAATATTTTTGCAGCGGCTTTCAGAACTGCATCCCCTGCCGAGTGGCCGAAAGAGTCGTTGATGTTCTTGAAATGATCAAGGTCCAGCATGATCATCGAAAGCGCTCCGCCGAAACGGTGAAAACGGTAGATCTCCCTTACTGCCATTTCGTTGAAATGCCTGCGGTTGCAGACCCCCGTAAGCCCATCCCTCGCTGCCAGTTCCTCCAGTTGATCCATCAAATGTCGTATTCCGGAAAAGTCGCTGAGGATATATATCCTTCCGGTAGATTCGTTGTTTTCCCCGGTCAGAAGTGAAACGCTGCATTTGTAGTATTTTGTCATCTCTCCGCGGTTGATCCTGATATCGAACGACTCGGCCGGGTCATCATCCAGAAGCAGGATCAGTTCGGGGTAAGGAGCCAGTATTTCTTTAAGGGGGGAACCGATGGAGTCCCTGTCTATCTCGGGGATCATCCTTCCTGCTGCGGGGTTGAAATCGATCATCCGGCCCCTGTTGTCTGTCACAAGGACACCATCGCCCATGTTTTCAAAAATAACATCCCTTGCCAGAGGGACAATGTCAAGCAGCCTGTACCGGAAAAGTGCCAGGGAGAAAATGACGCCGCTCAGGGAAAGGGCGAAGGGATTAATGTCGAGACCCTGCGGTGCTACCTTGAACATGTAAATTATCATTACTACCCAAGGGATCAGGGAGCCAAAGATAAACAACATCACCTGCCGTCGGAAAAGCGGTGTTGATCTCAAATACATGACCGAGAAGATAAAAGTGCTGGCCGTCACGCAGAATGTCAGGTAAGTTACGCTTATCCAGGCCACCAGGCCCCTGTCGTAGGTGAAAAAGGGAAAAGCGCCAGAGGTCTCAATTCTCGGAGACAGGTGAAACAGGTTGAGGCCCCCAAGGGTCTGGGCAGAAAAGAAAAGGAACAGGGGGATCGAAAGGAAAATAATTAGCTTGCGGATCGTGATAAGGTTCTGTCTCCCTGATATATGAAGGGAAAAGAGGAGCCATGTCGGGGCCAGGACCTGGATCCCGAGGTGCTGAAAACGGATCCACGACATCATTTCGGCCAGAGTATCGGAAGAGAGTTCCATGGCGTAGCCAAAGCAGTAAACAGCGGCACCGGTCATGCACAGCGAGAGCCATTTAGCGGGGCTGCCCGCGTTCTTTCTTCTGATCCAGGTGCTGCCGGAGAGGAAAAGAAGGATCGCCGAAGAGAACAACAGTATGAAAATGGCGGATCTTGGGTTGATCATTGCAGGGACTCCGTTTTTGGGAAAACCGGTTTATCGTCCATCTCATGGATTTATATCACAGACCGTCGGGAAAACAACATTATTGGGATCAAGGTTTGAAAAACGATCCTCTATCAAATTTTTCTGCAACTCCTGATAAGGGGCAGGGGTACCTGTTGCCATATATAAGGATCCAGGTGGAATCTATTCGTTGCCTCATGAGAAAATCAAAGCGACACAAATTGACACACAAAGCCAAAGCGACACCAAAGCGACATGGGTGT
>DFZC01000041.1 GCA_002383685.1 Synergistaceae bacterium UBA4066 | reverse complement strand
ATATATTCCACGAGCTCGGGCTGGACGTTTTCATCTTCGACTACCGGGGTTACGGGAAGAGCGGGGGCAAGCCTTCCGAGGAAGGGCTCTACCGGGATGGGATCGCGGCGATGGGATATTTGGCGGACCGTGGTTTTTCACCCGACGATATCGTGGTTTTCGGGAGATCCCTGGGGGGTGCAGTTGCCGCCAGAGTATCCCTATTCACTCCTCCGCACGCGCTGATACTGGAATCCTCCTTCACGTCCCTCGCAGAAATGGCTTCGAGGGTCGTACGTCTTTTCCCGGTCAGGCTCCTTCTGCGCAGCGAATACCCGACAGAGGAGAACCTTGGACAGGTCTCCTGCCCGGTACTTGTGATCCATAGCCCGGAAGACGAGATAGTCCCCTTTTCCCAGGGGATAAGGTTGTACGAGACTGCCCCCGAACCGAAAACCTTCCTCCAGATCTCGGGCGACCACAACGGCGGGTTCCTGCTCTCAGGTGAGACTTACCTTCGGGGACTGGAAGACTTCCTGTTCTCCCTTGATCAGATGCAACAATAGAAAGAGGCCCGGCGGGTGCGGCCGGGCCTCTTTCAAAGAAGAGAAGGAGGTGGATCTGTTGCTACCAGCCCTTCAGATACGGCAGGATGTCATCTGACACCCTCCCTGATGCCGCATCCTCAAGGGAGGCATTCAGTATTTCGAGAGCTTCCTGGAGAAGGTCTTCGGGGATGTTGAGCGGGGGGGCTATCCGGAGCACATTCCCGCTCTTCCCAAAGGTTATCAGTATCAGGCCTCTCTCCCAGGCTGCCCAGGATATCTTCAGTGCCATCGATTTGTCGGGAGTCTTGCTCCCCTTGTCGGAGACTATCTCCACGCCCATAAGGAGGCCTTTCTGGCGGATATCCCCGATAAAGGGGTAACGGACGGCCTTGTCCTTGAACCAATCGGCAAGCAGTTTCCCCTTTTTCTCGGCTTCTTCCGCCAGTTTTTCATCCCTGACGACCTTTAACATGGCTTCGGCAGAGGCACAGTTGACCGAGTGCCCGGTATGGGTGTACGCAAGAAGCGGCACCGGAACTGCATCCAGGATATCGGCCCTCCCGACTACGGCTGAGATAGGCATCCCCCCGCCAAGGGCCTTGGCCGAAACGATCAGGTCGGGATCGATCCCGAAGTGCTGGATCGCCCACCATTTCCCGCTGCGCCCCATACCTGTCTGGACCTCTTCGTCGATAAAGACGATGCCTTCGCGCGCCGTCATTTCCCTGAGCTGTCTCATAAAATCTTCCGGCGGGAAGATCATGCCCCCGTCTCCCTGTGCCGGTTCTATCAGCACCGCGGCCACGTCACCATGGTTCTTTTCGAGTAGTTCCCTGATCGGGTCCATGGCGGCCTTTGTAAGGGCCTCCGGGTCTGCGTAGCCGTCGATGCCCCATGAATTGCGGTAAGGGTCCGGGTATTCTGCGAATATGACGTTCGGGTCAAGGCATACCGATCTTTTCACTTCTTCACTGATGATCCCCGTGACGGAGAGTGACGCCGTAGTCATCCCGTGGTATGACTCCTTGAAGCTCAATATTTTTTTCCGGCCGGTATAAGACCGTGCGGCGCGTATCGCCGCATCCACTCCATCGGAACCGGAGAAACCGAAAGCAGCTTTCTTGGGAAAATCGCCCGGGGTTGTGGAAGCGAGAAGCTCCGCCAGCCTGACCTGGCGGTCGTTATAGAAATAGACGACGGTATAGTTCTGCAGTTTGCCGACCTGGTCCCTGACCGCCTCGACGACAGAGGGGTGACAGTGACCTGCGTTATACACCGCGGCGCTTGTCAGGAAATCGATATACCGGTTGCCGTCGGCATCCCATACCAGGGAACCTTCGGCCCTTTCAATTGCCATGGGAAAGTACTTTATGGCAACCGCGCCGGGTATGTTTTTCTCGTCCTTTTCAATGACCGCACAGCTCTTTTCGATACTTTTGTTCGTGTATCCGGCAAGAGACTTCCAATCCATGGGCTTTACTCCCTTTCCTTATAACTTGCGATCAGGCCTTTGCTTGCGAGTTCTTCCGGCTGATCTTGTAGAGTCCTATGGTGAACAGCGCCGCTCCATGCAGGAGGAAGAATCCCCAGCTGATGGTGCCGTAACCCTTGGCGATAAGACCGATCAGGCCGAAAGACGCAACACCGAGACCAATGAGGGCCATGAACCCGCCAAGAGCTCCCCGGTGTGCCTTGGTGAGCCCCTTCCCCTTCCGGTCAACCATCCACGAATTGATGCGTTCGTTCACGGCATGGATGAAACCCGCACCTGTCTCTATCATGGTTCCGAAGAGCACGACCATGTAGACAGGGAGGAGCCACGGTGCGATCTCTCCCAGGATGGTGTAGGCCGGGACCTCGACGTCAAGAATACCCGGGTAGAATCCCATGATCACGAGGTAGAGGAAAAATCCTGGAAGGATCGTGATTATGGATGTCATGATACCCGAGATAACGGCTTCTTTCCTGCTCTCGATGTAATTCAGCGCGAAAAGGATCGCCGGGAAGGTCCCCAGGTTGTAGAAGGCGTATTTGAACCCTCCGAGGGCCCATCCTTCCTTGATCTCCCCGGTGGCAAGGCTGGCGCTGATCTGACCCCCCACCTGGGAGATACCGACAAGGAGGAAGACCAGAAATACGGCGTAAAGAATGTAGGACCACCAGGACATCACTATCTCGATCACGTAACTTCCGAAGAAAGTGAGGGTCGCTACGCCGGCCAGGAAGAGTCCCGCGCCGACAAGGGGCGGAAGCCCGAAGGACTGCATGAAGATACTTCCGGAGGTGGCACCAACAACACCAAGAACGATAAGGAGAAGGACGATGTAACACACCTCATACAGTACCCAGCCCGGACCGAGGAGCTCCTTGAAGAAACTCCGGTAGTCGTAGACCTTGAATGTCCTCGCGAATTCGTAGCTCACGGCAAAGACCAGGGACCACAGGGTCGTCGTAACCAGAACCATGCCCAGGATCCCGCCAAGGCTCCCGAAGTTAACGAAGTACTCCACGAGTTCCCGTCCCGTTCCGTACCCCCCGGCGATAATTACTGACTGGGAGATAAGTCCGGGCAGAATGAACTTTTTGTAGGAAGAAGAAGCCATCATCTTGCTGAAGAAACCCTGTTTTGCACCTGCCGAGTCGCTCATCTCTAAAACCCCTCTCGTGTTATGTCGGTTTTTCCTTCCTTTCTCTGCTCTTTTCGAACCATTGATCACCCCCGGAATACAAAAAGGCCGGAACCCCTACTGGGTCCCGGCCTCCTGAGCTTTAGCGGCAAAATATAACTCAGCCGCGCCAGGAGGGAGACCCCAAGGCGGGATAAAGGATAATGCCGTAAATAAAGAATCTGGACATGTCCGTACTTATCCGCAACGGGGACCCTCCTTCACAAAATATGCATTATGAAAATACAAAATCATTTCGGGGAGTCTATACCAACCTTGCCGCGTTGTCAACTGTCCGAGTTGCCACTTGTCCGAGTTGCCACTGTGTCGAGTTGCCACTGTCCGAGTTGCCTCAAAAATCCAAAATGACATTTTTGAAAATTTCCCGAAGCTACACTGTTTTGAAGGCCCTTTTCCAGAGTCTTTCGAAGACTTCAATCTGTTCGGGTCCGGGAACCCTCAGCCTGGCGCTCCCTCCCCCAAGACCCTCAAAGCAGTCACCGGCTTCTGTCCTTATACCCTGTTCCATAAGCCGCTCGTAGAGATCTGCGCCATCTTCATCCATGGACACAAGGAGAATGGGAATACCGGGGTCGGTCTTTGCCGCGGTCACACCCGGAGTATCACTGATGATCTGAAGGACCCGGTCTTTGACCTCCCTTACGGTCTCCCGTGATCGCCGGATATATTCCCTGTCGAGAAGGGATGCGGCGCCTAGTTCCAGCGCCATGGAACTAACCGCAAACGGTGGCGCCACCTTCCGGACGTAGTTAAGGGCTTCCCCGTTGCGGATGACGCAATAGCCCGCCCTTATCCCGGCAAGGCCCCTGCCCTTGGAAAAGGAACGGAGCACGATCACGCATTGCTGATCCAGGTTCAGAGTGGACTCTTCGTCCGGGATAAAGTCCCCGTAGGCCTCGTCCACTATCATCAAAGCGCCCCTGTTCTCACATTCCTTCGCCAGTACTGCCATATCCTCCAGAGGGGGGACCTGACCTGTGGGGTTGTGGGGCCTGTCTATGTACACTATCGACTCCTCACCCGTCATAGCCTCCACGATGAGTTTAGTCCGGAGGGTGAAGTCGGGGGGGAGCAGGTCTACCGAACGGTACGAAGCCCCGGCAAGCTGGAAATGCATAGGTCCGTCAGGGAATTGGGGGGTTACGCCGAGGACGGCACAGCCTTCCGTACAGAAGGTCCTCGCAAGAGTGATGATAAGGCCGATAGAGCCCGTGCCGATGACGACATCTTCAGGGGAGAAGATCCTTCCCCAGGAATCTGAAAGAGCCCTTCTGAAGGGCAGGTCATCTCCGGGGTAGCCGCTGGGGTCCGGCAGTCTCCCTGATCCCAGTATCTCATTCACGTAACCGGGGGAACCGAGAGGGTTTGTCCCCAGGGCGCAATCGACTGCAACAGGCCGCTCCTCCCTTGCAGTCGCGTACTCGGCGAACTTCATGTCCCTCACAGGTGCGGGCATCTTCTCTTTCCAGATCATGATCTCACCTTCCCTTACCCCGTTTTGAGAGCAATGATAACAGGAAAACAAAACCGTGGATCTAAAAGGCGTGAGAAGTGAGACGTGAGACGTAAGACGTAAGACGAAAAACCCCTGGAGCGATAAGGCAGATGACAGGTTTCAGAAGACATGAAAGGCAAAAACTCGTTAATCATACCCCTCAGACAAGCTGAGGGACGCGCCCCCCAGGCAAGCTGAAGGACTTGGTCCCGACATAGTCCCGACGAGGTCCCGAGGAGGTTTAACGAGGGAGGTGGGTTAACGAGGGGGGAGTATTAACGAGGGGCATGCCCTGTCGCTGCGCTTCGCTCTGACCTAGCCGGCATGCTGTCGGCGTAGGTTGGGACAGAGACGAAGTGCACCGACCTTTCCGTTTACCGTTCGCCGTTGACGCCTTAAATTGGGTTTTTCGAGTCACGGGTCACGAGTTACGAGTTACGCTCCTTCCCTTCCCTGTTGTCCAGTCCGAAGGGTGATGATAACATGTTATCCAGTGAAAGACGGGGTCATGGGTAAAGGCTCCAAGTTCTTATAGACCAAAAAGGAGGGACCCGGCATGTCCAACTACCATGAACCGGTGGAAGAACTCTCTGCAGATGACAGGGATATCAGCAGGGCTTTGAACAGCCTCAAGGAGGAGATCGAAGCGGTGGACTGGTACCATCAGCGTGCCGCCGCCACTAAGGATGGATCCATGAGGGATGTCGTGATCCATAACAGGAATGAAGAGATCGAACACGCCGCTATGATGCTTGAATGGCTGAGAAGGAAGATGCCCGAATTTGACCATGCCCTCAGTACCTTTCTCTTCACCGAGGCTCCCATCACCCAGGTTGAGGAGGAAGCCACAGGAGGAGAGGCATCTTCAGGGAAGACCTCATCGGACAGCAGCCTCGGCATAGGAAGCCTTAAGGGTTAGGACAGAGAGGACAGGAGGGAGGACAAGAATATGGATATTCTGAAGCGTTCCATATCCCCTGTAAGTGACGCAGCATGGGAAGAGATCGATGAACAGGCTGTCAAGGTTTTAAAGGGCAGGCTTTCGGGCAGGAAGTTCGTGGACGTGGCTGGTCCCTTTGGTTGGGATCACGCTTCCGTTCCCACAGGCCGTCTTGATGTTTCAAAGGCGGAGGGCAAGAATGAAGTCCATTGGGGGGTGCACGTAGTGCAGCCTCTTGTTGAGACCCGTGTCTCCTTCGAAATGGGTGTCTGGGAACTCGACAACGTCGCCAGGGGCGCCAGGGACATGGACCTTGACCCTCTCATCGAGGCCGCAGAAAAGATCGCATCTTTTGAGGAGAACGCCATATTCAACGGTTTCGAGCCCGGATGCATTATTGGCCTGTCCCAGTCGGGAAGCGGCCAGGAGATATCACTGTCAACGGGCACCCCCAGGGAGATAATGGCCGGCCTCTCGGAAGCCCTGGTCTTTTTCAACAGGAATTCCATAGAGGGCCCCTACGCCCTTGTCGCTGGACCGCAGCTCTGGCAGATCATAGATGTTTTCGGGGACGGCTATCCTTTGAAGAAGCGAGTTTCTTCCCTCGCAGACGGAGGGATCATCTTTTCTCCCAATATCGAGGGGGGGTTCCTTGTTTCAAAAAGGGGCGGTGATCTCGAGCTCACTCTCGGCCAGGACTTCTCGATCGGCTACGAGTCCACCGAGGGAGACAAGGTCCGGCTCTTCATGGCCGAATCCTTCACCTTCCGCGTGATCGAACCTAACGCCGTAGTGCCGCTGGCGCTCTGAAACCAAAGGCTTGAACGGTTACCGGTAAACAGTAAGATCAGTTACCCGTAAGAATAAAAGCATGACCAGGGGGCAGGAAGCTTGCGCTTCCGGCCCCTTGGTTTTTCCTTGCGCCGCACTGAAAACGGTCTGGATCTTCCCGTAACTCGTCACCGCTTACGCTTCAAATTCCTTTAGGAACCTCTCCCTGTAGGGGAAAAGACCGAAAGCGCCGCCGGTGTGTATGAAGAGCACCCGTTCGCCTTTGCCGATGTTCCCCTTCTCTATCTCTTTTTTCAACCCGAAGAGGGCTTTGCCAGTGTATGTCGGGTCAAGAATTATGGCCTCAAGGGACGCGGCCTCCCTTATGAAACTGATCAACCCCGGCGAGGCCTTACCGTAGCCGTCGCCGATGTAGTCGTCAATTACCTCGAACTTCCCCCCGGGTTCCGGAAGGTCCGGGATGAACCTCTCCCTGAGTGAGCCGAAGATCTCCGCAACTTTTCCTGAAGACCATTCCGCCGGGAAGGCCACGCTCATTGCCGTCACCCTGCAGTCAAGGCCATGAACAAGGCATCCGGCAACAACTCCTGCCAGCGTCCCGCCCGAACCACAGGGGAAGACTATCCGGTCAGGGATCGATCCGATCTTCCCGGTCTGCTCAACTATCTCGCCGATAGCGTCAATATATCCCAGGGAGCCCAGGGCATCTGAGGCCCCAAGGGGGATGATATAGGGCTTGATCCCGGCGGTCCGGTAGGAATCGGCGATCTCTAACATGCTAATTTCCAGATCCCTGAGGTCGGTGGCTGAAACTAGGGAGACCTTTGCTCCGAAAAGAAGATCCAGGAAGAGGTTCCCGTCGGGGACTGTCTCGGGCTCACCGTTAAGGACCAGGTGACATCGCAGTCCGATCCTTGCGGCCGCGGCTGCTGTAGCCCTGGCGTGGTTCGACTGGGGTCCTCCGCAGGTGATCAGGACTTCCGCTTCCCGGGAAATGGCCTCGGCAATGCAGTATTCAAGTTTCCTGATCTTGTTGCCAGAGAAGGCAAGGCCTGTCAGGTCGTCCCTCTTCAGCAGTATCTCCGGTCCCCCCAGCCTCGAAGAAAGCCTTTCTGCAGGATGTATCGGCGTGGGAAGGGAGGCGATCTCCAGTTTCTGAGCGAATCTTTTCATTTCTTTCATTGCCTCCTCCATTGTTATATGGTCTATTTGTGAACACGGTATCTATTTTGACACAACATGACTATTAATGCATATTAGGAGAATTCCATACATCGTTAGACTTAATATTGCCAATGATGGATCAGGCAGTGTTCCCGGGAGGATGATCAGGTTGAAAGCTTGCAAGGGAGATTGGGTCCAGATATACAGGGTGGTCCTGGAACCGGGTGAACGGGCTCCCCAGGTGCCGGAGGATACTGCCGGCGTTCCTCTTGAGATGAAGGTCAAGGGGATCCTCGTGGAGGAAACCGCGGTCCTGGGTGACGAGGTCACCATTGAGACGGCGGCTGGCCGCAAGATCAAGGGAAAACTGGTCGCCATCGAGCCGCCCTACGATGTCGGGTTCGGTCCGCCTCCACCGGAGCTTCGTTCAGTGGGTCCCGAGCTAAGGAGCATCCTGGCCGAAGGGTGGCACGATCATGAACAGGGCTAGCGACTACGCATCCGTGATGGCCCGAAGAGGCGAGATCATGAGGCGCTCGGTCGGTATCGACTACGGATCTTTCTCCACCGGGAGACTGGCCTTCGACTATGAACGAATGATGGCAGAGACGGGCTACCCCCTGGATGAGGTCAAAAGGATCCAGAAGGGATCCAACGTGGGGAACACCCCCCTTATAGAACTGAAGAACCTGACCGCCCTTGTGAGGAAGATCTCCGAACCGGGGCGTGGGGCAAGGATCTTCGTAAAGGATGAGGCCAACAACCCTGCAAGGTCCTTCAAGGACAGGCGGGCGTCCCTATCGGTACATAACGCCATGATGAAGGGTTACAAGGGAGTTGTGGCCGCAACAAGCGGGAACTACGGGGCAGCCGTCGCAAGCCAGGCCGCAAGAGAGAACCTCTCCAGCATTATCGTCCAGGAAGTTTTCGACAGCCGGGGCTTTGAGCAGCCCGAAATAGCCGAGAAAGGGAGGGCCTGCGAGGCTTACGGTTCGGAAGTGCTTCAATTGTCCGTAGGACCAGAGCTCTTCTACGTCTTTCTACTGGTCCTCGAGGAGACGGGCTTCTTCAACGCTTCCCTTTACACCCCTTTTTCCGTAGCAGGCATAGAGACCCTCGGCACCGAGATCGTGGAACAGGCCAGGGAACTGACGGGGCGTAACCCCGACGCGATCATAAGCACCCACGCTGGTGGCGGGATCACTACCGGAACGGCCAGGGGAGTTCTCAAGGCCGGCAGTCCAGAAACAATTATCATCGGGGCCAGCGTGAACCTGCAGGGCCTTCACATGGCTTCGGACCGGGACTTCAACCGTAAATCCTTCACCACTGGTCACACCGGTTTCGGCTTCCCCTTCGCCGTCTGGCCCGACCGTTCAGATGTCCCCCGGAACGCGGCCAGGGTCCTGCGTTACCTCGATCGTTACGTTACCGTGAGCCAGGGTTCCGTTTTTTACATTACCGAGGCTCTTGCCCAGCTTGAGGGGCTTGAGAGGGGACCAGCAGGCAACACGTCTCTTACGGCAGCATTTTCCCTCGCCCGGGAGATGGACGAGGACCAGGTAGTGGTGGTCAACGAGACCGAATACACGGGGGCGGGGAAGCATCCCTACGCCCAGATCGCCTTTGCGAAGAAGATGGGCGTTGATGTCTTCAGGGGTGACCCGTCCAGGGAGAAACCCGGTACAAATATAGTTATTCCGGAAGATCCCAGGCAGATCACAGCGGGAGAGGTCGACCTGGACAGGCTCCGGGAATCCTACGTAAAGAACGCCTGCAAGAGCCTGGGTGAAGATACGCGAATAACCCCTGTCGATCTGGATTTCGTCTGCAAGGACTCAAGGCTGTCCCCGGAAAGGGCCGAACAGCTTTTTCGGGAGAACGGGGCAATTTTTTAAACAGATCACAAGGCCGCAGACTGGAATGAAAGGGAGAATGGCCAGATGGGATTGCGCCCCACAAGGATGGAAGTAAGTCTCGATAACCTCAGGTACAATTACCGGCTGATAAAGGACCATGTGAAGGGCACCAGGGTTATCGCGGTGGTAAAGGCCAACGCCTACAACCTGGGGATCATTCAGGTTGCGTGGGCGTTAAGGGGGGCAGGGGCGGATTTCTTCGCGGTGGCAACGCCGGACGAGGCTATAGAATTGAGAGAAGGCGGCATTACAAGCCCCGTGATCGTCCTGGGCACTTCCCCCTACCAGGCAGCCGGCGAATACGTCCGCCTGGGCATACGGGCCGCCATAACGGACCCCGCCATGGCAAGGGCGCTCTCGGAGGAGGCCATCCGGCAGAACAGGAAGGCCTTTGTCCACGTCAAGATAGACAGCGGCCTGGGACGAATAGGATTTATCCCCGGGCACACCCTTGATGTAGTGGAAGAGGTAGTATCCCTTCCGGGGATAGAGGCAGAGGGTGTTTTCACCCATTTTGCCACAGCCGATACCGGCGATATGACCTACACCCGCGAACAGTACCGCCGTTTCCTGGAGGCCCTGGAGGAACTTTCCGGGAAGGGCATCAGGTTCAGGATGCGTCACTGCTGCAACTCCTCGGCTACGCTGGAGACGCCCGAGATGGCCCTGGATGCTGTCAGGCCAGGACAGATCATTGCCGGTATTTATCCTGCTCCCGAGGTGAAACGTTCCATTATTCTGAAGGCATGCTTTGAGTTCAAGACCGCCATCGGGCTCATCCGTGAACTTCCGCCTGGAACAGGGGTCAGCTACGGCCTCGATTACGTCACTGAAAAGAACGAACGTATAGCCCAGTTACCCGTCGGTTATGCCGACGGCTACTTCAGGGAGCTATGGAACAAGGGTGCCGAGGTCCTGGTGGGAGGGGTTCGTTGTCCCGTGGTCGGGCGTATCTGTATGGACCAGATGATGGTGAACGTAAGTTCGGTTAAGGATGCAGCAGTGGGCGACGAAGTAGTATTGATAGGCAGGCAGGGTGGACAGGAGGTCACCATCGACGAAATCGCTTCCAAGATAGGCACCTTAACCTGTATGCCCCAGACTCTGATTGGCAAAAGGGTACCAAGGGTCTATATCGACAGGGAATCGGAAGTTCTGGATCACCCGGTTTAATTTGTGGTATCATTTCAGGTGTTTTCTGCTCTAAAGCGGCAAAAAGAAGGAGGTCGGATGAATGCTCGCGATAGTTAACACCAAGGCCTGGAGATTTCTCGGCATCCTGCAGAAGATCATCATGGTAATTTCCTCCATGGCCATCCTGACCCTGGTCCTGGTCCAGGTGCTTCTCAGGTATGTATTCGTAATGCCCCTGATGGGTGTGGAAGAGGTCGCCACCATGGTCGGGTTCTGGCTTTATTTCATGGGGGCTTCCTGGGGGACTGCCGAAAGGACACACATCAAGGCCGACGTCATGCAAGCCGTAGTCAAGGACCCCAGGAAGCTTATCTGGATCAAGGTCTTTACGTCGGTACTCTGCGTGATCCTCTCGGGGATGATGCTCTACTGGGGATGGGGCTACACCGTGTGGGGTTACACGAAAATGCAGGTCTCTCCAACCCTGAGGCTGCCGATGATCTACTCACAGGTCAGTATCTTTATTGGTGCCATCCTTATGTTCTTTTATTTCTGGGTCGAGTTTATCGATTATTTCCTTCAGGCCACCGGAAAGATCCCGATGGATACCCCCGGTGACGGTTCCTGTCAGCCTGTCGACGCTCCGGTGATAGCGAATGCTAAATAACCTTACAAGAAACCAGTACGGGGAGTGGTAAAGAATGGTAATCGCGATCAACCTCGCCCTTCTTATAGGCCTTATCATTGTCGGGTTGCCTGTTCCCTTGTGTTTCATGTCGGCCGCGATCTACATGGGGATCGTTTACGACTTCAGCTTTTCCTTCCTGCTTCCCAGCGGATATTACGCCCTTAACTCGCTTACCCTGCTGTCGGTGCCGTTCTTTATCATGGCCGGGGCGTTAATGTCCTCCTCGGGCATTGCGGAACGTCTCACCGACTTCGCCCAGGCCTTTCTCGGGCGGATGAGGGGCGGCATGGGAGCAGCGACCATAGTTGCCTGCGCCATATTCGGGGCCATCTCCGGGACATGTTCCTCGGCCGTTGCCTGTATCGGCGGGATAATGATCCCGAGACTGGAAAAGCTCGGCTACCCGAGATATTACTCCGTGGCCATGGTAGGCTGCGCATCGGTGCTGGGCCAGCTGATACCTCCCAGCGTACCCATGATCCTCTACGCCTGGGTCACGCAGCAGTCCGTGGCGGCCTGCTTCCTGGCGACGGTCATTCCCGGGATCATTACAACTATCCTGATGTGCGTTGTCAACTGGTTCGAGGTCAGGCGGATGGGAACCGTACAGGTGGAGCCGCAGATCCCCTTCTCCCAGAAGGTGCAGGTCATAGGCAAGGCGACAAAACACGGCATCTGGAGCCTTCTGATGCCCGTCATCATCCTCGGGGGCATCTACGGGGGGATAACTACACCTACGGAATCGGCCGCGCTTGCTGTTTTCTACGCTATTATCGTAGGGTTCCTGATCCATCGCGAACTCACACCAAAGATCCTTTGCGATGCTCTGATAAACTCCTCTACCACCACGGGTGTTTGTGTTCTGATGCTGTTCTTTGTCTCCATACTGGCAAAGGTGTACACCATGCAGCGCATACCCCAGCAGCTTGCCGATTTCATGATGTCCATCTCCAACAACAGGATCGTCCTTCTCCTCCTGGTCAACGCATTCCTGATCATTATCGGTATGATGATGGACGACTTCAGCGGTACCATGCTCTCGGCCCCTTTGCTTCTGCCGCTGATGGTGACCATAGGTGTCCACCCTGTTCATTTCGCCGCCATCATGGGGACCAACCTGGGACTCGGGAATGTGACGCCGCCATGTGCCCCTATCCTTTACCTTGCGGGCCGCATAGGTGGTGCTTCGGTTGATGAGTATTTCAAGCCGGCTCTCAAGTTCATGCTCTTTGCCCAGGTTCCGGTGATCATAATGACGACCTATATTCCGGGACTGTCGATGTGGCTCCCGAGACTGCTAATGGGGGTCAAGTAAGAGCAATACTCTTTTTTAATACTGTTTCCCAGTTACCCTGAAAGGGGGTGGCATGATCCGGGAAAGAGAATGTTGCGCTCCAGGGGTTTAGAACAGAAAGAAGTGAACGGCAGAGAAGGACGTGAAATCTCCTTTTTCTGTATCATTACAAGGAGGTGCTTTAGATGAGGAAGGTTTTAGCTCTCGCGCTTGTTGTGGTCCTGGTCCTTGCTTTCGGAGCAGCGGCCTCCGCGGCACCGAAGTGGACCTTCAAGATGGGGCACGCCAACCCGGCGGGAACTCCCTACGATGAAACTGCTCACAAGTTCGCTGAACTGGTTGAGCAGAAGACCAACGGCCAGGTCAAGATCAACATCTTCCCCAACAACCAGCTGGGGGACTGGACCGAGACATTCGAGCTGATCTCCCGCGGAGTGGTCGAGATGGGCTTCCAGATCGCCAACGCCCAGTACGACCCCAAGCTGAACTTCGCTTACTATATGCCTTATGTCGTCCGCAACGTTGAAGAGGGGAAGAAAGCCTATTCCCCCGGCGGATGGGCCTTCGACATCATCAGAGAGCTCTGGCTTGAGCATGATATCCAGCCTCTCGCCGTGTGGCCTGTTGGAACAGCTGGAGTCTCCCTGAAATCCATGCCTCCATCACCCGGTGACCCGAACGTTCCCAAGAGAATGAAAGTCCGGGTTATGGGTATTGAAGCATGTTCCCTTACCTATGAGGCTCTCGGCTATATCGCTACCCCGATCCCCTACGCTGAAGTTTATACTGCCATCCAGACCGGAATAGTTGAAGGGCAGCAGGGTGGCCCTCCCTTCCAGGCCTGGTCATTCCGCGACGTAAACAGCGTATGGATCCAGTACAACGACTACTTCGAGACCCACTGGGTTACGATCAACAAGGATATATGGGACAAACTGCCTGCTGATGTACAGGCCGCAATGCAGGAAGCCGCCAACGAGGCATCTGCCATCAGGTGGGGCCAGGTCGAGACCGAGGACGAGGAGTACAGGAACATCCTCAAGAACGACTTTGGCTGGCAGATCGTAATGCTCACAGATGAGGAACTCAAGGCCTGCGCCGACAAGGTCCGAAGGGAAGTATGGCCGAAAATGAAAGACCTCCTCGGCGAAGAACTCTACACCGAAGTCCGCCTCAACTCCATGGCCGAGTAGATCGACCTGGTTGAAACACCGGTAATCTGTCTACAGCCCTGACAAGGGGCGGGAGGAGACTCCCGCCCCCCTTTTCTGAAAGACCGATATCCCGAAAGGGATCACATGTACCTTAGGGGTGATCTTTGATGGAAAGAACCAGGCTTTTCATGAACTGCCGCGTTAAGACCATGTGCCCCTCCTCTACCGAGGCTGAAGCCTTTCTGATCTGTGGGAACAGGATAGAGACGGCCGGTACTGAGGAAGACGTGCTTAAGCACCCTGTGGCGGGAAGAGCTGAAAAAGCGGATCTTGGAGGCCGCAGGGTGATACCGGGCATCATTGACGGACACCTTCATTTTCAGGCCTGGTCGGAGAGCAGAAGGGCCGTGGATCTTTCAGGCTGCCGTTCCATCCCTGAGGTAGTTGAAAAACTCTCCGCCAGAGCTTCGCGACTAATGCCTAACGAATGGGTCCGGGGAATGCACTTCGATCATACCCGCTTTGCCGAGAACCGGCTTCCGGACAGGTCCGACCTTGACGCCGTTAAAAATCCCGTTCTCCTGACCCGGCTCTGCTACCATGCGCACTGCGCCAACTCCAGGGCCCTGGAACTGGCAGGAATAACAGAGATGGAGGGTCTTCCGGGGGGGATCCAGGTAGATGGAGCGGGCAGGCCGACGGGAGTTATCCTGGAAAGCGGTGCAGATATCCTTTTTGAAGCCTTCCGGAAGGACACCCCTGACGGGGACGACTTCCTTGAAGGCCTTTCGGACTGTATGAGGGAGATGGCCTCCTACGGGGTGACATCCATCAACCCCACCTCGGCGAAACACCTGGGTGTGCAGGAGTCCTTCGGCCCATACCAGGAACTCCGGCGACGGGGCGAACTGCTTCAGAGGGTTACGATCCATTTCAACGACCTTCCTCCCTTTGGAGTGTCATCCTTCCTGGGTGACGAAATGGTTCGTTTCGGAGGTCTGAAGTTGTTTGCCGACGGAGGTTTCTGCGCAAGGACCGGTGCCATGTCATTCGATTACAAGGGGATGCCTGGTTACCGCGGCGAACTGAACTACGACCCGGCCGTATTTGCAGGAATTATCCTGGAAGCCCAGAGACAGGGAGTCCAGGTATCGGTCCATACCATAGGGGACAGGGCCATGGACATGGTTCTTGATTCTTTTGAAGACGCCATGAAGGCTTTCCCCAGAAAATGGCTGAGACACAGGATCATTCACTGCTACATCGTAAGGCCTGAGCAGGCAAGGCGGATGGCCTCTCTCGGGGTTATCGCCGATGTCCAGCCCGGTTTCATTGCCGACGAGATAGACATTGCTGAATCGGGGATACCGGAAGCGATGCTCCCGATCTCCTATGCCTGGAGATCGCTCATGGAAGCGGGGGTCCTTGTCGCCGGAAGCTCCGACTGTCCCGCTGCTTCACCTGACCCCTGGGTGGGGATCGACGCTGCGGTCAACAGGGTAAGGGGATGGGATCGCACTCCTGCCGGAGGCTGGTTTCCCGAGCAGAAGCTTTCCCTGGATGAAACGATAGCCCTCTTTACCAGGAATTCCGCCATTTCACTGGGGATGAGTGAAGCGCTAGGGACAATTGAGTCCGGCAAACTTGCCGATTTTGCTGTTCTGGAGGATGACCCATGGAGCATGCCGGCGGATGATCTGACCGGCGTCCGTGTTGCCGCCACGTTCAGGGGCGGCGATTGTATTTACGGTAATATCTGAAACCAGGAGGGGAAAACAAATGGAACATTTCGACACGGGCAGCATGGTTTCCAGGGAGGTCGTGCCGGGAGTTCACGGAAAGTTCGTCCATTCTCCCCGGATGACCATGGCCTGGTGGCTTATCGAGGAGGGAGCACAGCTCCCGGAGCACTCCCACGAGCATGAGCAGGTGGTCAACGTGGTCGAGGGAACACTTGAGATATCCTCGGGAGGCAAGAAGTGGACTTTGGGACCCGGGTCGGTGCTTGTCATACCTTCTGGAGTTCCCCACCTCGCCCGGGGAATAACGGAATGCCGTGTGATAGACGCCTTCTGCCCGACCAGGGAGGATTATAAGTAAGATCGTAACTCGTAACTCGTCCCCTGTCGCCGCAAAGGCCTAGCGGCTCGGGGTACCTTGTAACTTGTGACGCGGAAAACCAAGACCTTGTGAATCGTGTGGATCGGAGGTCTGTCATTCTGAGCGGAGCGAAGAATCTGTTCCTAATTCAGTTTCCAACCCAGATCCTTCATCCGCAAAGGTGCTAGACAGGTGTCAGACCTACACTTTTGACAAAATTGATCTTTCGGGTATTTTGGGTGATCTTAATTCCGTTTTTGAGAGCAGAAAGCACTCTACTGCAAGGGTGAAACTACTTTTGTCAAAAGTGTAGGTCTGACACCCATTTTGCCCTCCTTGAGGATGGGGCCTGTCTGGAAATAGTAGCCGTTGACCATGATCAGATCGGGAGCGAGTTCCTTGATCTTCGAGAGGTACGGCTTGAAATCCTTTTCAGGGAAAGGATAGGCCTGGTCGTAGACCACATCGACATGGGGGGCATGTTTGGCAAGATACTCCTTGAAACCCTCCGACAAGGTTCTCCCGAAATCGATGTCGGAGTAAAGCAGAGCGATCCTCTTAGCGCCCAGTATCTCTGTTGCGACCTTCGCAGCGGCCTTGCCCTCCACGGCGGCAAGGAATCCGTTCCTGAAGCAATAGTCACCGGCAGTGGTGACGTCGGGATGGACAGCGTAAGCCGCAACGAAGGGGATCTCCTCTTCCTGGAAGATGGTCGCGACAGCCCGGCTCGGCATACTGTAGGATCCGCCAACTACCGCCAGTACCTTGTCCTGGCCGATCAGTTTGTGAGCCAGAGCGACGGCCTCTTTAGCGTCCGCGCGGTCGTCATAATAGACCAGTTCCAGTTTTTTGCCGAGGATACCACCCTCGGAGTTGACAATGTCGACGGCGATCTTCATGGAGTTGAGGGCGCTCAGTCCGTCGGCTGCCGCTGCTCCCGTCAGTGGGACGAGAGTGCCGATCTTGACGGTATCCGCCGAAAAGGCTGCTCCCGTTGCCAGGCCGAGAACAATGGCAACAACTGCAGCAATTCTGATGAATCTTCCAAACATCTGGTCCACCTCCATTAATAGTTGTATAAATTACTGAATTATTGTACTCCTCTTTATAAGAATTTTAAAATATCAGGCAAAATAGCATCAAGCACCCAGGTATGCCTTCCTTACACCGGGGTCCTCCCGGAGGGTGCCGGCATCGCCCTCAATGGATATAGTCCCTGTTTCAAGTACGTAGGCCCGATGGGATATGGAAAGGGATGCCAGAGCGTTCTGTTCTACGAGAAGTATTGTCAGGTTCTCCTCTTTGTTGAGATAGCCAAGGACTTCAAAGACTTTTTCTACAAGGATGGGCATCAGTCCCATAGACACCTCGTCGACTAGAAGAAGTCTGGGTTGGGAAACGAGGGCTCTTGCTATCGCGAGCTGCTGCTGTTCTCCTCCTGAAAGGGTCTGGGCAAGTTGTTTTGCGCGTTCTTTCAGTACAGGGAAAAGTTCGTAGATCCATGAAAGCCTTGAAGGTACGTCGGTGCTTTTCCTGAGACCGTAAAGACCTGTCATGATGTTTTCGAACACGGTCAAAAGGGGAAACACTCTCGCCCTCTCGGGGACCAGGCGGATGCCCTGCCTTGCCCTGATGTGGGATGGAAGGGCGGTAATTTCAGTGTCGCGGAAATATATTGATCCCCCCCTTGACGGTATTATGCCCATGACTGTGTTGAGGATGGTCGTCTTGCCTGCCCCGTTGGCCCCGATAATGGATACCAGTTCCCCCTCTTCCACATGGAATGATACTCCGTGAACAGCCTCCACATCCCCGTAGGATACTCTCAGGTCTCTGGCCTCAAGAAGCATTTTCCACACCAGCCTTCCCCAGGTACGCCTCGATCACTGCGGGGTTTTTCTGGACTTCCCCAGGTGTACCCTCGGCGATCTTGATCCCGTGGTCGAGAACTACCACATTCTCCGACAGGGACATCGCGACCTTCATGTTATGCTCAATGAGAAGGATCCCCGTTCCGTTATCCCTGATAGATCTGACCAGCACGGAAAGCCTGTCGACCTCCTCGTGCCTGAGACCGGAAAAGGATTCATCCAGCAGTAGCATTTCAGGTTCAAGAGCCAGCGCTCGAGCTATCTCCAACCTTCTCAATTCGCCCAGGGGCAGAAGTCCTGCCTTCTGGTCAGCACGATTTTCCAGATCAACGCCTTTCAAGATCTCAAGGGCCCTTCCTTTTATTTGACCGGTGCAGGATCTTCTCCAGCGACCGAAAAATTTTGGGTAAATCCGGATACCCAAGGCCGCGACCACATTTTCCTGTACAGTGAGCGATGAAAGGGGTTTCACGATCTGGAAGGTCCTGCCTATCCCCAGCGAAGCTATGCTGTGGGGCGGAAGCCCGTCGGATCTTTTGCCCTTGAAGAAGATCTTGCCCATGGTCGGTCTGTAGACCCCGGATATCATGTTGAAGCAAGTCGTCTTTCCGGCCCCGTTGGGACCTATAAGACCAAGGATCGTGCCTTTTTCAAGTTGGAAGAAGACTTCCTGGACCGCCTTGAGGCCACCGAAATGCATGGAAAGGTTTTCGACCTTCAGCAGCGGTTCCATCACGAGCGCCCCCTTCCGACAAGCCTTCTTGTCAGGTTCCTGAAAACGCTGTATTCCCCCAGCAAACCTCCGGGTTGGAACCTGATCATCAGCAGGAGCAGCGCCGCGTAAAGCAGCATCCGGTATTCCGTAAGGGGTCGGAATACCTCCGGCAGGACCGTCAGCAGGAGGGCTCCCAGCACAGGCCCCCAGAGAGTGCCCATACCACCCACTACAACCATTGAAAGGATCATTACCGATACAGGGAAGCCGAAATCAGTAGCGCTGATAAAACGCATGTAGTGAGCGTAGAGGCTGCCCCCTACGCCTGCCATGGCCGTTCCCGCCATGAAGGCTATCAGTTTGAAAAGCACGGGGGATATCCCCATGCTTGAGGCGGCTGTCTCGTCGTCACGGATCGAGAAGCATGCCAGCCCTGTCCACGATCTTGCGAACCACCAGGAGCAAAGCATCGAGAGAGCAAGCAAACTCCCGGCGAGAGCGAGGAAGCCGGCTTCGCGGAGCCTTGTCCCGAAGAACAGGATGCGGGATATCCCGCCGATCCCAAGTGCACCGCCGAAGAAGGGGACATACATGAAAATGGACTCTACAATGAAGTTGATCCCTATGGTGGTAATCGCGAGGAAGTCCTCGCGCACCCGCAGGCTGGGAAGCCCAAGGAGAAGGCCCACGGTCCCTGTAACAATAATTACCACCGGCAGGGACATCCAGAAAGAAAATCCTGCCTTCGTCGCCAGAAGGGCTGCAGTGTATGCCCCTATGCCGAAAAAAGCCGCATGCCCCAGCGATATCTGCCCTGCGTAGCCGACGATTATGTTCAGACCGCATGCCACAATACCGTTGATCACTATGAATATACCGAGGGTGAGGATGTAATTGCTCATTGATCCTGTCTCCTGTTCTACCTTCGACCCAGCAGCCCCTGGGGGCGCCACATGAGAACGGCGATCATGGCTATAAAAGCCAGGGCGTCCCTGGGCAGGGGTATATGGGCATAGCCGATCAGAAGGGTCTCGGAGATGCCCAGAAGGACCGATGCCAGAACTGCTCCGGGAACAGAACCGAGACCGCCGACCACGATAAGGGCCAGTGTCTTGTATGCTGGTACAGCCCCCATGGTGGGGTAGACCTGGTTGAAGTAGATACCTACCAGGATACCGGCGATCGCTGCCGTCGAAGAACCTATTGTGAAGGTAATGCTGATTATCCTTGAAGTGTTGATCCCCAGTGACCCGGCAATATGAAGGTCCTGTGAGGAAGCCCTCATGGCCAGGCCGAGTTCTGTCCTGGTCGAGATAAACCACAGGGCAGCGAGAACCCCCACGGTGACAAGGTAGACTGTCACAAGTATCGGGGACAGGGTGACAGGTCCGAGTGGGACAGGGTCAATGGGTATCTCGGCGGGGAAAGCATGTATATAGGGGCTGGCTGCCAGTCGCAGTATCTCCTCTATCCCGATAAGCAGCGCTATGCTCGCGATAAGCGGAACATAAGGGGGGTATTTCAGAAGCGGGAAATAGACGAATTTTTCTATTGCAACTCCGACCAGGGAACACACCGCCATGCTGACGGGTATAGCGACGATCAGGCTTCCAGTGAGAATGTACACCCCAAGTCCGACGTAGGCGCCAAGGGCATATATGGCAGCGTGGGCAACGTGGAGTATTCTCAGTATCCCGTATACGAGGGCCAGTCCGGAAGTTATAAGCGCATAAATAAAACCGATGGCAATGCCATTGAGAAGCTGCTCGAGAAAAAGTTCCAATGATCGACCTCCGCTGAAGAAAAATTCGCCGTGAAAGGTGCCCTGTGCCGGGCGGTTTCCGGCTGGCGTCCATTTGTGATCGACACAGTTCTATAATAACCCTTTTTCCAAGGTAGATGAAATAACGCCAGAATACCCTATCCTGAACGGAGATCTGATCCTTAGATCTCGTTGTGCTTCAATATGTCTTTTCCATCTCAACCACGAGGGAGGCTTTGCCTCGCTCTTTTCAGGGAAGGATTAGGAGTCTTTCCCTGGTGCTTTCCGGGCAGAAAACGAGAACAAGCGCCGCTATCTCAAGGAGATGAAGCTCCAGCGTATCTGGAGTGATGGACGTGACGCCGTAGGAGGTGAAGAGAGCCCGGGAAGTATTTGACGTGATATAGCTTCGGTCATCCGGGCCGTACAGGACGCTCGAAAGTATGCCCTCCCTGTCGGAAAGGAACATGTCCCCTTCCTTCAACTCCCGCTCCCTGCCCCCCATTGCGACGTATCGCTCCCCTCCCCGCGCAACATTGAGCACAAGGGGGGGTGATACCTTGTCCAGGTCATGTCCCGCCGTGAGGAGGCCGTTCTTCAGTTCTGCCATGAACATGGCCGCAACAAGGGGTGAGGGTGAGAGGATCGGTTTTCCCTTGAGCGCCACAGTCTCGATCTGGTGGAGTACCGGATAACCCTGCCCGAACTTCCGGAAGTGCCGTTCATAGGCTTCGAAGGGAGGCTCCTGTGCCATCTCTTTTCGGCTTTTCCCGCGGTACTGCTGACGCAGCTCTTCCTCTCTCAATGTTTTCCTGTTTTCGATAAGCGCTTCCCCCCGGGTATTGTTTATCCCCTCTATTACGAGAACGCCGAAAAAGGTATCCGGAAAAGACCCCGTCCAACCATTTGAGATCGTTATCATTGAAGTTCCCTCCTTTTGTTCTCATTCTCGGGCCGGACAGAATGATCCCACGCTCCGAGCCACCTGGGCAAACCCACTGTGCCTGCTGCAGGCACCATGGTTTTCAGGAGCTAACCTCGATCCTGGAACCGCATTTCGCCTTCCATGACCGTTACTGCCGTGCCGCCGACCTTCACTCTTGAAACTTTTCCATTCTCTCTTTGAAGAGAGACCATTACCTGTCCGGGACGATGGACCTCGAAACCAGCCTCGCTGACAAGGTCTGTTGTCTCCTTGAACTCCACAAGGCCGTGATGTGCAATGAAAGCCCCCGCGCAACCGTTCCCGGTTCCGCACACCGGGTCTTCGCTGATCCCGACGAGGGGTGCGAAAGCCCTCATGTGAAAATCCGCTTCAGGGTCGACAGTCTCAAGACAGAAAGGTATGAACCCCGTCATTCCATGTCTTCCGCTGAGATCACTCATTGCCTGGAGATCCGGTTTCAGTTTCCGAACCGTATCCAGGTGTTTCAATCCGACAACGAACCACCAGATACCGGTCGAGACATTGAGGGGATCCGCTTCGAGCAGTTCGCTCTCGTCAATGCGCAAGATCCCGGCGATCTCGCGTCTGGATGCCCCGATATCCTTGAAGCGCGGTTTTGCCTGGGTCATCATGAAGACGGGGCGCCCTTCGACGAAGGATCGCTCCACTTCGAGTACTCCTGCCCTGGTCTCCTGGGTGAAGACCGAACGGTCCGGATCCAGGCATCCCTCTTCGTTAAGGGCATAAAAACTGCCTATCGTTGCGTGGCCACAAAGATCGACCTCGGAATTGGGAGTGAAGAAGCGCACTTTGAAATCTGCCTTGTCGGAAGGCTCTATGAAAGCTGTCTCGCTGAGATTCATCTCCCTCGCAATGAGCTGCATCTCTTTTTCGCCAAGGGATCCCGCGGAGGTCACTATTCCTGCCGGGTTTCCGCCGAAAAGCCTGTCAGTGAATACATCCACTTGCTTGATCCTGATAATTCCCATGATAATTCCTCCTTTATTCATCAGGCGGCTTCCCATTCGCCAATATTCGCATTGGATGGGTCCAAAAGAGATTTTACAGGGAAAATTTACGGTGAAGGCTGCCGATCCGATCGCAGAATACAGGTCCGATACTGACGGGGCAAGTCGGACAACACAAGCAGGGTGTTGAGCCCGTGACCAGAAGTATGCGGAACGGGCCCGGTGGATCTGCGGGAAGGTTGCCATATCGGTCAGCCTCTTTTATTCAGGGACAAAAATGGACCTTGAGCAAGTACCGGGCCTTCATTGTTCCTCCCGACTCAAGACTCCCGATCTACAGGGTCCCTTCACCTGCTGCCTGGTTTCAGGTTCTTCCTCGTAAAGGCTTCTCCAGCCCCCCCCTTGTGTTTTGTATGCATACGGTCAAAATCAAGGTCTGACCCCAAAGCTTTTGCCTCTAATGCTTTTGCCTTTTCTGTCTTGTTTCAGCTTGTCATCTGTTGTCTTGTTTAACCCCCCCCTTCTCCCTTGACTGGAAAGCGCTTTAACCTGACAATATGATGTGCATTGTCAGGGATGGAGGGCTGTTCCACTGATAGCCCCCAAGGGGGGTCCATGACAAAAAACGATAGCGTTGTTCTTGACCTCGAAGAAAGCCGTATCGTCATTCCAGGAGACCGACGGCTTCGCAAGGTCTATCTTGAGTTCAGCTCGAGGTGCAACCTTAATTGTCCCATGTGCTTCCGTGAATCCTGGACAGAGCCCCAGGGCGACATGAACTGGGAACTGTTCATCAGGCTTGTTTCGGACCTGGAACAGTTCCCGCGCCTTGAGACGCTTCACTTCCTCGGCATCGGCGAACCCTTCTGCCACCCCCGGCTTATTGACGCTGTAAAGATCCTCAAGTCGCTGAACAAACGCGTGAGGATAACCACCAACGCAACTATGCTGGATGCCGATGCCGCTGAAGCCCTGGTCAGAACAGGTGCCGATATCGTCGATCTGTCCGTGGAGGCGGAGAACGTACCCTGGCCGGGAAGGGCCAACAGCCTTGAGACCCTGGGCAGTGCTGCGGAAAATCTCATGAAAGCCCGCAAAAGAGCGGGGTCAGTTTCTTGCGAGACAAGAATAGCCCTTGTGGTGACCCGTTCGAACATTTCGCGCATTACCGAGATCGTTCAGTTCCTCAGGGGGAAAGGGATCAGCGCGGCTTCGGTGAGCAACCTTCTTCCTACGGACATGGCAGCCGATGCCAACAGGCTATACCCCCTTTCGCTGGAGGAAGAGGTGGCAGTGCGTTCGAAACTCTACACCCAGTTCCAGCATGCGGGGATAAAACCGGAACTCCCGAGGTTCGCCTTGTCCACGGAGCGACACTGCAACTTCGTCAGGTCCGAATCCTGTTTTATCAGGTGGGATGGGCTAATAGCCCCCTGCCTTAGGCTCTGTCACGGATACAGCGAGGTAGTTCTTGGAAGGGAGAAAGAGGTGGTCCCCTGGTTCTTTGGCGATCTCAAGGAACAGGGGCTGGCCGATGTATGGGACGACCCGGGCTATGTCTCCTTCAGATGGAGGCTTCGCCGGGCCCTTTATGCCTCATGCCTGGACTGCAACCTTCTAAGGTCCTGCGAGTACGCCAAGACGACCGAGAGCGACTGCTGGGGCGATTCCCCGGGTTGCAGCGACTGCCTCTGGGACAGGAACCTGATCAGGTGTCCATGATGATGAAGTTCTTAAGGCAAATGACAGGGGGGTGATCGTGGGGAAGTTTTTTCAGGACAGGAGGCCGTCATAACCCAGGAATTGAGAGACTAGAGACTAGAGAGCGCTTCACGCCAGATCAGTGAAGAACAGGAAGTTCCATATAGAGAGAGGAGGAAAGGGCATGGAAAGATTGAATATGTTGCGTGTCAACCTGACCGAGGGGACAGTAAAACAGGAACCGCTAAACGAGGAGTGGGTTAAGCAGTACATTGGAGGCCGCGGGTACGGGACCAAGCTCCTTTACGAGGAACTTGAACCCGGGACAGATCCCCTTTCGGAGGGGAACAAACTCATCTTTGCCAACGGGCCTCTCACAGGTTCGAATGTCCCCACCGGGGGAAGGTACATGGTCGTCACCAAGAGCCCCCTTACCGGGTTCATAGCCTCAAGCAACTCGGGGGGGTACTGGGGCGCCGAACTGGCAAGGGCCGGCTACATGGTCCTTGTGTTCGAGGGCAAGGCGAAGAAACCCGTCTACCTCTGGATCAAGGACGACAAGGCCGAGCTGCGCGACGCTTCTTCGCTCTGGGGGAAGGACACACACTTGACCACTGATGCACTCCTTGAAGAAGTGGGAGACCCCAAGGCCAGGGTAGCCTGCATAGGGCCGGCGGGGGAGAAGTTGTCAAAGATCGCAAGCATAATCAATGACAAGCACCGGGCGGCAGGCAGGAGCGGCGTGGGTGCCGTTATGGGCTCAAAGAACCTCAAGGCCATAGTCGTGCGCGGAAGCGGTACCTTCAAGGCGGCCAACCCCGAGGGGCTGAAGGAAACTCTCAGGGGCGCCATGCAGAAGATCAAGGAGAACGGCGTCACAGGGGAAGGCCTGCCGACCTATGGCACGGCAGTCCTGGTCAACATCCTTAACCAGCTGGGGAGTTACCCCTTCAAGAACTTCCAGGAGGCCCAGAACGAAGGGGCCGAGAATCACTCCGGAGAGAAGCTTGCCGAGACTTATCTCACCGGCAGGACCAACTGCTTTGCCTGCCCCATCGGCTGCGGAAGGGAGACCGCCCTGGACGACAAGAAGGGGGAGGGTCCCGAGTACGAGACGCTCTGGGCGCTGGGAAGCAACTGCGGTGTGAACGACCTGGAGCCTATCATAAGGGCCAACTACCTCTGCAACGAGCTCGGCCTCGATACCATCAGCGCCGGGGGGACCATATCCGCCGCAATGGAGCTTTATGAGAAAGGGTACATCAAGGAGGAGGAACTGGGGGTCGGGCCTGAACTCCGTTTCGGTTCCGGAGATGCTCTTGTCTACTGGACCGAGAAGATGGGCAAACTTGAGGGCCTGGGAGAGAAGCTGGCCGAGGGCAGCTACAGACTGAGCGAATCCTACGGCCACCCCGAGTTCTCCATCACCGTCAAGAAGCAGGAACTCCCTGCCTACGATCCGCGCGGGATCCAGGGGATAGGACTTACCTACGCGGTCAGCAACCGTGGGGCCTGCCACGTAAGGGGTTACCTCATCTCCCCTGAAGTTCTCGGCATTCCCGAGAAACTCGATCCGTGGGAAACAGAGGGGAAAGCCCAGTGGGGCAAGACATTCCATGATCTGACGGCGGCGATCGACTCTTCAGGGGTCTGCCTTTTCACCTCTTTCGCGCTGGGTGCCGATGACTACGCCGACATGATCAGGAACGGGGCAGGGATAGACCTGAATGCCGAAAGCCTCCTGGAGGCAGGGGACAGGATCTGGACCCTGGAGCGGCTCTTCAACCTCAGGGAGGGTCTGGACGCGGCCAGAGACGATACGCTTCCTGTCAGGCTTCTAAAGGAGCCTATCCCCAAGGGGCCGGCCGAGGGAAAACTCAGCAGGATCGACAAGATGATCCCCGAGTATTACAAGCTGCGTGGTTGGGATGAAAAAGGAGTCCCCACGCCTGCGAAACTTGCTGAACTCGGGATAAAGTAGGGGCCGGATATGCCCAGGGTCTCCTTCTTCGGGATCGTAAGGGAGATAGTCGGCGAGAAGGAAACGCTGATAAGCGGGGGCGATACCGTGGGAAGCCTCCTGGAAGCGATCTCCGCGAAGTACGGCATGCGTTTCAACGAGAAGGTGATGGAGACCCCTGAACGCAAGCTTGACCTGATCCTGCTTCTGAACGGCAGGCACATTGAGCATATCGGCGGTCTATCCGCGCCGGTGAAGGAAGAGGATCACCTGGCCGTCTTTCCCCTCGTTGGAGGGGGATGACCGCGACAAATGAAGCTTATTCGCCACAGGGCCCCTTTGCGATAATGCGGGGGCCCTTTTTCTTCGAGGGATCCCAGATCTGGATTATCCGGGGAGAGGGTGGACCATTGAGGGAAGAGAAGATAGAGATGCGCGGTGTCTTCCTGGATGAGATATTGTCGTATTTTCGCGAAACGGGGTGGCAGGAGGTTTCGCCGGGCCTTTGGCGGGGAAAGTGCGGCAGCGTGGAAGCAGGGCTTCAGGAGGAGGTGTCCCTCGGCTCCGTCCGGCTCCCTTCGGTTACACTTGTCTTCAGGCTCAGAAGGAGGGATCATGAAAAAGTATTATCCTCCTTCCGTTCCAGATTCCTGAAGGCAGGAGGCTAGTTCGGGGAGGTTGTCGCTCGGTCTCGAGAAAAATAGAGCTGAACATAGGTATTGCAGCTCCCGGGGCCGGGTTTGAAAGCTCGGCCGTACCGACAGGAGCCCACCGCAGGATAATGGGGTACTACGCATCGCCGCTTCTTCTGGGTCCCGACCCCCTCACGGGATCTTCTCGAAATGGTAATGCACATGTTCTCTGATGAAGAGGCCCAAATATCTCAGCACCTCCCTCCCCTGAGGCCACCGACGGCAGAGGCGCTGGCAGCTAAGTCGGGTCGCCCCCTTGAGGAGACGGTCCGCATCCTCGACTCGCTTGCCCTTAAAAAACGCGTCATCCTTGCCAGCGGAAGCCCCCGCAAATACACGATCCTCCCCATAGTTCCCGGAACGTTCGAGATGGCTCTCATGACCCCGGACCTTGGCACCCGCAACCGGTGGCACGCCGATTTCGCGAGGCTCTTCGAACGGATATGGAACGAGGGGTACATCGTACGCTACACCCGTTCGATACGCCCCGGTATCAGGTACCTCCCTGTCCACGACTCGGCCCCTTCGCTTCTTAAGGCATTCCCCTCAGAGCGGATGGAGGAGATGATACGACCCTACACCAACTTTGCGGTAGGAATGTGCCAGTGCAGGATGGCGATGATCCTTGTCGACAAAGGTTGCGGCCGCCCGCTGGAGAACTGCGTGGTGATGGGCTCCGGGGCGGAAAAGTTCATCGCCGGAGGGTTGATGCGCCGCACAGATGCCGCCGAGGTCCTGGCTATCAAACGCCATGCGGAGGAGAATGGCTGCGTGAGCTGGTCGATGAGCGACATAGGGGGTGAGCCTAGGGGCAACTCGAGCTGTTCCTGCTGCGGATGCTGCTGTCACGCCATGAGGAGCATAAGCCAGTTCAACTTCCCTGCCATGATAAGTCCCCCGGCCTTCATGCCGCTGCTCGACCCCGCAAAATGCGTCAAATGCGGCGCGTGCATTGCCGCCTGCCCGATGAAAGCCTGGTCTTCCGACGGGAGTTCTTCTCTGCTCTTTGATGCCGCGAGGTGCATCGGCTGTGGACTCTGCGTCGTAGCCTGCAAAAAGGGGGCTATGACCTTGAGGGAGTCCGGGAGAGGGCTTGAAAAAGCTCCAGGATGGTTCGGATTTTTCCTGGACAATGTCCCTGGGTACCTTCTGAACGCCTTTCGCGTCTGGGCGCGCAGACATCTGGCCTGAGTGGTCCCGGCTCTATGCCTCCGACACGGGGATTGAGGTATCATCTCTCCAGACAGGACCTGCTTCTATCTCCCGGAGGTGTTCCATGGAGACACGCCTTATAGTCTATGCAGTTTTCGCCGCAGTCTATCTCGGTCTCATTGCCGGGCGCATTCCCCGCCTGGCCGCTGACCGTACCGGGATAGTCCTCCTCGGTGCCATTATCCTGGCTGTTACGGGTTTTGCGGATCCTGCGGAAGGCGGCCTGGGGGTAGATATACCAACCATTCTGCTTCTTTTCTCGTTTATGATCATTTCAGCCCAACTGAGGCTGGGGGGTTTTTACTCACTTGTTTCCCGCAAGATAGCGGCCCTTGAGATGTCCTCAGGGTCCTTTCTCGCGGTGTTGATCGGGACCTCGGCAGGCCTCTCGGCGCTGCTCTCCAACGACATCGTCTGCCTGGCGATGACGCCTGTCCTGATCCAGGGGTGTGTCAGGAAGGGGAGGGATCCCGTGCCATACCTCCTGGCTCTCGCATGCTCGGCCAACATAGGCTCGGCAGCGACTCTTATCGGCAACCCCCAGGTGATGCTTTTCGGGCAATCCCTGAGCCTTGGTTTTGCCCGGTACACTATCTTCGCGGTCGTCCCGGTAATATTATCCCTCGCTTTATGCTGGCTGATCATCAGCAGGGACCTGGCCTACACATCCCCGGATATGATCACATTATCGCTTCCCGAGGACCAGCCCTTCATCCCCTGGCAGACAAAAAAGGGTTTAGCCGTTCTTGCCGTGGTGGTCGGTTTTTTTGTTCTGACACCTCTGCCCAGGGACATGGTAGCCCTGGCCGGGGCGGCGGTCCTTCTAACCAGCCGCACCATGGCCTCCAGGAAGACCCTCGGTCTCGTCGACTGGCAACTCCTGGTCCTCTTTATCGGCCTCTTCATAATAAACAGGTCCTTTTCCGATGCCGGCGGGATGGAAGCCATCGGGGCGATGCTCTCGCGTTTGGGCATTTCCCTGAGGAGTTCCGGCTGGCTCTTCGGGGTCTGCGCTGTCCTTTCGAACCTTGTCTCCAACGTTCCTGCCGTCATGCTCCTGCTCTCCCTGGCTCCCGATCCGTCATCGGGCCCCCTGCTTGCTATCGTTAGCACCTTTGCGGGGAACCTGCTCGTTGTCGGCAGCATCGCCAACATCATCGTGCTGGACCAGGCTGCGGCTTCGGGTGTGAAAATTTCATGGGAACGCCATGCCCGCACGGGGATACCAGTGACGCTTGCCAGCCTGGCCGTAGCGGCGGTCTGGCTTGCGGCATTTTCATGGTGAACGGTTTATACTCTTGTAAAAGGGGGGGGTGGGTCCGATAAAAGATTTCGAGAAGATGGGCTCCTTTTACCTGGGACGGCAGGTTGACGACACTTCGGGCGCCACGACGGGGGACCTGTTGCTCTACGATGCCAGGGATCTTACCACTCACGGGATGATCATCGGCATGACCGGGAGCGGCAAGACGGGGCTTGCAATCTCACTCATCGAGGAGGCGCTGATAGATAACATCCCGGTGATAGCGATAGATCCGAAGGGGGATATCCCCAACCTGCTTCTTTCGTTCCCCGAACTCGCCCCGCAGGACTTCCGGCCCTGGATAAGCGAACAGGAGGCCTCCCGCAAAGGCCTGTCACCTGATGAATTTGCCCTGAAAACAGCCTCTGACTGGAAAAATGGTCTTGCCGAGTGGGGCATCGACGGTGAAAGGATCCGCAAGATGAGGGAGTCTGTCGACATGACCATCTATACCCCGGGCAGCTCCGCCGGCAGGATGGTCAGCATCCTCCACTCCTTCGATGCCCCGCCTGAAGCCATAAGAGCTGACGGCGACCTGTTCCGGGAGAGGGTCCAGACTACGGCATCCAGCATCCTCGCTTTAATGGGTATCGATGCCGACCCCCTGACAAGCAGGGAACATATCCTGATCTCCAGGGTGCTGGAGGATAAGTGGTCCCGCGGGGAATCCCTGGACATACCTGCCCTGATCGAGATGATAAGGGTACCGCCCTTCAGGTCAGTAGGTGTGCTGGACCTGGAGACCTTCTACCCTTCAGGTGCAAGAATGGAACTGGTCCTCAGGCTCAACCACCTGGTGGCGGCGCCGTCCTTTGCGCCCTGGATGGAAGGTGATCCCCTTGACGCCGCCAGCTTCCTCTACACGGCAGACGGAAAACCCCGTGCCTCCATATTCACCATAAGCCATCTCTCCGAGAGGGAGAGGATGTTCTTTGTATCGCTGCTCCTTAACGAGATACTAGGTTGGGTGAGGACTCAGCCGGGAACCTCGAGCCTGAGGGCTATCCTTTACATGGACGAGATCTTCGGCTTCTTCCCGCCTGTGATGAACCCGCCGTCAAAAACTGTCCTTCTTACGCTGCTGAAGCAGGCGCGGGCCTACGGGCTCGGGGTTCTGCTGGCCACCCAGAACCCGGTGGACCTTGACTACAAGGGCATATCCAACACCGGGACCTGGTTTATTGGAAGGCTTCAGACGGAGCGCGACAAGGCCAGGATCCTGGAGGGGCTCAAGGGCGTTTCCGAAAAGGGCTTCCCTCCGCAGGAGCTCGACCGAATGATATCAGGGCTGGGGAAGCGGGTTTTCCTGCTACACAACGTCCACGAGGACAGGCCCGTCCTCTTCCAGACCCGCTGGGCTATGTCCTACCTCGCTGGGCCGGTGACGAGGGAGCAGATCAAGACCCTCGCGGGGGATACCTTCACCCGCCTGGTCCATGAGGCAGCCCTGCGCCCCGTGGCACCTCGCGAACCCGCCGTTCCTTTGCAGGCACCGGCCGCGCCAGGTGTTATCCCTTCAGGGATACCTTCGGTGTTCCTGCCTGCTCCGGCAGGGGTACAGGCTGAGTACGCCCCCTTTCTGGGAGCCTTCGCCAGGATACATTTCAGCGATACCAGGAGGAAGTTCGCCGAGACAAAGGACTTTGCCTATGCATTAGAGATCAGCGAGGGACCTTTTCCGGTGGACTGGGAGAACGCTTTCGTTATTGACGTGGATCCATCTGTCCTTTCCCAGGGGGTTCCGTCTCCGGTAATGTCCGAGGTCCCATCACCCGGACTCGATCCCAAGGTCTATACCAGGTGGGGAAGGGACTTTTTGAAGTGGCTCCCCCATAATTCCATGATGACCCTTATGACATGCCCTTCCCTCAAGGAATCGGCCCGGCCCGGTGAGACCAGGGCTGATTTCGCGGCCAGGATAGCCCTCTTAAGGCGTGAACTTCGTGATGCCGAGGTGGAGAAGATGCGTCGAAAATACGCCTCGAAGCTTACTACACTGCAGAACCGGCTGATGAGGGCCGAGCAGGCGATCGAGCGGGAGACCGAGCAGTCCAGGCACAAGAAGATGGAGACGGCCATTTCCTTCGGTACCGCTATCGCGGGCGCCTTCCTGGGCAGGAAGGTTAACACATATTCCGCTTCCAGGGTCGGTACTGCCGTCACCAAGGCTGCAAGGCTGCAGAAGGAGAGCGGTGATATAGCCAGGGCAAAAGAGACTGCCGGGTCTGTCAGGCAGGAGATAGCGGAGCTGGAAGCCAGGCTCGAGGAGGAGATAAATGCTATAACCCAGGTGGATTCCCCGGAGACGGAGATCCAGGAGGAGTTCATAAAGCCCAAGGCCTCCGGCATGGACCTTGTCCTGTTGGGTCTTCTCTGGCTTCCCTACTCCCGTGACTCCCAGGGAGGGATAATACCCATGTGGGGCCGGGGTGACTGAATGCCTCATGACCCGTGAGGGAATGGAACTTTAAATGAAGAAAAGGACAGTTACTGTAATTGCGATAATGTTTTTTTTGACGGGTGTTTTTTTTGCCTGGAGCAGGTTCGGTCCATCCTTGACCGGTCCATCAGAACCTGTTGAAGTCAGGGAGATTGCCGTTCCCAAGCCTGAAACTGAGCACCTTGCCGGGACTGCCGGCGAAAAGGCTGTTCCTGCAAGGAAGCCTGAAAGCACTCCGGGATTCGATTTCCGTCCAGCTGAAGGTGAACCCTTCAGCCGAAGTGATCTGGAGGGATCAAGGATGCCCGCTCAGGAGATAACTCCCAGGGGGTCCGAGCCGGCAGTTTTCGACCTCGGGACGATACACCCCGTTGTCAGGGAGACGGCTGAGCAGGCAAAAGAGATAGTGGAGGACCTGGACAGGAAAACCCTCGAAACAACGAAAAAGGTGCTGGATAGCATTCCCTTCGTGGAGATAAAGCCTGAAAAGGCTGAACTGCGCCCCTCAGGGGATGGGGTAAAATTGACGATAACAGTGGATCCCCGGAACATCTCTTTCGGGAAAAAGTCCCGGGGGGAAACTGCCTCGCCCGATAATGTCTCGTCAGAAGATGACGAACCGGCGAGGGAACAGAAGCAGTGATCTGAAACAGATCCGTCCCCGGGAACCGTTCCCGGGAATAGACCATGGAGGTGTTTGAAGAATGAGGAAAACCGTAGCGACAACCGATGCGCCCGCGGCAATAGGGCCCTACAGCCAGGCTGTCTGGGCGAATGAGCTGCTCTTTGTTTCAGGGCAGATACCCATCGACCCGAAAACCGGCGAAATGGTCGGGGAAAAAGCCGCGGAACAGGCAGAGCAGGTTCTTGAGAACATTGGGGCTATCCTGGGATCCCAGGGGCTTTCCTTCGCAAACGTGGTAAAGGCAACGGTCTTTGCCAAGGATATGAACGACTTCAAGACCGTTAACGAAGTCTACGCCCGGTATTTCACCGCTGATCCCCCCGCGAGGGCCTTCGTCGAGGTCGCGCGCCTTCCCAAGGATGTTCTCGTAGAGATAGAGGTCATCGCCGTAAAAGGGTAGAGCATTGACAAAGAGACGAAAAATACGTACTGTTTTATCAGCCGGTTAAATTACCGGCAGATTCTGCTGTATGGGAGGCATTATCTAAATGCAGGGAACAGTCAAGTGGTTCAACGAAGCAAAGGGTTACGGTTTCATAACCCCCGACGAGGGCAATGACGTCTTCGTTCACTTCAGCGCGATCATGGGAGAAGGATTCAAGACGCTTGCGGAAGGACAGCGTGTAGAGTTCGAGGTAGTCCAGGGGGAGAAAGGCCCCCAGGCGGCAAACGTAGAGAAGATTTCCTGACTTCATCGCTTAAAAAACGCTAAAAAGATCATCAAAAGGGGCGGCATCCCTGTGAAGGGGTACCGCCTTTTTCTTTCCCTTTTGGGTGACCGTACGCTAGATATGTCCTGAAAGCCTTCAGGGGCTTGCTTTCCGGCCTCTATTGATGCGATAATCCCTATAAATAAAGCCTTTCGAGAGGAGGTCAGGAAGAGTGAACAAATCAGAACTGATCCAGGCCGTGGCAAAAGCGGCAGGCCTTAGCAACGGCAAGGCTACCCAGGTGGTATCGACGGTCATCGGTGAGATCGCAGGAGCACTCGCCAAGGGGAACAAGGTCCAGATAGCAGGCTTCGGAACCTTTGAGGTCAGGCAGAGAGCGGCAAGAGAAGCGCGTAATCCCCAGGACCCCACCAAGAAGGTCAAGGTTCCCGCAAGAAAGGTTCCCGCTTTCCGTGCAGGCAAGGCATTAAAGGACAAGGTCAGCTAGTACGTCTTATTCCTTTTCCGCCCCGAAAGGGGCGGATTTTTTTTCGTAATGACCTGAGAGGCAAAGTCAGTTTACCGTTCATCCTTTTTCATTTACCATCTAACTGCATCATGATGACCGCCCGGGAGTGTTTATATGCCAAAACAGACGGGCCTTTCCAGCGAAAGGCCGGGGATCATGGAAGGGATATCAAGGAGCGACCTTTTTGAGCACTCCGGGGCTGCCAACATGATAGTTGCATTTGACACCACCCTTGTTGCAGTCAACGCGAAGTTCGAAGAGATGACAGGCTATTCCAGGAAAGAGGTTGAGGGCAGAATGAGCTGGACCAGGCTCGTTCACCCTGACGATCTTAAGAAGATGCTGGAGTACCATCGCCTTCGCCGGGAAAACCCCTCTCTTGTCCCAGGTAACTACGAATACCGTTTTATCGATTCCGGCGGTGGGATCCGCTGGGGATTGCTGACCGGTGCCACCCTCGCCAACGGTTCAAAGACACTGATATCTGTTGTGGATGTAACTGAACTGAAGGAAAAGCAGTTTGCCCTTGAGCGGACAGAAGAACTGTACGAGAACATAGTCCAGACCCAGTCTGAACTGATCGTACGTTTCACCCCCGATTTTGTATTCACCTTTGTCAACGATGCGTACTGCCGCTATTACGACGAATCCCGGGAGGAACTACTGGGAAGCCCCCTTCTTCTGAAACACAGCCCTCCTGGAGAGGTCGAAAAGCAGAAGAAGTATTTCCGCTCCCTCTCCACCGACAGGCCTGTGAGTGAGGTCGTGGAGATGAACGTAACAGCCTCGGGCGAGGTGCGCTGGCAGCACTGGACGGACAGGGCTTTCTTCGACCGGCAGGGGAACCTGGTGGAGATCCAGTCTATTGGAAGGGATATAACTGACCTCCACCTTACCAGTGAAAAGCTCGAGAGCACCGTAGAAAAGCTGAAGAACTCCTTTTCCCTGGCCATAGAGATGGCGGGAAAGATCATCGAAGTCAGGGATCCCTTCACCGCAGGGCACCAGAGGAGGGTGGCAAAGATCGCCGGTGCCATGGCGAGGGCCCTGGGGCTTTCGGAAGATGAGATAATCGCTACGGAACTGGCGTCCCTGGCCCACGATGTGGGGAAGATCCACGTTCCGAGCGAGATCCTGAGCAAACCCGGAGTTCTCCAGTCTGCCGAGTGGGCCATAATAAGGCAGCATCCAGTCTACAGCTCTGAGATACTCAGGACCATTGAAACTCCCTGGGACCTGGCGGAGATCGCCCTTCAGCACCACGAAAGATACGACGGCAGCGGATATCCCGAAGGACTGTCGGGAGAAGATATCAGGATAGAGGCACGGGTCCTTGCCGTGGCCGACGTGATAGAGGCCATGTCATCACACCGCCCCTACCGTCCCCTGGTGGGCATAGACCTGGCGCTCGAAGAGATTGAAGAGGGCAGGGGAACAAGATACGATCCTGCCGCGGCAGATGTAGCGCTATATATCTTCAGGAAAAAGGGGTTTGAGATATGAAAAATCTTTTGAAGAAAAAACTTGCCGCTGGAGAGGTGGTGATCGGTCCCTTTGTGGGGATCGACAGCCCTGACCTGGTGGAGGTCATGGGTCTGGCAGGCTTTGATTTCTGTGTCATCGACACTGAACACGGCCCCATGGACCCCGAGTCGATCCAGCACCTCATAAGGGCTGCCGGGCTTTCGGGAATGACACCGGTGGTCCGGGTGCCCCGGGCTGAACCCGTTGATATCCTCAAGGTACTCGACGTGGGGGCTCATTGCATTCACGTTCCCCAGGTCAACTCCCCCGAGATGGCCCTTTCTGTTGCAAGAGCGGCCCGGTACCACCCCTCCGGTATGCGGGGTGTGGCGGTCCCCAGGGCTCTCTCATACGGTCTTGAACCCCTTGACCATGCACTGGAGGAGGCCAACAGGGAGGTAATGGTCATCATCCACTGCGAGAACTCTGAGGGTCTTGAAAGGCTTGAGGAGATAGCAGGTGTGGAAGGGATAGACATGGTATTCGTTGGGCCCTATGACCTGTCACAATCCCTGGGGGTGCCGGGGCAGATATTCCACCCGTCGATGGTAAAAGCGGTCTCGCGGGCCCTCGACGCCATAAACGGTGCCGGAAAGCCCGCGGGAATATTTGTCACCTCCCCCGACGAGGCGGGAAAACGCATCGAACAGGGGTTCCGTTACATAGGCTACAGCGTGGACAGCCTGATATTCGGAAATGCCTGCAGGGATGTCCTCAGCACCTTGAAAAACCACAGGCAGGGCATTTGATGCATCCCTCCTGACGGGCCATGGAAGCACCGCAGACGGGGCACATGTCAGTGTCGGAGAGGGACTCCATCATGCCAGTCTCTTCCATGTTAAGGTAGCCCATGCTGAGCAGTCCATAGGCGATGGCGTCGGGGACGGACATTATCACTCCGTCGTCGTGCCACACCGGCTGTGATCCGCCTATACCCTTCATCTGCTTGATAATAGCGTGGATCCTTACCCCGCTCCTGAGTGAGAGGGAGATAAGCCTTCCCATTGCCTCTGTGAATGCCATTGTTTCGTGGCCCGATTTGCCCATGGTGGTGAAGACTTCTACGGGCCGACCGTTGATCTCGTTTACGGTCAGGTAGAGGTTGCCATAGCTTGTGGGTATCTTCGCCGTCTTGCCACCCAGGATGAAGGGGCGATCCATGGGTTTCTCCACTTCAGACACCTGCGGTATGGGAAGCGCCTGCTGGATCGCGGGTTTGTCCACGTAGAGCACCTGTTCTGAACGGCATCCGTCGCGGAAGACGGTGATCCCCTTGCAGTGGGTCTTCCACGCAAGTATGTAGGCCTTCTCCACATCCTCGACGGTTGCGCTGTTCGGGAGATTGATGGTCTTGCTGACCGCATTGTCGACGTACTCCTGGAATGCCGACTGCATCCTCACGTGCCACTCGGGGGCTATCTGGTGGGAGGTCTTGAAAACCCTGGCCAGTACATCGGGGGATCCACCCTTCTCGATGGCCTCCACGTAGTAGCGGTTGCGGTAGGAGAACTGCTTGCCCTCCAGAACCTCCTTGGTGAACTCAAGGGCGAAAACAGGTTCGATGCCCGAAGAACAGTCGGCGATCATCGACAGAGATCCCGTTGGGGCTATGGTCGTAATAGTCGAGTTTCTGAGCCCCGATTCGGGAAGGGCCGGGCATACTCCCCTGGTAAGAGCCAGGGCGGCACTTTCCTGCTTCCCGACCGTTGTTATCGTCGACATGATGTTTCCAGCCAGTTCAAGGGCTTCGTTTGAATCGTAGGGGATCCTCAGCTGGAAAAGCATATCGGCCCAGCCCATGATCCCCAGTCCTATCTTTCGGGTATTCTTTACCATCTCCTCGATCTGGGGGAGGGGGTAACCGTTGACGTCTATCACGTCGTCAAGGAAACGTACGGCCAGCCTCGTGGTGAGCCTCAGTTTCTCCCAGTCGACCCCGTTGTCCTTGACCATGTGACCCAGGTTGATGCTCCCCAGGTTGCAAGCCTCGTAGGGCAAAAGCGGCTGTTCGCCGCAGTTGTGGACTATCAGTCCGTTGGCATCAAAGGAATTCTCGCCCGGAACCATAACGTCGAATACTTCCTCGATGCCGTCTGGGACCAGCAGGTCTACAGTTGCCATAAAAGGCTCCCTGTTCATTTTTCGCCTGTAATTGTTAAGGATTTCCATGAGTTTTTCCTGTTTGTCAGAGTCCTTAAACCCCGCCTTTTCAGAAAACAGCCTGATATTTTCCCTGGAGATCACAAGTTCATGCTGCGCGAGTGTTTTGTAGGCTTTCATGCCCCCCTTGCCATCGGGCAGAAGGGCTGCCCGCTCTTCGCGCCGGTTTTTATAAATAGTGCTGGCTATACCCAGTCTCAGGAGCATTCTTTGGACAGCCTGCAGGGTTGGCAGTGAACTCTGGCTGAGCCGGACGCTTATGCCCTTTTCCTGTTCACCCTGGACTGAACCGTCAGCATCGAACAGTCCACTGAGGAAACCCCGGATAAAAGCGGAGGAAGTTTCTGTCTCCATTTTTCGGGTGACCCCTTTGTTCCCTGGCGACATGCCAAGGAATGAAGCCAGGGCCCCGATTGAGACCGTAGACATTCTGTATTCGTTACGGCCTCTGACCGGAACCCAGCCTTGAAAATCACTGCGGTGGGGCAAGGTTTGAACTGCTTTTAAAGCTTCATCCATTACGGCCAGGGGACCCCGTCCCATATTCTCTTCTCCGGCAACCTTTGCATCGGTCACCCAAAGGGAAAGGACGGTTTTGTCCTTCTTGATCGTTCCGTCGCCCACCAGAAGTCCCATGAGGTAGCCTTGTTCCAGATTCCCAAAGCCGTCCCATTCCGGTCCTGACCTGTGATCGTTGATCTTTATCCTGTCGCCCTGCTTGAGTTCCCCGGCAGCAACCCACTGAAGATCCTCCCTGTAACGGGTTTTACGGGTTACCTTCAAGACCGGGTGGTTTCCGGTAAGCCGTATACTGAAGCCCTCCCTGGTTTCAAGGCGGAGGATCTGCTTTTCTCCCGTTACAAAGAACCCTTCTTCAGAAGATGAGACCATCTTACCGTTTAGCACAAGGCCAATCCTTCTGCCGCAGAGATCCTTAGCCTGTTTAGGTCCCTCGACAGTATGGATCAGGGTTTCCCCGGAAACACAAGGATTGGTTGACGTGATAGCACCTAAATGCGCCAAAGCATTATCCTTGTTCATCTTGTCCATGAAGACCATCCCGGGGTCACCGGTCTTCCATGCCATTTCGCATATGAGTTTGAAGAGTTCCCGGGCCTTCACGGTCCGGACCGTCTCTCTTGTCCTTGGGTTCAGGAGATCCCAGTAGTCGTCGTTCTCGACGGCGCCCATGAACGCGTCAGGCGTCCCGACGGAGATGTTGAAATTCTTGAGTTTGCCTTCCTCTGTTTTGGCCTTAATAAAGTCGAAGACATCGGGGTGGTCTGCATCCAGAATGCCCATGTTCGCCCCGCGTCTCATGCCCCCCTGCATCACGACTTCCGTGGCATGGTCGAACATGCCCATGAAGGAGATGGGGCCCGAGGCTATTCCATTGGTGCTGGAGACCTTGTCGCCCTTTGGTCTGAGTTTGCTGAAATTGTACCCGGTACCTCCGCCGGATTTATGAATGAGGGCCATGTGCTTCAGTGAGTCGAATATTCCCTCCATGCTGTCATCCACCGGGAGCACGAAGCAGGCAGCCAGCTGACCGCCCCTGCGTCCTGCGTTCATAAGGGTGGGGCTGTTGGGGAGGAAATCAAGGCGGGCCATTATGTCGTGGAACATCTTGACGATGGTGTCGTCAGAAGGATCCTCCTCGGCGGTGGCTACGAACCTGGCAACCCTCCAGAACATCTCGTCGGGGGTCTCGATTATCTTCCCCTCGTCATCCTTCAGGAGGTATCTCTCCTCAAGGACTCTCGTCGCGTTCTCGGAAAGTGGCAGGGTGACATTCTGAAGGTTCCCGTTTTCGTCCATCGTCCTGGTCTCCTTTTCTCGTTCTTTACCACGGGGGTACTTGATATGTGGTTGGTCGGCGCTAAGGCCTCCACATTTAGCGTATCACAAACTGCCTTGACTGGCTAAACTGAATATTTGTAAATTTTTTGATGGCTCATGTATCTTTGTTACAGAACTCTGAGGGAGAGTTTTTCGGAGAGAATTTCAAGGGTTCTTATCCCTCCGATCGAGTTCCCTCTTGCGTCAAGTGCAGGCCCGACGACGGCCACCCCGGCCCTCCCCGGAACTGAGCCCATGATCCCTCCCCCTACCCCGCTCTTGGCGGGGAACCCGACCCTTACGGCGAAATCGCCGGACCCGTCGTAGAGACCGCAGGTCTGCATCAGGGCTCTCAGGATGATAGAGGTCCGGCTGCTGAACACCCGGTCGCCGTTCAGGGGGTTTACGCCGCCTGAGGCCAGGGTTGCTCCCATTACGGCCAGGTCCCTGACGGTGCACTCTATGGCACATTGGCGAAAGTAGGTATCCAGGATGTTCTCCACATTCCCCTCCATGGCCTCCACGCTGCGAAGGAAGTATCCAAGCGACCTGTTCCTGTCACTGGTGTTCCTTTCGGAGGCAGCCACTGCCTCGTTAACGGACATATGATTGTTCCCGGACATCTTCTTCATAACCCCCAGCACCGCCTCCAGGCGCTCGTTGCTGTCCCTGAAGGGAAGAAGTGAAAGAACAAGAATGGCCCCCGAATTTATCAGGGGGTTCTGGGGACGGTGTGGAGCTCTCATCTCGAGGCGCATGATGGAATTGAAAGGATCTGCGCTTGGTTCGACCCCGACCCGGGAAAATACCAGATCTTCCCCGCAGATGTTAAGGGCGAGCCCGAGGGATGCCATCTTTGATATGGACTGAACCGTTATTCGGGTAGCCGTGTCGCCCGCCGAACGGATACTCCCGTCGATGCCGCAGCAGGCAGCGGCAAGGGCGGCCGGGTCGGACTTGGCCAGTTCGGGAATATAGGTGGCCACAGTGCCCTCTCTGAGTACTCCCCTGCCAGATCGGACAGCCTCTTCAAGGATCCTCTCCATTTCTTTTCCTCCTCTGATGGGATTCAAGCAGGAGCAATGAAAATTATACTTGCTCTTGCTCCATTTTCCCTCCTTGCTCCCCCCTGCCTTTTTTTACCCCACGGAGGCCGTGGATCGGGGCACTTGTCATGCGACCTGTCCTGCAGATGGTCAATACTGTTTGAAAAAAGGCTTTCAAAGGCCGCAATTCAATTTTTTCTATCGCCAGGGCCAACTTTCGACCTTGTTATACCGAACCATATTCTGTTATCGATCATATGAAGTGATCATCTAAAATAATAAAACCTTCGGCCTGTGACTAAAGATTATTTGTAGACTTTCGCCCCTTTGGGTAGAATAGGACGGCTTCTAAAACAAATTCGCAGTCAGGGAGAGATCATTTGAACAGATACCGCTCGGTGTTCCTTTCGGATCTGCACCTGGGAACCAGGTGGAGCCGTCCAGAACCTCTCAGAAATTTCCTCGGAAAAGTCCAGTGCGATTTCCTCTACCTCGTAGGAGATGTGATCGACGGCTGGAAAGTGTCCCGTCTTTCTCACCTGAGCGAATCCCACAGGGAGATCCTCAGGAAACTGGGCTCCCTGGCCCGTGACATGGAAGTAACCTATATACCGGGCAACCATGATGAATTCCTCGACCGCCTGTTCGGTGGAAGGAAGGGAAGGGTTTTCTTCCGCGAGAAAGTACTTCACAGTACCGCCGATGGAAGGCGGTTCCTGGTCTCCCATGGTGATGAATTCGATCGCGTGGCCCACTGGTCAAGGATCCTGAATGCCATAGCCGGGAAGTCCTATGACCTGACCCTCTGGGTAAACGCTGGCATAAACGCCATCCTCCCCCTTGCGGGAATGCGAAGGCGTTCCCTGGCGGGATTCCTGAAGAAGAAATTCAAGACCGTTGCAGGTGCGTTCAGCGGGTTCGAGAGCAGGATCATATCCGAGGTCATAAAAGCCGGGCTGGACGGAGTTATCTGCGGCCACCTTCACAATCCCTTCATCAGGAACGTCAGGGACGTGCTTTTTTGCAACTGTGGCGACTGGGTGGAGAACTGCTCAGCCCTGGTAGAACACATTGATGGCCGCCTGGAGATGTTGCGGCTTGACGAAGCCGGTGAACTGGGGCCGGCAGCGAGGGCGTTAAATACTCCGTGAATCGTAAATCGTAAATCGTAAATCGGAGAAGCAAAGCCCCTTCCGCCTCACGGGGTTTAAGGTTTTCCTG
>DFZC01000033.1 GCA_002383685.1 Synergistaceae bacterium UBA4066 | reverse complement strand
CCCGACTTTGTCAGTTTGGATTTGGGAAACCGCATGGTTATGGGATTTTAGTTTTCGGGAACTCGCATTTTGCCACTACGAAGGTACTATTCGGCTTGAGGCAGGGTGAAATCCGTTGCCGGTGTCGCGTTTCTGGGAGGCCTTATTCCCAACAGGCGGAGAATCCTGTTGGCCAAACCAGGTGCCTTTGTCTTTATCAGGTACTCCTCACCGCCCAGGGAGACCTTGGCAAAGTTGAGAGAGTTCAAAGCTTCCCGTATGACTTCCGGTGATGGAGCTTCCCCTGATCGGTTTAACCTGAACTCGAGCGACCTTTCCAGAAGGAAGGCAAGGAAGCAGACCACGAAGTGGCCCTTGATGCGGGACTCCGTCCAGTGAAAGATGGGCCTCACCTCAAGGGTCGACTTCATGATGCGGAAGGATTCCTCTATCTTCCACAGCTTGTGGTAGGCGTCTATGATCTCCATGGCCGTCATGTCCAGGGCGCTGGTCTGGATGGCGTAGTACCCGTCGAACAGGGCGTCCCTTTCAACGGCGTCTTCGTCCAGGACCCACTCAGGCTCTTCTCCCATGTTCCTGAGGTACTTCTTGCCGCCGCGCTTGTTGCCGGATTTGATCTGCGAAGGGTTTCGCAACAGCCTTTCCGCCTTCTCGAGCAGACGTCTACTGTCAGATCTGTCCTTTCTCGCCCTTTTCCCGGAAAAGCTGACAATGAGATGCTCCCTCAAATTGTGGACCTCGCCATTCTCACCCTTGACGATGTTGTCGTAGAGGAGCGTCTTGTAGCAGAACTCCTCGCCCTCGTCTCCTTGGTGGACATAGCCTTCGGGCGACAACGCCAAATCCCGGACGGAGCGCTTCATGCCCTTGAGACGAGCGGCGACTATGTAGTCGTAACCCTCATCACGTATGAGCTTGAGGTTCAGCTTGCTGTTTATCCCACGGTCGGCCACTATCACCACACGGCGGATCCCGAAGCGCTTCCTTATGTTCTCGAGCACCCTGGACATCGTCTTGCCGTCGAAGGTGTCGCCGGGGAAAAGCTCGTATCCTATGGGCCTGCCCTCGCAGTCCGTGACAAGACCAAGAACGACCTGCACTTCCTTGAACTTGCTGTCCTTGCTGAAACCGAAATCCCTGAGGCTGTCGGCCCGCACGCTCTCGAAGGAGAAGGTCGTCACGTCGTAAAAGACCACATCCACCTCCATGTTGAAGAGATTCCGGTTCTTGGCGAACAGCTCCTCTTCCAGGGCATCCTTGCACTCCGAAAGCATGTCCAGTGAGCGGTAAAGATGGTTCAATCCAACCGTGGGAAGGCCTATGTAGCGGTGTTGGTCGTTGAAGGTGCCAAGCTTGCTCCTCGGCCGGAGAAGATGCTGCAGGGCCATCAGAAAAGCCGCGTCGTCTACGTCGTACCTGATCCTGCGTCCCGCTGCGATCTTCCCCAATATGGCCCCTATACCGTACTGGTCCCATATCTTCCGGTAGACGATGTGACCCCAGTTGAACAGCTCCGCCTCGGAGATGTCGCTCGGGTTGACCACTTCCCCCGCCTTCGAGAGCCTTGCAAGGCTGCGCGCCAGATTCTGGTAGCTGGGATTGCCCACTATCTGGTCCACACGGCCCAGGTTCAAAAGCACCTTGTGCCTGGTCACACCGTTTTCGCGGTAGGACTCCACTAGCTGCGCATACTGGTAGTTGCCTGATTTGGTTATTTTTATGAACATGCTCGGATTATACCATGTATCCTAACCAATGACCAGACCCGGCAACTTGTAATAAGTATACTATTGCCACTACGTTTTACGGCCTCAAAAAATAAGAATCCCCATTTTATCGGCTTTTTGATCATGAATTGGAGAATTTTTCGCCAAAACTGATAAAGTCAGGAGATGCACAGCAAAAGCCTTGCTGACTTTTTGAAGGTCCTTTGCCTTATCGTAAGCTCTCAATTACAACCCGCTTGAGGGGCTTGATCGGCCTCCGTAGCTTTTTCAAAACCCCAGTTATTTACGCCCCATTCGCTTTTCCTGCAACGGTTCAAATTATCTGCCAAGACGGAATATTTTTTCTTTGGGAAATCGTTTGTAGGAATTGCCGTTTAATGACACCTTTATATATGGCAGGTTGAAAAAACGGCCGGAAAGGAGGTGAAGTCCATGGCAGAGTACACCAATGCTTCAAGCCGGGTTTCGCTCAGGGTGCAGATCGGCACCAACGACGAGGGGCGTCCCATACTCAGGAGCCTTTCCCTGAGGGATGTTTCCGACGACGCAATAGCCGATGACGTTGCTGCCGTTTCTTCCGCCATCGGGGCACTGCTTGATTACCCGATAGTGGAGACCAGCAAGATAGATACCGACCTCGTGGCCTAGAGGTTATAAAGCCCTTTGAAAGGAGGTGAAACAATGGAGAACAAGACCCTCAGGATGGTATTTGGTACCGCCGTCGGAGACCCCTGGTCGCTGACCCTCCGGTACCCCAAGGACAGCCTTACCGCCCAGGACGTTGAGACGGCGATGCAGAGCATTATAGATGCCGACATTTTCGCTTCGGGCCTTACGGGAATTCTGGCCGCGCAGATCATCGACAGGACAGTCACCGATCTGATCGATAACGGCTAGTTTCGAATAGATAGAAAATGAGGCGGGCACCCCCGGGTGCCCGCATAAAACAAAGGAGGTCAAATGAATGGAGGATTTCTGGGCTTCAGCCATCCAGAGCGGGTTCGCGGTGGCCGTCGCGGGCTACCTGCTCGTGAGGATGGAGAGCCGGCTGCAGGAACTGACGAACGCGATCAGGGACCTGCAGGTAGCCATAGTCAACAGGGGAGGCATCTGAGCATGCAGCCAAACAACATTTTCGTCTCTCCCCACTTCAGGCTGACGGAGTTCCAGTGCCGCTGCTGCGGCTGCGTCAAACTCCACCCGGAACTGCTCGTAAAACTGGAGCGGCTGCGCGACGCTTGGGGAAGTCCGCTGCTTTTGACCAGCGGCTTCAGGTGTGAAAAGCACAACAAGAAGGTAAACGGGGCCGAGGCAAGCCTGCATTTGCTTGGACAGGCGGCCGACGTGGTGGTCCTGGAAGAGAACCAGAGGGAATTTATGGAAGCTGCAGAAAAAGAGGGGTTTGACCAGTTCATTCCCTACGGCAAGAGGAACTTTGTCCACCTTGGAATTTTTGGAAGGGATGAACGCATATCCCTCCCCGTGAACCAGCATAAATGGGAAATGGCGGTACCTGTTCATGCCGGAGCGGCGGCATGAGGAAGTAATGAAGGCGTTCAAACCCCTTGTTGAAGCTACGGCCAGGCGTTACGAAGGGAAAGGCGCGCTGTACGAGGACCTGGTCCAGGAGGGGTACCTTGCATTGCTGGAACTCCACCCTAGGTGCAGCAACAGGACTTACCTGGCCAAGTACCTGAAGGACCGGCTTCCCGCGAGGGTGAGGAGCGCCGCGAGGAGGGACTGGAGGTACAACGGGAAGAACGAGGAGCTTGATCCTGAAAAATGCGACGGCGCCTGTAATCACGAGTTTCCATGGATGTTATGGGTTGCCGAGGGGCTGCTGAACGAAAGGGATTGCGATATAGCCTGCATGGTGGGGTCCGGCTACACCCAGAAGGAGATCGCCGGGCGCCTGGGACTCAGTCAGCAGGCAGTAAGCTGCCGGATCGCCCGGATAAGGGAGATCATGGAAAAAGAGATGGGGAATAACAGCAGGAACAGAAGTTGAGACATTGTTCTGCGTTACAAATAAAGGGTCAGGTTACTTTATAAGGGCACAACGAAATGGGAGGCCGAAAGGCCTCCCATTGGAATAACATATTGTATTTGCATTTGATTGCGTTTTTCGGAGCAACTCGGCC
>DFZC01000004.1 GCA_002383685.1 Synergistaceae bacterium UBA4066 | reverse complement strand
TGATGCAGGCGATCCAGGTGGGTCTTCCCGCTCTTGCTTCGGATATCGAACCGGTAAGAGAACTGGTCGGAGATGATGCCACCCTTTTGCTGCCGGGTGATGTTGAAACCTGGGCACGCTTTCTCTCGGAGATCTTTGAAAACAGGTTTACACCCCCGGTATTCGACCCGGTTTCGGTACCCACGGATCATGAAATGGCTGGTCGCGCCAATGTTTTTTATGGAGATATCCTGGATCCTCCGATCAAAGAATAAAACCTGGAATTGCCGACTTGAATTATCGAAGAAGTTTAAACCTGTCTTTTGCGAGCAGAAGTCTCAGGGATTATTTCGGGTCAGCTTTTATTGACGGCTCTGGAAGCCCAAAGATAAGCGACAGAGAGTTTCCGGTCTGAACGAGCGGTAGAGAACCTTTTGTGAAAACCGTTGAATTTACTGTAATAAAACAAGGGCAGACTCTTCAGCATTCTTGATAGGGGTGGAGANNCTGGCGGCAAGGATCATGGAACCGCTCGGCCGGTTTTCTGCCCTTGTCTGGGTACGCATTAGAGGTGTAGAAGAGATCCGTGCAGGGCGCAGGATCTTTCTTTTCGGAGCTTTCGGCGGGCGCCGGTACGGGGATAATAGCGCGGCTCTTTTCGAGCACATCGTAGAACACCATCCTGAAATTGATCCATATTGGGTGATGCGGAAAGATGCCTATCAAGTCCACCTGAAATCTAACCTTATCCCGTTCCCAGAAAAAGTCGTTTTCAAAGATGCTTTTCGCTCGAATGTTTTGGCCCTATCCCAGGATCGGGTATCAGAGAAAAAGGGTGGTTCAAGCATCAGGTTCCGCGAAGGGGCTTTTTGCATTATCCGGGCCCGCCGAGTGGTTAAGCGGCTGTTCAATGGGGTTCAGAAAAGAGGTTTTTGATTCTCTTGAGTTCAATGAGGACCTGGAGACCTTCAGCCACTACGCTCTTGGTGAGGACATAGAGTTTTCGCTCAGGGTGTTTCTCCGGTACGGGCAGCCTCTTCGTTTAGATGAGAGGGGAAAAGTGATCCACAGGCCTTCGCCAAAGGCCAGATTTTCGACAACGGAAAAACTGTGTCATGCGAACCGCCTGCGTCCGGAACGAGGAAGTTCGGGAAGATCCTTTCAACGGACAGCCGGGAGGAACGGGGGAAGACGCCGTGAAGGCAAGCGACTGGATAGCCGGGTGTCTTGGGGACTGGGGAGTGGATACGGTCTTCGAGCTGATAGGAGGCATGACCACCCACCTGATGGACTCGATATACCGTGAAGGGCGAAGCAGGATAATCACGGTCCACCATGAGCAGGCCCCGGCCATGGGAGCCTCCCTGGGATCCGGCGGACGTCCCGTGGTGGTCGTAGCGGGGGACGGTGGTTTCCAGTGCAACATCCAGGAGATGCAGACCGTGGCCCGGAACCGCATTCCTCTCAAGATCGTGGTCATGAACAATCGGTCCCTGGGCATGGTCCGCCAGTTCCAGGAGACCTATTTCGAAGGCCGTTTCCACTGCACCGTCCTGGGATACGATACCCCGGACTTCCGGGCCGTGGCGCAGGCCTACGGCATCGAGGCCATGTCCGTCCCCGACGGATCCCGGGTCTCCCGGGGACTGGAATGGCTCTGGCGGGATCCCCGTGTGCCTTCGCTTCTGGAGGTCTCGATACCCCGGGGCGTCGGCATCGCTCCCAGGATGGTCTTCGGCAAGGATCTTGACCGGATGTATCCGGACAGGGCCTGTACAGGAACGTAACACGAAAGACGACACCCGGCATCTTCGCGCTTCACGCGGTATTTCAGACTGTCGCCTCCACATATCGAATGTTAGAATATCAGGGGAAGCTTCTTCCGGACAGGAGGGGGCATTGCGATGTCCCAGGGAACGGAAATAAAGGTCTGCATTCTGTCTTACAACCGCCCCGATTATCTGAGGGAAGCCCTTCTTTCCGTCTTGCGGCAGACCCTGTCGCCGGATGCCGTCGAGATATACGACAACGGAAGCGACGAGGCCGTTTTCGAGTCCGTCAGGGATTGCGTGGAAGACGGAAGGGCAGCCTGGAGCGGATCGGAAAGGAACAACGGAGTTCACTGGAACCTGAACAGGGTGTTTTGCGAAGAGAACGCCCGGTGGCCGTTCCTCTACGCCATGCACGACGACGACCGTATCTGTCCCACTTTTCTGGAGAAGCAGGTAGGGTTCCTGGAACGGAACCCTTCCGTTGTTGCCGTGGCCTGCAATGCCTCGGAAATAGACGCGGAGGGGAATTATCTCAACACCTTCCTCCACAATCCGAAGAGAAGGAAGGACGTGGAGTACTACGGGGATGTCGCGGATGTGGTCCGCCTGTATATGAGGACCTTTCTCGCTTTCCCTTCCATCGTCTATCGATCCTCCGTCGCGACCCGCGTGCCCTTCCGGATCCATTTCGGCCAGCTTCTGGACGTCGGTTTCCTGATGGACCTCGTGCGCAAGGGTCCTATCGCCTACGTCAATCAGCCTCTTCGGGAGTACAGGCAGCATAAGGGACAATCCCATACCTCAAGCAGGAATGATTGGCGCAACCTGGAAGACTACCAGGTCTCGCTCGTGAAGGAGTATCCGCAGTTGTTCCCGCCCATCAATGCCTATGTAGCCAAGAGAAGAGCGTATCGGTGCATGAAGAGACTGGGGGGATTCCTGAGATCCATGGAGCCCGGGAAATCACCCTGAGCCCGATCGGCGGAGCAACCCGGAGGATCGCGGATCCGTTACGCGATGGACCAGGTCGATCCGTGCGAGATCGGACAAGGCAAAATACGTCGGGAGTGTTGAAATGTCCAGTCTTTCCATTTATATGATCACCCTGAACGAAGAACATCGCCTTCCGCGGACCCTGAAGGCCCTCTCGGGAGTCGCCGACGAGATAGTCCTGGTCGACTGCGGAAGCAAGGACAGGACCCTGGATATCGCCCGGTCCCATGGCGCCAGGGTCCATCATCGGGACTGGGACAACTATTCCGCCCAGAAAAGCCATGCCGAAAGCCTCTGCACGGGCGACTGGCTCATGAACGTGGATGCCGACGAAGAAATGTCGCCCGGGCTCGGGGAAGAGATCAGGAAGGCGATCGACGGCGATGCGTACGACGCCTTCAGGGTGAGGATCACCGACGTGTTTCCCGGAAAGCCCAGGCCCCATCCATGGGTGAAGGGATTCAACGTCGTTCGCCTTTATCGGCGCGATTGCGCCCGGATGGGACAGACCCTTGCCTGGGACAGGGTGGGATTCACCCGTCCCGGCGTGAGGATCGGACAACTGAAGCGCCGGATATACCATCATTCCTTCGTCAGCGTCAGCCAGATCGTCGACAAGTACAACCGCTACACTGATCAGCAGATAGAGACCGCGCGTTCCGTAGGGAAACGATACTCGCCCCTGAGGATGCTGTTGGCGATCAACCTGAATTTCTTCAGATATTTCATCCTGCACAGGCAATTCCTCAACGGCTGGTGGGGTTATATCAACTCGGTTAACCTGTCGTATATGAGATTCCTGAAGTTTGCGAAATACTATGAATCATCGCGTCCGCGCGAAGGGGAAGAAGGATCCTGAGGCCCCGCACCTCTCCGCCGACCGGGAAGACCGGGCCGTGCGGATGGGATGAATGGCGGGATCCGGGAGTATCATGTGGACGGAGAGGTGGCGGAATGGCCGGCAGCCGACGTGCCTTTGCGCTTTTCGATCGCGACGGCACGCTGATGGAGGATCGCGGATTCCTTTCCGACCCCGGGGGCGTCGTGCTGCTCCCCCGGGCGGCCGAGGGCCTGCGCCTGTTCCGGAGGCTCGGTTTCGGCCTTCTCGTCGTCACCAACCAGTCGGGGATCGGCCGCGGATATTTCACTCTTTCGGACTACGAAAAAACGGCCTCGCGGCTGGACCTGCTGTTGAAGGAGTCCGGAGTTTCGCTTGACGGGACCCTGATGTGCCCTCATGCCCCGGAAGAGTGCTGCGCCTGCAGGAAGCCGCAGACGGGCCTTGTGGAAAGGGCGGCGCGGGAGTGGGGATTCGATCCGAAGGACTGCATCGTTGTTGGTGATAAACTTTCCGACATGCAGCTGGCACGAAACCTGGGCTGCCGGTCCATCCTTGTCCGGACCGGTCACGGCCGGGAGACGGAAAGGCGATGTCCCCGGAACTGGGATCTTGCCGCGGAAGATGTCATGGAGGCCGCTTCGCTGGTAGAAGCGGAAGCCGGAAAGGAAGAGGGTCTATGAACGGTTCTCCTCTGGATTACATCAGGCACGAGATGGAAAAGACGTCCCTTGCGATGGCCGCCGCCGCCACCGAGGGGCAGGCTATCGCCGCCGCCGCCGGGCTGATCGCCGAAGCGATGTCCGCGGGAGGCAAACTGCTGATCTGCGGCAACGGCGGCAGTGCCGCCGACTCCCAGCATGTTGCCGCCGAATTCGTGGGCCGGTTCTCGAGAACGATTGAAAGGGGGCCCCTTCCGGCCCTGGCGCTGACGACGGATACATCCTTCCTCACGGCTTTCTGCAACGACTACTCCTTCGAGGACGTCTTCGCCAGGCAGGTGGAGGCGTTCGGCGCGGGCGGGGACGTCCTGCTGGGGATAAGCACGAGCGGCGATTCGGAGAACGTCGTGCGGGCCTTCATCGAAGCCCGGGGCAGGGGGATGGGGACCGTCGCCCTCACGGGACGGGGAGGTCGGCTCAGGGACCTGGCGGATATCCCGATAGAGGTTTCCTCGCTCGAGACCGCCGTCATACAGAATGTCCATATCGCCGTCGAACACCTCATCTGCGGCCTGGTGGAGAGGATCCTTTTCCCGGAGGTGCCGCGATGATCGTCGTCACGGGGGCAGCGGGTTTCATAGGGAGCAACCTGGTCGCGGGTCTCAACGCTGCGGGGCATACAGACATCCTCGCGGTGGACGACCTCGCCGAAGGCGCCAGGTTCCGCAACCTGAGGGGCCTGAGGATAGCGGACTACGCGGACCGCGCGGATTTCATGAAAATGATCGACGGCGGACTCCCGCGGGGAACGAGGATAGAGGCCGTCCTTCACCAGGGCGCCTGCACCGACACCATGGAGTGGGACGGAAGGTACATGCTCGGCAACAATTTCGAATATGGCAAGAAGCTCCTTCGCTTTTGCGACTCGTTCCGCATCCCCTTCATCTATGCCTCGTCCGCATCGGTATACGGAAAGGGCGAGTCGGGGTTCGCGGAGGACGCGGAGGGGAGGAACGAATACCCCCTGAACGTCTACGCCTGGTCCAAGCACCTCTTCGACGCCTGGCTGCGCGCGCAGTCCCGCGGGCTGAGATGCCAGGCCGTGGGACTGCGGTACTTCAATGTCTTCGGCCCCCAGGAGATGCACAAGGGTCGGATGGCTTCCATGGTCTACCGCACGTACATCCAGCTCAGGGAGAAGGGATTCGTGGAGCTCTTCGAGGGAACGGACGGGTTCCCGGCGGGTGAGCAGAAGAGGGATTTCATCCACGTGAGCGACGTCGTGCGGGTGAACCTCTTCTTCCTGGAGCATCCGGAGATCTCCGGCATCTTCAACTGCGGCACCGGGAAGGCCAGGAGCTTCAACGACGTGGCGAAAACGCTGATATCCCTCATGGGACGGGGCGAGATAAGATACGTGCCCTTTCCGGAAAACCTGCGGGGGACCTACCAGAGTTTCACCGAGGCCGATACCGCACGCCTGGTCGGGGCCGGATTCGGGGAGGGATTCCGTCCGCTGGAGGAAGCGGTAGGGGACTACTACCGCTTCCTGGAGGACCGCGAAGGACTCCTCTGCCAGGCCGGGGGAACGCGCTCTTGATTTCCCCAGCGGCCTGCCGCGGGACCGGGAACGATCCGGGGGACGTGCTGGTGCTGGTCTTCGGGGACATGATCCTGGACCGGTACTGCTTCGGGGACGTGGAGAGGATATCCCCCGAGGCGCCCGTGCCGATACTTCGTGTCACGCATGAAAAATACATCCTCGGTGGTGCGGGCAACGTCGTATCGAACCTGCGCGGACTCGGGGCCGCAGCCTTCCCCGTGGGGCTTGTTGGCAATGACGCGCAGGGCGTCCGCATCCTGGATCTCCTTTCGGAAACGGGCGTCGCCCGTGAGGGGATCCATGTTTCCGAGGTCCGTCCGACCTCTCAGAAGACCCGGATGGTGTCCGGTCGCCAGCAGATGGTCCGCATGGACACGGAGGAGACGTTCGCGGCTTCCCCGGAAGAGTCGTCGGCCCTCGTCGCCGCCTTCCGCGCGGGTCTTCCGCGCTGTTCCGCGGTGATACTCTCCGATTACGGCAAGGGAACCTGCTCTCCCGCAAACTGCCGCGCCGTTATAGAAGAGGCCCTCTCGGCCGGGGTCCCCGTGATCGTGGATCCGAAAGGCCCCGACTGGGAAAAGTACCGGGGGGCATCCTGGGTGACGCCCAACCTGAAGGAACTGGCCGAGGCGTCCGGCCTGGCGGGGCTGTCCAACGACGATGACGAAGTGGCCCGGGCCGGGCAGGATATCCGCGTCAGGTACGGCATCCCCCATCTTCTGGTCACCAGGTCGGAAGCGGGGATGACGCTGCTGTCCGACGAAGGCGAACTTCATGTCCGCTCCGTCGCCAGGGAGGTCTTCGACGTCTCGGGGGCCGGGGACACGGTGGTCGCCGTCCTGGCGGCCTTCCTCGCATGCGGGCTTTCCGCCGCCGACGCGGTCGGACTCGCCAACATCGCGGCGGGCATCGTCGTCGGCAAGTCCGGGACCAGGCCCATACTCGCGGCGGAGCTGGATGACGCCGCGGACGGGAGGAACCGCCGGGCATCCAGTGCCGGAAAGATCCTCGGCGAGGAGGGCGCGGTCAGGCGCGTGCTGGAATGGAAAGAGGAAGGGCTCAAGGTGTCCGCGACCAACGGATGCTTCGACATCCTTCACCCGGGACACGTGGCCTGCCTCGAGGATGCGGCCGCGTACGGAGACAGGCTCGTCGTGGCGCTCAATTCGGACGGCTCCGTCCGACGCCTCAAGGGACCCGGACGTCCCGTCAACCCGGAGTCGGCCAGGGCCAGGGTCCTCGCGGGACTTGCCGCCGTCGATCTCGTTGTGATCTTCGGCGAGGACACCCCGGACCGGATCTACGGCCGCATGAGGCCGGACGTCGTCTGCAAGGGCGGGGACTACGCCGCGGACCAGGTGGCCGGCGGGGAGTTCGCGGGCAAGGTCGTGATAATCCCCATGACGGAAAGCTTTTCCACCTCGGGGATCGTGGAGAGGATAAAAGGGGAAAATACGGGTACGGCGGGAGGCAATGCGGATTGAAGATCGACCCTTCGAAGATCGAACGAGTTCTGGTCATAGGACTTTCCTTTGTGGGGGACATGACCCTGTCCACGGCGGCTTTGTGGAATCTCAGGCGTTTCCTCCCCGACGCGCATTTCACCGTCCTTGCGGGACCGCAGGCCATGCAGGTCCTGGAAGAGGACCCCTTGTGGGATTCCGTGGGCGAATTCAAGCGGCTGAGGGGTTTCCGGGGGCGGATGGAATCGGTAAGGATGGTCAGGTCGATCCCCCACGACCTGCTCATCGACCTGCGCTCCTCCGCGATGCCCCTGGTCTGCGGGGCGCGGTACGCCCCCCTCTGGGTATGGAGGGAGCTCTTCCTCCCCAGGAAGATGCACGAGGCCGAGAGGAACATCTGGTGCATGACCACCCTTGGAGTCCCGGTCTATTCCCGCCGGCTGCGTTTTTTCGTTCCCGAGAGGGCCCGGGCCGCTGCGGGAGAGGAGCTGGCGGCGAAGGGAGGACCCTTCCCCTGGATACTTTTCAACCCGGGGAGCAACGGAAGGGAAAAGATGTGGCCCGCCGAAAACTTCTCGGAGCTTGCGGGAAGGCTTATCGGCGGCATGGACGTCAACATCGGCGTCACGGGCTACTCGGACTATGAATGCGGGATCGCCGGAAGGATATGCGGTGACGTCTCGTCGCCCCGCTGCGTCGACCTTTCCGGCCGCTGCCCGATGACCCGTCTCGGGGCCCTGCTGGAACGGGCGGTGCTTTTCGTCTCCAACGACACCGGGCCGCTTCACGTGGCCAGCGCCGTAGGGACTCCCACGGTGGGCCTCTACCTTCCCCGGAATCTTCCCCGCTTCGGTTCCTGGTGCAACCTCCACCGCAGCCTCGTTGCGACGGGGCCGGAGGGCGAAGACGCCGTGATGGGGTCCATAGGCGTGGAGGACGTCCTTCGTGCGTGCGGCGAAATGCTCCATGAGGTTGCCTTGAGGCGGCAGGGCCTGCCAAATGGGTCTAAGGTCCTATTCCCAGTAGGCAATTTTACGGGTAACATTTCATCGGGTATGTAAAAGGTACCTTGAAAACGTAACCTTGGATACGCTTCAAATTCCGCGGCGACCCCTGAAGGCGAAGAAAGGAGGTGCAACCCCCCTAAGCCAAAACGGGAGAGCGGATACTAGAAGCCGGACCCTTTCCGGACAGGAGAACACAGGGGCGGAAGGAAACGTGGATACTTCAGCCGATTTTTTGTGTGATCCCCCGGCGGGCCGGAAAATACATAACCCAAGGGGGTTAAAGAGAATGAAGAAATTTGCAGCACTCGTAGCAGTTCTCGCGCTCGTCGCTTTTGCCGCTCCGGCATTTGCGGCCAACCCGTTCATGGATGTTCCCATGAACCACTGGGCATACGACGCAGTTTCCCAGCTTGCCTCCAGAGGCGTAGTCTCCGGTTATCCGGATGGCGCCTTCAAGGGCGAGTGGAAGGCCACCAGGTACGAGATGGCCTCCGTCGTGGCCCGCGCCCTTGCCTATGTCGACATGAACAAGGCCTCCAAGCAGGACCTGGAACTCCTCAAGAAGCTCGTTGTCGAGTTCAAGGACGAACTTGATGCCCTCGGCGTGAAGGTCGACGAGCTCGACAGCAGAGTCGCACTCCTCGAGGATCGCATCGGCGGCTGGCAGTTCGGCGGCTATTTCCGCGTCTATATGGACTTCAACGACGATGATGACCAGTGGTCGGTCAACCGTTTCCGCTGGAACATCAAGAAGTATGTCGATGACAAGGTCACCCTGAACGTGCGTCTGCAGGGCGGCGGCGGAGACGACCTGAAGATCGAACTCGCATACCTGACCATCAAGTTACCCTGGGACACCACGGCAACGGTGGGCCGTTTCTGGAATGACTGGGAAGACGCCTTCTACGCCGGTGACTGGTGGTACTTCAACATGAACGACGCCTACATCACCGACTTCCGTGCCGACACCGCTGTGCTCTTTAACAAGGCGTTCGCCATGGGTGATTTCAGCCTCTACGTCGCGCATGAGGAGAATAAGGGCGGCGAGGAAGCCTTCGGTCCGTTCTGGGTTGATGAAGATGTTCCCGTATTTGATAGCGGCGGCACGGATATCATCGGATACTATATGGATGAGCACTTCGTAGGCGGCGAACTTGCCAGCGACCGCTACATCTACGGCGCAAGGCTCAACTTCAACTTCAACGAGATGTTCAGCATGGCCGTCAACTACATCAAGTACGACTACGAAGACGATACCCAGGTGTTCATGTGGGAGAATGAGTACTTCAGACCCTATGGCTTTGACGGCTACACCCTTAATAACACGAATGTGAACAACCTGTTTACGCTGGCGGCCGATACCGAAACCCTATGGGCTGACATTATCGTCAACTTCACACCAGGAATCACTCTTAAGGGTCAGTACTTCATGCAGGAAAACGATGATACATGGGCAGCGACCAACTGGCTCGACGGCGGCCCCGGAGAGGATTCTCCCAACGCATGGAAGGCGATCCTCACTGTCGATCAGGATACGCTCGGCTTCACGAGCCTATGGATCGAGTATGCGCAGATTGACGGAGGTTTCGTGTTCCCCAACGGCAATTCTCCTTACGGCTGGAAGAGGTCTGATTCCTTCGTCAACGACTTTGCTCAGGTAGTTGATGATACTACGATCATCAACGTCCTTGCCATGCAGAAGTGGAACGACAAGTGGGGAACCTACGTCCGCTACCTGGATGTAGACTCCGATTTTATTGCGTATGACAACTGGACGGCAGCTGTGACCTACTGGTACACGCCGAACCTGGCATTCGAGCTCGGTTACGACACGCTCGGCGGCGATCTAGACGACGACACTGTCTTCCTCCGCACTGTAGTATTCTTCTAGACCATCGTGCTATACTTGGGACGGGAGCTTTGCTCCCGTCCCATTTTTTTTGACTGGAGTGATCTGGGGATGCGCAAAACCTTGATATCCGGCCTGGCCGGGGTCGCAATTTTTGTTTTTTCAGCAGCGGCGTGGGCCGCGCCTTACGATGAAGTCTTGAACCGGTGGCAGAAAACACAAAAATTTTCCGATGCCGGCGAAACCATCGCTATCACAGTTACCTATTACTCTTCGGAGTACATAGAAGCCCTGGTGCAGAGCGAGGCTGAAAAGAATCTCTGGACAGCAGACGAACTCGAGATGCACAAGTACCAGCTGCTCAAGACTCTCAGACTCGACGATACCATTCCGGTTAAATTCCAGTTCGAGGTGATGGGCCCCACACTTCACCTGGCTCCATTCGGTCAGCAGGTATGGATATGGATCGGGAAAAAGCGCTACGACCCTGTGGATTTCGACCCTCGATTCAACTTCGGGGTCACCGAAAAGATAGATGGCATGGTCTACTTCCCGCGCTTCGACGAAAAGACCGGCAAGGATCTCCTTGAGGGCGTGGGCAGTGTCAAGGTGGTGGTTAGCGGTGGTATCAGCATGGCCGTCAAACCCGTGAATGTGGACTTTATATGGGATGTGGGCAACGACGACCCCTCACGCCTGTACGGCGGACAGGCCGGGAGCAGGCTTGAGATGGATCGCCTTATCAAGCGCCTGGCGAACCTGAACAGGGAGAAAGAGGAGTGCGAGCAGCGGCTTGGTGAACTGAACGCCGAGATATCTACCGTCGAGGCGAGAATGAAGGAACTGCAGCAGCAATAGTATTCCCAAAACAGAAAACAGGTGCGGGGAGCGTTGATCGCTCCCCGTTTTTTGTATCTGCACATTGGCTTTTGGCTCTGTTTGAGTTTATCGTATGTTGTGATGTGGAAGGAGGCTGGATCATGGCTGATTTGAAAAAGATAGCCATTCTTACAAGCGGGGGTGATTCTCCCGGTATGAACGCCGCGACCAGGGCTGCGGCCAGGACCGCCATTGCCAGAGGAATAGAGGTAGTAGGCATCATGAGGGGTTTCGAGGGTCTTCTGGAGGGTGACTTCCGTCCCCTGGGCGCCCGTGATGTTGGCGGTATCATTCACAGGGGCGGAACAATACTGCAAACGGCAAGGTCGAGCCGTTTCATGGAGTCTGAATGGCAGGACAGGGCTGCAGGCAACCTGTTGGAAGCAGGGGTGGAAGGATTGGTCGTGATCGGAGGCGACGGCTCCTTCCGCGGCGCTGATGAACTTAGTAAAAGAGACATTGCAGTTGCGGGCATTCCCGGGACAATAGACAACGACATTGCCGGCACTGACCTTACCATAGGGTTCCGTACGGCCGTAGAGACAGCCCTGGACGCTGTCATGCGGCTGCGCGACACCGCATCTAGCCATGACCGCCTCTTCATAGTGGAGGTCATGGGCCGCCGGTCCGGATTCCTTGCCCTTGACGTGGCGGTTGCAGGAGGAGCGGAGGCGGTCATCGTGCCGGAGGTACAGTTCACCCTCGGTAAACTCATTGATCGCCTTCACGAAGCCAGAAGAAAGGGCAAGACCCATTCGCTGATAGTCCTTGCCGAGGGGGTCATGCCGGCGCAGGATCTTCGGGACCGCATCCAGGACACGGCCGGCTACGACGCCCGGGTGACCGTGCTGGGGCATATCCAGCGTGGAGGCAGCCCCTGCGCTGTGGACATAATCCTGGCTTCGCGGATGGGTTCTGCCGCCGTTGATGCCCTGGCTTCGGGAAAGAGTGGATTCATGACTGCCCTGAGGGACAACAATATCGACCTCCCTGAGCTTTCCGTGTCCTGGGAATCGAAGAAACCCCTGGACCCTGAACTCATGCGCCTTGTGGAGGTACTTGGTTTATGATCGACCCTTCCGGCCCCTTAAAACAGGTGATCCCCATTGTCGCATCAGACAGGTGCGGTCGTTCCCTTTCCAGGCTCTGTTCACCTTCAGCATTTGACAAGGCATTGGATCTTCTGGAAGAATCATCACGCCCGGTCCTTGTGACCGGGTTTTTTGTCCCCTCCGCCGGTGCCCCCGAGACCGACGGCCCTCCCGGGGCGGCCGTGCTTGCGAGGGCCCTGGAGAGGACAGGCCGAAATGCCGTGGTGACAACGGACAGCTGGAACGCAGCGGCAGTCGGTGCCTGCTCTGAAGCGTTGGGTATCAATGCCCCTGTCGTTGCCCGGGAGCCGGTGGATATCCTGGATCTGTGTCCTGACCTCGTGATATTTGTGGAAAGGCTTGGAAGGGCCCGCGACGGCAGGTGCTACAACATGAGGGGCGAGGACATCAGCTACTGCACGGCCCCTCTTGACGGAGCGGCTCAGCTTGCACTCGAGAAGGGGATACCGGTGCTTGCCGTGGGCGACGGCGGCAACGAGGCGGGCATGGCCTGCCTGATGCCCGGAATGGGCGACCTGCTGTCCGGTTTTGGCAAATGCCTTTCGACGGTACCATCCACTGTCGCCGTTCCTGTGGACGTATCCAACTGGGGGGCCTATGCGCTGGCCTGCCTGCTGTCGTGTCGCGAGGGAAGGTGGCTTGGCCACACTCCGGAAGAGGAAGGGGCGATGCTGGAAGCGATGGTCGCCGCCGGTGCCGTCGATGGAGTGACGGGCCGCAACGAAGTTTCGGTGGATGGATTGGGAATTGAGGAGCATGTTGCGGTGGTTGAAGAACTTCGAAAAGTGTTTGAGGTATTCATGAGTGGTCGTGGAGTTATTACCAGTTCGTGAATCGTGAATCGTGAATCGTAAATCGTGAATCGTGAACCGTGAATCCTGGATATTCACAACTGAAGGAGCCTGATAACTTGACTGCAAGACCGAGACCGCACTATAACCTTGATGTATGGAAATGCTCAATGGAACTAGCTAAAGTGGTCTATGCCAAAACTAAGGAGTTCCCTTTAGATGAGCGATTTGGGATGACCGTTCAGATGAGGCGATGTGCAGTATCCGTTCCAAGCAATATTGCAGAAGGGGCCTGCCGTGGATCCCGAAAAGATTTCATCCGTTTTCTTATGATTGCAAGGGGTTCATTAGGGGAACTTGAAACCCAGTGTAGCCTTGCGTCGGCCCTGGGGTATATGCATGAAGAAGAAAGCATATATGTGTTAACCGACAAAGTTTTCCAGATGCTATGCGGTCTGATACGCTCACTGAATATTGAACACAAAAAAGGTTAATTATTTTTTCCATATTCTTCCCCCTCGGTCAGGAAGACTTCGTTTCTTATCGAAATTACAGGCACTTGCTTTTTTCGTTACCCGTTGGCGGCTTTGCCCTTGCTTGTCATCTCGACCGCAGTGGGGAATCCTGTCTTGATCCACACGATTCACGATTTACGATTCACGATTCACAAGGTGCCCCAAGCACAGCGACAGGGTACGACTAACGATTAATTATCCGCTTCTCCAGTATCGGGACCATGATCAGCGCGAAGGCCGCTCCAATGCCTGTCTGGGCGATGTCGGTCATGAACTCGACAGGGGCCACTTTCCAGCCGTAAAGGATCCCGGCGCTGGTGGTGTATCCGGCGATCATAACTGCCGCCCCTGCGGCCATGGCCATGATCCGCCCCCTGGGAGCCAGGCGGCCCACTATGTAACCTTCAAGCCCTTTGATCACCAGGGTGAGGGGCGCCCACAGCGGATAGCCGAGAAGTATGTCGGCAAGTCCGGCGCCTATCCCGCCGCAGGCCCCACCGAAACGGGCCCCTAAAAGGATGGCGATCGTGTAGATAACTCCCTCGCCCAGGTTGAAGTATATTCGAAGCCCGGGAAGCGGAACGTGGAGCATGGTGGTCAGGGTTACTGTTGCGGCAAGTATTGCTCCCAGGGCTATCCGTTTTGCGATGTTTTTGTCCATTCCGGTTTTTCGCCTCCGGTTTTTTCGTTTGTACACAGAGTCTAGACGTGGTAAAGTATTATTCATAGTGCCAGTGTGGTAGGAAAATTGTGGTTCTATGGACCGGTTTTCATTCGGCCTATTGCCTTTTTGCGGGGTTCATGGAGTATAATGCAGAAGACCGGTAGATTCTTCTTTGTCATGATCATCGTGTTGTCGGTTCCGGTGGTGGCGCTGCTCCTGTGGCAGCAGGGTCACATATCTTTCGCAGGTCCTGTCAGAATAGACAGCGCGGTCATTTGTCGTGAACTGGACGACTTCAACCTCCCTGTCGGCGAAGATTCCGTTTTCCAGTGGGGCGGCCGCCAGGTGTGTCTGTTTTTCCATTATGAAGCGCCCCGTCCCGGTGGTTTCATGGATGTCATCTGGCGCTTCAGGGATCGTGTCATTTTCCGGGAATCCTTAAGGATCGGCGAAACCAGCGGATCCAGGGCGTTTTTCCTGCTCCGCGAGGACGGAAGCCCTCTCCCTGTGGGCAAATATGACGTCGCTATAGAAAGTGACGGAAAGGAGCAGTTCCGCATACCCTTCTCCGTCGTCCGCTGATCCGTCCCGTTCTCTTTTTCTTGAAAGGAGTCCTTATTCATGCGTTTTTTTCTTGACAGCGCCGACATCGAGGAGATACGGAAGGCTGCCGGATGGGGCGTCATCGATGGAGTCACGACTAACCCCTCACTCGTCGCCAAGAGCGGCGGCGGCGATTTTCACACGCTTATCGCAGAGATAGCGGCCATTGTTGAAGGCCCGGTAAGCGCTGAAGTTATCTCTTCCGATGCCGACGGCATGTTTTCCGAGGGAAAGACCCTTTCTGCGATAGCCCCTAATATTGCCGTAAAGATCCCCATGTGCAAGGAGGGTATGGCGGCATGCTCGCGCCTTGCCCGTGAAGGGGTGGATGTGAACGTAACCCTGGTCTTTTCCCCTCAGCAGGCCCTTCTGGCGGCGTCTGCGGGTGCCGCTTTCGTAAGCCCCTTTGTCGGTCGCCTTGACGACATTGGCGAGGATGGAATAGGTCTTGTCGGGGATATCGCAGAGGTATTCGATATCCATGGTATTGAAACGGAGATAATCGCGGCAAGCATCAGGCACCCGAGGCATGTTCTGGATGCTGCGCTGGCCGGCGCGGATATTGCAACGGTTCCTTTCAGCGTTCTGGAGAAGTGCTTCGATCATCCGCTTACCGAGAGCGGAATCCGCAAGTTTCTGGCGGATTGGGAGGGATATGGAAAAGATCATGGAAGATAAGGAAATGACTGAAACCCAGTTTACAGCGGAGCCCCTGCCAGTCGCCGAAGTCCCGGCTAACGGCAACAACGGCGAGGCAAGGAAAGTTCCAAGGCCCAAGCACAACTTCGCGGAGCTTTCCGGAAGGACCCTGGCGGATCTGCGTAAGTACGCAAAAGAGCTGGGGGCGGCGGGAGTGTCGGTCCTGCGGAAGGACGACCTTGTAATTGCCATCCTGAAGGAACAGACAGAGCAGATGGGCTTCCGTTTCGGGGGCGGTACACTGGAAGTTCTTGCCGAGGGTTATGGCTTCCTGAGGCCAAGAGGCCTTCTGCCCAGCGATCACGACATTTATGTTTCTGCATCGCAGATCAGACGTTTCGGTCTTCGCAACGGCGACCTTGTATGGGGCCTCATACGTCCGCCCAAGGAACAGGAACATTACGAAGCGCTGCTAAGGGTCGAGGTAGTCAACTACTCTGACCCGGAGGAGGCCAGGAAAAGGCCTCATTTCGAGAAACTCACACCGATCTTCCCCGATGAAAGACTGGTCCTGGAGACGAAAAAAACCGAACTGACCGCAAGGGTCATAGATCTGTTCTCTCCCATAGGTAAGGGACAGAGGGCTCTTATAGTCTCCCCGCCCAAGGCGGGAAAGACCACGGTCCTCAAGAACATCGCCAACGCCGTTACCACGAACCAGCCCGACGTGATCCTCATGGTCCTGCTTGTTGACGAACGTCCCGAGGAGGTCACCGACATGGCCAGGTCCGTTGACGGCGAGGTCATTGCCTCGACCTTCGACAGGCCTGCGGAAGAACATATGAGGGTCGCCCACCTGGCACTTGAGAAGGCCAAGCGCCTTGTCGAGGTCGGGAAGGATGTTGTCCTCCTTCTCGACTCCATCACCCGGCTTGCGAGGGCTTCCAACCTTGTGGTCCCCCCTTCCGGCAAGACACTTTCCGGGGGTATGGACCCTGCGGCACTGTATTTCCCCAAGCGTTTCTTCGGTGCAGCCCGAAACATCGAAGAAGGTGGCAGCCTGACGATAATCGGTACGGCCCTGGTAGACACCGGCAGCCGCATGGACGAGGTTATCTACGAGGAGTTCAAGGGCACGGGCAATATGGAGGTCCACCTTTCAAGGAAGCTCTCCGAACAGCGTATCTTCCCGGCCATCGACATAACCCGTTCGGGCACCAGGCGCGAAGAGATGCTGATGGATCCCGAGGAACTGCAGAGAGTATGGGTACTCAGGAGAAGGATCACCAACGTAGACGAGGCCGAGGTTCTGAACCTCATTCTCGGAAAGCTGAGAAGCACCTCGACCAATAGCGAGTTCCTTGCTACGATAAAAGTGTCGCAGGGAAAAGAGTGAGGGGAGGCAACTTTTTGATGAGGATCCCTGGAAAGAGATGGACCACAAGGCTCTCCGGAAGGATAGGTTTCTGGGCAGCCATCGGGACGATGCTAAGCGCAGCCCTTTTCCTTGCAGCATGCGCCTTCTTTACGACCGGGGTCTCTACCCCTTCACTTATCGGAAGCGCCGGCAAGGCTTCGGCAGTTTCGGAAATACCCTCCGGTTTTATTGTTGTTGATATTTCCCATTCACTCGCCCAGGAGACCGTTGATCCAGGAACGGTCGCCCTGGGGATTGGTCCCATCCCTGAAGGCCCCTCGCTCTTCGAGAAGGAACTGGTCCTTGAAGATCCGGCGGCAGTAGAGGAGAAGCCAGCAGAAGAGGTGGTTGCCGAAGAGGAACCTGAAGAGGAGATCAGGGTCTGGACAGATTACTATGTGAAACCAGGGGAGACCCTTTCCGATATTTCGACTTCCTTCGGCGTACCGGTGAAACTTATCCAGGAAGCAAATGGCATTGCAAATCCCCACAGAATCTCTGAAGGCCAGGAACTTCTTATCCCCGTTGACGAGAACGCCGTGGCTGCTGTCAGGGAGGAGATCGCAAGGCGCAGCAAGGCAGACGCGGCCTCCCGCGTTGTGGATGCCCCCCTTGAGGTCAAGCAGTACACAGTGAAGGAAGGCGACAGCCTCTGGTCCATTGCCAACTCCTTCAACCTGGACATCAACACCCTTTTCGGCTGCAACAACATGAAGGACCCCAACTACCTCCGAGTAGGTACTTCCCTCAGAATTCCCAACCAGGACGGGATATTCTACAAGGTGGCAAAGGGCGACACCCTGGCAGAGATAGCTAAAAAACACGGCACCCAGACAGAACAGATAGTGAAAGCCAACGGAATGGATCCGGGTAGTCTCAAGGAGGGGAAGGAGATATTCCTTCCCGGGGCCAAGCCCGTGACGACAGTATTCGCCCTTATTGGCAGCAGTTCCGGCAAGAGTTCACAGCAGTTCTCCAAGACCTTCGAATGGCCTCTGTCCGGAAGGATAAACAGCGGTTACGGGTGGAGACGCCATCCGCTCACCAAGAGAAGGGATTTCCACACCGGCATTGACATCAAAGGTTCTACCGGGAGGATCATCCGGGCATCAAAGGCGGGCAGGGTGGCCTACGCGGGCTGGATGGGCGGATATGGCCGTGTTGTCGTTATCGACCATGGCAGGGGCTACACGACGCTTTACGCTCATTGCAGCAGCCTCATGGTGAAACAGGGGCAGAGGGTCTCCACGGGACAGCCCGTCGGAAAGGTCGGGTCGAGCGGACAGGCCACGGGACCCCACCTCCATTTTGAAGTAAGGTTGAACAACAAGGCCATTAACCCGCTGCAAGTGCTGAAATAGAAAAAACCGGCTGTTTGCTGTGCGATTTTGCGTTGCGATTTTGCGTATGACAAAAAGGCCTTATTGCAATAAACTGGACCAGGATGAACCGGTGTCCTGGTTCTTCTTTTGTTGATCCGTGAATCGTAAATCGTGAATCGTGAAACCGTGAAACAGGAAACTGGAGACTGGAGACTGGAGACTGGAAGGCAGGTGCTTGTCATTCTGAGGAATGAAATGACGAAGAACCCGTCCTTACGGGTGCGATGGCCGAACATGAGGGTGCTTGTCATTCTGAGGAATGAAATGACGAAGAATCTGTTTTTGAATTTTCGAGTTACGAGTTACGAAAGCCCAGATTCCCGCCGGTAGGCAAAGGGAGCGGCAGTCCGCCAGCCGGAGGATGAGGATCTGAACCTGGGACCTTCTCACCACAGACGCAGTGACCTAGCTGGCGCACCGCCAGCGTAGGTTAGGTCGCAGAGGAACACAGAGGAGCCCTTTTTTTGTAAGAACCAAAAAGCCCTGCCCTTTGTTTTCCGGCTTCACACTATTCACGATTAACGATTTACTTTTCTCGGTACCTGAACCAGATTCTTCTCCGCCAGCAGGCGGATCAGAATGACAGATTTCCGATTCACGGCTTTCGGGTTACCAGTCACGGGTCACGAGTTACGAGTCACTGGTCACAAGTTACGAGTCACTGGTCACGAGTTACCAGTCACGGGTCACGAGTTACGAGTCACGATTCACGGCTTGATCTTCATCTTCTGGAGGTTTCTCATATATGCCAAAATACGTTTTTGTAACAGGCGGGGTTGTTTCATCATTGGGGAAGGGAATAACGGCCGCTTCCCTGGGGGTTCTGCTGAAACGAAGGGGTTTCAGGGTATCCATCATCAAAATGGACCCGTATATCAACGTTGATGCGGGGACGATGAACCCGTTCCAGCACGGTGAGGTTTTTGTCACGGACGATGGAGCGGAAACAGACCTTGACCTGGGTCACTATGAACGTTTCATTGATGAATCGCTGACAAGCGACAACACGCTGACAACAGGCAAGATATATTCTTCTGTTATCTCCAGGGAGAGGGCCGGACAGTACCTCGGGGCAACGGTCCAGGTGATCCCCCATATAACCAATGAGATACAGGAGAGCATCCTCAAGATAAACAGTGATGTTGACGTGGTTATTTCGGAGATAGGAGGCACCGTAGGCGACATCGAAGGACAGCCCTTTCTTGAGGCTATTCGCCAGATGACGAACAGGGTTGGCCGTGAGAACGTCCTTTACTGCCATGTTACCCTGGTCCCATATATAGCGGCGGCGGGGGAACTGAAGACCAAGCCCACCCAGCATAGCGTTCACGAACTCAGGCGTCTTGGCATTCAGCCCGACGTCATTGTCTGCAGGTCCGTCAGCCATCTCGGAAACGACATCAGGGACAAGATAGCGCTTTTCTGCAGTGTCCCAAGGGAGGCTGTTGTTGAGGCGATCGATGTCTCATCGATCTACAAGGTGCCACTCCAGCTTTACGATCAGGAGTTCGACACGCTGGTAATGAAGAGGCTCGGTCTTGAACCGAAGCAGGAACCGGCCCTGGATGACTGGAGGGCTTTCGTAGAGGCCTGCGAGAACCCGGAAGGCGTGGTGGAGGTGGGCATGGTCGGCAAATACGTGAGCCACAAGGATGCCTACCTCAGCGTTGTCGAAGCCCTGTCTCATGCTGGAACGGCCAACCGTGTGAGGGTAAGCATACGCCACGTTGAGGCCGAGGATGTGGAGACCCAGGGTATTTCGCTCCTGGACGGGGTTCACGGGATCCTTGTTCCCGGAGGGTTCGGTTCAAGGGGGGTCGCCGGCAAGATGCTGGCGGCCAGATTCGCCAGGGAGCGCAAGATCCCCTACCTTGGGCTTTGCCTGGGAATGCAGATAGCAGTTGTTGAGTTTGCCAGGAATATATGCGGCCTTGATACGGCTCACAGCGTGGAAATGGATTCTGCGACCCCGGACCCTGTAATACACCTGATGCATGAACAGGAAAGGGTCAGGGATCTCGGGGGGACCATGCGGCTTGGTGAGTATCCCTGTGAACTGGACGTGAACTCCCTCTCCTTCGCGGCCTATGGAGGATCTTCCCTTATCAGGGAGCGCCACAGGCACCGATACGAGTTCAACAACGACTACAGGGAGATGATGAGATCCCGCGGGATGCGGATGGCCGGGATCTGCCCGGGGCGTGACCTGGTGGAGATCATTGAGCTGGAAGATCATCCGTGGTTCGTGGGAGTGCAGTTCCATCCTGAACTCAAGTCGAGGCCTGTCAGGCCTCATCCGCTTTTCGTAGGCTTTATTCGAGCGGCCCGCGACAGGGCCGAAGATCCTGACAAAAAGGGGGGAACAGTATGAGGACGAGGATCCTTTCCATTTCAGTTCTTCTGTTGCTTCTTCTCTCCCTGGCAGCGGCTGGGCCGGCCCTGGGAGAGGAACTGGAGACGCCGGCGCAGGTCCAGGATCTGCTGGACACCATGATCTATGGAGAGATCGGCACCGGGGGCATAATCCAGAGGCTGGGCAAGGTTGAGACGGACCTTTTCGGAAGGGAACTGCCAGGCAGCATCTCGGAGCGGCAGTTGGGCCTTATGAACTTCATCCGGAACGGGACGCTGGGGCAGCCTTCCATGATGTTCAAGACGGGACTTGCCGAGTGGGCGATCCTTCACGAGGCACGTCCAGACCTCTCCCTTGCACGGAGGATAGGTGAGATAGAACGCCATCTCGAGGGCGAGGCCGGGGAGGGGCGCCCCCTGGCGATGAGGCTTGAACGCCTTCTTGCGCTTCTGTTTCCCGGTCAGCTTTTCTGGCAGGACGTGAATCTTCCTGCCAACCTTGTTTTCAAAGCCTCCTTCGTGGACAGGGTATCCCCCAAAAGCGCGGCGGTAGGTGATATTGTCAGGCTTAAGCTGGAAGAGCACCTTTCCGTGGAGGGCTTTCTCGTGGCACCCAGGGGATCCCGGGTCATAGCAGTGATCGACAGGGTAAAGCCTCCCCGCAGTTTCGGAAGGCCGGCGGAGATCAAGTTCGCATTTGACCGCCTTGAACCCCTCGGCCCTGAAAAGGTGCCCGTATTCCTTGGCGATGCCGCCGCTCTGGCCACCAAATCCGACACAACTGTCGCCACGGCTCTCGGAACGAGTGTCGTAGGACTGGCCCTGCTTGGCCCTGTAGGCCTTGTGGGGGGGCTATTCGTCAAGGGGGATGCACCGGATATCGTACCCGGTACCCCGATCTACCTGGAGACAGCATCTTCGTCAGGGGTAAAGGCGTACCCGGTCCCGTCATCTTTGCACGGTCTTCTGGGAGACGACAAAGGGACAACTCCAGCGGAAGCACAGGCTCAGGAGGTTGCCCCGGAGCAAGGACAGGAAGGTGGAATGCCTCTTGACCAGGATTAGGAAATTTATCGCAGCTGTTGCAATCGGCCTGACATTGCTTACCGGTGCGGCTGCCGCCGTCGATCTGGGTGACCTGGTAGGGATCCTGGGTGGCGGCTTCCTGGTCAGCGGTTTTGCCGGCCAGATAAACGATTTTATAAACACTGTAACCTTTAACCGCGGTGTTGGTGTTGAGGACGAGACAAAAGTGGTCCCGATAGTCTCCGTAGGCAGCGGCACCTCCATAGGTGCTGCCCAGGTGGCGGGGCCGAAGGCGGAAGTTGACCGGGTCAGGGCAGTGGCGGAGATCTCAGCCAGTTTCATGGGGCGGGTCGGTGTGAGGATACTGATACCGATCGATTCCACAAATCCGCTTGAGCGATTTCGCCGCGTCCAGAAGGTCGGGCTTTCGGCAGTCATCGATTACAAGCTTTGATGGGGTCCGTGTAACGGCCTTCCATTTGCCCGATCGGGGGGAGATCCTTGAGATTTGAGGGGAACCGGCGCTTCCTTTTCGTTGCGGCCGCGGTTCTGATGCTGCTTTTTGCCATGGGGCTAGTGAGGGATCTTCTCCTGGAGGAGAGAACGGTTCAAGAGAGCCCCGATGTCCCGCCGATAATCGTCGAGGGGCTGGACGTGATCCGTGAAGAGAACGGGAACGACTGGCATCTCAGTGCGGAGAGAGTGGAGAAAAAAGGCGATGCCAGCGAAGCGGAAGTCCTGAAAGTGGTCATAAGATCAGGGAGTGGAGCCATATGGGACATCGACTCCCTGCGGGGGACTATCTTTGAGGTTTCCGGGGAGATCCTGCTCTATGAAGTGACCGGGCATATCGATCACGAGTCAGGTAGCCTTGACTGGAAAGCTCCAAGGGCGGACTGGGACCCTGGAAGGTCTCTATGGGTTTTGCCGGAAGGATTTGAGGCAAGTAAAGATGCTTTTGTTCTTACCGGCGAGAGGGGTGGAATTTCAATGTCCGGTTCCGTCGTGGTAGAGGAAGGGGCTGTAGTCACGTGGCAGGGATCAGCCAACTGAAAAGATCTCTTGTTGTTCTGGCCGCATTTATCCTGTTTTTGCCTTCAGGTGCAGCTATAGCTTCAGACGGACAGATCGTCCTCGAGGCGGAAAGGGTCGAGTACGACCAGATTTCAGGATTCGCCACAGCCACCGGGAACGTGAGGATAAGCAGGGACCTGATAAGGGTTTTTGCCCCCAGGGTCGAGTACTCGGCAATTGACCACACTGTTGAGGCCTTCTCTGTTCCCGGCAAGAAAGTGGTCCTTTTTAACGGACCCCAGAGGCTTGAGGGGGATCTTCTCTCCCTGGACATGATCTCCGGTGAAGGTCTTTTCCGTAATGCTTCGGGCAGTTTCCCCGCCGAGAGGGGAGAGATACACGCCTCAGGGGCCGATGTAACGACGATCAGGATCAGGGAAGGACAGAAGATCGAGTCCCTCCCCGGAAGGGTACAGAAGGGTCTTGTGGAAGGCGACCAGATCTACCGGTGGAGCGACGTGGGTTTTACGACCTGTCCATCGGATACTCCCCATTACCAGCTTGTGTCGAAGCGCCTCGTTGTTATCCCCGGTTACAGGGTTGTCGCTTCCCGGCCTGCTATCTATATAGGAGGGAAGTACCTTCTTTCATACCCCTTCGACTACGTTATCGACCTGTCTGAAGGAAGCCGGACCCAGTTCCTTCCCCAGGTCATGTACGAGGGGGACAAGGGGTTGGGGGTTTCCTACGGAGCCCCTCTCTCCATGGGTGATGTAAATGCCAGGTGGAAGGCTTTCCTGTGGTCCAGTGTCGGGCTGGAGGCAACACTTTCCGTTGATTACCAGTACAGGGAGGGTGTCGTCTTTTTCGCCGATGCTTCATATACATGGGACGGTGACCGGGAGGAGAAAAGATTCAGTCCGAGATGGGGAGTCGACTATAACCTTGACGGGTGGACCGGAAGGCTCTGGTGGTCCCATTCCGAGAGCGTCAAGGTTGAAAAGGAGCTTGGCGACACCTTCGAAGGGACCCTCTGGAGAAGTCCGGAGATAACGTTATTCTCGCCATGGTGGGCTCTTCCCGCCCTTCACGGGCGATGGCAGTTCAGGGCCAGTTGGGGTGACTATGAATCTTCCTCCGACAGCGGTACCTTAAAGGAAAAAGCCCAGCGACTTGCTCTTGGGGCCGCGTATTCAGGTTCTGCCGTTATTGGGGAGTTAAACCCATTCTGGGGGGCCGAATACTGGTACTACGACTACGGATCGTCAGACGGTAGCCAGAGGATCTTTACTGCCAGAATTGGAGTTATGTGGCCTTTAGGCCCTGTAAAAATGACCAGCGTCTTGAGAAAACGCTGGGTAGAGGGCTGGTCCCCAATGGAGTGGGACAGGTATTCAGACAGCGAAGTGTTCTTCCAGCAGGCCCTGATCCCCTTCGGTGATAACTGGAGCCTCACTGTCAGGGGCGGGTACAACCTCCGCGACAGCAGCCTCGATGAGATGTTCTACAGGATAAGCTACGAAAACGACTGCTGTTACAGGATCGATCTGACCTACCGTGACGACAGGGCAGGCGATGACGACTGGGCAGGGATCGTTTTCGTCCTGAACGCCTTCCCCAGCCATCCTTTCTTCCTGGGAGCGAGAGAGGTAGAGATAGAGGAGTTCGGAGAATGAATGCAGGTATCAGTTTGCGGGTTGCAGTTCTTTTCGGGGGGGACAGCCCCGAAAGGGAGGTCTCCCTTTCGAGCGGTTTGGCCGTGTGCTCAGCACTGGAAGAGGCAGGGGTAGAGACAGAACCCATAGAACGTGCTACTGCCCTGGAGATGCTGGAGGCGTCGAGACGGTCAGCGTCTGACGTATTCTTTATTGCCCTTCACGGTTCCTGGGGCGAGGATGGCAGGCTTCAGGCCGCCCTTGATCTTATGGGGAAGGTCTACACCGGTTCGGGACCGACCGCCTGTGCCCTCGCCATGGACAAGCGCACCAGCAAGGCCCTGTTCGCCATGAACGATGTGCCGACACCTGAGGCGGTCTATCTTGATATTGAGCATGGCCCGGCTGAAATGGATGTTGGCAGGGCCGTTGGAGCCCTTGAAAAATGGTCGAAGATGGTGGTCAAGCCTTCAGGATGCGGCAGTACCGTCGGGGTGAACATAGTTTCTTCGGCAGGTGAAGTGGAAAAGGCCCTTGCAGCGGCGGCCCTTTACGACAGTTCCGTGATAGTCGAGGAATACGTCCCCGGAAGAGAGATCACCGTTACAGTTTGGGAAGAGGGTTCCAATACTTCAACCCTCCCCGTAGTCGAGATAGCGCCGAAGTCGGGTTTCTACGACTACCAGGCAAAGTACACTGCAGGTAAAACGGAATACATCTGTCCTGCCATCCTCTCGCCGGAAGTGGAGGAGAAGGTTTCCCGCGCTGCTGTTGCAGCACACCGGTCACTGGGATGCAGGATTTACAGCAGGGTGGACATGAGACTGACCGACGGCGGGCTGCCGTCGGTCCTTGAGGTCAATACAGCCCCGGGCATGACCGCAACAAGCCTGGTCCCGAAATCTGCCGCTGCCAGGGGATGGACTTTTTCTGAACTTGCCTGGAGGATAGTCATGTCCTCCATTGACCTTAGAGGCAAAGGGAATTGCCTTCTATCGAGGCGGAATTACTGAGATCTCGGTTATCCGGAATTTCCTTGTCCCATTGGGCACCCTGACAGAGAGTTCTTCCCCGACGGTCTTCCCTATAACAGCCTGGCCGACCGGGCTGTTCGCTGATATCCTGTTAGCGGCAGGGTCCGATTCCTCGGAGCCGACAATGGTGTAGAGAAGGTGGTTGTTGCCGTCCAGGTCCAGTAGAGTGACGGTAGTCCCAAGGCCGACTTTAGTGGGGTCTATATCTCGTGGATCGACCACTTTCGCCTTGCTCAACTGGTACTCCAGCCACTGGATCCTTGTTTCAAGTTTTCCCTGGGCTTCCTTTGCCGAGTGGTATTCGGCATTCTCGCTCAGGTCACCGAAACCCCTGGCTTCCTCGAGCATCCGGGCTATCTCCTGGCGCCCTTCGCTCCTGAGGTTCACCAGTTCCTCCCTGAGTTTCTCGTATCCCTCCCGGGTCATGACAATTGCGTCGGAAGCAGTAACATCTGTCATACTTATGTCCTCCCTTCGGGGGGAATATATGTCATCTGCTGATGGCGTATTTTAACAGACCGTCAAGAAATGGGCAATATGGAGGGGAAACCTGGGATACTAAAAAGGCGTAAACGGTCAACGGTAAACAGTAAACTGAAAAATCCAATAGAAACCAGGTCTGGAAACATCAGATCAAAAGCGTAAACGGTCAACCGTAAAGACAGAAACCCCTGAGTAGTGAAAACCAGATTTCTGTCATCCCGAGGAGGTTT
>DFZC01000061.1 GCA_002383685.1 Synergistaceae bacterium UBA4066 | reverse complement strand
CGAATTTCTGGAAAAGCTCGGGAGTTCTGCCTGCCTTTATCTCGTCCCCGACCGTCTTCCCAGTCATGGCAGCCGCCATCGCGCCGCGGCAGACACCAATAGCCTGAATAAATCCATCTCCGTACGCAAGGGACTTGAATATCTGGTCTTCACTGATAAACCCGCCGGTCATGACCATCGCGGGAAGGATCTTGCCCTGTTTATCCAGTTTTGCGCAGATATCTACGACAGCTTTTTCGAGCATGATAGTCGGGAGGGACCATTCGTTCATCATCTTCGAGGGGCTGTAGCCTGAACCGCCGCCCGCGCCGTCAAAGGTTATCATATCGACTTTGTTTTCTGCCGCCATATTGATAACACGTTCCACATCAGCCGGATCAAAACCGGCCATCTTGAAATAGACGTTTTTCATGCCCATGTCACGCAGTTCGCCGATCCGCTTGGCCATCGACTCTTCCGTCCACATCGGCAGTCTTCCGTATGTGTAAAAGTTGGGGCAACAGTCCTTTCCCTTGAGTTCTATGACTTTTGGATCAAATGGATCGGGGAAGACAAGATTACCACTCTCGACTTTTTTTACGGCATCATCATAGCCTTTAAGTCTGTTCATCGGCTGGGTCCCCTTGGCCCCTTGGCCGAACTTGAACTCCAGCGCCTCAAAGCCATATTTTTTCAGGGCAATCTCGGGAACTCCTGTAAGATGGTCGTCGACGTTGCACTGAAGCACCATCTGTCCTGGTCCCCTGTGATAGTTATAGAAACTGTCATGAATCTCCTTAAGCATAGGAAATGAAGTGATCTTGCCGTTTTCAATTTTCAGTTCAGGATCTTTGTTCCTTGCATCTTCTCCTACCATGCAGGTAACTCCCGCCATGGCAGCGCCGCCAAAATAATCTACCCAGTTCATTTTCACCAAAGCGGGCAAAATTATGGGTAGATCGAATTTGATCCTGTTCTCATATCCGTATTCGGAAGCCAGGTTAACGTTGAATATCTCTGCGTGTTCTTGATCCGGCNNCGCGATCTGGTTGGCGCCTGTTGTTGTGGGGTAGACAGTCATTTTTCCAAGAACCGCAGCCTGGGTTATCTCACAGGTTCCCGGGCATTCCTCAGTACATAAAGAGCACATTCCTGACTGAGGAGAAATATACTTGCTTCTGTTCTTTGCTGCTGTAAAGCCTGAACTCATGCTAGGCGAAAATGACATAATAAAACCTCCCATTAAGGAATTGATCTTAATTCCTGTTATCACCTGACCTTTAAGGTCATTGTATCACCTGAGTCATGTTGGGTGATGAACAGGCCAGACTGACTACATTTCGCCAGTATTAATATAGGGAAAGCCTTATCGCGTAAATGATTATGCAGGCTCCCGCAAATTCGGGTATGGACGGGGCCAGTTTGAGCAGGAAAGATGAGCCCAGCATTCCGACGACGATCTCGGAGGTGCACAAGAGGCTTGCCAGGGGCGAACTGATGAACCTGAGGCTGGAGTAGTAGGCAACACTGGCAAGGGCTCCTCCTATAAGTCCTATAAAAAGGATCAGAGACATGTCACCGAGGGAAATGGACAGAATGTCCGACATTCCATAAAAATTGAGCTTGAAAAGTCCCAGCATGAACAACGCCATGAAGTTGGAATAGAAAACTACCTTTTTATAGTCCAGTCTCCTCAGAGCGGCTGCCCGTCCTAAAAGGGACTGGCCTGAAAGTCCGATGACGGCTAAAAGACCCCAGAAAATACCCAGACCCGAGAACTGTATCTGCGAAAAGTAATTGTTGTCATAAAGTCCCACCCATAATCCGAAAAGAACAAGCGCGCCTGCTGTCACCTGTTTTCTTGAGGGTATCTCGCGCAGGAAGATAAGGGCTCCGAGGATCGTTGCCAGTGGGAAAAGGTAATGGATCAGGAGAGCGATAGGGACATTAAGGTATTTTATTGAAAACAGAAAACCGGTGGACGTAAAAACCACCATAACCGCTGTAGCCATCAGAAGGGGGATATCCCTTCTGGTTGCCCTGAATCCTTCACGCCCCCTCGAGTACAATATCGATGCGCCAACGATCATCGAAACGATGATCGTCCGGAGGAAGATTACCGTCAACATATCCACCCCCCGGTCGGCCAGCATGCGTGCCAGCGGGGAGACCAAACCCCAGGAAATGCCTGTCGAAAGGGCAAGGAGGACACCGATACCGTGCTTTTGTGCAAAACTCGTCATGTAAGGATCCCCTGAAAGATGGTCAGGAAACATCGGGAAATGGTTACCAGAAATTCATATACCGGAAATAATAAATGATCGGACTTCCCTTTGATTATATACTTTCCCGGTCAACGGGCCTTTTTAGAAGGAAGCGAAAAAGGTTTTCAGGTTTGCCGGATCTGGCGTGATATCCCGACAATGTGTTTTGCCGTAAGCCTGACATTGCAAAGATCCCTCAGAATTGGTATTTTTATATCATACACAGCTTCCGGGGCCCGGGCGGTTCCGGCATTTGGCGGTTCGCGACAGGCACCTGTCGGGCAAAAGCCTTTTTCTTTTCGTCTCCCCCGTTTTTAAAAATCAAGGAATAAACATCCCGACCTGGGACTCTCCCTGGAATGACGGGGCAGGCCCTTTGACGAAATGACCCCGGGGACAGGGTTGTTGCGCCAGCATTCGAAAGGAGGAGTATATATGTTAAAAAAATTCATTGTCTCAATGGTATTGGTCTTGCTTCTGACGGGACTGACCGGGATCCATGCAGAGGCAGCGATCGGCAGGAATGAAGTCGCCTTTGGGGACCAGTCCTGGGACAGCGTCCAGTTTCTCCACCGGGTTATGGGTTATATCCTGAAGCATGGCTACGACATGGAACCCGTTTACAATTTCTCGGAGTCGATGCCCTCGCTGATCGGACTTGAGCGTGGTGATAACCACATCATACTCGAGGTCTGGGTCGAAGCGAGACAGGAGTGGTGGGATAATGCCCGGGAGGCAGGCAAGGTAAAAGGTTTCGGGAAAGTGTTCCCCAACGCTCCTTCTGGCCTATACGTACCGTCATACCTTGTCAAAGGAGATCCTGAAAGGGGGATAGAACCGCTGGCGCCTGATCTTGTTTCCGTATTCGATCTTCCCCGGTACCAGCACCTTTTCACTGATCCCGAAGACACCTCCAGGGGCAGGGTCTACAATGCAGTCTCCGGGTGGGCGGCTAACGAAAGGTATATGAAAAAATTTGAGGGATACAAGGTGGACGGCAAGCCTCTCAAGGACTTCTTCAACCTTTTCGATCCCGGGTCCCAGACGGCCCTCAATGCTGCCATCAGGGGATCCCATGACAAGGGAAGGCCTATTGTAGCCTACTATTGGGAGCCGACGCCTCTCCTCGGTGAACTGGACATGATCCTCCTCAAGGAACCCGATTACGATGAGAAGGTCTTCCGGGAAACTTTTCTTTGCCAGAATCCAGCCTTCTCGGTGGAGAAGGCCGCAAATGCGGAATGGGTCCGGAAAAACCCGGAGGTCGTCCATCTCCTTGAAAACTTCCACCTGAGCCTGGAGAAGACCAACGAGGTTCTGGCATGGATGGAGTCACACGATAACGATCCGAATAAGGCCGCAATATGGTTTTTGAAGAATGATCAGCCGTTATGGCGTCCCTGGATCGATGACCCTGAAGTCATTGCCTCCGTCGAAAAAGCACTTGAGAAGGAGAAGATCCAGGATTAGCCTCCGGAAAGACAACAAGTATAATGTTCAACAGGAGATCAAAGGAACGATGCAGGGCAGCTCCCGTAATCCCGGGGCTGCCTTTTTCTATTCCGGGGACAGGTCTGGTTTCCCCCGGGAAAAGCAGTATCCCGATCCCCTGTTTCTATTTTCTCATCGTTGCCGGGGGTCCCCATCGCTTCATCTCTGCCCGAAGCATCCACAGGGCCAGCAGGAAGCCGCTTGCATCCATGAAGGGGAAGGATAGCCAGGCCCCGTCTATTCCTATGAGGCGGGGCAGGATTATGAGCATGGGGAAGAAGAGCACCACCTGTCGCACTACCTGAAGGACAAAGGTCGCCCTGGCTTTTCCGATGGCCTGGAAGGTGTAGCTGGTCACGATGTAGAGGGACATCAAAGGCAGGAGCATATAGCCCAACCGAAGCCCCCGTACAGTCATTGCGGTCAGATCGGCATCCCCCCTGGAAAAAAGGCCCACCAGGAAGACCGGGAAGATCTGGACGATCACCCAGAAGAGAGAGAAAACCCCTGCGGCCGCGGCTATGGCCATGATGACTATGCTCTTTACCCTGTCCATTCTTCCCGCCCCATAATTGAATCCTATAAGAGGCTGTGCCCCGTCGCCTATTCCCAGTGCCGGGAGAAAGAAAAGCGTGTCCAGGCTGAAAAATATACCCACGGCCGATATGGCGATGTCTCCTCCAAGGGAACCCATGATGTGGTTGAGAAGCACGAGCAGGGTAACGAAAGAGAGCTCCAGCAACCCGGGCGAGATCCCGACAGCCATAATTGGCAGGACTATCCCTTTGCGAAGGGGCATCAAAACGGTTCTAATCTTCAGACCGCTGCGAAGGGCATAGAAAAACAGAACCCATGTGATCGCGACTGCCTGGGCGATCGTCGTTCCCCAGGCCGCTCCACTTACCCCCCATCCCATACGGGCTATGAAAAGCCAGTCGAGGAATATGTTCGTCAAAGTGCCTATCAGCATGGTCCCCATGGCCCATCTTGGGGCTCCCTCAGCTCGCATGAGACCGTTCAGGACAAAGTTAACCAGGAGGAAGGGCATTCCAAGGGCTATGATCCTGAGGTATGCCAGGGCTTCACCAAGTACATTCTCGCTTGCTCCGAACAGGCGCAGGAGGGATTCCCCGAAGAACAGCCCGGATAGGGCCAGAAAAAAGCCCGCTATGACCGCCATCACGAACGCATTGGACAGAACCTGATCTGCAAGGTCCGTTTCACCACGGCCAAGGCTCCTCGAGACTAGTGATGAAGCCCCTACGGAAACAAGTATCCCAAGGGTGATGGCCAGCGCGAAGAAGGGAAAGGCCACCGTTACAGCCGTCAGTCCATGGGAGCCTACGATCCGCCCGATGAACATGCGGTCGACAATATTGTAAAGCGCATTGGCCAGCAGACCTATTATCGAGGGTATGGAGAAGCGGAAAAGAAGTGATCCTACAGGATCACGCCCCATTGTTTCGGTTCGGAGATCGGTCAAAACTTATTCCCTCCTGAAAGATCAGTGCGCGTTATTCACAAAAAGGCCGGAGGCCCGAGCCTCCGACCACCTTTTCCAGGTTTTTCGCAGGCCTTTCCAGTTCCTGTCAGGGTGTACCCGGGTTATTTTGTCCCGTCTTCCTGTGACGCCGAAGTATTTTTCGCCCTGCCCAGAAAAAGACAAAGAGCAGCAGTCCCAGGGCGACTACAGGAAGCAGCACCGCAAGAAGGGAGATCAGGATCGATCCGCCGGTCTCGCCCGCCGAGACTACCGGGTTGCCCAATCCGCCGGTAGTGAAAGCCGACGCAGCCCGGGTTATTACAGTCGCTCCCTGGATCACCCCTGCAGAGCCTCCCCCCAATATTGCGGCGATACTCCATTTAAGCAGGGGTGTCATCTCCGGAATGACCGAGGCGGTTATGAATGTTCCCGCAATGACCGCCGCGGGAGTAGCCGCGGCATCCAGCATGTTGTCGACCCACGGAACGTAATACCCGGCTACCTCGAAAAAGGTTGCGATGCCCAGCGCGGTTGCCGCCATTGGGGTCGCGACCCAGTGGAAACTTTCCGCGAGCTCGAGATGGCCGGTCTGGGCGGCCAGACTCATCGCCAGAAGGGGTACGAACACCCTGAACCCGCACGCGGCGCTTAATCCCAGTCCAATGATCAGTGGCAAAAGGTTTTCCATGATACTGATTTTATCCCTTTTATCCGGTTCCGGTCAGGCTTTTCGCGTTTGTTCCCAAACTTTCCTTTACAGTGCGGATAGTATAGGATGTACTGACGTATTTGGATACAATATATTCACTATGGAAGTGACACGCAAGAGGAAAATGATCGAAAAGGGGGAAAGACAGATATGTCTACGATCGAAGCCATACCGAGCCCTGGAAGGAAGTACAGGAAAGAGGATCTTGCCGACCTTGATCCCGTGCTTCTGGGAGCCCTTCTGCGTGAGAGGGTTCACCATAATATAGAGGTCCCGCTTTATCCGGTCCTTCTCAGGGACCCGCTGAAACCCATTCCCAACTTCGGACTTCAGGCACAGCTCGTATACGACGAGTGGGTGCGGAGGGGATTGTCCCAGGATAGCCCGGACCTGAAGTGGGTGAAACGTTATATCGACATAGCCGCACACATAAGGAAGGGCGAAAAGCCCGACATTCCTGAACTTGAAGATTCGATGCCCGAACCCTTCTCTGAAGGCGAAATGAAAGTAGTCCGCAAGCTGATCTGGGAACGTTGTTCCATCCGCAACTGGACCGATAGACCGGTTCCCGACGAACTGATCGAACAGATCCTCGAGGCAGGCAGGGCGGCCCCGGTAGGGTGCAACCTTGATGCGGTCCGCTTTGTCGTCCTGAGGACTCCAGAGGAAAAAAGCATGATCTGGAGCGACATTCCGACCGATAACGCCGTTATCATCGTTCTTTGCTTCGACAAACGCATATCCGAGACGGTGGGTCAGGACAAGATGGTTCCCCAGAATCTCGGCTACGATGCCTCTGCCGCAGGGGATCACATGCTCCTTATGGCCCATGCACTGGGGCTTGGGGGCGTATGGCTATCCAAGACGGTCAAGTCGGAGCATACCGAGGACACGGGCAAGAAGTTCAAGGAACTTTACGGTCTTCCCGATCATATCGAGGTCGCCCTCCACATAGCGGTGGGATGGCCGGCCTCGGGTATCATCAAGAGCAAGAGGCTGGCCCTTTCGGATATGATCATTACCAGTGTCTAACTGAACGGCCCTGGAAGCAAGAAAGTCAAGCAATTGAAAGGACTGCCCCCGGAGGGTATCCGGGGGCAGTTTCCTCTCTGAAGGATTCAAGGCCTTAGTCAAGGCTTTAACCTAGAGGACAGGTCAAAATGTTTCTGGAAAACAATGTCTTCCCAATTGTTATCTATTACATGGGAAGCCTCTGGTCCGTTTACGGGTATGTCGCAAAGGGGGAAATCTGTTATCAGTTCCGTTAAGTATTTCTAACTAATAATTAATTCTGCCGATTCTGGATTAGGTATTATAGATTGAAGAGCCTGGGGATAAGGGTCGTAAGCGGAGGGAATGAGATAATGGCCAGCAATACCAGGAGAGCCACCCCGATGAAGGGCCAGATATGTACGAAAACGTCTGTCAACTTCACCTTCCCGACGGCCGCCACAATGTAGTTGCAGGCGCCCATTGGAGGGGTTATCAGCGCTATCGTCACGTTCAGTGTCATGACCACGCCGAACTGCAACGGATCGATGCCCGCCCTTATCGCGATGGGTGCGAAGATGGGGGTTAGAAGTGTCAGGGTTGAAATCTCCTCCATGAACATGCCCACCGGAAAAATAACGGCGCTCAAGACTATCAGGAGAAGCCACGGTTTGTCCATCAATCCCGCCTGGAGCAAAAATGACGCAAAACGCTGCGGCACCTGTTCCCATTTAAGGAGCCATCCAATCACGGTAGCCGCCCCCATGATCAGGAATATGGTACTCGTAAGCCGTACTGTCTCGTAAAAGGATTCCGCAAGGATCCTGGGAGTGAGTTGCCTTGTGTAGAAGATCCCTGCAAGGAGGCAGTATCCTACAGCCAGCGCTCCCGACTCTGTGGGGGTTACGATGCCTGTGATGATCCCGCCGAGGATTATGACAGGGGCAAGCAGCGCAACCATGGATCTGACAAGTATCTCTCTGCTTCTCTTCCTGACGTCCCGGAAGTCCGCTACGGGAACGTGGTATATAAGGGAATAGAAATAGTTCATGACCATAAAAGCCCCTCCCAGGGCCAGTCCGGGGAGAATGCCTGCAGCGAATAGTCCCCCGATGGATGTATTGGTCATGGTGGCATAGATGATCATGAATATGCTCGGCGGGATAATGGGGCCTATTAGCGCGCTCCCCGCGGTGAGTCCTGCAGAGTATGAAGGAGAAAATCCGTCCTTGACCATGGCAGGTATCAGGATCGAGCCCAGGGCCGAAGCATCCGCGGCGGCTGAACCGTTCACTCCCGAAAGGATTATGCTTCCCACAACGTTTACGTACCCAAGCCCGCCGTGGACCGAGCCCACCAGGAGACGGCAGAAATCCAGAAGGCGGTCAGTAAGTCCTGACCGGTTCATGAGGATCCCGGCCAGGATAAAGAAGGGTATCGCCATGAGGGTGAATGAGTCCATCCCGCCGAAGAATTGCTGGCTCATGACCCTCAGGAGCGACAGGTCCCCAAGGGCAAGGATGCCAACAAGCGATGCTGAAAGAAGCGAAAGATAGAGAGGCAGTCCCAGTATCATAAGGACAAGGAAAGAAGCCAGCATAAGGAAACCCATACTAGGACCTCCTCCAGCTGAAGTGAATCAATACGGTTCCGGCAAGGAGGAGGGCAAAACCTGCGGGAAGAGCCATCAGTGGTATGGTCTTGGGAATGTTAAGCGCCAGTGTTTTCATGTGCCAGATGCTGACGGCATTCACCCATCCCAGGTAGATCATGAGGGTCAGGATGCAAACCGTGATCACAAAGCGCCCCCACTCGACCATACGGCGCAGGGCGACGGGAAAACGGGTGACCACAAGATCCACAACCATGTGTTCACCCTTTACCGCCGCCCCCAGGGCACCAAGCATTACTATCCACACAAGAGAGAACCGGGCAACTTCCTCGGTCCAGATGATCGAGCTCTTCAGAACATAGCGACAGAACACCCCCAGCAGGATGTCTCCCACGTTGACGACAAGCATGATGCATGCTGCCCAGGCGCAGAAGATCTCAAGCCTTGTCACCCATTCAGAAAGGCCCTTCTTCCGAAACTTTGGATCCTGCCCGTAAGCCATGACCGTTCTATTTTGCCTTTTCGTTGGCTGCCCTGGCACATTCAAGCGCCAGGTCGAGCCAGTCCTGTCCCACCTTTTCCTTCAGCCACTCAACGTATGCAGGCTGGCCGGCTTTCCTGAAAGTCTCCATTTCATCGTGGTCAGGAGCATAGGGGATCATGCCCTTCTCAACCAGGAAGTCGATATCTTTCTGGTCGGCTTCCTGCATGGCCTGGCGGTTCAGATCATTTGCCTTCCTGGCGGCCTCGAAGATTGCTGCCTTGTGCTCGGCGGGGAGGGAGTCGATAAGGTCACCGTTGATCACCAGGAACTGGTCGGAGTACTGGATATTGGCCAGGGTAAGATATTTCTGCACCTCGTACAGGCTTCCCATCTTGATATACATGGCCGGGTTCATCTGACCGTCCACAACCCCTGATTTAAGGGCCATATACAGCTCCGTCCAGGGTATGGGTGTGCCGCTGGCGCCAAAGGATTCGAACAGGATGACCTGTCCCTCGTCCATTCCCCGGAGCCTCAGCCCCTTGAAGTCATCGGCTGTTTTTATCTCCTTCTTGTTATTTGTGAAGGCAAGGAATCCGCCCTCCTCGACTGCTTCCAACAGGTAGGCCCCGGTCCTTTGGCGGAATTCCTCCTTTGCTTTCTCCCAGTAACGGCTTTCATCGAAGAAGAAGTGGGCAGCCTCGTAACTGTCGAACATGAAAGGAACGGCTGAGGCATAGATCTCAGGGAACACGGGCGCTACCCCGGCAAAGGATGCCACGTTGATTATGGGCTGGTTCATCCCCTGCTTCATCAGCAATTCCATCCGCTCTTCCTCGTTGCCAAGCTGACTGTCGGGGAAAAGCTGGATAGTGACGGCCCCGTTCGTTCCTTCTTCAACGAACTTCCTGAAATTTACGGCATAAAGATGAACGGCGTTGTTTTCTATATCTGCGGGACCGTTGTAGGACATCTTCACTTCGACGGCGGCAATGGCAGGAGCTCCCAAGGCGGCAAGGCAGAACACCGCCAAAACCAGCAAAGACAGGATCTTTTCAGTCCTCATTGCTAACAACCCCCTTTTGAACTGGTCTGAACCAGGCAGCATTAACCATCCTGGTAAAGCAATAATATCAAATGCAGGCAAATTCTGCTTTTCACTGGACAAGCACACCCGCCAGGTGAAAGAATTGGGAAATTATAACGTACTTTGGGGGTGATGGCGTTGGCCGGACGGTTAAAGGGTAAAAAGGTCGGTCTTGCTCTCGGCGGCGGAGCTGTCCTGGGGGCAGCACATATTGGTGTCCTGAAGGCTTTGGAGGAAAAGGGCATCAGAGCGGACTATGTTTCCGGTACCAGCGTTGGTTCCTTCATAGGCGCTCTTTACGCCTTTGGAATGCCTTGGAACAAAATTGACGCCATAGCCAGGGATCTCAAATGGCTCGACGTATCGCGTATTTCCATTTCCCAGTACGGACTCCTTTCGAACAGCAAACTGGGAGACCTGATAGAAGAGAACCTTGGGGATGTAACCTTTGAACAGTCCCCGGTCCCATTCGCTGTAGTGGCTACGGATATCTCGAACGGGGAAGAGGTCGTACTTAGAAAAGGGAGCGTTGCACAGGCAGTAATGGCAAGCACCTGCATCCCTGGGGTATTTGTACCCGTGGAGATCGAAGGCAGGCTGCTGGTGGATGGCGGAGTGGTGGAGAATGTCCCGATCGCTCCGTTGAAAAGGATGGGGGCTGATCTCATAATAGCCGTGGATCTGAACTCCGGCAGAAGGGTTGAAAAGCCGCAGAACATTATTGATGTGCTTCTGCGGTCTTTCCATTTTCTCAGGAAATCGGCCACCAGGCTCCAGACGGGAGAGGCCGACATACTGATCCTTCCTGACCTTACAGATTTCAACATGTACGATATGGACCAGGCCGGGGATCTTTTCGACGCGGGTTACAACGAGGCAGTCAAAATGCTGAAAGGGTTTTGACCTCAAAGGGTGATCCGGTCGGCATTTCTGTGTTCCTGTTCATGCCAGATCCTGATAGGTCATCGCAGGTATATTCAGATCCCGAAAGAATTGGTTTATTGTATTGACCGCTTTATTAAAGCGGAGTATATTAAATATATGATCGGACCAAAAGTTATTCTGGAGTTATTGTTTTTAGAAAAATCGACAGGGGTGACCTCATGAAAAAGGTTCTTGTGGCAATAATGCTCGTCCTGATGATCTCGGGTGCAGTTTTTGCCGGCGGCGACCAGAACTGCGAACAGCACCATTCCGACAAGGGACAGGGATCGGTCGGAGCCAGTAACCCCGGGACCGGTGACCAGACCCAGCAAGGCAAATAGGGAAGAAATATCTTGAGAGGGTTCCGTTTACGGTAGAACAAAAAAATGATTTCGGTATTGAGTTTGTTTTTATTTCGAATGGGGAGTGTTCCTATGAAAAAGTTCTTGGTGGCAATTATGATAGTCCTTACGATATGTGGAACAGCATTTGCTGGTGGCGACAAGAATCATGCCGATAAGGCTGAGGGGCCTGCCGGTGAAAGCAATCCTGGAATAGGGGATAACGCACAGAATAGCAGATAGGCCATTGATATTGTGATCTGGAAATATGGCATCGCCTTATGATAGCGGACACCCCCAGGGGCGTCCGCTTATTTTGAGTTAAATATCAGAACAAGTTATTCTGTTTATCAACTTGCATATAACTCGAAGGCATTTCTGTTATATTATCGAGTTGCAGAATTCGATCCACTGAGGGAGTGATGCAACCTATGCCGAAAGTTACTATCCAGCAGCTTCAGAAGATGAAGGATAACAGCGAGAAGATATCCATGGTCACGGCCTACGACTTTTCCCAGGCCGTTCTGGTGGAGAAGGCGGGGATCGAGATCATCCTGGTTGGTGATTCCCTTGCAATGACCACTCTCGGCCATGAGGGAACAACGGCCCTCACAACCGACGAGATGATCGCTCATATTAAACCCGTCGTAAAAGGAGCCCCTTCGCCGCTTGTGATCGGCGACCTTGTTTTCGGCTCCTATAACGAAGGCATATCCCAGGCGATCCATTCGTCAAACCGTCTTGTAAAGGAAGGCGGTTGCGACGCCGTGAAACTGGAAGGCGCGCACCCCGATATCATCAGGGCCATTGTTGATGCCGGGATAGCCGTCCAGGGTCACCTGGGGCTCACCCCGCAGACGGCCGTCCTTCTTGGTGGGTTCAAGGTCCAGGGCAAGGGACGGGATGCGGCTCTCAAGTTGCTCGACGATGCTGCAAGAGTGGAGGAGGCCGGTGCTTTTTCGATCGTCCTGGAGTGCGTTCCCGAGGAGATAGGGCGAGTGATGTCGAAGGTGGTCAATATCCCTGTGATAGGGATCGGCGCCGGAAGATACTGCGACGGCCAGGTCTTGGTCCTGCACGACATGCTCGGCCTTTTCGACAGGTTCACCCCCAGGTTCGTAAAACAGTACAGGCTGATCGGAAAAGAGATAGTAGATGCCTTCAAGGAATTCAAGGCTGACATCAAAAGCGGGTCCTTCCCTTCAGATGAACATGCTTTCGCAGGGTTTTCGAGCGAGGATGCAGATGCAATCCTCGCTGAGATCCAGTCCCGCCGATCCTGTTAACATACCCGTTAATACAAGCAGGGGGCGGCTCTCGCCGCCCCCTGCTTGTATCTGATTTCGTTGCTGCTTTCCCGTTCACCGTTCACTGTTTACCGTTCACCGTTGACGCCCTTGAACTTGTCCTTCCTGCCGCCTTGCTTTCTGTTTTTCTTCCCGTTCACCGTTCACCGTTGACCGTTTACGCCTTTCGATCTTCGCCTTTTCTCCCTTCCGTCTCACTTCTAACTGGTTTTATGCATTTCCTGCAGCCTGACTTCTGTCTCCTGTTGCCTCGCTTTTCCCTAGAACTCCCACTGCAGTCTCAGCCAGCCGCCATGCGAGGTGCTGCTGTCGCTGAAGCGGCCGTTGTAGTTCAGAGAGATATCCATGTTGTTCTTATTGTACAGGGAGAGTCCAAGGTCCGCCACGAAGTAGTCGTCGTCGAGGTTCTCGGTGAACCAGTGCGTCGTCCCGCCCCAGCTCTGGTCGATGGTGATGCCTTCGCCGGATAGTACGTGCACCCAGGCAAGGCGAAGCTGCGGCACGAACTTCGATCCGTTCGCCCTTTCGTACTCGGCCTTCAGGCGTATTCCGAGCACGCTCTCAACCACCGTCGTATCGAAGTTTCCGTAGGTGAAGCCGTTCTTCTCGCTGTAACCGTCACGCTCGAAGTAGCCGACGTTCAGGCCAACTTCGGGGATGATCTCCCATTTGGAGTCTTCCCCTATCTCCTTCGCTACGTACCCGAAACGTATGTCGTTCGTTACAGCCCAGCTGTCGAAGGCTGCCGTGGCGTCCCCGCCTGCCTGCTTCCTGTACGTGTCGTGGTCCGTAGAGCGGTATGTCAGCGTGTTGGAGAGTATCCAGTTGCCGCTCCTCTTGCTTATGTAGCCGCCCAGGTGCCAGGTGTCCTGGTTCTCCCAGTCGGAGGCGGCCATGGGTACGGAGGTGAAGTCCATCTCCTTTTCGGTGTAACCTGCATACAGACCCCACACAGTGTCGGGGCTGCTCTTCTTGTCGATGCCGAAGCTCAGACCCTTCTGGGTGGAGTCGAAACCCGCGGAGAACTCCCCTGACGGGTCGCGCTTCGTCTGCCCCGCAAGTACCCGGGCGTGGATCTTCGTTTCGCCCACTTCCATGTCGTTGATGCTGTCGGCCACGTCCTGAAGGTGGTTGGCCATCACCCACCTCAGCATCGACCAGTCGTCGATCGCCGAGACAAGTCCCAGGGCCGCTTCAGAGAAGCTGT
>DFZC01000060.1 GCA_002383685.1 Synergistaceae bacterium UBA4066 | reverse complement strand
GCGAAGCGAAGAATCTGATCTTGCCTCTTCGATTCACGATTCACGGCACCTAAACCAGATCCTTCTCCGCCAGCCGGCGGATCAGGATGACAACAAGGGCAAGGGCGTAAACAGTGAACGGTCAACGGGAACGGGAGAGGCCGAGGTTTGTCATTCTGAGCGAAGCGAAGAATCTGATCTTGCCCCTTCGATTCACGATTCACGGCACCTAAACCAGATCCTTCTCCGCCAGCCGGCGGATCAGGATGACAACAAGGGCAAGGGCGTGAACAGTGAACGATTCACGGTTTTTCGGCTTTTCTCTGTGGTAAAAGTATCCAAGGGAGGTAATGTTGTGAAAGCAAAGATATCTGAAGAGGAACTTAAGGCCGTTATAGCCTTTCACGGTCACTGGTGCCCTGGGCTTGCCACGGGCATAAGGGTCTCTGAGATCGCGCTGAAGGAGTTCGGGAGATCCTCGGACGAGGAAATTGTGGCCGTTTCGGAAGCAGACACATGCGCGGTGGACGCGGTCCAGTTCCTGACGGGATGTTCAGTCGGCAAAGGGAACCTGATCCTGAGGAATATCGGAAAGATGGCCTTCAGTTTCTACCGTCGCAGCGATGGTAAGGCGATCAGGATAGTCAGCAAGACCAATGTCGCCAGAGGTACCAATGATGAGTACAGGGTTCTCCAGGAAAAGAAAAATCATGGGACAATAACCGATGAAGAAACCGCCAGGCTTCGGGAACTCAGGCAGGAGCATTGTGCGAGTATCCTCGCGTCCGACACAAATGACCTGTTCGTTATCAAGGAACCTCTGGAGCCGGTCCCGCCCTTTGCCCCGATGAAGAAAAGCCTGGTCTGCGACGAATGCGGCGAGATGATCATGGAGACCAGGGCCAGGCTGTCTGACGGCCGCACATTGTGCCCTCCCTGTTTCGAAAGGCTTGTCCCCCGTCCGTAAGGTTTATCCTGGTGTAGACTATTCTGGAACCTTATCCCTGTCTGGATGGTGATAGGCGTGAGCAGATCCTTCGCGATCAGGGTAGTGTTTTTTGCGCTTCTGTCGATCCTGTTCGGCTGGGGGATGACGACTCTGTCGGAGGGGGTCATTGCTTCAAGATGGACTTTTGAGGACAGCTGGGTAGTGAAAATGATGGAAGTATCCGAGATCCCCGCCGAAGAAACAGAAGAGGTCGTTCTTTTTGACGAGTGGAGGACCGAGGCCCTGAACATTGATGTGCTTTTTTTGAGCGGTGAGTACCGGGGCACAAGGGCGGTAGCCAGAGTTGAGCATCTGAAGGACAACAAACTGGATCTCCGCCCGGGATTGCGCTATATCCTCTCTTACAACGAATTCGAAGACGGAAGCAGGATCTTTTTCGTCAGCGATGTCTTCAGGGCGCCGGTTTTCGTTGGACTGTTCACTGGAGCGGTGGTCTTCTTCTGCCTCGTGACGGGGTTCACGGGGATCCGGGCCCTTGTCGGGCTTTTCCTTTCTTTTGTTATTCTGGTCAAACTTCTTCTTCCTGGACTTCTCAAGGGATACCCGCCGCAAGCCCTTGGTGTTGCCGCTGTAGCCGGTGTGGCCCTGGTGACCATCCTTTCTGTTGTTAGAAGGCGCCGGTGCTGGCCTTCTGCGTTCTCGGGAGCACTAGGGGGTTGTGTGTCGGCCCTGGTTTTCGGCTGGGGCTCGATATTCATGCTTCATCTTTCAGGACTCTCCACCGGGACAGCATCCCTGCTGGGAAGCACCATTCCGGGAATGGACCTTAGAGGTATCCTGCTGACTTCCATAATAATAGGGGCTTCCGGAGCTGTTCTCGATGTGGCGGTTTCGGTCACTTCGGCCATGGCGGAGATGAAGGATCACGATCCCGGCATTGAGGCCAGGGTCCTTTTCCAGTCAGGTATTAACGTGGGAAAAGAAGTCCTGGGGAGCATGGTCAATACCCTGGTCTTCGCCTATTTCGGCAACTCCCTTGTCCTCTCGCTGTTGATCCTGGAGGCTGAACCCATACCCATAGCAATGCTCAACGACGCCGTCATCGCCGAAGAAGTCATAAGGGCCCTGGCCGGAACGGCGGGGCTGCTTCTAACCATTCCCCTTACGGCCCTTTTCGGGGCCCTGATGATGTCAGGCGGGGCCAAGGGCGTTAACGAAAATGCAGGAGATTGAAATGAACCTTCCCGGAAAATGATAACCACTGGCTTCAAAGACAGGGGACGGGGACGCCCCTGAGGGCGCCCCCTGTCTTTGAAGTGGACTTTCGTTAAAACGGTCCCAGCTTGATAAAGTGGGCGATAGTAACCAGGATAGCCCCTAGCAGGTACTGTAACAGTATCAGCGGCAGGAACCATTTGGCCCAGCGGTCCCAGGGTATCTTGGCCAGAGCAAGGCCAGCCATAAAATACCCCGAAGTTGGTGTGAAGATATTTGATATTCCGTCGCCGAACTGGTATGCAAGGACCGCGACCTGCCTTGTGACGCCCACAAGGTCCCCCAGTGGGGCCATGATGGGCATTGAAACAGCGGCCTGACCGCTTCCTGAAGGGACAATGAAGTTCAGCAGGCACTGGAATACGTACATCCCCATGGCGGAAAAGATGGACGGCAGGGAAGCGACAGCTGTCGCAGCACCGAAAAGGATCGTATCAAGAATATTCCCCTGGGTCAGGACCACAAGGATAGCCCTGGCAAATCCCACGACCAGGGCTCCCGTCGTCAGTGCGGCCATCCCTTCGGCCAGGTTTATGGCGAAACCGTTAAATCCAAGCTTTCCTACAATGCCTGTAAGGATCGCCATACCAAGGAAGAGTGCCGATATCTCCTGGATGTACCATCCGTATTGCATGACCCCGAAAACAAGCAGTACCATGGTGCCTGCAAGGACCAGCAGTACAAGCTGGTGCGAAGTGGTGAATTCCTTCATGACACTCAGGTCAAGTACCTCTTCCCGGGTCTTGTCGATATCGTGCATGAGGCTCCGTGAAGGATCTTTTTTGACCCTCCCCGCATACCAGTAGATGAAAGCAACTGTCAATGCCAGCATGGATACGTAACAAAATATCCTGTAGCCCATACCTGAAAAAAGCGGAAGTTCCGCGATACCCTGTGCCACCCCCACGGTGAAGGGGTTCATGAAGGCAGCGGCGAATCCTGCCCCCGCTCCGGCAAGGACGATACCTGCGCCGGTCAGGGAGTCAAAGCCAAGGGCGATCGCAAGTGTAACCATGATCGGTACGAAGGGCAGCGTTTCCTCGGCCATCCCGAATATGGCACCCCCGAGTGAGAAGAGGATCATGACTATGGGTATTATTGCCCTCTCTTTGCCGGCCATCTTTTTGGTTATCTTCCCGATGCCGGCTTCGATAGCGCCTGTCGCGTTAACTACCCCGAATGAACCTCCAACGATAAAAATGAAGAAGATTATCTCAGCGATCTCAACCATGCCCTTCGGGACAGCAAGCAGGAAGTCAAATAGTCCGACGGGGGTCTGGGCAATGTTCTGGAAGCTATCCGGGTCTACTATCATCCTGCCGCCAGGGCCAGCAACCCTTTCGTAATGTCCTGCCGGAACAAGGTAGGTCAGGACAGCACAGATGGCTACAACGGTCAGAAGGATGATATATACATGAGGGACTTTAAACTTTTTCCTGGAGGTTTCTTCTTTTACCGCCTTGGCACTGCTCATATTGTCTCCCTCCTCTTAATTCTTCTCTGCTTATTTGATCCTTTCGGCAAGGTTATGTTCATGGCATCACTCCTTTAAAGGGGATCATGAAACAAAATCAGAACGTTCCCATCTGATGGGACAGGGGGTGCAGGCGGATCATTGACAGAACTCCTTAGCCATCAGCGCGTAAATTTGAGTGAAGGGGACCAGGTATGATATTTCAAGGTATTCGTGGGCCGTGTGAGCGCTGTCAGGACTGCCGGGACCAAAGATGACTGTCGGGATCCCCCCGTAGCTGGACAAAAGTCCTGCATCGGTCCATGCCGGGAACGCTTTCTTTTCGGCCCTGTGTCCTGTTACCTCAAAAATGGTTTTGTCCATCAAAACAGCCAGGGGGTGGTCTAGAGGCAATTCCATCGCTTCATGGATATAGCCCTTTTCCATCAGGCTGGAATCCATTACTTTCAGTTCTGCCTGGAATTGCGGATCATCTTGCCGTAGTATCTCGAGGAAGTCATCGTACTCCCTGAGAACGTCCTCGTATTTTTCCCCCGGGATCCAGCGGCGGTCAAACTGCAAAATGCATTCACCGGCTACGGTGCTTGGCTGGAAGCCTCCACTGATCATTCCGTAATTCATGGAAGATCCCCCGATGACCGGGTGGATGCGGCTCTCTATCCTGGGGACGAGTTCTTCGTCAAGGGCTCTGATAAGTTTTCCCGCCTTGGAGATGGCGTTGATCCCTTCCTTCTGTTTTCCGCCATGAACAGCCTTCCCAAGGATCCTGCATTCAAACCATTCCAGGCCCTTCTGGCCAATGCCGATGTCCCAGCCGAAGGGTTCTCCGACAATGGCGGCATCAGCTTTGAACTTCTTTTTCAACAGGGCGCAGGTCCCTTCGCTCTTTCCCTCCTCGCCTATTACGCCCGCAAACATAATGTTCCCCTTCAATCTGGTGCCGGACCTCTTGATAGCGGCCATGGAGAGCATCATGCAAGCCAGGGCTCCTTTCATATCCACAACACCACGGCCTATCAATTTTTCGTTTTCGATCTTCATCCTGAAGGGATCTTCCATATCATAGGGCGGGACAGTATCTGTATGGCCCGTAAGAAGAAGTGTTTTGCCTTCCCCGTATCCTTCAAGCCTGGCTACAACATTGCATCTCCCGTCAACCACCTCGGATATTTCTGACGGGATCCCTTCCTTTACAAAAAATTCGTGGATCAGTTTCGCAACCCCGGTTTCCTGTTCCGGGATACCAGGATAGCTGGGAGTATTAACCAGATCCGCGATAAGCAAGATCATTTCCCTTTCATCCAGTTCTTCCCGAAAATCGTTGATCATGACAACAACCCCTTTAAAGATATTGAAAGGACAATAGAACATTATTAAATGAACGGAGACAGTTTCTTGTAGTGTCGTGGTGTAAGTAAGAAAAAGCAATTAGTTGCAGTAAATAAATTTATCCACCAAGTTTTATACAACATGTATAATAAGTAACATAAAATGCAAGAAGAACCTTAAACGAAAAAAGGAGAATTCTGGTGATCTGAAATGAAACTTTTTCAGCTGCTGTCCCTCGATATTTTTGCGAATTCGGAAATAGTGGCCGGGAAAAAAGGACTCGACAGGGATGTTACCTGGGTCAACATGATGGAGATACTTGACTCTCTAGATCAATTGCAGCCAGGGGAACTTCTTATTTCTACCGGTTACGGTCTGACAGAAGGCTCACCACTCGCCGCCGACATTATCGGCAACCTTAATGAAAGGGAACTTGCCGGGATAGCTGTCCAGCCCGGGTATTACATTTCCGAGATACCCTCAAGCATGATAAGCCAGGCCGACGAGCTCGGTTTCCCCATCATACGGCTCCAGCCCAAGATCACTTTCGGTAAAGTCACTCGAGCGGTTCTGGATTTTCTGACCCAGGACACCATTAGTAGAATGGAGTTGCCTATTTCGTTCCCGCTCAAAGTCCTGGACAACCGGAGATCAGGAGTGCTGGAAGAATTTTTCGATGATCTGCTGGATGGGAACTTTCATTCTTACAATGAAGCACTTACCCGTGCAGGTTCTGTCGGACTCGAGATTTCCTCCCCCTATAAAGTGGCCGTTGTGGACCCGGATATCGGGAATGCCGGGAACAGGGATACCTCCCATGATCTGATGATGGAAACCAAGCAACTTATCATGACACACCCCCTTGCCCCCAAGAACATTCACAGCCGCCTGAAGGGAAAACATATTGTTCTTGTCTACCTGGCTGCAAATACCAAAACCGAGGAACAGATGCTATTCCGGAATGTCGCAAGCACCGTTGCTGAAGGGGTGGACCGGGGAGGGTTCTTTGTCGGGGTAGGGAAAACGACCAGAAACTGGCGTGAGTTCAAGGACAGTTATTCCCAGGCGATAACTGCCCTTGAGATAGGGAAAAGGCTTTTCCCTTCACGGAAAGTGGCTCATTACGAGGATCTGGGGCTTTATCGTCTTCTTTGCCAGATAAAGGACCAAAATATCCTAAGGGAATTCATGAATGAGACCATCATGCCCCTGTTCGAATACGATTCGAGGCACAAGGGGGTACTTTGCGGAACCCTTAAGGTTTTCCTCGAAAGCGGGAATCAGCAGGAAACAGCGGACAAGCTTATCATCCACAGGCAGACCCTGGGTTACAGGTTGCGTAAAATATCAAAGATCGTAAAAAGGAACCTTCACGATCCCAAGGATCGTTTCGATCTTTACATGGGGCTACTGATAATGGATATAGCAGATTCAGATAATCAGCAATGGGGATGACCGCCATGATGGGTACCGGCCATGGCCCAGGCGGTTTTCCTTTCTAAAACAGGGGAGGGGACAGGAATGCGAAGAAGGGACAGGGAGATCACCGACATTTCCGTCATGGAATCTATCATAAGAGGGTCCTCGGTATGCAGGATGGGGTTGTGTGACGGAGGCAGGCCCTACGTGGTTCCCATGAACTTCGGTTACCGCGACGGTAAGGTGTTCATGCATTCTGCAATGGAAGGGGAAAAACTGGACATCATAAGGAAGAATCCCGATGTCTGCCTGGTGTTCGAAACGGATCTGGAAATAGTCCGGGCGGAAGAGGCATGCAGCTTCTCAATGAAGTACAGGAGCGTCATCGCCCGGGGCAGGGCTTCCATCCAGGAGGAAGCGGCTGATAAGGCCTACGGACTGAACGTTATTATGGATCACTATACCGGAAAGGAGTTCGAGTTCCCCGCCCAGGTCCTTCAAAGGATCGTTGTCATAACTGTCGACATCGAGGAGATGACCGGAAAACAGAATGTTTGAACACTCCAATCGGGGGGATAGTTGCTTTAAGGTCCAAACAGTTTTTCATGTTCTACCGAATCTAAAATTTGGCCACTCCATTAACAATGATCGTTCACTCTTCCGGTTTTGAAAAAAGCTATTTCCCCTATGGTACGATACTTCAGTAGGATACTATGTATAATAAAATGCTACGGGATCATGGGAATATCATTGATCCTGTAAAATCCTGATTTATATCGAGAATGTTTTGAGGAGCAAATCTCTTGTATGGGCTTTTGGCTTTGATGAGATCCTTGCCCCGATCAACAATGGTCCAGAAACTGTCTTCATTGATCCATACATGAAAAGAAGCATGGGATCCCCTTACGGTTTCTTCCGGTTGCTGTTGTGACTGGAAGGGACCTTTGGAATATCAGTTAATGAACCGGGCAGCGTTATCTTAACGAGCCCGGGAAGAGGTTTTTCCAGAACTGGGAAAAACGGGCAAACGTCTGGGAAGGGTCCTTTGGAACTTTCCCGAAGGGAGTATTGGAGAAGCATGAATATTTTAAAGGGTTCCAGGAAAAGGCTGAAAGATATTCCGTCAGCCCTCTCGTGTCTTGAAGAGATAGAGTCGGCTGTTCAAGGGAGAAAGATCTTCGCTGCCCTGGATTTTGACGGAACTCTTGCCCCGCTTGATAACGACCCCGGAGCAGTGGCGATGTCAGCCGAGATGAAAAAGAGGGTGAAGAACCTTGCCCTCAGGTGCCCTGTCGCCATTGTGACCGGAAGGGACCTTGAAGATATCAGAGAGAGGGTCGGCCTTGAAGAACTGTTCTACTCCGGGAGCCACGGTTTCGAGATAGCCGGTCCTCGGGACAGCGGTCTTTCCTTTGAAGCAGGGGAAGAGTTCCTCCCGGCGCTGGATCAGGCAGAGGAACTTCTGCCCGGCATCATCGGAGAAATCCCCGGTGTATTGATCCAGAGGAAGAGGTTCTCGATATCCATTCATTACAGGATGGTCGGAAGGGATAATATCAGGGAGCTTATTGAAAAAGCCGGACGTGCCGTGAAAAGTATCGGAGGACTCGTGGCAAGAAATGACAAGAAGGCGTTAGAAATTCTCCCCGGCATGACCTGGAACAAGGGGAGCGCTCTTCTCTGGATCCTTGAGGCTGAAGGCATGACGGATCAAGATTCGTTCGCAATATCCATGGGTGACGATGTAACTGACGAGGACATGCACAAGGCAGTGAAGGGGCGTGGTGCCGGGATAATAGTCGCGGGGACCGAGCCCCACCTTTCAAGCTTTGCGGACTACAGGCTTGGAAGCATAGCCGAGGCCGGCAGGTTCATCGAGATCCTCGAAAGGATAGCCGGCAATATCTCTCAGCACTAAAAAAGTTTACTTTTCAGGCCAGGATCACGGGATCACCGGGTTGGACCTCCCCTCCCTTTTCCACCCTCAAGAAGTACCCCTTTTCAGGCAGGAGGCACCAGCCCCTGTAATCGTAAGAGTGAGGTTCCCCAGGCTTTTTCCCTTTTTCCACGACGATCAGAATTACACTCTCGCCTATCCTTATGGTCTGTCCTGGAGAAAGGTCTTCCGGAAGTCCGGCTATAACAAGATTTTCCGCCAGGGATCCCGGCGGGAAGGGAAAACCGGCACTGTTTTCAGCCTCGAGGATGTCCTCTGACCTCAGAAGGCTTACCTGTCTTTCCCTCATCCCGAAATGCCCGTCACCTTTTATTCCCATTCCTTCAATAAATGAAGCCTGCCTGAGGGCGGACTTGGGTTTCTGCCTTTCGGGTCCGGCACATATTGCGACCAATTCAGGCACAATTTGTTCCCCCTTTTCCCCCTTTTGTGATCTTCTTTTCCTGAAGCCCTATTATAGGCAATAATGACCATGTATCTATGGGTCGACAAAAAACAGGGAGAATGCCTGCATGTGTATGAAAGGGTCGGTAGTTGGTGAAAAGTCGGGTTAGCGGGAGGGGTATGAATTGGACCTTTCGGTTTTTTCGATCCTCGCAGATATCATCACAGGCCGACAGGGGCATCACGAAGGATGAAAATGGCCGGGATGCAGGCTAAAGGGGTCTAAGGAAAACCATAATGATATCGCTGTTCGCAGAGTAGGGAGAACCCTCACTGTCGAGGAGATCGTATGAGGGAGCCTCTGTCTCGAGGATCTTTCTCGTACCAGCGGTGATACCGTTGCCGTTACCCACCCTGGCCGAGATGTATATGGCTGTGCCACTTTCTGAACTGATGCCGTATATGGCCCTTCCTTCGTCCATACCTTCCGGGATCTCGTCGATCCCCATGTAGGAGACCAGGTCCCCCAGGTCGCCCTCAAGAGGCCAGCGCCCCTTATCGGCATAGAAAAAGCAGGAGGCACGTTTCAGGGTCATGAGGTCTGCCACTATTCGCGTGGCGGTGGACCTGTCCTTTGCGTTTGCGAAGGTCAGAAGAAGGCTTGTAGCAAGGATTCCGATTATTATTATTGTGATAAGTAGTTCTGTCAGGGTAAAGCCCTTCCTCGACCTTTTCATGGGCGCGTCCTCTAAAATATTAAAAATTGTGATGTTTTTATGATAGTACTATGCCGCAAGGGTTTTGTCACTCCGCCAGAAGGAATTGGACCTCCTCCTCTGATATAATTGATTTTCCTGAGAGAGAAAAGAGTTTCAGTTACGCACCTGGGAAGGGAGGCATTCAGATGATCAGGCTTAAAACCAGCAAGGGGGATATCCTCCTTGAGATGTTTGAAAAGGAAGCGCCGAAGACGGTTGAAAATTTCGTGAACTATGTGAAAGCTGGTCATTACGAGGGTACCATCTTCCACAGGGTGATCGACGGATTTATGATCCAGGGCGGCGGTTTTGACGAAACAATGCAACAGAAACCCTCCGGCAGACCGATAGAGAACGAGGCGTCAAACGGGCTCAGGAACGAAGCCTACACAGTCGCAATGGCACGTACCCAGGATCCCCATTCAGCGACCGCCCAGTTCTTCATCAACGTCAAGGACAACTCCTTCCTGAACTATTCCTCCCCCGATACCAGGGGATGGGGGTACGCTGTGTTCGGGAAGGTTGTGGAAGGGAAGGAAGTCGTCGACAGCATCAAGACCGCAAGAACATGCAGCCGCGCCGGACACAGTGATGTGCCCGTTGAACCCGTCACGATCCTGGAGGCCGTTGTAGAGGGGGAGAACTGATGGAACGGGATCCCTTGCCGGTTGCAGGGACTATACTCAGGGAAGCGGGATTTTCAGACCATTTATGGGTTAAGCCCTCATCCATGACAGTTTCGCAATGGGTCAGGATGAAATGCATGTTCGGATGCCCCGACTACGGGAAAAACGCTTCGTGTCCCCCCCATGTCCCCTCGGTATGGGAGTGCAGGGAACTGCTTTCCGAATACTCCAGCGGAGTTCTGATCCACCTTGCCTGTAACGTGCCCCCCGATGAGAGGGATCCATGGTGCAGGAAAAACCAGGAGCTTCTGGTCGAAGCTGAGAGACAGATCTTCCTTGCCGGGTACGAAAGAGCTTTTCTTCTCTCATTCGACAACTGCAACATCTGCGGCGAGTGTGTGTCCCTGCCAAGTGATTGCAGGATGCCCTACAAGAGGCGGCCTACCATGGAGGCCTTCGCCATCGATGTATATTCAAGTGTCAGAAGACACGGCTACTCTATATCTGTCAGGAAAGACAGGTCTGAGAACATTGACCGGTTCGCCCTGATGCTTGTGGAATAGGGGGGAAGTCATGATAGACTCCCGGCATGCTTCGGCGATCGCGGCAGAACTGAAAATCAGCGAAGAGCAGGTCTGCAAGACAGGGGATCTCATTGCCGAAGGCTGTTCCATACCATTCATCGCCCGTTACCGGAAAGAGATGACGGGTTCCCTGGACGAGGTGGCGGTGCTCTCTATCCGCGACAGGCTTTCCCAGATGGAGGAACTGGACAAACGAAGGAAAGCGATACTGAAGTCCCTGGGTGAGCGCGACCTGCTGACGGATGAACTGCAAAAGGCTGTTGATTCAGCCCTTAATATGACCTCCCTTGAGGATATCTACCTGCCTTTCCGCCCAAAGAGAAGAACCCGGGCCACTATTGCACTGGAAAAAGGACTGAAGGAACTGGCCGATATGCTCATGGGATCTGCAACGGGTGAAATGGACAGTTTTGATCTCCTGGAACGATCCGCAAGGTTCATTGACGCTGATAAAGGTGTTGACTCAGCCGAGGAAGCCCTCTCGGGGGCGAGGGATATAGTTGCCGAAAGGGTCAGTGAGGACAGACGGTCCAGGGTCGCGCTAAGGGAGATCTTCGCCAGGAACGGGAAACTGTCATCGAAGGTCATCAAGGGAAAGGAGGAAAAAGGATCAAAGTACCGGGATTATTTTGCGCTGGAGGAACCGGCCCGGTCATGCCCTTCCCACAGGATCCTTGCTGTCCTCAGGGGTGAGAAGGAGGGGTTCCTCTCTGTATCGGCCCAGCCTCCGGCTGAACTGGCCATTATCGAGATGGAGAAGATCTTCATCAAACGCGAAAACCCTGCTTCGGAAGAAGTGCGGAAGGCCGTTAGTGACGGTTATGCTCGCCTCGCTGCGCCCTCTCTGGAAACAGAACTCAAGAACGCCCTGAAGTCCAAGGCCGACAGGGAAGCTATCAGGGTATTCTCGGAAAACCTCAGGGAGGTTCTTATGGCACCACCCCTGGGGTGTGCCCCCGTCATGGCCGTCGACCCGGGGGTTCGAACGGGGTGCAAGATCGTGATCCTGGATGCCCGGGGGAGGCTTGTCCTGGATGACGTCATTTTCCCATTCTCCGGGAAAAAGGCGGAAGCCGATGCCAGGGCCAAGGTGACAAGGATCCTGGGAGGGCAACCTGTCAAGGCAGTTGCTGTAGGGAACGGTACGGCAGGTCGCGAGACGGAGGCATTCCTGAAGGGGATGGAACTGCCGGGGAACCCTCCGGTCATACTCGTGAACGAAAGCGGGGCATCGGTATATTCAGCTTCCAGGGTTGCCAGGGACGAATTCCCCGACAAGGATGTGACCGTCAGAGGGGCAGTTTCCATCGGCAGGCGCTTGCAGGACCCCCTTGCGGAACTGGTAAAGATCGACCCCAGGTCGATAGGCGTCGGACAATACCAGCACGACTTAGACCAGAAAAAGCTTGCCCAGTCCCTTGAGGACGTAGTTGTATCCTGCGTCAATTCCGTGGGGGTGGACCTCAACACTGCAAGTCCTCACCTGTTGTCCTACGTATCCGGCCTTGGACCCGGTCTTGCCTCCAACATCATCTCATGGCGAGACTCACTGGGACCCTTCCGTTCAAGGCTTCAGCTTCATAAAGTACCCAGGCTCGGACCCAGGGCCTTTGAACAGTCGGCCGGGTTCCTCAGGGTGCGCGACGGGAGCAACCCCCTTGACAAAAGCGCTGTCCATCCTGACCACTACGGTATTGTCGAGATGATAGCCAGGGACCTGGGATGCTCCATTGAGGATCTTGTAAGGGAAGAAAGCCTTAGAGAGAAGGTGGACATATCCATTTATGCCAGTCCGGAGGCGGGGTTGCCAACCCTGAGAGATATAATGACCGAGCTGGCAAAACCTGGAAGGGATCCCCGCAAGGACTTTGAAAGCGTTCAATTCTCTGCTTCCGTTAACAGCATTGAAGACCTTCATTCCGGAATGGAGCTGACAGGTGTTGTCTCAAACGTTACGGCATTTGGGGCTTTTGTTGACATAGGGGTACATCAGGACGGTCTTGTACATGTAAGCCAGCTCTCCGACAGGTTCGTCAAAAACCCCATGGATGTAGTAAAAACAGGGCAGAAAGTCCGGGTAAAGGTCCTGGATGTTGAAAAGGGCCGCAAAAGGATCTCGCTCAGCATGAAGGGGATCTCCCAGAAGATCTCCTGAAGAACTGCAAGCAGTAGCTCCGCCTGAGTTTTGGAAAATCCCCCCATGATTCGCAAAAAAAGAGCCGAGATCGTTTATTGAGGCCTATTTACGTGGTTCTACCGTTCCACGTCCATCCAAAAATGCATTAACCTCTCCGGGGGATGACCCCGCTTTTGCGGCATGCCCGGAAATGACCCATTTGATGAAAGAGACCGGCAGTCTTTACTATCCTTAACATTTCTCAATCTCACCTTACCTCACCTTCATCATCGGGGGTTTAAACTTCAGGAAAACCGGGAAAGATCGGGTGATATGACATGATGCTGACAAGAAAACCCCTGCTCCTGCTTATGTTCTTTTCCCTTCTCTTTTCAGGGCAGGCTTTCTCTTCCGGACTTGCGGAAGCTGATTCGGCGGTCATGAGCCTCGAGGAGTGTATCGAAACGGCCCTTTCGCGCCACCCCGACCTCGCCGCAGGCCGTGCGGATCTTGCCGCATCCGAGGCCAGGGCGGGACAGACCAGGGCAGGTTCTTACCCTTCAATAGGTTTTTCAACAGGTTTTACCGAGAGATCCTCAACCGGAACAGGATCATCGGAAGGGTCGTGGTCGAGCGCCATAACCCTGTCACAACTGGTGACCGACTGGGGGAGGACCCATGCCTCGCTGAAGAGAAGCCTTCTTGACGTGGAAGTGAGGACCCTCGAACTGGAAGCTATCCGCTCGGATGTTGTCTTTGAGGTTACCAGATCATATTTTCAGCTTCTAAAGGCCGGGAAGGATCTTGAGGTAGCTGAGGAAACCCTGGCCCTCAATGACGAAAGACTGGAACAGGCCGGAGCTTTTTTCAGGGTAGGCCGCGTCTCCAGGTACGATGTGACAGCAGCCCAGGTATCAAGGAGCAATGCCAACCTCGCCCTTATTCAGGCGCGGACGTCCCGTAAAGAGGCAATGACCTCACTGAAAGCGGCAATGGGTTTCACCGATGCTCCAGATTTCGGTATTGCAGGCTTTGAAGATGATCCGGGGGATCTTTCGCAAGAGGATCTCCTCGCACTGGAAAGAGCAATAGAGTTCGCCCTTGGGAACCGTCCTGACCTGCTTTCCTACAAGGTCAGCCTGGAGTCTGCCGAGAACTCGGTCACCCTTGCCAGGCTGGACAACGCACCCCAACTCCACCTTTCAGGGAGTTACGGCTGGGGTTCAAGCGGTTTCTGGGGGCAGGACACATGGAGGACGGGCATTACCCTTTCATTTCCCCTTTACGACGGGGGCCTTCAAAGGGAAAAGACCCGGGAAGCGAAAGCCAACCTCGATGGAGCCCAAGCCAGGCTTGAAGCCTACAGGCAACGCGTAGTGAGCGATGTTACCAGCGCTTGGCTTGCGGCATCAGATTCGCCGGAGACCGTTGCCGCTGCCGCCGAGGGTTTGCGTATGGCGCTGGAGAACCTTGAAATAGCTACGGGAAGATACCAGGTGGGAGTCGGCTCACCTCTTGAAGTATCAGACGCCACCAGGAACTACACCGAAGCAAAGGCTGCGTGGCATTCGGCATTATACGACGGTATGACCGCCAGGGCGGCACTTGAAAAGGCGATGGGAGTGACAGGAAGATGAAGAAGAACAGGAAGGTTCTCTGGACCCTTTTGACAGTAATTATTGCCGCTGCTGGAATATGGTTCTACTTTGGACGCTCCGACAGCGGACCCGAGGTTCATACAACTCCCGTGGTGCTGGGGGGGATAGTCAAGGCAATATCCGCTACCGGCTCACTCAACGCCGTAAACACAGTCAACGTCGGAGCCCAGGTTTCGGGGACCATAAAAAAGATACATGTGGACTATAACTCAGTCGTTACCAAGGGACAACTCCTTGCCGAGATAGACCCCTCACTCCTTGAGGCCAACATCAGGCAATCCGAGGCCAGTGTACTCTCCGCCGCGGCCTCCCTTCAGGAGGCCCGGGCGAACCTGGCTGAAGCGAAACGAACCCTGGAGAGGAACAGAGATCTGGCTTCGAAGGGGTACATTGCGGCGATGGAACTAGACCAGTCGCAGACTGCTTATGAGACAGCCCTTTCGCGTATCAGGAGCGCCGAGGCGTCACTTTCACAGGCTAAAGCAGACCTTGAGTACAAGAAGATCAACCTGGGTCACGCAAAGATAGTCTCTCCCATTGACGGGGTGATCATAAACCGGGAGGTCGATGAAGGGCAGACCGTCAACGCAAGCCAGTCGGCACCGACTCTCTTCACTATAGCCGAAGATCTTGCACGGATGCAGGTGGAGGCGAACATCGACGAGGCCGACATCGGTCAGATACAACAGGGCCAGGCAGTAAGGTTTACGGTTGATGCGTATCCCGAGGAGTCCTTCGATGGTGTTGTGAAAGAGGTGCGCCTTGCATCGGCCACGACAGACAACGTAGTTACCTATACGGTCATCATAACCGTTGACAACGAGAAGAAGAACCTGATGCCGGGAATGACGGCAAACGTTACAGTCATAATCGAGAAAAAGGAAGGGATCCTGAAGATCGCCAGCTCCTCTTTAAGGTTTTCGCCACCTGAGGAGATCAGACAGCTCCGTAATGGGGGTGGAGGGCAGAACAGGGGGGATGGGGGTTCTCGAAAGGATTCTGTCATCTGGACTTTTGAAAAGGGTGAACTGATCCCGCACAGGGTAAGGACTGGTATTTTCGACGGCATGTTCACTGAGGTGGAGGGGGAGACCCTGTACGAAGGTATGGAGGTTGTGACCTATATTTCTTCGGCCGAAGAGAGCGGGACCACGAGCATTTTCGGTTTCGGGGGAAGGCCCAGGTAAGGGGCGGCGGAGAGATGGCAGCCAGGCAGGTCGTCAAGATAGAGAACGTTTCCAAGATCTACAGCCTGGGAGACGTTCAGGTAGAAGCGCTGAAGAACGTCAGTTTCTCCGTGGAAGAAGGAGAATTTCTCTCCGTAATGGGCGCGTCAGGCTCGGGGAAATCGACACTTATGAACATTATCGGGTGCCTGGACACCCCGACAAGCGGTGACTATTTTATCGAGGGCCGGAACGTTAGCGGTCTTTCCGGTGATGAACTGGCGGATATAAGAAAACACAAGATCGGATTCGTTTTTCAGGGGTTCAACCTGCTTCCGCGAATGTCTGCCCTCGAGAACGTCAAGCTTCCAATGCTCTATAACGGCGTTAAACCCCATGACAGGGAAGGGAAGGCTATGGAGGCACTGGAAATGGTTGGTCTCGCTGACAGGGCGCACCATCAGCCCCAGCAACTGTCAGGCGGACAGCAGCAGAGGGTCGCCATCGCTCGTGCACTTGTGAACGACGCATCGATGATCCTGGCCGATGAACCCACCGGCAACCTCGACAGCAGGACCAGCCTGGACATAATGGAATTGTTCGCTGAACTCAACAGGAAGCTTGGAAGGACGGTAATACAGGTCACTCACGAGCCTGAGATGGCTTCCTTCAGTCGCAGGATCCTGACTTTCAGGGACGGGGCGATCCTGAAGGACGAAAGGGAGTCTCAGGTATGATCTCCATCAGGGAAACGGCGAGTATTTCCTTCAGGGCACTGATGGCGAACAAGATGCGCTCGGCCCTTACAATGCTCGGGATCATCATTGGAGTGACAGCGGTAATTATGATGTTCGCCATTGGCTCAGGTGCAAACCGCCAGATATCGGAGCGCTTCTCGAGCATGGGAAGCAACATGCTGATCGTAAGGCCCGGCGCTGACCAGGGGCCCGGAGGGGTCAGGAGCGGGGCCGTAAATACACTAACCGTGGAGGATGCTGCTGCAATCTCTTCAGAATGCCCTGCTGTGGCTTATGCCGCTCCCACTTACGGAGGCGGGGCCCAGGTCGTATACGGGAACCAGAACTGGTCGACCAGCATCACGGGGACCACTCCGGATTACCTCTTCGTACAGGAGTGGACCGTTGCTTCGGGGACTATATTCACCGGGCAGGATGTGAGGAGCGCCACCAAGGTCTGTGTGATCGGCCAGACCATCGCGGATAACCTCTTCGGGAACGAAGACCCCCTGGGGAAGACCATCAGGGTAAGGAACGTGCCAATGATAGTGGTGGGAGTTCTGGGGGAGATAGGTGCAAATGCAATGGGAAGGGATCAGGATGATGTGATCCTGGTGCCGGTGACCACGGCCCAGAGAAGGCTTTTCAGTACATCAAGGACCGGTTCCGTTTCGACTATCATGGTCAAGGCCAGGAGCGCGGAACTCCTGGATGCCGCCCAGAAGCAGGTTGAATCACTGCTGAGGATGAGGCACCGGATCCGACCCGGTAACGAAGACGACTTTTCGGTAAGGAATATGGCCCAGATGGTGGAAAACGCAAAGGCTGCAACAAGGACAATGACCCTTTTACTGACTGCGGTGGCCGGGGTATCGCTGCTTGTAGGGGGAATAGGGATAATGAACATCATGCTCGTTTCGGTCACTGAGAGGATCCGGGAGATAGGGATCCGCATGGCCCTGGGGGCAAAGAAAGTTGATATTCGTCTTCAGTTCCTTGTAGAGGCGCTTATACTTTCCCTTGTGGGAGGTACTACAGGTATACTGCTGGGAACAGGCGGCGCCATGGCGGTCTCCGGCGCTTTTGGCTGGGCTGTGGAAATATCACCCTTTTCGATAGTCCTGGCTTTCGGATTCTCCGGACTTGTAGGTATTTTCTTCGGTTATTACCCGGCGTGGAAAGCTTCCCTTCTGAACCCCATAGATGCCCTCAGATACGAATAAGGCAGCCGGGGGAGATCCCCCGCTGCCCTGTTGTTCCTGAATTATCCGATCTTTAACCCGTATAAATATCCCTTACCAGGGACTTCTTGCGCTCTTGAGCGTTATACCCGGTTCCACGATCTTTCCATCGCGAAGATCAGCCTTCAGGAAGGCCCCCTCGGGGAGACGCCAGTGTGGCACGCCACCCACGAAGACAAGCCGAATAGGCAAATCTCTCATGCTCTTCTACCTCGTTTCCTTTCAAAATAGCGTCGTAATCCTATCATTTATCAGCAAAGTTGTCAAAAAGGATTTTTTTTGCCTGTTTGGCATACTTTTTGTCATCTTGTCCATGTTGGATCCTGAAAAAATAAGGAAATTTACACAGGTGCCCGGGATGCCCTGACAGGATCGTTCAATTTCCGTCTGCCAGCCCCTGGTCTTTCGGATTTGCCTGTTCCTGGAGGGAGATCCGGTATCTGCGACCATGCCTTTGAATATTCTGCAGGGGCGGTTCTGACCGATATTTTGTTTTGGTTACGGTTCAGGTATTGAAAGTGATAAACGTGCTATAATTCCGCATATTGTTCGAGGCTTTGTTGATGTCGTTATGCTGTCTCCCGGGGTTCCCCTTCCGGAACCCCTGCAGGAGTGGCAAAAATCGGGGAAATGGAAAGGGGGGCAATTACATGTCCGAAAAATGGAAGGATGAACTTACCGAACAGCTTGCGAAAGCAATTCTGACCCTTGAAACAGCCGAGGAAGTTTATGACTTTTTCGAAGACGTAGCAACCATAGGGGAGATCAGGGCTCTTGCACAGAGGCTCGAAGTCGCCCGCAGGCTGAACGAGGGCGAAACATATCCTGTCATAGCGCATGAAACAGGCGCAAGTACGGCCACGATAAGCCGCGTCAAGAAGTGCCTTGATTACGGCTCCGACGGGTACAAGACCGTTCTGGAAAAAATGAAGTAGTCAAATCTCCGGCAGTATGAAAGAATGAAGACGGGCATCCCGCTCAGAAGCGGAGTGCCCGTTTTTCACGACAGGAGAGTGATGCCATATGGCCAGTCTTTTCAGATTTTTCGGTTTCGCCATTCTTGTTATCCTTGCCTTGATCATCTGGGCTTTCTTCGATTACGGCAAGAACAGGAGAAAAGCCGACTCCTATATTAAAGGCAGGCTTGGGATCACAGGATCCGGTTACGTGATGACAAGATTCGTGAACATGGCCCGGATTCTCCAGAGGGACCCTGACAGGTTTACAGCGGTTTTTTTCAGGGAGGGCCATCACCTGGAGATACCCGAATTTCTGCCTGAGCTTGTTATAGATATCCCCCCTGACGGGGTCCTGCTTGCGGACCCTGACCGGGGCCATTCGCATATTTTTATAGAAAGGGGCAAAAAACTCTTCCACCTGGAAATAAAAGATTTTGCGCCTGGATCGATAACCTTTGTAAGAAAAGGTACCGGGTCAGTCAAGTTCGGGGAAAAGGAGATCCCATCCAGCAACAGGGACTGGTTCCTGGCAGACCGCAAAAGGGGAAGAACCCTTTCACAGCCGTTGAGAGAGGCCACATCCCAGCCCGGGGAAGGGTTCTACCTATATGAGGGTTTTGCCCCTACCGAGGGTTTCCTTCTTGACGAAGAAGGGGGTATCCTTCTCCTGGACAGAGAGAGGTATACCTACGGATTTCGTGAAAACAGCAGGGAGACCTTGAGAGTCTACTCTCCGGAAGATACTGTATCGGTAAAGGTCGACGAAGATGATCACGACTACCTGATCTTCGAGGTCAGGGATAAACTCAACCCCGTTTTTTCCTTCGAGTTCAATGATCCCGGAGAGGCGGCATACTGGAAAGAATGGTTCGAAAAGGCCGCAAGGGAGAAAAAAGAGACCGGTGGCAGGGTCCGTTCCGTGTTTCTCAAACTACCTCCCCTGATGCTTCCCCTGAGGACCTTGTAAAGGATCATTTCCCTGTTTTTTTAGGACTTGTCTCCTTCCGTTTCTTGTGCCTTATGAAAATGGCCCTGTTCCCGGATTCACCGCCCACGGAACGTGACTCCATTTCAAAGAGTCCAGTGGCCTTTATGAGGGAACTAAGTTTTCTGAAACCGTAATTCCTGGAGTCGAATGAAGGGGACTGGTTCGAAATGTGCTGCCCGACATTGCCGAGAGCGGCCCATCCCTCCTCGTCCGCAACGGCGTCCACGCTGTTGCGGAGAAGATCTGCGAGTTTGGTGTCCCCCCTGAGGAGTTTGGGCCCCTGGGGTTTTTTTGCCGTTTGGCCTTCGCCGGCTGACGGTTCGGATTCGTCCTCCCCCGCTGCCTTTTCCAGTATCTCGGTATAGATGAACTTGTCACAGGCACTGACAAAGGCGTTGGGGGTGTTCTTTTTGCCGAACCCGTAAACAGTTATGCCGCCTTCCCTGATGCGTGTGGCAAGGCGGGTAAAATCGCTGTCGCTTGACACAAGGCAGAAACCGTTAAAGCGGTTGGAGTAGAGAAGGTCCATGGCATCGATTATCATTGCGCTGTCGGTGGCGTTCTTCCCTACGGTGTAGTGGAACTGCTGAATGGGGTGAATGGCGTATGTCAACAGGACCTCCTTCCAACCCTTCAGATAGGGAGAGGTCCAGTCGCCGTAGATCCTCTTTACGCTAGCGATCCCGTACTTGGCGATCTCTGCGAAAAGATTATCTATAACCGAGGGGGACGTATTGTCTGCGTCGATCAACACCGCAAGGTTCTGTTGCCTTTCCGGTTCCTGGACCATTTGTCTTCCTCCCCGAAGTGGACTGTTTCCCGCTAATTATAAGCCATCAGCGGCCCCGTATCATGGACGCCTCAGCCTCACCGAGGACTTTATCCACAAGAATAGCAAGAAGTGCCGCCGGGACGGCTCCATGAAGTACCACAGCCGGGTTCTGCGATATAAGACCTGAGATGATAGGGGCACCCAGACCTCCGGCACCTATCGTTGCCCCGATAGTGGCGGTCCCGACGGATATGACGGCCGAGGTGCGGATACCACCCATAATGACCGGCAATGCCAGTGGCAGTTCCACCGTGAACAGGATCTGTGAAGGTCGCATTCCCAGGCCTTCTGCCGCATCCATGACCTCAGGCTGTATTTCAAGAAGGCCGGCCACAGTATTATGAAGGACAGGCATCAGTCCATAAAGAAATAGCGCGAAGATAGTCGGGGTGAACCCGAACCCGAGTGCAGGGACAGCAAGGGCAAGCACTGCGACCGGCGGAAAGGTTTGACCTATGGAGGTGATGTCATCCACAACAGGCAGGAAATCACGGCCCCGCTTTCTTGTGACGATTATTCCGGCAGTTACTCCCAGCAGCGTTGCAAGTGCGGAAGACAGTCCTGTCAGGATCATGTGTTCTCCCGCAAGCCTCGCAAGGCTTGCCCTTTCGTAAATAACAGAACGCTGACCGGGAAAAAGAGTCCGCAGGGTCCCTTCCCAGGCCGGCCCGGCAAACAGAAGCGCCGTGAAAGCAGCAATAAGAAGTGATAACCTGGCCCATCTGGGGAAGGTCCCCGGGAGTCTCATGGGTTACCCCCTGGACGCAGTTTTTCGGTGAGCCTTTTAAGAATACTGTCAGCGGCAAGTGCCAGGGCCACTGTAGGTATTGCGCCCAGAAGAATAAGATCAGGGGCGGCCTCGCCAAGGCCCTGGAAGATGAACTGTCCCAGGCCTCCTGCCCCTATCAGGGCTGCAACCGCTGTATTGCCTATGGCCTGAACACCTGAGATCCGGACACCGGTCAGGATGACCGGCATGGCGATCGGAAGTTCCACCCTGTAAAAGAGCTGTCCCCGGCTCATACCGATCCCGAGTCCCGACTCGGTAATACTGGGATCGATCATTGAAAATGCTGAAATAGTGTTCCTTATTATCGGAAGGAGAGAATATACGGTCAGGGCAATAAGTGCGGGGGTCCATCCGATACCACCCACCCCCATTGATGCCAGGAAAGGGAACGATCTTGCTGCCCAGGCCAGGGGGGCGATCATCAGCCCGAACATGGCAAGGCTTGGGATGGTCTGAAGGGTGTTTGCGGAAGAAAGTATCACTGTCCTGAGCTGATCTCTCCGGAAAGCCGTTACCCCGAGGGGGAATCCCAGCATGAGCCCGAGGGTGACAGCCGACAGGGAAAGAGTTATGTGACGGGAGATCTCCTTCCAGAACCGTGCACTCCTGTTGGAGTACTCAACCATGAAGGAAAGGCTGTCCAGTTCCCCCGAGATGATCAGAAGCAAAAGGGCGGCATAAAACCCCCAGCAGAACACTACGAAGACCCTGTCGCTCTTCGCGGAGCTTCTGCAGGAAGACATGACCGTGAAGGCTCCCAGGAGGGAAAGCCAGGCTCCTGAACCCAGAGATATTCTGGCAAAGGGTATATCAGGCCCCAGGAGCCTGGATGAGGCTACACCGGCCTGCCAAAGGATCAATATCACGAGCATTCTGGACAGCCAGGCCGAGGTTGCCGTTCTCCAGCGGCTATCCTTTCGAAAAGAAGAGAACACTGAAGCGGTTACCAAAGCAGCGATGCCAAAAAGCGGAACAGGACCGACTGCGCCAAAAAAGGACAAACCCGCGGGGGGCGATATCCTGGTGGCCCTAACCACAAGAAAGGGAAGAAAAGTCAGGGCAAGGATGATAAGCAGTGATCCTGCAATGACCACCCTGTCACGGTCAGGGGAAAAACGGTCCTTTTCTGCCACTTCTCTCTTCATTCCCCGGTTCCGCCGTTGCTGCCTTTAATCGATAAATCCTTCAGAGCGCAAGAATTCTTCTGCAACCTTGGCAGGATCCTGTCCCTCGACGGCTATCCTTCCATTAAGGGTCTGCAGGGTGACCAGGTCCAGCTTTTCGAAAACCGGCTCCAGGATCATCGCGATCTCCTGATTGGCGTCCAGGACATCACGCCTGATGATAGGCGCAGGCTCGTAGACCGGCTGGACTCCGAGTGTGTCTTCCAGGACCAGAAGATCAAGTGCGGCGATGCCCCCGTCCGTACCGTAGGCCATGGCAGCGTTTACACCGTCTCTGCCCAGGGAAGCCGCCTGTTCGGTCTGTGCGGTATTCCCTCCGGAGAGAATGAGCAGGCTGCCGCTTTCGAGTTTGAAACCATAGGCATTTTCGAAAGCCGGCAGGGCATCGGGACGGGTGGCGAATTCTTCGGAGCAGGCAAGGCGTATTCTGCCGCCCCTGTTCACGAAGGAAGCAAGATCCTCCAGGGTTGAAAGCCCTTCCCTGTCAGCCAGGTCCTTCCTGACGGCAATTGCCCAGGTGTTGTTGGCAGGTGCGGGTCTGAGCCATACTATCCCGTTTCTCTCAAGGTCCAGCTCGGAAACCTTCTGGTAGGCTTTCAATGGGTCTTTCCAGATCCCGGGGTCGTCATCCTCGAAGAAATAGTAGCCATTACCGGTGTATTCCGGGTATATGTCTATCTCGCCGGCAATAATGGCCTGCCTTACGACATTGGTAGCTCCCAGCCCCGTCCTGTCCACTACCTTGAAGTCCTTTGACCTTAGCAGTATAACTATCATCTGTCCCAGCAGGCTCCCCTCGGTATCTATCTTGGAGCCTACGGAAATTGCCTGTTGCGCTAAAAGAGGGTTGGGGACCGCAACAGAGAGCAGACAGAACAAGAACAGGGCTGCCAGCACAAAAGCAACAGCTCTTGCTGATTTTATTGACGATATCCTTTTTACCATTTTGGCACCTCCATTGAAATTGGTTCATCACTTTAAAACAATAGTAGTCGGTTAACAGCGTCATGTCAAAAACCACAGGCCGTTTACAGATAAATGGGTGAACATATACTTGAAAGAACAGCCGACGGCAATTAGCGGTGAACAATCGATGAGCTTTATTCGTTCTTCCCGGGGTGGATGATCATTATGTCGTTTTCGGCACTGGCTGCAATAGCGGTTTTTGTTTCTACAATAGCGGTCATAGCGACAGGCAGGATGCGCCGGAGTGTGGCAACGCTCCTTGGGGCAAGCCTGCTTATGGCATTCAACGTCATCCCGGCTGAAAAGGCCGTGTCATACATCGATTTCAACACCATCGGTCTTCTTATGGGCATGATGATCATTGTCGGCGTAATTTCAAGGACAGGGCTTTTTCAATATATTGCCGTAATGACGGTAAAAACCACGGGCGGGAGGGTCCATCTTACATTCATCTCAGTCCTTTTCGTAACTGCCCTGCTGTCGGCGTTCCTGGACAATGTTACCACGGTACTCCTGATAAGCCCGGTGGTCATATCCCTCGTGGACCTGATGGATGTGAATCCCATTCCTTTCCTGATAGGCGAGGCTTTCGCCTCCAACATAGGTGGTGCTGCCACCCTCGTGGGTGACCCGCCTAATATCATAATCGGATCTTTCGCGGGGTTTTCTTTCATGGACTTCATATTGAACCTGACACCGGTGGCCTTCCTTGTGCTGTCAGTGGTTACGGCATGGCTCCTGTACCACTTCAGGAAGGACTTCGGGGGTTCGGATTCCACGGCGGAACGTATCGCCCAGGTCGATGCAAAGAAGCTTATAAAGGACAGGAGCCTGATGATAAGGGCTTCTTCCGCTATGCTTCTTGTGGTCGTGGGGTTCGGTGTTCATCACATGCTTGAACTTCCAGCATCGGTTATCGCCCTCCTGGGCGCTGCCCTTCTCCTGTCGGTGGTTCCTGTGGACGGGGACGAGGTGATCCACAGGGATATAGAATGGCCGACCATCATCTTTTTCGCAACCCTGTTCATTATCGTGGGGGCGCTGAAAGAGACGGGGGTCATTACGACAGTATCAGGGCTGTTCGCCTCCCTTTTCGTAGGACGCCCTCTTCTTGCAGTGCTGGCCCTGCTGTGGTTCTCGGGTCTGACGTGTGCCTTTGTCAACAATGTGGCATTTGCGGCCACTTTTGTCTTCGTGGCAAGAGATCTTTCACTCTCCCTGGGAATCGGGGCAGCTCCTCTGTACTGGGCTCTTGCCCTGGGAGCCTGCCTGGGTGGAAACGGGACCTTCCTTGGCGCGGCCGCTAATGTTATCGTTGCAGACATGGCTGAAAAGAGCGGCAGCAGGATATCCTTCAGGACTTTCATGAACACGGGGATCAAGGTAGTGGTCATTTCGCTGTCCGTGGCCAGCCTCTATGTTGCTGCAAGGTGGGGATGGTCGCTTTGACAGGAGAAGCAGGGTTTTGCCTTCGGTGCCTGATGGTGGATACTTATTCCAGAAAAAGGATCGGGAGGTGTCCTGATGCTTGTAGGAGAATTGATGGACAGGGATCTCACGGCAATATCCCCGGAGACAACTGTCGCAGAAGCCGTTGAGGTCCTTGCCCGGCACAGAATATCCGGTGTTCCTGTCGTAGATGATGACGGGATGGTACTGGGGTTTTTGAGCGAGAAGGACGTGGTAAAGGCAGCCCTTCCAGGCTACTTTGACCTTCTGCAGGATTCCTCCTTCCTCCCGGATTACGGCCAGTTCAGTAAACGTCTCCAGAGAGCAAGCCTGGAGCCCGTGGAAAAGTTCATGAAGAAAGACGTAGTGGTCTTCGATGAGAAAGACACGGACCTGCATGTAGCCATGGTCCTGATATCGAAGAACCTCAAGAGGGCTCCCGTAGTCAGGGACGGTGTTTTTTCGGGCGTTATAAGCCGGACAGACCTTCTCGATCACATACTGCATTCTCGAAAGGAACCCTCGGACTGATGACTGGGCGTGGCCTTGATCTCAAATTCTACGGCCCCTGGCAGATGGCGGCGGGGGTTGAAGAATATTTCCTGCCACTTCAGGAGGATATCACCGTCTCCAACCTGCTCCGGAAGCTTGACTCGGCCTTCGGCGGTGGTTTCTCGACCCGTGGCGAGGGGTTGATCTGCTATTTTGGCGATACCGGAGAGCCGATAGCGCTTAAAATGGAGGATAAGGTATTTCCGGGTTCGACCGTGATCTTCCTGGGCATAATTGAAAGCGGTTAAGATCGAGATCAGGAGGGGTAAGGATGAAGGGATATCAGGGAAAGATAGCCATTGTTGACCTGAAGGAAAGGACATCAAGGGAGATGCCGCTTGATGAAGATCTTGCCGGTAAATATATAGGCGGTTCCGGGATCGGGACTTTCCTCCTGTTGAGGTACTGCACTCCGGAGACAAAACCGCTGTCCCCATCAAACCCCCTGATCTTCATGACGGGACCTTTCATGGGTTCAGGGATACCAACTTCCGGGAGGCACCAGGTGGTTACCAAATCACCTCTCACCGGGGTGTTCCTTGAATCAGACGCGGGAGGGAGCTTCGGCTTCCACCTTAAGAGGTCCGGCTTCGACGGGTTAGTGATCATCGGCAGGTCGGAAAATCCGGTGCTCCTCACCCTGATCGACGGCAAGGTCGGTTTTCAGGACGGAGAGCCTCTTTGGGGGCTCGATACCTTTGAGACCGAAGAGAGGCTGAAGTCGAAATTCGGGAAAGATACAGGAGTATCATGCATAGGGCCTGCCGGAGAGAGACTGGTCCCCCTGGCCGGGATATTCCATGACGGAAAGGACGCAAGAGCTGCAGGAAGAGGTGGGGCCGGGGCGGTCATGGGCAGCAAGAACCTCAAGGCCGTTGTTGCCCGGGGGAGTGCCCACACCGATTTCTTTGACAGAAAGGCCCTTACTGTATCGATCTCCGTTACAAACCGCGTCCTTAAGGAGAAAGGTGCCGGAATGACCCTTTATGGGACTGTCGGAGGGATGGGTTTGGCCGAGGAACTTGGCGATCTTCCTGTAAGGAACTGGAAACAGGGTTCCTGGAAGGAGGAGGTGAAGGAGATAACCGGCCAGAAAATGGCAGAGACGATACTTACAGGCAACTACGGCTGTGTTGCCTGCCCTGTCCGATGCGGCAGGGTTGTGGATCTAGGAGGGGGCAATATTGGCGGCCCCGAGTACGAGACCATGGCCATGCTGGGGAGCAACTGCCTGGTGAACGACCTTGATGCCGTTGCGAGGGCGAACGAACTCTGCAACCGCCTGGGGATCGACACCATATCAACCGGTTCCGTTATCGCCTTTGCCATGGAATGTTTTGAACACGGCATTCTGACCGAGGGACAGGTCGGCATGCCTCTTCAATGGGGGAGCGGAGAAGCGGTCAACTTCCTGGTCAGGAAGATAGGAGAGGGTGAAGGGATCGGGGGCCTTCTAGGGAAAGGCACACGTGCAGCTGCAGCGGAACTGGGGGGAGGCGCAGACAAGTTCGCTATCCACTCAAAGGGTCTGGAATTCCCGGCCCATGACCCCAGATGCTTCAAAAGCCTGGCTGCAGGCTACGCAACTTCCACCAGGGGTGCCTGTCATCTGAACGGCTACTCCTACGCCTGGGAGAGGTCCGCCTCGTTCCCTGAATTCGGCTACTTTGAAAAACAGGATCGGACCGTAGACGAGGGGAAAGGGATCATGGGAGCAAGGTTCCAGAATCTGTCAAGCCTGGCGGATTCTCTCAAGATATGCAAATTCACCCTGCTCATGGGTGTGAGCCTTTCGGACATATCACTCTGGCTGAAATGTGTTACGGGTCGGGATGTTGCCATTGAGGAACTGGAAAGAGCAGGGGAAAGGATATTTACGATGAAGCGTATCTTTAACGCAGGGCACGGCCTTTCCAGGATCAATGACACGCTTCCTGAAAGGATCCTTAATGAGCCCAGGGGGAGCGGGGGTTCGGCTGATTCGTTACCGGATCTTCAGGCACAGCTGGATGAGTACTATAGCTACAGGGGCTGGACCATGGACGGGTTGCCGACCCCGGAAAAACTGGAGGAACTTGGTCTTCGTGAATTCCTGAACTGGCTGCCGAAGTGATATCCAGGAACGTTTCATTCTTTTAAAATATTATTTGGCAACGGTA
>DFZC01000009.1 GCA_002383685.1 Synergistaceae bacterium UBA4066 | reverse complement strand
CTAACCAGACTGCGCTACGCCCCGATCTTTTAAAAAACCTTCCGGTCTCCTGAAAACTGGTGGAGCTGGGGGGAATCGAACCCCCGGCCTCTTCCGTGCGAAGGAAGCGCGCTCCCGCTGCGCCACAGCCCCTTTCTCAAGTGACGGCGACCATTCTAGAGATGGAACGAATTGTTGTCAAGACGAACAGATCCCAGACGAACAGATCCCAGCTCCAGAAAGAACAAGGAGCATTTTTCCTTTGGAGCTTTCCTGCAACAGGGTTTAGAATGTTCAATACTGTCTTGGGCTGTAATGATAAGCATTTCTGTTGAAGAGGAAAGAACAGGAAAATGTCGATGCAACCTGAAGTTTTTGAACCCCTTGTATCATCACTTCAAATAATGTTCAAGGGAAAACAGTGCACCCGCTCTGAATGCGGTTTCACCTGGGCTGCCCTGTTTTTCAAGGGTTGCGAAAAAGCTCTTTTTTTCTGTTGGAATGGCTCCTTTCCCGGCCTGTGCCTGGCGACGGAAAGGCAGATATCAGGTCTTCTGACGACTGAGAACGGGATCCCTCCCTTTACTGAATCAATGAAAAAACACCTGGTCCGGTCTTCCATTGTTGAGGTGAAAAGGATCAACAAGGACAGGATAATTTGCATCGATTTTTCGAGGAGAATAGGGGCCGGCATCTCTAAGACAAGGAGCCTGGTATGTGAATTTGCCGGAAGGAGAGGAGGTCTCCTGCTCCTTGACGAGTCCGGATGTATTATCGATAATTCAAGACACGACCGGACCAAGGGCTTCATCTCGCCAGAAAAACGTCCAGGCAGCCTCTATTCTCCCCCCTCTTCCTTCCATGGCGATCTTGTTTCCACAATGCAAGGTCCAGGGTTGTTCTTTGCCCTTGAAAGCCTTCCCGGGATAGGGAAAAAACTTGGTTCGGAAGTCAATAGATACTGGCACCTCTTCCCCCGTAATGAATGGTCCGGAATGTTGTCCATGGTCATGTCCCATGAGAACTCTCACAGTGAAGGTGACAGGGTCCGCCTTCAGAGGATCGGAAAGGATCTTTCTCTTTTCCCTGTGCTGCTTGGGAAAAATCCTGCACTTGCAGGAACTGTCCCCGAGGCCCTGGAAGAGTTTACGATCCAGCCACTTTCTGACGAAAGGCTCCGGACGATCAAAGCCCGCCTCCTGAAGGAAGCCGGGTCCATGAAACGCAAGTTATCCTCGATGAGGGCTGGACTGAAGAACCAGACAGACCTGGCACGGGAAGCATGGAAACACAAGGTTGCAGGGGAACTTCTTCTGGCCAACTACAGCAGGATATGCAGAGGTTCAACTTCCCTCACCCTGCCTTTCTGGAACGGGGATCATTACGAAGATCTGGCCATCAGTATAGACCCTGCACTGACAATACCCCAGAATGCCCAGGTTTGCTTCAGGAAGTTCAAAAAGCAAAGCTCCCGGCGCACAGGGCTTGATGAAACCATCAAAGCGATCAATGAACGCGAGGACGAAGTTGCTGAATTCGAGGCAAGGGTCAAGGAAACAGCCGATCTTTCCGAGATAGCCCGGCTGAAGGAGGAGATCCTCAGCATTGAACGACCCCCTCATATCGAAAAAAGTCCAGGGACCATAAGAAAATACCGTTTCATGGATTACCAGGTCATTGCAGGTACCAACAGGAAGGCTAACAGGAGGGTCACCTTTGTTATCGCTTCTCAAGATGACATCTGGCTTCATGCCCGGGGTGTTCCCGGGGGACATGTGATAATCAAGACCAACAAACGTGAAAGGCCAGTAACAAGCGTTCTGCAGTTCGCTGCGTCATTGGCGGCATACTTCAGCAGATCCTCTGAGGCATTGAAGGTCGATGTCGATTATACAAAAAGGAAATACGTAAGAGGAATTCCTGGAACAACAGCGGAGGTCACCTATTCCAACGCCAGGACGATCAGGGTATCGCCTTCCCTCTGGAAAGAACTTGTGAAAGAAAGCTGACAAGTTCCGGATGCAGGGTCGATCTGAAAAACATGCATCTTCCGTTTCCGGGATGAGTGAATGACAAAATCCAGGAATGAAGGAAAACGCGTTCGAACCAGGGCTCGGTTTTCCTTCTTGGAGCATATAGCTGATCACCCACAAGGGGGCAACCTATATGCTTCATGTGGACCCTTATCTGATGGGTCCTCCCTGTTATAAGCAGGCACCTTACCAAAGAGTAACCCTTCCGGGTCCACAACACACTGTATTCAGTAACGGCCCTCTTGCCTGTTGACGATACGGCCATCCGGTAACGGTTTCTGACGTTCCTTCCGATAGGGAGGTCGATCACCCCTGAAGTTTTTCTGGGCGATCCCCATACCAATGCGATGTATTCTTTCCTGACCTGCCTCTCCTGGAAAGCCCTGGCGAGCAGGTCATGGGATCGTGAGTTCCTTGAAACGACCATAAGACCTGAGGTAGATCCATCAAGCCTGTGGACTATTCCGGGCCTTTCCGATGTTCCGGAATCAGCTATCTCGGGAAACTTGTGAAGAAGGCCGTGAACAAGGGTCCCGCTCCAATGCCCCGGGGCAGGATGCACTATTAGTCCCGCAGGCTTGTCTATAACCACGATGTCACTGTCTTCGTAAACCACGTCAAAATCGACAGGTTCCGGTACAAGGTCCTTCACCGGCCTTGGTGTCATTCTTACAGTAATATCCATACCGGAACGTACAACCAGGGACGGTTTGGCCTTTTTGCCCTGGTCGATCTGAACCTTGCCGTCCCTTATAAGGTTTTGTATCTGGGTCCTTGTCTTATCCAGCTTCCAGGCCAGAAACACATCCAGCCTTTCACCATCCATGTCCTTTCCTGCGACCAGTGAAAGAACCTGTTCTTCGGGTAAAAATGCTTCCCTCAATCTGATACCAGCCATTTCCGGGCCCGGTTCATTCCAGTTATTGGTCCTTCCCCATTCTGGAAAGAACAGCGGCGCATCTGAGGCAAACGCCCTCGCCGGTAACTTCGGGGTCCCTTTTCCAGCATCTTGGACATTTTTCGCCCTGGGCTTTCCGAACTGCGAATTCGATACCTGTTTCCTTATCCTTCCAGGAGAAGGCTCCCTCGGAAAGTTCTTTCACGATCCTAAAGGAGGAAACTATGGAAAGCGTTGCCCATTCATCCTCTGGAAGATGTTCCACCGAGAAGACCTCTCCGCTTCCCGCGAGAACCTCAACCTCGGCATCGAGGGAATGGCCGATCATCCCCGAGGACCTTGCAGACTCAAGAACTCTGCATACAGCGCTTCTGATAGCAAGAATATCCTCCCACCGCTTGTCAATGTCCGGCTCCTGTAATTCTTCAAAAGACTCGGGCCACAGGGCAAGGAAAACGCTTTCTGAGAGAGCCGGGTCGATCTTTCTCATCTCCTGCCAGATCTCCTCCGCAGTAAAACTCAGTACCGGTGCAAGCAATCTGGTAAGGGAATTCAAAATGAGCCACATGGCTGTCTGGCAGCTTTTTCTCGCGACCCCGCCCTTGTCTTCAGCGTATAGCCTGTCCTTGCATACATCCAGATATACTGAACTGAGTTCGTTAACGCAGAAGTGATGGATCATGTAGGTAGGGACATGGAATTCGAATTCCTCGTACCCCTTTGTTGCCCTTTGAACAAGTTTGCGTGTCCTGTGAAGGATCCACCTGTCAAACTCCTGCATTCTATCCGGGGTTATGGTGTCTTTTGAAGGAACGAAATCGGACAGGTTGCCCAGCAGAAATCTGGCGGTGTTCCGGATACGCCTGTAGGATTCGACAAGGTTGGATAGTATCTGGTCCGAAATGCGGATATCGTTCCGGTAATCCGTCGATGCCACCCACAACCGGAGTATATCGGCACCGTATTTTTCAATGATCTCCTGCGGTGCAATAACGTTGCCGAGGGATTTGGACATTTTTCTTCCCTCACCATCCACTATGAAGCCGTGTGTAAGGACCATCCTGTAAGGAGCGGTGCCTCTTGTCGCCACCGATGTCAGGAGCGATGTCTGGAACCAGCCCCTGTGCTGGTCGCTTCCCTCAAGGTAAAGATCTGCTGGCCACTTCAGTTCCGGGCGGGTCTCAAGTACTGCCGCATGACTGCATCCCGAATCGAACCATACGTCCATAATGTCAGTTTCCTTGCGAAGATCCTCGCTGCCGCAATGCGGGCAGAAGGCAAGGTCCTGAAGTATGTCTTTGGGCGTCAGGCGCCACCAGGAGTTGGAGCCCTCCGTACGGAAAAGATCCTGGACCCTCCGGATCCTGCCAGGGTCAGCGACTGTCTTTCCACAGGAATTACAGTAAAAAGCAGGAATCGGAACACCCCAGATCCTCTGCCTGCTTATGCACCAATCGGAGCGTTCCCGGACCATATTTGCGATTCTTTCCTTCCCCCAGCCCGGTATCCAGGATACATTGTCAATCTGGTCCAGCGCCTCCTTCCTGAAGGCGTTTACAGAAACGAACCACTGGTCGGTTGCCCTGAAAATAACAGGTTTTTTGCATCTCCAGCAGTGGGGGTAGGAATGCCTGATCTTCCCACTCCCAAGGAGCCTCCCGTTATCAGCAAGAATGGAAAGGATCCTCTTTGAGCCTTCTTCGAGGGACAGTCCCCCCACAACAGGGGTTTCAGGGAGAAAGTACCCCTTGTCATCGACAGGGTTCAGAATATCCAGACCGTACTTGATGCCGGTCTCAAAGTCGTCGACACCGTGCCCGGGGGCAGTGTGGACGCATCCAGTACCCTGGTCCAGCCCTACGTATTCCGCCAGGGCAAAAATGATCTCCCTTTCTTCGTAAAAGGGATGCACCGCGCGCAGATCTTCAAGATCCTTCCCCAGGATCGTCAGGACGGGTTCACCAAATTCGAGACCGGTCACGGAGGCAACCTGACCGATAAGGGCTTTTGCCATGATGTAGAAACTCCCCCCGGAAGGGACTAACACATATTCAACATCCGGGTGAACGGCCACCGCAAGGCTTGCCGGAAGGGTCCAGGGCGTGGTTGTCCACACAAGGACAAAGGATCCCCTGCCATCAGTAGCATCAGATATTTCCCTGTTGCCCGAACTTTTCAGGGGATACGCAACATAGACCGATGGGGAGGGCTCATCTTCGTATTCAATTTCGGCGGCTGCAAGAGCGGTTTGACAATCCACGCACCAGAAAACCGGTTTTCTCCCCTTGTATACCAGGCCCTTTTCAACCATGTCCGCAAATACGCCGACCTGGGCAGCTTCGTATTCAGGCCTGAAAGTAATGTACGGGTTCTCCCAGTCTCCCAATACCCCGAGCCGCTTGAACTCCGACCTTTGTACATCGATAAATTTTTCCGCATAACCCATGCAATGCTGCCTGAGCTCGACAGGGTCGATGGTTTCCTTCGATCTTCCAATTTCCTTCAGGACACGAAGCTCTATGGGGAGACCGTGGGTATCCCAGCCAGGGACATAGGGCGATCTGAACCCCCTCATCCATTTGTATTTCGGGATCAGGTCCTTGAGGATCTTGTTAAAAGCGGTCCCTATATGAATGTTCCCGTTTGCGTACGGCGGGCCGTCGTGAAGGATGAATTCCTTTGAATCGCTTTGTCGTTCGTTAAGTTTTTGATAGATATTCTTTTCCTGCCAGAAGGAAAGGAATTCAGGCTCCCTTTTCGCCAGGTTTGCCCGCATTGGGAATTCAGTTTCAGGTAGATTCAGTGTGTTTTTATAATCCGTTGCCACTGGACGGACGCCTCCTTTATTTAAAAAAGGCCGCCACCGGGACCGGAGCGGCCTCCTCTGGTTCTTGTCTTCCCGCAGGAGATGATCTTTATCTGCCTTGCGGCTTCAGGAAGAAACTTCGGATGCCACTTCCCTTCCGGCCTTTTTAGCCTGAATGAAGTGGACAAATGCAAGTACCGAGATCCCTATCAGGTCTGATCTCAAACCGGGAACAAGCAGGTTAAGCGCCCCGGCAAGGGCAACAGCCCTGACCCACAATGGCATTTTGGTCTTATAGAACCCGATAGAACCCATGCCAAGCAGAAAAACCCCCAAAAGTGCGGTCCCTATTGATACCGTGAAGGGGATAGCCTTGAATCCGACGAGAACGAGCATGGGATTGAAAACGTAAATATAGGGAACAAGGAAACCGGCCAGAGCAAGTTTTATGGCCGTACCTCCCGTCTTCATGGGATCCGAACCCGCGATCCCGGCGCCCGCATAGGCTGCAAGGGCCACAGGGGGGCTAAGGTCTGCGGCTATACCGAAGTAAAGCACGAACATATATGCGGCCATTGGAGCCACCCCCAATTGAAGCAGGGCAGGTGCCGCCATGGTGCTTGTGACGATGAAATTGGCCGTGGTGGGCAACCCTGCTCCAAGAAGGATACATGCGACCATCGTCAGAAGCAGGGAGAAGATAAGGACACCGCCGGACAGGGTGATAATGGCGCTTGCGATCCGCAACCCCAGTCCGGTCAATGTAGCCGTGCCAACTATGATGCCTACCGTGGCACATGCGCAGGCGACACCAAGTGCACCTCGGGCTCCCGAATCAAGGGCCTCGATGAATTTGGGTATGGTCATCCTCGTCTCACGGCTGAGAAAAGAAACTGCAAGGGTGGAGAGAATCCCGTAATATGCCGCTTTCAGCGGAGTGTATCCGGAAAGCAGGAAATAGATTATGGCGATAAGAGGAATAAGGAGATGCCCTTTCTTTTTCAAAAGAGGCATTATTTTAGGCAACTTTTCTCTCGGCAGCCCCTTCAGCCCTAACCTGGTCGCTTCGAGGTGAACCTGGACTATTACCGCAAAATAGTACAAAAGCGCTGGGACCACAGCGGCGAGGGCTACATGGATATAGGGCACTCCCAGAAATTCGGCCATAATGAAGGCAGCCGCTCCCATGACGGGAGGCATGATCTGGCCCCCGGTCGAGGCAACAGCCTCAACGGCACCTGCAAAATAAGGCTTGTACCCTACGCTTTTCATCAAGGGTATCGTGAACATTCCCGTAGTGCAGACGTTGGCCACAGATGAACCGGAGATGGATCCCATGAGGCCTGAACTGAGAACGGCGACCTTGGCCGGACCGCCGGTTGAACCCCCGGCAAGGGCCATGGACAGGTCAATGATGAACCTTCCCATTCCTGTCTGTTCCAGAAAGGATCCGAACAGGATGAACATAAAGACAAAGGTGGAAGAAACCCCTAATGGTATCCCGAAGACACCTTCTGTTCCCATGTACATGTGATTGATGATACGCTGAATGCTGAACCCCCTGTGAGCGAACATCGCCGGGAAGGACCTGCCGAAGTAGCAGTATAAAAGAAAGAAGATCGCTATACAGGGGAGGATCGGGTTTGATACCCTCCTGGTCGCTTCAAGGAGAAGGATTATTCCGAGAAAACCGACAGTCAGGTCCATTGAGGTCGGTAGCCCCGCACGCATTACAATGTAGTCAAAATAGATGACGTGGTAGAGGACCACGTATGCCGCGATGCCGCCAAGAATGAAGTCATACCAGGGAATAGAATCTTTTCTGGACTTTCCTGAGGCTGGGTAAAGCATGTAGACAAGCAACAGGACAAGCGCAAGGTGAAAAGCCCTCTGTTTAATCGCAAGAAGAAGCCCGAATCCTGAAGTGTAAAAATGAAATAAAGATAAAGCGATGGCAACGATCAGAACGAGCTTGTACTGCCAGCCCGAGAGAGTCCTGGTCCTGGCCTCAGTGTCGAAACGTCTTCTCAGCTCGTCAAGGTCTATCTGGGCGGATTCGACCTCAATATCGGTGTTGTTTTCAGGCTTGAGGTCAGTGGCATTCATATCTTCGGTCAAAATGATCACTCCTGTCTATAAATTTGATCCCCATAATGTAAGCCGGTAACTATTTAAGATAAATCAGAAAGATTTTACCACACACCTGTTCCCCTGATCATAGGAGCCTTTCCCGTAAAAGTGAACAGGCCAGGGGAGAAACCTTGACGGAGATCTCAATTCTCTTTCCCGGAAAGATCCTGAAGATTTCATATTCCTTAGGAAAAGGAATGAAAAAGACAAGAACGTTCCTGCCAAAATTGTCATCTCCAACACGGTAATAGATTGTCTGCATGCTTGAGCGCCCCCCCCTGAAGCGGAACCACTCGCCATCAGCAACAAGTCTTCCGTTACCGGGCTCAATTATCGGAAGGCCTGCATTCTGGGAAACGACCCTTTCCTCCCAAATCCAGATCCGTCCTTCCGTTATCCGGTATTCATCTTCAACAGGAGTTTTTTCCACAGAATGGATATACCTTGCGATCCAACGGTCGCCTAAAGGGACAGGCCTTGCGAAATGTTCATTACCCCCCTCGGAAATAGTGAGCACATAAACAGGTGATGCTGCAACAGCAATTACCAGGGCTACTGCAAGAACTGCCGGAACGATTGGTCTGATATTCATTCTCAAAGCCTCGATGTTAATGCATCAATGTTACATGTCATCGGCTTGTCTCCTTGAGAAGGGGTACAAAACGGCAGAATTCACCCCATTCATCGCTATAGACACCGTCATGGATCCTGCGGGTCAGGATCCTCTCCGTGCCCAAGGTCAACCTGATGGGAATGACCACTATTGAATTGTCTGAAACCTGGTTCAGGAGATCCTCGGGTATGGTCTCTGAAGCTGCTGTTACGATGATCCTGTCGAAAGGAGCTTCCTCCGGAAGCCCAAGCCTCCCGTCCCTGTGATGGACAGTAACTTCATAGCCAAGTTCCTGGAGGATCCTGGAAGATGACCGGGCAAGGGACCCGATCCTTTCAAGAGAATGGACTTTGGCTCCTATTCTGGCAAGGATCGCAGCCTGGTAACCGGATCCGGTACCTATTTCAAGAACCTTCATGCCATCATGCACATCAAGGCTGCAGGTCATCAGGGCCACCATATATGGCTGCGATATGGTCTGACCGCTTCCGAGGGGAAGGGGGTTGTCCTGGTATGCCCATTTCTGGAGGTGGGCGGGAACGAACAAGTGACGCGGGACATTCAAAAGAGCATCGATGACTTTTTTGTCGGTTATCCCCCGGGGTACGATCTGGGAAAAGACCATTTCCTTAGCTCTGCCTTCCCAGTCCTGCAAGTTTATCAACCCCTGAAAGGCCTTATTGAAGGTTTTCCGGTTCATTCCCCATGGTGAATTCCCTGTTGCGTCCTGGCAATAAAACTGGCGGGCCTGAGGCGATTCGAACGCCTGACCTACGGCTTAGGAGGCCGTTGCTCTATCCTCTGAGCTACAGGCCCGCGAATGAACGACCGTTATATTACCATGCGGATCGGGCAACTTCAATGCCTTAACATTCCGGTACAGGAGAAACTGATACCGTTCAACACGTCAGGATGCTTCAGCACTGCAACATGTCATGAACTGCAGCGTCTCCTTCGGCAAAAGTTCCCACTCTTTCATCGTTAATACTACATCTTCTTTCATCTTGTCGACAAGATGGGCCGGTGACTCAAAAGCGATCTCAGGGCGAAGTTTCTGCAAAAAGAAAAGAGAGATCCATTGGCCGTATAATTCTCCCCTGAAACCCGGGATATGGGCTTCACATCTCAGATCCCTTTTACCGGGAAAAGTCGGGTTAAGCCCTATATTTACCGCAGCTGGATAGCATTTCCCGTTCCAGACGGCGCTGCCCGCATAGACTCCCCTGGATGGTGTGATCTTGTTTGCAGGCAGGGAAAGATTTACTGTGGGAAAACCAATAGTTCTCCCTCTTCCGTCTCCCTTTTTCACCATGCCGGTGATCATGAACGGATACCCGAGATCGGAGGCCGCTTCCTGGACTTTGCCTTTGAGAACAAACTCCCGGATGAGGGAACTGCCTATCTTTCTCCCCGAAACCGAGAGAGAAGGCACTACTACAGTTTCCCAACCCCTCTGTTCTCCCAGTTCCTTAAGGAGTGAAGGGTCTCCTGTCCTTTTCCTTCCAAATCTGAAATCCTCACCCACGACAAGGCACCTGAGGAAAAGTCTGCTTTCAAGTACATCAATAAAGGCCTCCGGACCCATGCAGGCAAGATCTTCATTAAAGGGGATCCTGATTATTTCCGGAATGTTCAGACATCGACCGAGAATATCTTTTTCCGGCTCTGTGAAAAGCGGGGAAAATGGACTCTTCCCTATAATTGTTTGCGGGTGGGGGAAAAATGTTACAACACTCCATGAGTCCCCTGTCTTCCCGGAGACCTCGCCTGCCACCGAAAAAAGCTTCCTGTGCCCGGTATGGAACCCGTCAAAGGACCCTATAACTGCGATCATCTATACAAGTTCCCTCCCGGGGATCGTTGTGACCGGTCGGGCGAACAAACCTTTCCCCTCGTTCAGGATATGAGCAAAAGAAACGAAATGCTCACCTGTGATCATGATGTATCCGCTGCCGAAGCAAGAACCCCAACTGGTTCTCCTCAATTCCTTCAGGGGTACCGGTTTCCCGGAAAAGATCATCTCTCCGGTATTACCAGCAGCCTGGTATGTAGTGTACGCCTTCCCGATCTCCGTTAGCGGGATGATCATGTCTTCCACCACGACCGGCTCAGCATCCTCAAGCTTCGGACTGGGCAGGGCATCCTTCAGTCCGAAGGGGCCGATAGACTCCCTCTGGAGTTTAACAACCAGCGCACCACAACCGAACTTGTCTCCCAGGTCTCTTACGATGCTTCGTATGTATGTCCCACGGTGACATAATATCCTGAAGACTACTTCATGTCCTTCAGTAAGAGGGGTGACCCTGGAGATGGAATTGACAAGAACTGGTCGAGGTTCAAGGAAAACCTCACCGCCTTCCCTTGCAATGGCGTGAGCTCTTTTGCCATTGACCTTGACGGCGGATATTGAGGGGGGAACCTGATCCGTAAGCCCGGAAAACGAAAGCAGAGCACGGTCAATTGCATGATCGTCCGGAATACCGGTACCGCAAACAGACAGGATCTTCCCTGAATGATCGTCTGTATCGGACCTCATCCCGAATTTAGCGGTGACACTATAGACCTTTGGAAGCATCATTACATATTGGGAGACCCTGGTGGCTTTGCCGACAAGAACCACAAGAACGCCCGAGGCAGTAGAATCAAGGGTACCGCCGTGTCCTACCCTTAATTTTCCCGAGAAGATCTTCTTCACTATGTTAACGCAACGGGAACTCCTTGTGCCAGGTGCCTTGTCAACGACCAGAAAGCCCGATCTCATCAGATCCCTCCAGCAGGGAAATGAAAGAGCGTATCGCATCAAGAGGGGATCCCTGGATTTTACAGCCGGAAGCCCTGTTGTGTCCCCCGCCTCCCCAAAGTGCGGCTATCTTTCTGGCATCAACAGGGTTTCTTGTTCGAATGCTAACCCTGCAGCATCCGTTTTCCTCTTCCTGGAACAACAGCGCTATCTGTACGCCGGAAATTGAAAGAAGAGTATTTACAAGATTTTCGGTATCCTCCCTGCTGCCGTTAAGGCGTCGGAAATCTTCGCTGGTGAGGAAAGCAGAACACAATATTCCACCCAGGTGCAGGGACGCCCGTGAGAGCCCTGCCCCCCACAACCGTAATCCCTCCAGTGTACGGTTTTCATATACTTCTTCGTAGATCCTGGATGGATCGGCCCCTCTGGAAACAAGGTCTGACGAGATCTCCAGCGTCCGGGCGGAAGTTGCAGGAAAACGGAAAAAGCCAGTATCTGTTGAAACAGCAGTAAAGAGTGATCCGGCCTCATCGCTGGAGATAGCCCAACCTGCTTTTGAAAAGAGATCATGGACCATCTCCCCCACGGAAGATGCCCCTTCGTCGATCCAGTTCAGAGTTCCGAAAATGGAGTTATCTCCATGATGGTCAATGTTGATGACAGGGTAAAGGGATGCCGCTTCCTCAATCCCGTTAACACTTCGTTCCGGGTTGCTTGTATCAAGTACTATCAGAACCGGGTTATCTGCCATATTGACATGGCTTAAGTCCTCACCGGTTCTATAGGAATCTGAAAAGGGCAGGAACCTGTAGATCCTTGGGAATGGGTCCGGTCCCATCCAGAAACATTTTTTCCCCATTGAAGTACCCCTCTGAAAAAAGGCACTTCCGCAGCCAAGGGTATCCCCGTCCGGCTTTTCGTGCGCCAGGATCACCCATGAGCGGGCAGATCCCATGGAACTGATCAACTGGTCCATAAGTTTCAAGATATCTCTTCCTCCCGGCTCCCCCGTCGACCATCGGGCGGAAGGTCCAGCCCGTCAAGGATATCTTCTATATCACGAGCCCTGTCCTCAGTGGTGTCATAGATAAAATGAAGCTGGGGTATCTGCCGGAGGTGCATTCTTTTGCCAAGAAGACTTCTCAGGAGGCCTGAGGACCTGTCCAGGGCCATCTGCACCTTTTCCCTGTTTTCGGGAGTAAGGGTACGAAAATACACTTTGGCATGGGAAAGATCCCTGCTGCAAACTGCCTCGGAAAGGACAGTCTCTTTCAGAGTTTCGTCCTTTAACCTTACCCTGATCAGTTCCGAAATTTCCCTAACCAGTTCCCTGTTTATACGCTCAATCCTGAAAGTCGGCATTGCTATCTACCTTTCGCAGATCACGCACAATGAAAAAATCTCCGTTCTCTTCCATGGCCCTGATGAACCTGAGTACCGAGTCCATTCTTTCCTCAGTCGATGAATGGGACGAGGAAACAGCAGCAAAGGCAACGTAAACTTCATGGAAGGCTCCGTCGGGACCGAGATCCGTCACCGATACATTGAACCTGTTCCTGGTCTTTTCAAGTACAGACCTGATAACCTGTCTCCGGTCCTTAAGACTGAACGCTTCCGGCAGTTCCAACTGCAACAGAAGGATCGAGGAATAGACCCCCGGAACTCGTTTCATCAATCAAGGGTCCTCTTTTCTTCCACAAATTCAAAGACTTCGATCATGTCCCCTTCCTTGAAGTCCTGCTGGTTGGAAAAACTCATGCCGCACTCATAACCTGCAGCGACCTCCCTGGCATCATCCTTGAATCTCCTCAGGGCAGAGAGCGATCCTTCCCAATAGACGACCCCGTCCCTGATAAGCCTTGCCTTGGCATTCCTTTTAATGAGGCCCTCCGTAACATAGCAACCCGCAACTTTCCCGGCTTTTGGGACCTTGAAAACAGCTCGTATTTCCGCCTGCCCCAGAACCTGTTCCCTGATCGTCGGGGCCAGCATGCCCTCCAGCGCTGCATGAACATCTTCAATAACATCGTAAATGATCCTGTAGAGCCTTATCTGGACTCCCTCGTCTTCGGCCATCTTCCTGGCATTGGGGTCAGGTCTTACGTTGAAACCTATAATGATAGCGTTCGAAGCAGAGGCGAGCATTACATCCGATTCGGAGATCCTTCCTACACCTTCGTGAACGAACTGTATCCCTACCTCGCTCGTCTCAATCTTTTTCAACGAAGCCTTTAAGGCCTCAAGAGAGCCCTGAACGTCGCATTTAAGCACAACTGATAGCGTGGGGGTATCTTCAGACTGCATCCTGTCATACATCTCTTCCAGGGTTATCTTTCTTGACGCGCCTGCTCCTGCCTCTTTTCTTGACATCTCTTTCTCGTCAAGGAATTGTCGGGCCTCCTTCTCCGTAGCTACAACGGTGAAAAGATCTCCAGGCTGGGGTACGGAAGAAAAACCGAGGATCTCCACAGCGGTGCTTGGCAGGGCTTCTTCTGTCTGAACACCGATATCGTCGATCATAGCCCTGATCTTTCCACAGGAGGTATCGGTCTGAATAATATCCCCTCTTCTAAGGGTCCCCTGCTGTACCAGCACTGTGGCGACAGGCCCCTTGCCCTTGTCAAGCCGTGCCTCTATAACTGTCCCTTCCGGTTTTACCGTAGGATCAGCTTTCAACTCGAGAAGGTCAGCCACAATAAGGACCATTTCAAGGAGTTGATCGATCCCCTGGCCTGTTACGGCAGAGATGTCAACTGCTATGGTGTCTCCGCCCCACTCTTCCGGTACAAGTCCATAATCGGAGAGCTGCTGCCTGACCCTGTCAGGCCTTGCTCCAGGTTTATCTATCTTGTTGACCGCAACAACGATAGGTACCCCGGAAGCCTTTGCGTGGTTCAGAGCTTCCACGGTCTGGGGTTTCACGCCATCATCAGCCGCGACCACAAGAATTACGATATCAGTTGCCTGGGCTCCTCTTGCACGCATCGCGGTGAAGGCTTCGTGGCCGGGGGTATCCAGAAAAACAATTCTTCTGCCGTTATGGATAACAGTGGATGCCCCAATATGCTGGGTTATCCCACCCGCCTCGGTTTCAGTGATCCTTGTCTTTCTGATGAAGTCAAGAAGGGTAGTCTTACCATGGTCCACATGTCCCATAACAGTGATAATAGGTGCTCTTACCAGAAGGTTTTCGCCCTTCTGCTTGGGCCTTTTCCTGACAACCGTCTCCTCCTGGGGTGCCTTGCTTTCTCCGGCAACAATGTCGATCCCGAACTCACCCGAAAGAACTTCCAGGATCTCCGGGTTAACCGGCGAATTAGCGGGAACCATGTGTCCTGAAGAAACAAGCACTTTGACAAGGTCCCCGGGCTTTTTCCCGAGAACAGCCGCCAGGTCATTGATAAGCGCACCTTCCGGCACAACGACCTTTTCCAAAGGTCCCTCCGTCTTTGAGGTTTTCGCTCTGACCTCAGAAAGAGCATCCTCTACCAGTTGTGCCGTTTCAGATTCGATAGAACTCATATGGTTCTTTACATCGACCCCAAGATCTTTCAGAAGATCCATCATTTCCTTGTTGGATTTTCCAAGCATCTTGGCCAGTTCATAAACTCTTATCTTGCTCATTATTATCGCCCCCCCCGGTTACAAGCATTTCGATCTTCCCCGTTAGTCCGTTACCAAGGGGAAGAGCCAGGATCTGTATGTCCCCCAGGAAAAGAAGATCCCTGATATCTGACCTTTGCAATTGATCCGCTACCAAGACCCTGCACTGGCCTCTTCTCCTGTAGCCTTCGATCATCGAAAGCACATTCCTTGAGTGATCGTTTGCCAGGATCACAAGAAGTCTGGAACCTTTTCTCAGTTCATTCCTGACGGATCCCTGTCCGCGGATAAGCATGCCGCTCTTTAATGCTATGCCAAGGATCCCGGAAAGCTGTGCTATCCGTTCATCTCTGTTCATGTATCGTTCTGTTGTCATCATTATCATCCATCAATTGACCAAGTGAATCGATCAGCCCCTCTGGAAGTTCTGTTTTCAGGGACTTCCCTAAAAGTTTTCTTTTCAGGGCAGATTCCAGGCACTTTATTTTCCTGCATAAATATACGCCTCTTCCCGGAGTTGTCCCCGACGGATCGATCTCCACTGAACCGGAAGGGCGTCTTACTATCCTTAAGAGTTCGTTCTTGGGGAATTCCCCTCCGCAGCCTACGCAGGTTCTTGGTCTTTTCCGTTTTCCGGATCCAGTCCTGTTCTCAGACATTGTTCTTCCTCTTCCGGATCGATCAGGTCCTCAAAAAGATCCTGCAAGGTGGGCAGTCTTTCGGGCTCAAGAACCTTGATATCGATCTTCCATTTGGTTAGCCTCGCGGCAAGCCTGACGTTCTGGCCGGCTTTACCGATCGCCAGGGAAAGGTGGTCGGGTCTTACGAAAACCTGTACAGACCTTTCCTGCTCAAGTACCGGTTCAACCTTGACAACCCTTGCCGGTGAAAGGGCATTCCTGATAAACAAGAGAGGGTCGCTGTTCCATACGACAACATCAATTCGTTCCCCACCGAGCTCCTTGCTGATCGATTTGATCCTGGAACCTGCGTTCCCAATGCATGCACCGACAGGATCAACGTTTGAATCCAGGGTGGATACCGCGACCTTGGCCCTTGCTCCCGATTCCCTGACAATTTCCCTGATCTCAATAGTACCTTCACGGATCTCGGGGATCTCCAGTTCAAGGAGCTTCCTCAGAAGTCCAGGATGGCTTCTCGACACCACAATTTTGGGGCCCCTCGTTGTCTGTCTTACCTCAACCAGGAAGAATTTCATCCTGTTGCCCAACGCGTAAGATTCTCCTACTATCCTTTCTTCTCTCGGAAGGATAGCCTCAGTCCTGTCGTTCAGTCTGACCAGGACCTGGTCGTTCTCCGACTTGAAAATAGTGCCGTTGACAAGGTCACCGATCTTGTCTGAAAATTCCTCGTAGATAACCTGTCTTTCTGCATCCTTCAGCCTCTGGATTATGACCTGACGTGCTGTCTGCGCTGCGATCCGTCCAAATTTTTCCGGTTCGACCTCAACTCTTACGATATCACCTACAGAGACATCATTAAACCCTGATTTTGCGGCTTCCTCCAGGGAGAGTTCCGTATCAGGTTCCACTACCTCTTCAACTATCTGACGAACCTCGCAGATAGAAACCTCACCGCTTTCAAGAGCAACGAAAACCTCAACGTTCTGATTTCCGCCCCTGTATTTACGGTAGGCTGAGATCATGGCGGCTTCAAGTCCCGATGAAATTACCTCAAGGGGAAGATTTCTCTCCTGGGTGATCTGTTTTAAAGCGCGAACAAAATCGCGTCCCAGCTGCATTACTGCTGCCTCCTTTTCTTCTTGCCCTTATTTACATGTTTTTGAGGAACTGGTAGATCGAACAAGAGATTGCCCTTCAGTATCTCTACAAATTCGATATTGAAAAGGCCATCATCATCGTCGTCAAAATCTATACTGTCCCCTTTTACGGCCAAAATGCTTCCCGTAAGGCTTTTCTTTCCGCTGACCTCATTCTTTAGTCGGATCTTGGCCCTTTTACCGGAAAAACGTTCGTAATCCGAAATTCTGATCAAAGGTCTCTCCACTCCCGGAGAACTCACCTGCAGGAAGTATTTTTCAGGAAGTCCGGGATCGGATTCGTCAAGCATACGGCTCAGCCGCCTTGATACGGTCTCGCAGTCCCTGACGTTTATTCCACCCAGGCTGTCGATATAAACCCTCAGAACATGGCGTCCTTCTTCCTGGATCAGTTCTGACCCTACATATTCATAGCCGGATCGCTCGACCAGATCCTTTATTTCCTTGTGGACCCCGTACAAGCCTGCTCTTTCGTTTTCCATAGTCATCCGGTAAAACACCACCCGCAGCAATATGTTGTTGGCAGATAAAAAACGAAGAGCAGGAGGATCCTGCTCTTCGCCCCGATCGAAATAGAAAAGGCGGTTCAACCAGAAGATTATAACACGCCTGACTTCACATTTTCAACATTAAAGAAATTCTGAAAGCATAAACATACCCTTTAAAGAACCCTGGTTATGAAACTTATGGCATTCCACGAATGATCGCCGGTTTTCAGTAATGCGCAACACATGACATAAAACTAGCATTTGCCGTCCCGGGTCGAACCTTGAACAGGATATTACGCTAAAACTCAAGATACATCGCGTCCAACGGTTCGCTGTTGCCCCCCTCCTACTCCATCCTGTAATTAGGAGCTTCTTTGGTTATTACTACATCGTGAGGATGGCTTTCCTTCACGCCCGCCCCTGTGATCCTTACAAAGCTGGCATTATTCTGAAGATCCTCAATATTGCGGGCGCCTACGTAACCCATTCCTGAACGAAGGCCACCAACCAGTTGATAGGAGATAGCACTCATTGGCCCCTTGTAGGGGACCAATCCCTCAATGCCCTCCGGAACAAGCTTGTCTTCAGCCTGGCCTTCCTGGAAATACCGGTCTCGGCTCTCTCCTTCCTTCATGGCTCCAAGAGATCCCATCCCCCGGTAACTCTTGAAGGACCGGCCCCGATATATTACAACCTCTCCAGGACTTTCATCGGTCCCTGCAAACAGGGAACCTATCATAACGGAATCTGCACCGGCAGCAAGGGCTTTTACCACATCCCCGGAGTAACGTATGCCGCCGTCTGCGACTACTGTCCTGCCCCTTGAATGAGCAACCTTCGCAACATCCATTACGGCTGACAACTGCGGTATTCCGATGCCTGCGATGATCCTCGTCGTACATATCGATCCCGGTCCTACACCTACCTTTACCGCATCAGCTCCGGCTTCGATAAGGGCTTCCGCCGCCTTTCCTGTAGCGATGTTCCCCCCTATCAGGGAGACATCCTGAAAAGACTTTCTTATCATTCTTACCGTCTCTATTACGGACCTGGAGTGACCATGGGCAGTATCAACAACGAGGACATCTATTCCTGCTTCAACAAGGTTTCCCGCCCTCTCCAGCGCACCTTTTCCTACCCCCAGGGCTGCCCCGACACGGAGTCTTCCCCTGGAATCTTTCGATGCCTGGGGAAAATCTCTGGCCTTCTGGATATCCTTTATAGTGATAAGGCCTTTCAAAATGCCTTCCAGGTCGACGATCGGCAGTTTTTCTATCTTGTGTTTCATCAGTATTTGTTTCGCTCCCTCGAGGTCTGTCCCTACAGGGGCCGTCACAAGGTTCTCATGGGTCATTACCCGGCTTATCGGCTGCTGGAAATTGGTTACAAAGCGAAGATCCCTGTTGGTGATTATTCCAACAAGCTTGCGCTTTCCATCGACGATCGGGACTCCGGAAATATGGTAGTGATCCATCAGGTCAACGGCGTCCCTTACAAGGTCTTCGGGGTGGAGATAGAAGGGGTCGACTATGACTCCGGATTCCGATCTCTTTACCTTGTCGACTTCTGCGACCTGCTTTTCACAGCTCATATTCCTGTGAATGATCCCTATTCCTCCCTCTCTGGCCAGGGCTATAGCCAACCGGCTCTCTGTAACAGTATCCATCGCGGCGCTGCACAGGGGGATATTCATTTTGATATCAGGGGTCAGGAAAGAGCCGACGTCGACCTGGGACGGAAGGACTTCACTATAGGATGGAACAAGGAGAACATCGTCAAATGTAAGGCCATCCCCGATAACTTTTTCAGGGAGAATATCCATTGGAACACCTCCTTATCAGATCTTCATTCGCAGTATAAAAAATAAACCCACAGCTTTGGCTGTGAGTCTATACCATGAAAATGGTCCATGGCAACCGTAAAGGCCTTTTGATCAAAGTTCGTTCCTCGTAACAGGGGCATAACTGACAGAAGGGCATCTGATCTTTCTGACCCTTGCAATTGCAAAACACGCAATTGCCTCACCGTTGCCGACCTCTCCAATTCCTTCACCTGATTTTGCCTTGATAGACAAATTGCCCTCGCCACATCTGAAAAGGACCTTGTTAAGGCTCTCTTTTATCTTGTCGATCCAGGGGGCTAACCTGGGGACCTGGGCATTCACCACTGCATCAACCGATATAACAGAAAACCCTTTCGCCCCTATTATCCTGACAACTTCCGCCAGCAGGTCACGGCTGTACGCACCCCTGTAGGACCGTTCCGTAGCCGGGAATATGGTCCCGATATCGGGGAATCCGGAGGCTCCGAGCAATGCGTCAGATATGGCATGGCACAGAAGATCTCCGTCTGAATGACCTGAAAGCCCCAGCCGGGATGGTATGGACACTCCACCAATAACAAGGGGGACGGCAGGTCTGAGGGGGTGAATATCATATCCCAGCCCCGAATACTCATCACCAGATCCATGTTCTATCATCCTGGCCATATCCAGGTCATCAGGGTAGGTGATCTTGAAATTCAGGGGTTCGCCAGCGGTCCATCCTATCTTCTTCCCGGATCCGACCCAGGCCTGGGATTCATCGTCAATGTTTACGCTGCAGTTCTCCAGCACACCCTTAAGCTCAAGTCTCGGATAGGCCTGAGGGGTCTGGACTGCTCTCAGATCCCGCCTTTCGATCGGCCTGGTTACAGCGTCACCATCCATCAGCTTGAGAGCGTCGGAAACAGGAAGGAGAGGAACTGCAGCACCCTTGCCTTCAGCCTCTGCCATTACACGTTTACAGAGAAGATCAGAAACGAAAGGCCTTGCAGCATCGTGAACAATGACCATCTCATACGAAGAAGAACGAAGCCCGGAAAGAACGGATCCCTGCCTGAGGTCCCCTCCTGGAACGATCTTGACGAATTCCTTCACGGGGGAAAGAGAAAGATCAAAATGGTTCTCCATCCCTGGCGGGGTCACAAGTATTACCTCCCTGACACCTTCATTCGCAAGAGAAAGCGCAACCCTTGCAGACCACTCCCAAAGCGGAATACCTCCAAGGTCCTCTATCTGTTTCAGTCTTTTGCCGAAACGTTCACCCCTGCCTCCGGCAACAATAACAAAAGACCATCCCCTCAAGGGCGTACCTCTTTCCTGATCCTGCCGAAGACCATCCTTCCAGCCGAGGTCTGCAGCATGGATGTTACTACAACCTCTATCCTTTTGCCGATGTAGTTCTCTCCGTCTTCGACGACGATCATCGTACCATCGTCAAGGTATCCGACACCCTGTTGTGGTTCTTTTCCTTCTCTCAGCACGTCAACTGTTATGGCCTCTCCGGGCAGAAGGGTCGGTTTCAATGCATTTGCCAGTTCGTTTACGTTCAGTACGCTTATGCCCTGGATCTGGGCTATCTTGTTGAGGTTATAGTCAGTAGTTACAACTTTGGCCCCCAGTTCCCTTGCCAGGGCCACAAGACCTTCATCCACTGAACCCACCTCGAAATCCTTAAGGGTCACCTCCAGGATCTGAACCGTAACTTCTGAAAGATGCTGGATCTCATTGATTATATCCAGCCCCCTTCTCCCCTTGGTCCTCCTTGTCGGATCCGAGGAATCGGCTATTGACTGGAGTTCGTTCAGAATGAATCTCGGTATAATGAAAGGCCCTTCAAGAAATCCAGTGGCAGCGATCTCGAGGATCCTTCCGTCAATGATCACGCTGGTGTCAAGAACCTTGATGGAAGATCTTTCGCTGGTGGTCTCCAGGGAAAGTTCATGCAAATGGTTCCTTCCGCTTTCACGGCTGCGTCTACCTTTGATGCTGAAGCGTTGTTTAAGGCCCCCTATGGAGCTCCACATGCCGTGGATCTCCTCCCTCCTTTTCAGAAAGAGGGTAACGCCCAGGTAACCGAGGGCAACATTGAGAAGGATGGCAACATAACTGCCCACCAACGGCAGATCTGCGAACGGAAGTGCTGCAAGATTCGCAACAATGAGACCTGCTATCAGACCGGCAAGGGCCACCGAGATATCATGCCAGCTGAGGGTTTCGAGATTTTTTTCGAATGATAATCCAATAAAGCCGAGGATCCTTACAAAAACAGGCGTGATAAGATAACCGATCATCGAAAATAAAGCCACACCAATGATAAAGGGGAGAAAAACGAACGGAAAAGCTTCTCTTGGCCACCATTCCTGCATTACGGCTATCCTTACGAGCTGGTAGCCCGCCACACCCCCCAGGAAGACAAAGATCGCCCTGGCAAGATAGAGCATGAACTTTACGACGCCTTCGGCCATGTTTTCACTTCCTCTCTATGTCAGCTATTGTCCTGAACCCTGACTTCCACCCGCGATTCGATGGAAGCATGCAGGGTAACCCTGTCAGCGTAGCCTATGGTCCCTCCAAGAGGGAGTCCAAAGGCAAGACGGGTGGTCTTTATCCCAGTGTCCCTGACTGCATCCAGAACTGCAAAAAAAGTCAGGTCTCCTTCCACACTGGGGTTTGTCGCAATGATCAGTTCAAGAAAATTGCCTTTTCCTGAATATTCTTTCAGCCTCGCGAGCCTTTCGGGTTCGATGTCCTGGCCATCCATCGGGGAAACTCTTCCACCAAGAATAAAATACAGTCCGGAATAGGCTCCCGACTGTTCCATGGATAGCATATCCTCCACATTTTCCATTACACAGAGGGTCTTTCTGTCCCTGAACGGATCCGAACATATTGAACAGGGATCCTCTGTAGTCAGGTTACCGCATATTGAACAACAAAATGTCCTGTCCCGCATCAGTGAAATTGTCGATGACAGCTCACTGGAAAAATCGGACGGCTGCTGCAAAAGGAAAAGAGCGAACCGACGTGCCGTTTTGTCACCTACTCCCGGGAACCGGGAGAATAGTTTCATAAGCCTTTCGACCGGTTCAGAGACGGACATTCCCCTCACCTAACCCAGACCGGGGATGCCCAGGCCTGCGCCGAACCTGCCAAGTCTTGACTGGGCCATCTCCTTGCTTTTGCTGGAGGCATCACTAATGGCTGCGACGATAAGGTCTTCAAGCATCTCTTTCTCCGATGGATCAATAACCTCGGGTTCTATGGATATGCCTGTTATCTCACCCTGCCCGGTGGCTGTAACCCTTACCATGCCTCCACCAGCAACACCTTCAACGCGCTCCCTCGCAAGCTGTTCCTGTATCTTGCCGATCTCTGACTGAAGTTTCTGTGCCTGTTTGAGCATCTGTTCCATGTTCATTTCTTTCATCACCTTTCCGTGTTTCGTGATCATCTTGTCCAATCCCTGTCCCACAGTCCTAGTGGTGGTAGTTCCCGCCCTTTTCAATGGTAACGGCTCGATAAAGCTGTTCAAAGAGCAGGAGAAGGCATAATTCATGAGGAAGGGTCATAGGGGACATGGAAAGCCGGAAGTCGGCCCTTTCCCTCACCGGCCGGGATACACCGAAAGGCCCGCCCACACACATGATAACCCTACCCATGGACTTTCGGAGCGTTTCAAAGATCCAGGCGGAAAATCCCTCACTTGTCATGGTCTCCCCGAACTCGTCCAGCAGAATTAACAGGTCCCTCTCGACTATCCTTTTAAGAAGAACCGCCCCTTCTTCCTGTACAACGTTTTCCGTCGGCCTCCTTCCGGATATTTCCCGGACCGTTTGCCATTCAAAAGGTATAGAGGCGTTTATCCGACGATGGTACCCCTCGATCTCTTTTTTATAAAGGGGGTTTCCCGGCTTGCCAACGGAAAGGACCACAAGTTTCATTTCAGGCCCTTTTCCCCTTTCCCGATCCGACCCTCCTGTTGCGAAGCATTTTTTTTACAGCGAAAGCCTCATCTCTTTCTCTCTCGGAGAGTGCCAGCATTATTCTTTTCCGCTCGGATTCAAGTTCAGGGAGCATCTCCTGTTCAAGGTTGTTCACCTTTCTCCGGGTCTTCTCAAATTCCGTTTCCAGAGCATCCAGTTTGGCTTTCAGGTTAATGTATTTCCATAGAAGAGGCTCAATTCCGGAAAGGGTTTCGAGCAGTTCATCCACATGAATCGAGGCCATAGCGGGATCCATAAGCATTCCGCTCAACAATGCTCCCCTTCCTTCATCTTCCGGAAAGAACTGCGAGTAGCGGCACCCCATAAGGGCATGACGTACGATCCTGACCTTCCGGGGCTCAACACCCCAGGAAAGGAGCGTCATCACCGACTCTCCTTCATAAAGCTGTACCAGTGCGTAGGCATATGACACGAAGGAAAGCATCCTTTCGACTTCACCTCTCATGGATCGGAAGGTGGAACGGTCAGATTCGATCTCCCGCAGAAGCGCTTCCTTCTTTCTTTCCAGCAGGGAACATCCGAACCTTACGGTTTCGATCTGACGTGAAAGATCTACCAGTTCGCTTCGGGAGACCGGGAGTTCATTTGACATCGGCTCTTGACCTCCTGATCTCTTCCAGCAGATCCGACGGTATCCGGTAAAGCTCCTCATCGGGAAGTACCGAAAGGGCATTCAAGGCTTCAAAAAGAGATTCTTCAATATTCCGTGCCCTGTCTCCCTGGTTCAGGAATTCTTTTTCAAAAACAGAACCGAATTCAAGATAGTGTTTCTCTTTTTCGGTCAATCCTTCATCACCGACGATAAGCCTTAGCCTTGCCACCTCCCTTGAACGGGCATAGGACGCAAAAAGCTGATCCGCCACCTGCCTGTGGCCCGGAAAGGTCCTGCCTTCGCCGATACCTTTGTTCATCAATCTGCTCAAGCTGGAAAGAACATTTATGGGAGGATAGACCCCCCTGGCCTGCAGCCCCCTCTCGAGTACGACCTGTCCTTCCGTAATATATCCGGAAAGGTCCACTACAGGGTGTGTCATATCGTCACCCGGCATGGAAACGATGGGGATCTGGGTTATGCTTCCCTTTACTCCCCTGATACAGCCGGCTCTTTCATAAAGACCGGCAAGATCGGAATACAGGTAACCTGGGAACCCTCTCCTTCCAGGCGCTTCCTCCCTTGCGGAACTGACCTCTCTCAGGGCTTCGCTATAATGCAGCATGTCGGTCATTACGACCAGAACATCATATCCTTTTTCAAAAGCAAAAAACTCGGCAATGGAAAGCGCTGTTCTTGGCGCAAGAAGTCTTTCCACCGCAGAATCGCTGGCAAGGTTTACGATGAAGACTCCGTTGAAAAGGGCTCCTGTCTCCTCGAAGCTGTCCCGAAAGAAACGGGCCTCCCTTTCAGTAATGCCTATGGCCGCGAAGACCACCAGGAATTTCTCCGGGTTGCCTGGAACATGTGCCTGCCTCACGATCTGGGCGGCTATCTCGTCCGCCGGAAGTCCCGATCCGGAAAAAATAGGCAGTTTCTGTCCTCTCACCAAAGTGTTGAGAAGGTCGATAGAGGAGATCCCCGTTTCGACAAATTCATTGGGGCTTTCCCTCATTGACGGGTTGAGAGGAGAACCGGTAATGGGGACCTCTTTCTCGTAACAGGCCATCGGTCTTCCGTCCCTTGGAAGCCCCCTTCCATTCAGGGTCTGCCCCATAAGGGCCTGACCAAGGCGGACTTTCAAAACATCCCTTTCAAACCAGATAGTACAGGATCCCGGGTTCAGCCCAAGGGTCCCCTCGAGGACCTGTATGGCGCAGATATCCCCGTCTACCTGAAGGACCTGTCCCATTCTGGAGTCCCTTTCTGTCTGTATCTCCACGATCTCTCCGAGGGCGGCGTTCCTCGCGTTCCCGACAAATATCAGGGGTCCTGAGATGCCTTTGACCAACCTTGATCCTTCCCTGTAAAGTTTCATCTGCAAGGCTCCTCCATATCGGCCAGGGAGCGCCTGACTTTTGTCAGCCAGGCTGACGCATCCCCTGGAAAATTCTCCTCGCCTGACTTGCGCAAAATCAGAACACCTCTGAGAAGATCGAGGGGCTGGACATTATGGTGCAGTACCCCCTTGCCAATCCCCTCCGAAACCGTCGAGTGAAGTTCACGAAGAGTCCTGGTAAATAACATCTGCTTTTTCGGTGTATTGAAAGAATCGAGCGGATCAAAGGCATTCTGCTGAAGGAACCCGATCCTTATGATCTCTCCCATTTCAAGATCCCATTTATCCTGTTCCGAAAGGGCATCCCGGCCGACGATCTGGACCAGTGAGAGCAGCTCTGATTCCCTGTCAAGAAGGGCTTTCAGGAAGGATGCCCCTTCCTTCCATTCATCCCCGAGGTTTTCCCTGAAAAAGGGCTGTAGAGCCTTTTCATAAAGGGAATAACTGCGCTTCCAGTTTATTGACGGGAAATGCCTGCTTTCGGCCAATCTTTTGTCAAGAGCCCAGAATGCTCCGGAAAGCCGAAGGCTTGCCTGTGTAACTGGCTCTGAAAAATCCCCGCCCCCGGGAGAAACAGCATTGAATATGGTGATAGACCCCTTGCGGTCAGGCACACCAATAGTCCTTACCCTTCCCGCTCTTTCATAATATTGGGCCAGCCTTGATCCAAGGTAGGCCGGATACCCCTCCTCCCCGGGCATTTCTCCGAGTCTTCCTGATATCTCCCTGAGCGCCTCGGCCCACCTGGATGTGGAATCAGCCATCAGGGCAACATTCAGACCCATGTCCCTGAAATATTCGGCAATGGTCATTCCCAGATAGATGCTGGCCTCCCTTGCCGCCACCGGCATATTGGATGTATTCGCGATAAGTACCATTCTTTCCATTAACGTCCTTCCAGTGTGAGGATCGATAATGTGGGGGAACTCCTCCAGAACTTCTGTCATCTCGTTGCCCCGTTCCCCGCACCCTATATAAACGACCATCTCCGCGTTGCACCACTTTGCAAGAGATTGCTGCGTAACGGTCTTTCCGGTACCGAAGCCACCGGGAACAACTGCTGCCCCGCCAAGCGCCACAGGGTACATCGTATCAAGCACTCTCTGGCCGGTGATCAATGGTTCGTTAAAAGGAAGTTTCTCTCTGAAGGGTCTGGGAGTCCTGACGTTCCATCTCTGACACAGACCGATCTCCGGGCCGTTCTCCAGAATACAGACCGTCTCGTCTACCATAACCTCTGCTCCTTCGGGAAGGATCGTGCTCACAGGACCTGCCTTCACTCCCGGAGGTGCCATGACCTGGTGAAGGAAGCCAGTCCCCTCCCGGACAAAACCTATTATGTCACCTGGATAGACGGGGTCTTTTGCTTTTTTCGCTGGAGTGAATACCCATTTTTTCAAAGGATCAAGGCTTCGGGCCAGGAAACCTCTCTCAAGGAAAATGGAACCCTTTGAGTTATCCGTTATCCCAGAAAGAGGCCTGCCTATGCCGTCAAGAACACTTCCAAGAAGTCCCGGGCCTAGGTCGATGCCAAGAAGTTCCCCTGTGAATTCTACAGGTTCGCCAACATGGATGCCGTCAATTTCCTCATATACCTGGATATCGGCCACATTACCATCGATCCTTATCACTTCGCCCAGGAGCCTTTCCCGCCCGACACGCGCAACTTCATAATTGGCGACCGGTTTTACGGTCTCAGCCTTGATCACTGTCCCGGCAACGCTTGTTATCTTCCCGCAACTGGACATTGGATCACTCCCAACCTTTCACACTGCTTTTTAAAGAAGGCATAACGACCCATACTGGCCCCTCGGGTAATCTGGCTTTTCTCTTGTAGTGTTCCGGAATGCTTTCAGCCCAGTCCGATTCCACCAGAACAAAGGCTACTTCCTCGCTCTGAAGTTTCTTGAAACACACGGGAAAATCATCGGCCCCTTCGCAGACCATCGGTTCAAGCCCGAGAAGTGACCAGAGTTCTATGAACAGCTGCCTGCCAAGAACGTAACCTTTGCCAATGTTTTCTTTCATGAGATCCCATCACCCCGGGAGAACCATTTTCCCCATGATCGATCCAACTTCCAGCCCCATATCAACTCCAACCACCAGGGCATTCAGGTTCTGCCATTCAACCAGCTGATGGGCAATAAATGCAATGGATACTTCAATTCCCAAAGGATCTTTCCTTCTTTGAGAGATCTGCCAGAGCCAGAACAGCCTTCCTGCTTTTCCAGGCATCATTACGAGAGGACTTCCACTATCCTTTGGAATAAGACTTTCCCAGACAGTGGCACCCAAAAGCTGACTGACATTGTTCGAGCCCCTGAGTCTTTCCAGGGGAAGAGAAAAACCCCCCTCGATAAAAAGCCCGAAGGCTTTCTCCCTGTCGATCGTGTCAGCAGCCACCCTGGACCATATGTTCATATTCCAGATATCAATGGACCTTCCCAAAAGTTCTCGTACCAGGTTCCCGTTCTTGTTCCTGTGACGGTTCAGGATCTCCTCAAGGGAAGAAAGTACTTCAGAAAGAAAGACCCTTTCGCTTGCAGGCAGGGTCGATCCTTTCCTGAGGTGGGAACAACCCGCTGCCAGGGCACTTGAGAGAGGGTGTTCAGATGAAAGGCATTTATCTATGGCATGCGATAAGGAATGACTTTTCCAGAGCTGCCTGAAAAAGGGAACAGGAAGTGAACCGTAACCGTGCCAGACCGGGTTCCCTTCGTAAACTGCCCCTGTAAAAAAATACCTGAGCAGGAGACGGCCATTATGAAGATCAGCCCTGGCCAGCAGAACTCTCATCAGGTCCTCGGGTTCGCCCATTGCCATCTGCCTGGCATGATTAAGGCTATCTGACGCCGTATCGGAAAGTGCCATCTCTATCCTGCGATGGGTCGAGAGAGGTTGTTCGACCAGGCTTTTTCTAAAACTCTTGCCATACCGGGTCTCCAGAAGGAATAATTCTATTCCTTCAAGTGACCTGGACGCGATCCTTCTGTAATCCTCTCTTCCCAGGAAATCGGAAAAGTGGGCCCGAAGCCTTGCGTTAAGGTATCCGTAGTTCTCTGGAAAACCTGTTGAATCCTTCAAGAACATCCCCGTAGATCTCCGAAAACTCCTTAAGAAATACCTTCTGGAAAAGATCCCATCGGGCCTTGATGCTGTTGTTCACGATCACGGAACGGGTCCTTGAATCCAGGACCACACACCCTCCCCATTCAGGCCCGGGATCACTTTCCTCGATCAGATCCACTTTCGGGTCAACAGGTACCAGTAAACCCTCCCCCATGGCAACAATAACGACCGCCGCCTCGCCGAGGGCTTCAAGTGCTTCGTGAACCAGTGCCTCTATAACGAAAGGATATCTGGTGCTATCCTTTCTGAGGTTCACGATCTCGCGGCACACTTTTTCAGAGAGATCATCCAGGTATGAGTTTATCCTGGACATGGCCTCTTCCCGGACTTCGAGGAGAGCCCTTCTCTTTTCCCTTTCAAGAAGCAGTTCATATTCTTTCCTGTGTTTCACTCTTATCGAGTGCACTTTTCTTTCTGTATCCCTTCTAGCAAGGAATATCTGCTCGGATATGAAGTTATCCGAGTCCTTCTTCAATTCGGCTACTTGTCTTAAAAAGTCAGCCTCAAGGGCCTTCTTGAACCCCTCTACCCCTGACATATCGGCAGAATTGTTTCCTGACATCATTAATTGCTAGCCTGCCAAGGCAGGATCAGGCAAATTGCAGGATCAACATAACCGCTACAACAAAACCAAGGATCACCATAGTTTCGGGAATAGCCTCAAGTATGATGATAATGCCACCAGTTTCAGGTTTTTCCGCGATCGTTCCCGCCCCAACGCTGCCTATCCTTGCCTGGGCGTAAGCGGTTGCAATTGCCGGAATTCCCACCGCCAGGGCGGCTGCAAGAGCTATCAACGCTTTTTCCATAGTTCAGGTTTCCTCCTTGAAAAGGGTTTGTACTGGGTGCCCCCTCCCGAGTGGAACTTGCCCAGGAACTCGACGTATTGAAGACGGGCTGAATGGAGGCTTGATCCAGCTACTGCAAGGACAAAATTCAGCAAATGTATAGTAAGCGCCATAAAGATCCCGATAAAAGTCACTCCCATGGAATCCACGAAGCTGTTGGCAACCATCGCGAGGATGGCCGATGAAAGTCCAATGGCCGCGATACGCACGTAGCTCAGTATGTTCCCGACGGAGCCGAAAGCCTCGACGAGCCCTCCCATGCCCCCGCCGGCGAGAAGAAGTGCCAGTCCAAGGATGAGAAAGGATACGGCAATAGAAAAGAATTTCCCCGGAAGCCAACCCTTGACAAGGATCATGGCACTTAGAAGGGCTCCAAGCACGAAAATATTGCCAAGCCTTTCAAGCCAAAGGTGCCGGTGCTTTGCCCTGATACCCTGGACAAAACCCATTAAATATCCAAGAAGCACATGGGCAAAACCAAGGCTGACAGTGAAAATCATTACAGGAATAACAACCTGTGACCTTTCAAGCCATAGAGGTTCAAGATGCAAAAGCCTGTGCCCTATATCACCAAATACCTCCCCGTATGCTGCTCCCCAGAAGATCGACCAGGCTGCTACAAAGAGAAGAATAGATCCGATATCGCTTACCAGCGGACGGTGTTTCATTTTTTTCAGCCAGCTACCCAAAAGGGCTATGATGATCCCGTATCCGATATCGCCGATCATGCACCCCCCGAAAAAAGGGAAGAATATTCCTATCAGAATAGTGGGATCCAGACCCTTGTAGCCCAGGACAGGCATCAGTTTGAGAAAAAGCTCAAAGGGACGGAAATATGGCGGGTTTTTAAGTGAAGTCGGTACATTGGCCCATTCCTCGGGACTGGGATCCCTCCATTTGACCAATACCCTGTCACCGAATCTGGACTTGATAAAATCAGTTACCCTTTCTTTTTCGTCCAGTGGTACCCACCCTTCAAGCCTGAAGATCTCACCCCGGGTCTCACTAGCGGTCTCTACAAGGATCTCCTCAACTTTTTCATCAAGAAGCACGAAAAGGGCTCCAATTTTTGGACCCCATTCCAGTTTTGTCCTCTTCAGGGTCGCATCTATCTCGCCGATCCTTCTGGGGAAGTCGCCAACGGCCTGTTCCATAAGGGGAATGCCTTGCCTGTAGGGCACTCCTTCGTATTCACCCGGAAGAAGCCATGGAAGGCAGTCACTGGCTGACATGATCTCCATGACGATCCTGACGTGATCCGGGTGAGCGGCTATGGCAACAATTGTCTCACCTCCGGGGCTGACCGAAGAATGGTAGGGGGTCTTGCTATCGCCGCCCAGGGGGTCTTTTTCACTTATTTGTTTCTGTATCCTCGAAACAAGGTCTGGAACGCTGACCCTCTGAACCCACCATAGGGTTACATCCATCCCTTTCGTGGAATTCTCGGTGATAAAGTTCTGAAAGTGGTACAACGTCCTCAAAGCAGACCTTACGGAGCTGATGCGACCCTCCAGTTCGGACTTCAGGGCGACCTGCTCGGTAAGCCTCATGCTGAAAGCGTCAAGGCTCTCCCTGATCCCCTCGATTATCGTTTCGTCCGGTTCGGAAAGGATGGCTCTCTTTTCCTCGAGGTTCTTCTTCGGAATGGTATTCCATTCGTCCCATCCAAGGGCTTCGAGCAACCCCAGGGCTTTCCCCCTCAGGATCTTCAGTTCACCGGCGGATTCCGGGGACAATGCTTCTCCAGGTTCATCCTGAAGGTGCAGAACTCCAAGGTCATGAAGGGACTCAACGATCATGGATCTTTCATTTACAAGACCCCAAAGCTTGAGGAAAACCATATCCCTGATCAACGGGAAGTGTCCCTTCCTTCCTGGCTGGGCATTTTCGGGATGAACTTTTCAACGGCATCCCTTGCAAGTGCTTCCAGATCCTGCCTTTGCATTGTCGATGAAAGGAGGGAGATCATCCCCTCCCTTAGATCAGAGACAAAGGATTCCCTGTCCGAGAAAAGGGTGGCCTCATATTCGGACCACTCCTCTCTGGCCTTAACGATGGAGTTTTCCGATAATTCCTCGATCCTTTTCAGGGATCGTTTCTGCTCTTCCTTCAGGCGGGACCTCTCCTTTTCAAACCTTATCTCAAGCTCCTTCCTGAAGGACTCCAGTTCGGGGTGAAGATCCTGGGTGACGTCGGTCTCAGATTCCCGGGGGTTCATGGAATTCATTGCCTTCCATCATAAATTCGCAGAAAGCTCCGCGGTCAATAACACCTATAAGTTTTCTTCCTTCTACCACGGGAAGCCTTTTCAGGCCTTTTCTGATCATAAGGTCAACTACGGTCATGAGGCTCTCCGAAGGCCTCACAAATATCGGATCAGGATTCATAACATCCTTTACCCGAAGGTCTCCCATCTGTTTAAGGCGCTTGATCAGATCGCCCTCAGAATCGTCAAGAAAAGAACTCTGGGCCAGGACTTCAAGGTAGGTCGGCGTGGCCTTCCGCAGAATGTCCTTCTCGGAGAGATATCCTACAAGAACCCAGTCATCACGGACTACGGGAATACCAGAAAGTCTCTGGCTGTAGAGAAGATGAACTGCATCAAGGATCAGGTCATCCTCGGCTACGGATGATAGATCCCAGTGCATAAGATCTTCAGCATTGATCGTCAAAACCTCATTCCCCTTTCAGAGAAGAAAAACCCATCCTTGCGAGGAAAACGTGGTAAACAAATATTGGAAGGCGACGCACACGGCTCCATCTCCATGGTTCCTGGATGAGCCGGAAGAGCCATTCCAGGCCTGCCTTCTGAAAGATATCCGGGGCTCTTTTCAGATCTCCGGAAATAACGTCGAAACTGCCGCCTATCCCAATGGAAACAGTATTCTCAAGCATCTTCCCCGTGCAGGACATCCAGATCTCCTGCCTGGGAACTCCCATGCCTACAAAAACAAAACGCGAGCCCGATCTCCTGATATCGTCGACAACGCAGGATATTTCACTTTCCTCAACATACCCGTTCATAGTACCGCCGATGATCAGACCGGGATATTGTTCCTTCAGCCTGTCGGCAGCCTTGTCAGCTACTCCCGGCTTTCCTCCCAGCAAATAAACCGGCCAACCCTCAATTGAGGCAAGTCGGCACATTCTCCCAATGAAATCTATTCCGGGTATTCTCTGGGCAACGGGATTTCCAAGAAACCTGAGGGCAGTGATCAGCCCCTTCCCATCTGGCAGGACCAGGTCAGCTTCCCTGACAATATTCCGGAAAAGGTCGTCTTCTTTTGCTCTCAGCGCAGAAAGGGCATCCAGGGTTACTATGTATCTCCCGCCCATGTCCTGTTGTATCCAGGACTTGATCCTGCCGAGGGCGTAATCGACGGAAATGTTGTCAACGGAAATACCCCAGATAGAAGAACGGTTCGAAAAACCGGAGATCTTCCTTGTTCTGGAAGAAATGAAAACCAGTGAGCCTCCAAGCATCACTGCAGAGGAAAGCAGGGCAGCCAGGGCCATTTTTTCGTCGCGTAGCTGGAATGATGCGACAGCAGCTCCCATTACAGCGCAAAGGACCCCCACAGCGCGCACGGCCGGGGTATGATCCATTCCCCGGCTGACAAGTCTCCTGTAAAGGAAAAGAGTGCCCTGGGGTCTTGAAGAAAAAGCCCGGCTTACGATGTTGAAGGAGGCTTCGGCTATAGGTATGGCGAAAAGTCCAAGGGGTATGAGCATCAGCGTTGAAAAGGTAACACCTTTGCTAACGCCGAGAATGGAGGTTCCGGCTATCAGGGTACCCCAGAGCGCAGCAACGGGCTCTCCCAGACGTCTGTAGGAGTGTCCGTGACGACTCCAGAAGACGGCCAGTATCACTACACCCAGAAGGGTCATATAGAAGGCACCGGAAATATGCTGTCTTGACAGGCCTGTGACAATAAGCATGACTACCCATGTAATAGCCGAAAGGAACCCTGCAAGTCCGGGTATCTGATCCATTTCCTGCAGAAGAAGAGGGAATATCCCAACCCATAGGGCCGTGACCACAAGCGATGAGTATCGGTTAAGAAAAAGGAACTGACCTTCGGGGAAACCTATAAAAGATATACCCAGTCCCATGGCGGCAAAGACAGCACCAATGGCAAAGAAACCCGCGGCCCAGGGGAAACGCGGTTCCGCTTTCTGCCCCAGGCCGATGATCGCCGAAACCATCCCAAGCGCAATGACAAGTCTGACAGAGGGGTCCGCCGACCATATTCCACAAAGCCCCCACGCGGCAAGAAGGCATACATCCTTCAGAAAATGATACTGGTCCCTTTCCAGTGACTTTTTCGATATCCTCTGGATAATGAAAAATGTCACGAAAAGGGAAAGAGCCAGAAAGACCATACCCTGTATTTCGTGGACATCTACCGGCATAAGAGATCCTCCCGGAACGTCACGCAAATACCGCAGACAACTCCCTTGTTTCTGGAGCCTCTGCAGCTGCTTATGATTTTAACATGAAAAGGGCCGGATGGTTCATCCTGATTCACTGTTTTTCTATCAAGGATACTCCGTTCATGTATGGTATCAGTGCCTTCGGGATGGAAACCGACCCGTCGCTGTTCTGGTGGTTCTCAAGGATGGCTATAAGACAGCGCCCCACGGCAATACCTGAACCGTTAAGGGTATGAACGAACTGTACCTTGCCGTTCTCCCCGGAACGGAACCTTGTGTTCATTCTCCGGGCCTGAAAATCTTCGCAATTGCTGCAGGAGCTTATCTCTCGATATTTCTCCTGGGATGGAAGCCATACCTCAAGATCATAGGTCTTGCTGGCGGCAAAACCCATATCTCCGGTGGAAAGGAGCATGGTCCTGAATGGCAGTTCAAGTCTCATGAGTATCTCTTCTGCGGACCTTGTAAGCAATTCCAGTTCCTCGTAACTCTTTTCGGGGGAACATATCTTGACCAGTTCTACCTTGTCGAACTGGTGTTGCCTGAGCATCCCTCTGACATCCCGGCCGTGACTTCCCGCTTCCCGTCTGAAACAGGGTGTGTAGGCAGTGAAATAAAGGGGGAGCTGGTCCTCATGCAGGATCTCTCCCCTGTGAAGGTTGGTAAGCGGGACTTCAGCGGTGGGGATAAGCCACAGATCGTCGTTAGAACAGGAATAAAGGTCCTCGGCAAATTTCGGAAGCTGACCCGTTCCTCTCATGGTATCGCTGTTGACTAGGAAAGGTGGCTGCACTTCGATAAATGAGTGCTCAACAGTATGAATATCAAGCATAAAATTGATGAGGGCCCTTTCAAGCCTCGCCCCCATACCCTTCAAGACCGTAAAACGGCTTTCCGCCAGACGGACCCCTCTCTCAAAATCCATTATTCCCAGTTGTTCGCCAATATCCCAATGGGGCTTGGGGTCGAAATCGAATTCCCTCGGCTGACCCCACGCACGGATAAGTGTATTGGCATTTTCGTCCTCCCCTACCGGTACAGATCCATGCGGAATGTTGGGTATCTCCAGAAGGAGGGACTGGATCCTGTCCTCAAGGTCGGCTATCTCTTCATCCTTCCTTCGTATTTCTTCTCCAATGGAACGCATTCTTTCCATGACATCTTCGGTCTCGCCGCCGGTCCTTCTGAGCTCGGCGATCCTTCTTGATCCCCTGTTGCGTTCGGATTTGAGTTCATCCGTAAGCGTCAGGATCTCTCGTCTTCGGGAATCGATCTCAATGATCTCATCGACGGAGAAACTTCCGTTCCTCTTTTCCAGGTCTTTCTTGAGTTCTTCAGGTCGTTCCCGGAAAAGGCGGATATCAAGCATTCCCCGTTTCCTCCCCGGTGGCTTTTCTCATCTGCCTGAGGAGGTCGGCCATCTCGATCGCCGCAGACGCCGCATCCGCACCCTTGTTCCCTGATTTGCTTCCGGCCCTCAACAGCGCCTGTTCCAGGGTATCGCAGGTCAGAACGCCGAAAGCAACTGGTATTCTCTGTTCCATTTCCACCATGGCCAAACCCTTTGAAACTTCCGCGGCCACAAAATCGAAGTGGGGCGTATCGCCCCTTATGATAGCTCCCAGCGCGATCACGGCATCATATTTTCCTGTCAGCGCACTTTCCCTTGCTGCCAACGGGATCTCCCAGGCCCCCGGGACCCAGGCGATATCGATATCCTGTGGCTGGACATCGTGCCTCAGCAGGAGATCCTTGGCGCCCTCCAGAAGCCTGGAGGATATCAACTCATTGAACCGGGACACCACAAGCAGGAACCTTAGCCCGGTCCCTAACAGTTTTCCCTGGATATTCCTCATCTTTCATCCCTTCCTTGTCATTGAGGTATGTACCCGCTGGTACTAACCGATTATGTCCTTAAGGTGAAGCATGTGTCCAAGCTTGCTTTCCTTGGTTTGCAGATACCTCTCGTTGAAGGTGTTAGGTGTGATGATAAGCGGAACTCTGCCTGTGACCTCCAGGCCATGCCCCTCGAGACCAATGATCTTCCTGGGGTTGTTGGTGATCAGCCTTATCCTTTTCATGCCAAGATCAGCGAGGATCTGGGCTCCCACTCCGTAATCCCTGAGGTCGGGGCTGAAACCCAGGGCTTCGTTCGCTTCTACGGTATCAAGTCCTTTCTCCTGGAGTTCGTAGGCGTGGAGCTTTTCAAGCAGGCCTATCCCCCTGCCCTCCTGCCTCATATAGAGCAGGACCCCTTTTCCCTCGGCATCTATCATCCTCATGGCCTCCCGGAGCTGGGGGCCACAGTCGCACCTTAGCGAACCCAGAGCGTCACCGGTAAGACATTCGGAATGCACTCTGACAAGGGTCTCTTCTCCTGAGGAAATATCGCCTTTCACCAAAGCCAGGTGGACTTTTTCCTTCATGTCCTCCAGTACTGAAATGTATGCGTGTGCTGTAAAATTCCCGTATTCAGTCGGAAGATCGACTATGGCTACTTTTTCCACCAGCTTTTCCTTGCGATTCCGGTATCTGATAAGTTCTTCTATCGTCATTATCCTGAGCCCGTGCCTGGACGCAAACTCCAGGAGGTCCGGGAAACGGGCCATAGCACCATCATCCCTGATTATCTCGCATATGACACCAACGGGTGCCATGCCTGCAAGCCGGGCAAGGTCCACTGCAGCCTCGGTATGTCCCGCCCTTTTCAGAACGCCACCCCTTCTGGCAACAAGGGGGAACATATGCCCGGGCCTTCTGAACATTTCGGGTAAAGCATCGGGGTTTGCCAGCAACCTTGCAGTGACTGCCCTTTCCTCGGCAGATATTCCTGTTGTGGTCCCTTCCCGTGCATCGACGCTTACAGTGAAAGCGGTGCAGTGAAGGTCCGTGTTCTCCTTCACCATGGGTTCAAGATGGAGCCTTTCCGACACCTCCGTCGAGAGAGGGACGCACACCAGTCCTCTGGCCTGGGAAACCATAAAGTTGATGCTTCTTGTATCAGCAGCTTCTGCCGCCATTACCAGGTCTCCTTCGTTCTCCCTGGATTCATCATCAACAACTATGACCATGCCGCCGTTCCTGATAATGTCGATAGCTTCCTCGACACTGACTGCCAATTCATCATTCCCAGGAGCTTTCATCCCTTATACACCTTCCTGACCCGACTATTCCCACCCTATCTCGGCAAGGTATTCCCTCGTAAGACCCCGTTCACTGGTCTTGCCGTTGCCGCTGAGCAGGTTTTCAATGTATTTGGCAATTATATCGTACTCCACGTTCACCCGGGTTCCTTCAGCAAGGAACTTCAGACTTGTTCTTTCAAGCGTTTCAGGGATCAGCCCGACCCGGAAAAAACCATCACCTTTTTCCATCACCGTAAGGCTTACTCCCTGGATAGCCACCGATCCCTTTTTTGCCAGGAATTTACCGTCGGGTGATCTCAGTTCAACGTCGATCTCCCATGTTCTGCCCAGTTTTTTCACCCTGAGCACCCTGGAAACAGCATCAACATGTCCCGTGACAATGTGCCCCTCGAATCTGCCCCCCAAAGCGAGAGACCGCTCAAGGTTGACAATATAGCCTGGTCTAGTCTCCGCGAATATGGTCTTCCCGAAGGTCTCAGGCATCATTTCTACGGAAAAGGAGTCACGGTCCATCCCTCTGACCGTCAGGCAGGTCCCGGAAACCGCGACCGAATCGCCCTTTCGGAGTTCCCCGGCAAACTGGACGTCACCGATATTCAGGACCATAACCTCTCCGTTCCTGCTGGAGGAAATTATCCTTCCTGTTGATTCTACAAGCCCTGTGAACAAGAGTTGACCCCCTCAAGCCAGATATCGCCTTCGACTTTCCTGATGGAGCCGAACCTGATACCGATCGACCGGGCAAGATCCTCAATGATGAATCCGTCGCCAAGTCTTTTCCCGGTTCCCGCAAAAACCGGGGAAACGAAGAGAGAGACCCCGTCGAAAAGTCTTTCGCTGATAAAGGAACCGATGAGGCGTTCCCCACCTTCGACTAGAAGGTAATTCACCCCTTCCTGTGCAAGCTTCTCGAGGATCTGGTCCAGGGATTGTTTATGATCATCCGTCATTGTGATCTCAAAAACACGGCAGCCTTTATTTTCAAGGGACAGCCTTTTCCCTGCGGGAGCCATTGGAGATATGAAAAATATGCTTCCTTCCCTGATGAACCGGGCTTCCTCAGGGACCCGCAACATAGGGTCCAGTACCACCGCAACCGGGTTACGTCCGGAAACACTTCTTACAGTCATTGCCGGATCATCCTGGAGAGCAGTTCCGGACCCGACCATAACAGCATCATGGCTACCCCTGAGCATGTGTGCCCTGGCACGGGAAAATTCGTTGGATATCCACTTGCTCTCGCCTGAACGGAGGGCCATATTAGCGTCAAGCGTCAAGGCTGCTTTAAGGGTGATCCAGGGTCTTTTCCTCTCGATCCTTGAAATGAAACCCCTGTTCAGATCCCTGCATTCCGGCAACAGGACATTTTCTACAACATCGATGCCCTCGGAACGGAGAATGTTGAAACCCCTGCAAGAGACCCTGGGGTCAGGGTCAGCCATCCCTGCTACGACTCTTGATACCCCTGATCCGATTATCCTCGGTACACAGGGAGGGGTCCTGCCGAAATGGCAGCAGGGTTCAAGATTGACGTAAAGCGTTGACCCTTTGCCCCTTTCACCGGCCATGGCCAGGGCCTTGACCTCTGCATGGGGACCGCCAAGTTCGGAGTGGTAACCCCACCCGGCCACTCCCTGGGGATCAACAATAACACATCCCACCATGGGGTTGGGGCTGACGTTCCCCGTACCACGTAAAGCCATGCTCAGGGCCATTCTCATATATAAACGATCCCTCTTGGGGTCAATGCCCGTCATCTGCTCCACCTGCTCCAGAAAGATGAGACATGATCCTCCTTGCAGCTTTCATTCCGACACCTTTTATCCTTGCGACCTCCTCCGGATCTGCACGTTCTACCCCTGCAACACTGCCAAAAACCGAAAGCAGCCTTGAGGAGATTATCTTCCCTACACCCGGTATCTTTTCCAGCTCTGATCGCGACATTCTCCTTCGGCCCGCATTCCGGTTAGCGGCAATAGCAAAACGGTGCGACTCGTTCCTCACCCTCTGCAGGAGCAAAAGAGCCATGCTTCCCCCTTTCAGGCGCACAGGAGACTTTTTTCCCGGGAGATATACCAGTTCCTCCCTCTTGGCCAGGGCTGCAACGGGTACATTTTCAAGTCCCAGTGATCTCAGCCGGCCAAGAGCAAAATCCAGTTGACCAGGTCCTCCGTCAATAAGGATAAGCTGCGGAAGTGTCCCGGTTTCTTCAAGGAGCCTGGAGTATCTTCTTTCGATGGTCTCACCAATGGACCGCAGATCGTCAATTCCTTCAACCGTTCTGATCCTGTACCTCCTGTACAGTGAGGGGTTGGGGAGACCCTGTTCGAAAACCACGCATACCCCGTATGTTTCTCCCCCCGAGAAGTGTGATACGTCGAAGCCTTCAATTCTCCAGGGAAGGTTTGCAAGTCCCAGTTCTTCCTTAAGATGGACCATGCTGTTCCATGTATCCTGATCCAGGGGCTCGGAGAAGACCATCGAAACGTGCCTCCTTGAGATCTTCCATAATGACCGGATAGTATCCCTTAGCCTGGCTGCCGTCTCGAAATCCAGTGATGATGCAGCCTTGTCCATCCTCTCCCTGAGTCTTCCCACCAGGTCCGCTGACTGTCCCCTCAATAAAAGGATTATGTCAGCCACCCTCTCCCTGTATTCCGCAGGGTCGGCCAACCCTGCGCATGGGGCAGGACATCTGCCGATATCGTGCCTTACGCACGGTCTTTCCTGCCATTGCCCCTTACCGGAAAAGGAACCGCAAATTCTCAAGGGGAAATACCTTTCAACAAGACGTAACATCTGCCTGAGTTCCCCGGCGCTTACGAAAGGTCCAATGTATACGGCCCCATCCTTTTCCCTGTGCCTGGTGACGACCAGGCGGGGGTAAGGCTCTTCGGTGATCTTGACATAAGGATACCTCTCACCCATCTTGAGGTCGATATTGAAAAAGGGCTGATACTGCTTGATAAGCCTGGCTTCGACGATCAGTGCCTCAGCTTCTGTTTCGGTCCTGATCACTGAAATGTCTTTTATGGACTGCACCAGTTTCCGAAGGCGCGGCGATGAAAACCCCTCGTGCCGGAAATAGGACTGCACTCTCTTTCTAAGTGATTTGGCCTTCCCGACATAAATTACGTCACCGTTCCTGTCGAGGAAAAGGTATACCCCCGGACGCAAAGGCAGTTCCGATATCTTTTTTTTAAGGCCTTTATCTTCCAAGATTACTCCCCTTCCCGCAACAATGGGCCATGCATGTTAGTCTATTCCGAAAAGGCTTATTAATAAAGCTTTGACGGTTGTGTGCCTCGTTCCAGCCCTGCATGAAGGAGAAGTTGTTTTCAGGGACAGATTGATATAGGATACTTTAATTGTTGTATGTTTCAGATCTATGGAGGTGCCGTAATGACATTGAAACTCTACAACGACCTTACCCGCAGGAAGGAACCCTTCGAACCGCAGGAACCCGGAAAGGTCACCTTTTATTCTTGTGGGCCAACCGTATATGACTACTTTCACATAGGGAACGCCCGGCCGTTCATCATCTTCGACGCCCTTCGCCGGTACATGGAAGCCAAAGGCCTTCAGGTTATATATGTGCAGAATTTTACCGACATAGACGACAAGATGATCAACAGGGCATCACAGCTGGGGATCTCTGTCTCAGAACTGGCCGACAAGTATATCAAGGCCTATTTCGAGGATGCGGACGCCCTGGGGATCAGACGTCCCACACACACACCAAGGGCAACTCACTACATCCCCGAGATCATTGATCTCGTACGCCGTCTGGCCGAAAAGGGACATGCCTATGTAATCGATGGAGATGTCTATTTTGACGTTATGTCTTTTCCAGCTTACGGCAAACTTGCAAAACAATCACTTGATGATCTTCTTTCAGGCGCCAGGGTTGAGGTGGATTCCCGTAAACGCCACCCTCTTGATTTTGTCCTCTGGAAATCCAGAAAGGAAGGCGAACCTTTCTGGGAGAGCCCATGGGGACAGGGCCGACCTGGATGGCACATCGAATGCAGCGCCATGTCAATGAAACTGCTTGGGGAGACCATAGACATCCACGCTGGCGGAAGCGACCTTGTCTTCCCTCACCATGAGAATGAGGTAGCCCAGGCCGAGGCAGCGACAGGAAAACCCTTCGTAAAGTACTGGATCCATAACGGCTACATCCTTCTCGACCAGGAAAAGATGTCCAAGTCCCTTGGCAATTTTCTTACCGCAAGAGAGGCAAGGGAAAGATACTCATCTCTGGCGATCAGGCTTTTCATGCTTGGTGCCCACTACAGATCACCGATCAGCTTCTCCGATGACAGCCTGCGTCAGGCTGAAAGCGGAGCCTCAAGGATACAGAACTGTTATTTTGAACTTCAAAGTGCCCCCGCAGACGACGGGTCAGAGAAGAACAAGGATGACATATTGCTTTTGGAAGGAGCGCTGGATCGCTTTAACTCGGCCCTTGACGATGATTTCAACACAGCGGGAGCGATCGGCATTCTTTTCGATGTCGTCAGAACGGTTAACCACGCGACCTCGGGGGGTAGAACTGTTTCCCGTCCTTTCAGGGAAAAAGCTCTTTCTTTCTTCAAATACGCAAATGAAATACTGGGATTGACAGAAGCGGAAAAGCCTTCAGCCTCCCTGCAGATACCCGGAGAAGAGGTCGAACAAATGATCGCGTCCAGGGAAGAAGCCAGGAAGAACCGGGATTTCAACAGGGCTGATTCGATAAGGGATGAACTGGCGGCCATGGGCATTGTTCTTGAAGATACACCCCATGGGACAAGATGGAAAAGATCCTGACCATTTTTTCAAACTGCGGGGAGGTTTATCATGGAAAACGGGGAAACCAGGTACCGAAAAACATACCCCGTCTCATGGGGGCAGTTCCACAATGACTGCCGTGCCCTTGCCTGGAGGCTTCTGGAAATACGCCAGGATTGGGAGAGGATAATAGCTATAGCAAGGGGAGGTCTGGTCCCCGCCGCAATAATAGCAAGGGAACTGGACGTGCACTTTATCGACACTGTCTGTGTTTCCAGTTATACGGTGAGATCCCAGGGAAGATCAAGGGTGTTGAAGCAGGTCGCAGAAGACAGCGAAAAATGCCTGATCATCGACGACCTGGTCGATACAGGCAAAACAGCCAGGATAGTAAGGGAGATGCTCCCTAAAAGTCACTTCGCCACGGTTTATGCCAAACCCGACGGCCGACCTCTGACGGACACTTTTATTACGGAGGTCAGCCAGGAAACCTGGATCCTCTTCCCCTGGGATTCGGAACCGCAGTATCAGTACATAGAACCGATCGCCGATCTGTCGAGGGTACAAAAGGGTGAATAGACATTCCCTTTTATCAGCCCCTTTCCTCCCTTGAATAGGGTATCCCCAGCGACCCCGGTGAATCGATAAGTATCCCCCTGCCTTTTTTGATGGATATGACCAGCAGGACAAGGATAGTGAAAATATAGGGCATCATCATGAGGACAGGTGCGGGGAAACTGGTTCCCGCCGCCTGTATCCTTAGTTGCATGGCACCTACACCCCCGAAAAGGTACGCTCCCAGGACAGCCCGGGCCGGGTGCCACACCGCAAAGATAACGATCGCGATGGCTATCCAGCCTCTTCCCGCGGTCATTCCCTCACCCCACATTTTCGTATAGGCAAGGGACATGTAGGCACCTCCGACCGAGGCAAGCCCCCCACCGATCATGGTGTAGAAATACCTGAGTTTTACGGCGCTAAGGCCCATAGCATCCACAACGACCGGGGATTCACCCACGGCCCTCAGGTTGAGGCCTGGCCGGGTGTAAAAGATGAACCAGACAAGAAAAAAGACCAGGCCGTAAGAGATATATACAAGGGGGTCATGTTCAAAGAACACCGGCCCAAAAACAGGTATTCGGGAAAGGAATGGTATTGGCACCTTGCTGAAGCCGGGTATGGTCAGGCCTATCATCTTTCTTCCCAGAAGAGAACTGGCCCCGGTCCCGAACATGGTCACTGCAAGCCCGCTCACTATCTGGTTGGCTCCGACTGATACGGAAAGGAAAGCATGAACCAGGGATATGGCAATACCCACAATAAACGCTGTGACAACGCCGAACCAGGGGTTCCCTGTAGAATAAGTCACCGTGAAACCGGAAAAAGCGCCCATAAGCATCAGACCCTCAAGTCCGAGGTTCTGGACTCCTGACCTTTCTGTGAGTATCTCACCCAGCGACGCATACAGGATCGGGGTTCCGCTCCTTACGGCGGCTGCCAGAATGGGAACGAAAAAATCCATGCTAATTACGCTCCTTTCGGACCAGCAGTACCCTGTAGTTCCGGAAGAACTCGAAAGCCAGCACCGAGAACAGGATACATCCCTGGATCACCTGCACGCTTGCCAGGGGCAGCCGCATTATCACCTGTATCGTCTCACCGCCGACAAGCAGGACTCCCATGAAGAAGGAGACAATAATGATGCCCCATGGATTCAGCCGCGCCAGCCAGGCGATAATAATGGCAGTGTAACCGTACCCCGGGGACATCCCTGGCTGAAGGCGCCCCTGAAGCCCCGCGATCTCTGTCATGCCTGCAAGCCCGGCAATGGCGCCCGAAACGAACATTACCATGACCACGTTCCTGCCGTAACGTATACCGGCATATTCCGCAGCTTTGGGGTTTTCCCCCACTGCCCTTATCTCAAAACCCCATCTCGTCCACCGTATAACAAGTCTGAAGATCAGAACAAGGACAATGGCTGCCACGATCCCCAGATGAACCCTTGTATCAAGGAATTGAGGAAGCCTGGCGGAAGGCGGGAAGGGAGGCGTCATAGGGAAACCAAGGCTTGATGGGTCTCTCCAGGGACCGTAAATGAAATACTCCGCCAGGTGGATAGCCACATAATTCAGCATCAGCGTGGTGATGACCTCGTTCACGTTCCAGCGAGCCTTCAGGACCCCGGCAATACAGCCCCAGAAGCCTCCGGCAATGACCGCAGCGACAGCCATGGCAAGAAGCATGGAGAACTGGCTGGAGCTCTGCAGGAACCTTACCGCTGCAGCCGTAGCGAGGGCACCCATGTATATCTGCCCCTCGGCGCCGATATTCCATATCTTCATACGGAAGGCAAAACCAACGGCTACACCTGATATCACAAGGGGGATGGTCTTTACGAGAACTTCGCTGAAACCGTACCAGCTTCCCAGGGCACCCCTGAACATCGCCCTGTAGGCTTCAAGGGGGGATACTCCGAAAAACATCAGCGCTACACCCGCAAGGAAAAGCGCTGCAAGGACAGAAAGGACTGGCAGGACTCCCTCGAATATCATTCCCGTCCTGAATCTTTTCCGGAAGACAATACGGTATTTCATCTTCAGGGAACCGCCCTTACGGGAACATGGCCGGGGGGGACATCATCAGGAAGGAATTCTGCAAGGCTTGTCCCTGCCATCATAAGGCCCAGCTGTTCCTCACTGGCGCTATCGGGGTCTTCGACTATCCCCATAAGCTTGCCTTTGTGTATGACGGCTATGCGGTCGCTCAGGGAAAGTATCTCTTCAAGGTCATCGGAAACAAGGAGCACACCGGATCCCCTGTCCCGCTGTTCAAGGAGGGTTTCCCTTACAAAAAGGGTGGCGCTGACGTCCAGGCCCCATGACGGTTGTACCGCCAGGACAACCCTCGGGTCGTCGGCCAGTTCCCTGGCGAGCATCAGTTTCTGGAGGTTCCCCCCTGAAAGCATCCTTGCGGGAAATCCCAATCCCGGGTTGACAACGCTGTACCTTTCCACCAGCTGGCCTGTTCTCCCGGCGATATTTTCCCAATGGACGAAAAATCTGAATCTGGTGAATTCCTTTCTCCAGTATTTCCTCAAGGCAATGTTCTCCCTGATGTTCATTCCCGTTACAAGACCTGTTCCGATCCTGTCGGCAGGAATATAACTTACCCCCTTTTTCTGAAACTCCCTTGAGGGTTTTCCCTGTAGTTCCACCCCGTCGACCACAATGGCCCCATCGTCGATCTGTCTTATGCCTGCCAGCGCGTCACATAATTCTTCCTGGCCGTTGCCTGAAACACCGGCGAGACCCAGTATCTCCCTCTGCCGCAGTTCAAGGCTGAACTTGTCCACGCATACGATCCCCCGGCCTCCCCTTACTACCAGGTCCTTTGCTTTCAGGACAACTTTCCCGGGATTCTGAAGCGTCTTTCCGATCTGGAAAACGACCCTCCTGCCGACCATCATCTCGGCAAGGGATTCCTTCGAGGCATTCTGCACAGGTATGGTGGCCACTTTTCTTCCTTTCCGGAGTATGGTTATCCTGTCGGAGATATCTATGACCTCGTCAAGCTTGTGAGATATGAAGATGACCCCGTGTTTTTCCTGCCTGATCTGCCTTATCGTCTGGAAAAGAGCCTTTGTCTCCTGCGGGGTAAGAACAGAAGTGGGTTCATCAAGGATCAGGATATCGGCCTTGCGGTAAAGGGTTTTGATTATCGCGACCCGCTGCTGTTCCCCTATCGAAAGCTGCCACACATACGCATGAGGGTCGACATGGATCCCGTAACGTTCCTGTATATCCCGAACTTTCGCAATGATACTGTTTTTATCCAGGGAAAAAGGCTGGTCTTCAAGCCCAAGGGCCACATTCTCCCATACGGTCTGAGTCGGGACAAGCATGAAATGCTGGTGGACCATACCTATACCTGCGCTTATGGCATCCCTGGGCGTCCTGAATTTCCTTTCCTCGCCTTCGATAAAAATGGATCCGTCGTCAGGGGTGTAAAGTCCGCTGAGAATATTCATCAAGGTGCTTTTTCCGGCCCCGTTCTCGCCAAGAAGCGTATGGACCTCACCCCTTCGAAGGTCGAGATCGATATCAGAATTGGCCTTGGCCCCGACAAAGGACTTTTCTATACCCCGCATCATTACAAGAGGGGCAGGGACGCTTAGCGACAAGGTATTTACCTCCGGATGGGTTACTCGCTACAAAATGATTCTAAACCATGAAAACAAAAAAGGGGGCGCGAAAACGCGCCCCCGATGCATACGGAAAGCCTATTGGGGTATTTCCCCTTCAACGCCCTCGACGAACCAGTTCATGCCCAGCATATCGCCGTCGGTCATCTTCTCGCCTTCCTTGACGACCACTTCACCCTTCTGGTTTTTTATCGGGCCAGAAAACACGTCCCACGAGCCATCGACGATCCTCGTTCTCTCGGATTCGACCAGGGCAACCGTTTCTGCCGGTACTTTGGAAGAGATGGGGGCCAGCTCGACAAGTCCCTCTTTCAGACCCCACCAGATATCGGAGGATTTCCAGGAACCATCAACCACCTGACCCACTATTGTTTCGTAGACCATCCCCCAGTTCCAGATAGGGGCTGTAAGGTGTCTCGTCGGCGCGTAGTTGCTCATATCGTTGTTATAGCCGACAACATACACTCCGGCTTCCTCAGCGGTCTGCGGAGCTGCACCGGAGTCGGCATGCATGCCGATAACATCGGCGCCGGCATCGATAAGGGCCAGAGTGGCCTCTTTCTCCTTGGCAGGATCGAACCAGGAAAAGATCCAGACAACCTTGACCTTAACGTCGGGGTTGGACCTCCTGGCACCAAGCGTAAAGGCGTTGATACCCCTTATTACTTCCGGGATAGGATTTGCGGCAACGAATCCTATCACGTTGTTCTTGGTCATTTTACCCGCGACAAGCCCGGAAAGGTATCTGGCCTGGTACATCCTGCCAAAATAGTTCCCTACGTTCTCAGCGCTTTTGTAACCGGAACAGTGCATGAAAACAACGTCGGGGTTCTTTGAGGCAACTTCCTGTACAAAATCCATGTATCCAAAGGAAGTTGCGAAAACAAGTCTGGCGCCGTTCCTGATAAAAGTTTCCATAACCCTTACAGAATCAGGGCCTTCAGGTACGGATTCAACAAAGAAGCTCTCAAGCCCGGGGAATGCCTTCTCCATTTCCAGCCGTCCCTTTTCGTGCATAAAGGTCCAGCCGCCGTCACCAACGGGGCCGACATACACGAAACCTACCTTCAGATCCTTGGGTGCTACCGGCTCTAAAGCACCTGCTGCGGATACACCGAAAAACAGAGCCACACAGAGTAAAGCAAGTATAAACTTCTTCATTCAACCTAACCCCCCTGGTCTTGATTTTAATCTCCTGTACTGATCACCTTTACATTTACAAGGAACAAGACATAAATATCAGCCTTATTATACATGAGGGAATGAAAAATAAAATAGGGAGATCAGACCCAGCTGAAAAGGACTTTGCCTCCATCAAAGGTATAACCTGAACTGAAGGAATAGGCTCCGAGGACCTCAACCGGGGCCAGGGGAAAGTGTTCTTCAACAAGGGACTTGTAAAAGACAATGTCCCCCTTACCCTTCCAGGCCGTCTTCCCGTAACGGTAGTTCTCGGCACCAAGGGAAACAAGTTCCATCACTGATGGGGCTGCCCCTTTTTCAATTGAAGGGAAGTGACGAATGTGAAAAAGGGGGAGACCCATGGGAGCAGGAAGATCGCCCGGGACCGCCCTTTCTGTTATTTCCATTGTCCCTTCTATCAGCCTCTCCCCATGTGCGGCCACAATGCCTTTCATCTTGACCTGTGGACCCGGCTCATCCATTGCCGGGTTAAGAGGGTGATAGCTGGTCATAAAGACCTGGCCGAGTTTTTTTGGGAAACCCATGAACCATCCGCGGGCCATACTGAAGTCGTTGTCAACCCATATATGGAGGCATATCTGACCGGGTTTTCCTTCAAAACTGCATCCTGTCCATATAGCGCCTTCCATGTACTGGGTCCTTTCCGGGTTGACCACAGGCATATCTTTGCCATCTTCCCAGACCGACCACCAGCGGCTGAATGCGACATAGGCCAGATCCGCATCCGGGCCCGGTTCAAGGGGATACGGCAGGTAGGATGCGATCACATCGGGGTTGGTCCTGTAGAGGATGTTCAGGTATTCCGTCCCATAGTGCCATGGGGGGTCGCCCACGATAGAGGATCTCCCCCCCGGTGTCAGGGGGTAGGAATACCCCTTCAGACCATGATCTGTCTCTTTCAAGTCGGTCACCTCCATGTTGGGTGAAAGGCAAAAAAATGGCGGAGACGTGTGGGGATCGAACCCACCGGGGCCGGCCGTACCGACCCCCACCGGGTTTGAAGCCCGGGGCACTCACCAGAGCACACTCGCCTCCGACAGCCAGATAATTTTAATTCCTTGCCCGGGTTATGTCCATGCCATCACTGAGCTTTCGGGAAAAGGATTTATCTTAAATATCTTTAACAGCGTGTGCATTCAGTGCCAAGATTTTTCGAGTCCGTTGGGGCTATTTTCCCTTCATGTTATCGACTAGTATCACCTACTTTCAGAAGGAGGGAATCTAATATGTCAAGAATATTATCGCTTCGAAAAACGGAATATCAATCATGGGAAGAGGTTCTTTCTTCGTTCCTGTTATTCCGTAAAGCACAGGGCAATAGCGAAAGGACCATAATAAAGGGTATCAATGTAAAGAGATAATTCTTCAGGAAAAGTTCGGTCATTATTTTCACCCCCGTAGGTTGATCCCCCATCTTCAGACATTCTAGGACAAAACGGAGTCCGACGAAATTTCCTCCCACCAGGCAATAGTAAATAAGCCGATGGGCCAGACCTGCACCATCTGAGGTGTACTGAGGTGTGCGGTGTTCTCATTGATTTGTAGCCCTGTTAGTGCTATCTTTTTCTGAAAGAAAGGGAAAGAGGTGCTTTCATTGATTTCCGCAATCAGAAAATCAGGAACAAATACTGACCGCAAGACTACGACTATGAGGGTTCGAGTCCGACCAGCATTGAAGGAAGAAACAGAGGAAGTATTCCAGAATCTGGGGCTTACGACTTCTGAAGCCTTCAACCTGTTCCTTGAACAGGTTCGCCTCCACGGGGGACTCCCCTTTCCGCTTGAAATACCCAACTATAGAACCGCCCAGGCGATGAAGGACATTCGCGCGGGGCGCAGTCTTACGGCTGCTGAGAATGTTGATGATCTTTGGGATAAGCTCGAAAAGGAATAAAAACGCCGAATGCCAAAACCAATCTTTTCGGCACAGTTCAAGCGCGACAGAAAACGGATGCTGAAACAGGGTAGGGACGACTCCAGGCTCAAGGATGTGGTTACCTCTCTTGCCGAAGGGATCCCCCTTGAGCCTCGAAACAATGATCACCCTCTGTATGGAGAATGGTCCGATTTCAGAGAATGCCATTTCGATCCCGATTGGATTCTGATCTACCGGATGGATGCCAGAAACCTCTACCTGGCAAGGACGGGAACTCATGCTGATCTTTTCAAGGCTTGACAAGGTAGCGCCCCTGCAGTAGGTACCCTGTCCTCCTGTTCGTTCCCTCTCGACGTGACATGATTAAAAACTTCCGGGTATTCGATCCTCAAAGGTCTGCCCATCTTTCAACCTCAGGCCCTGGCAAGATTCATTTCCCCCCAATCTGGACCGAAAACCCGGCTCTTGTCAAATGTGTACGGGCTGACACCTCTAAGGTTCTCCTATGCCGGTTTCTACGTTCTGCTCACCAACGATATCAAGGACCCGGTTGAGGCGCTTCAGGTTTACCGCAACAAGGATAGCGTCGAGAAGTGCTTTGATGATCTTAAAAACCAGCTGGATATGAAACGGCTTCGCGTTCACAGCTCTCCGGCAATGGACGGCCGCCTCTTTGTCCAGTTCATCGCCCTGATCTACATGAGCGCCTTACGTAAAAAGATGAAAGAGACCGGACTGATCGACAAGTACACCGTCCAGGAGCTGCTTCTTGAGATGGAGACGCTCACTCAAGTCCGCTATTCGGGCAAGTACGGCCAAATCCTTACAGAGATCACAAAACCTCAGCGCCTGATCATGGAGAGACTCAAGGTCTCTGCACCAACATAGTTATAAATGGACCGGGAAATGAGGTAATAAACGAACCCAAGGAGTCCGTCTAATCCAATAATTCAATGGTAGACACCTCTAAGGTTCTTCAAATATTGAAACAGTACAAATTAGTGGTTTGCGCTTCACCGCATGCCCAGTTCAAGTTTGTGCTTTATTTTTTCCCAACCTGGTATAACTCTTTCGAGCAGCTTATAAAAATCAGGACCATGGTCTTGGTATTTCATGTGGCATAGCTCATGGGTAATAACGTAGTCGATACATTCTTTGGGCGCTCTTATAAGAGCAGTATTGAGTGTCACTGTACCTTTCCCCGAAAAACTTCCCCATCTTTTCTGCATTCGCCTGATTTTCATAGCTGGTTTGACAAAATCAAAGCGATCAAACTTTAGCCAGCAACGATCCATACTTTCCTGGAAATGAAATTGAGCCTTTTCCAGATACCACTTGTTTAAAAGCTTTTTGGCGATCTCAGGTGTTGGGAAATCTGTCGCAGTAACATGAAAAAACCCCCGGGTTAGCTTGACTTCGTTCGCAGTGCCTTCTGTCAACCTCAAGCGGTATTGCCTTCCGAGGTAGAAATGGGTTTCACCATTCACGTAACACCGATCGGGAGTCTTGGGATTGAATTGACTGAAGTAGTCGAGTTGCCTGAGAATCCATCGCGCTCTTTTGGATATTTTTTTCTCAACCAGGGTAATGTCTGCACCTATCGGCGCTTTGGCTACGACCGAGCTATCAGGATGAACCGCTATCTCCATGGTCTTCCTATTGCAAAATAAAAGGTTGTAATCAATTACCTTTCCCCCATAAACAATTGAACGCTTACAACCATGAGTTGCGGGATCCATCACCTGTAACTCCTGTGCTTTGCCACGCGCAGGACCTTCTCGATGATCCCATCCATCTCATCCAGTGATAATTCAATACCTCTTTTGGTTTTAATTTCATCATAGAGGTAATCGTCGATCTCGTTGACCATTTGCTTCTGGGCATCTTCATCATCCCAGAAATCTACTTTTCTGTGCTTTTTGAAAATACCGTCTATTGCAATCGCTGTCTCCGCGGTGGCTGTCTCCAGGAGATCCCTGCTTAATTCGTATTTTTCGAGGAATGGTTTCAAAACGCCGTAATAGGCCATGGAATCCTGATTCCCGGAAACTCTATAGGGAACGTCCTCATGGACCTTGTGAACTATTTTGTTTCTGATATTTACGACTTTGTTGAGATAATCCAGATCCGATATTCTTTTCGTTCTGAAATCGTCAATGGCCTGCTGGATCAACTTGGAAAATTTCTCAAAAAAGGCGGGATCCTCTTCCATTTTTTCCGAAATTGCCCTTTTTGTTGCGAAAGCAATCGTATCGGCTCTGGATGCCGCACTTTTCCCGGCTTTGTATATCCCTTGTTCATCTTTAACCTGATTGAACATTTTTTCATCAAAAATATTGATCGGCTCATTGAGCTGAATGACTTCGTTCGCCTGAATATGTGTATCCAGCAACTTCTTAATTTTCGGCTCATAATCCCGGTAATCTATCGCTTCTGCATAACGCAATTTTACGGATGCCTTAAGTGACTGAAATTTTCGGAGATCTTCCTTGTACCTCGATAACACCCTGTCGTCAGTGCCGGAAAGAAATTTGTCGGAGGAAAGGGAAATAGCCAGAGTTTTTGAAAATTCGGAAAGACGGCTGTAGAACTCGCTTCTTAATTCATCATCTGCAAGCAGCACCTCAAACGCTTCTTCGTCACGAGAATCCTTTACGGGTTTGAAGAGATCCCAAAGTCCTGAATAACGCCCCGGCAATTTTTCAACTTCGCTGTTGATGGAGGTAAGAGTTCCGACAAGATCGGATTCATCGAATCCCTCGAAAGCGCTATACATGGTCAGAGCCTTGTCAAGCTCACCAAGGACACTTGCGTAATCGACGATAAATCCGAATTCCTTACCCTCATAAAGCCGGTTGACCCGCGCAATGGCCTGAAGCAGCGTATGTTCTCTAAGCATCCTGCATAAATACAAAACCGCGTTCCTCGGCGCATCAAACCCTGTTAGCAGCTTGTCCACGACGATCAGGATTTCCGGTTCGTCCCCACGTTTAAACTGATTGATAAGTTGCTTGTTGTATTCATCCTCTTTGCCATAGCGTTTCATCATTTTTTCCCAAAATTTGACGACTTCATCCCTTGCCTCGTCGTCTGTCTCCTCATAACCTTCACGTATGTCAGGAGGAGAGATAACAACCTCAGAAGTGACGGCCCCTATTTCATTCAGGCAAGCGTTGTATTTAAGAGCGGAAGCCTTGTTCGGCGCCACCAACTGGGCCTTGAATCCTGTACCCTGCCAGTTTGAACGAAAATGCTCACTGATATCAAAAGCCCTCATATAGATAACCTGTTCCGCCTTATTAAGCATTTCCGCCCGGGCATATTTGCGCTTAAGATCCGCCTGCTGTTCTTCGGTCAACCCTTCTGTATGTCTTTCAAACCACAGATCCACGGCAGCCTTGTTCTGGGTCATCTCCACATGTCGACCTTCATACAGAAGCGGAACCACAACACCATCTTCCACAGCCTGTGTTATCGGGTAATGAGGCTCCACCAGTTCACCGAATCTTGTAAAGTTGTTCTTTTCCTCTCTCAGTAAAGGAGTACCAGTAAACCCAAGATAGCAGGCACGAGGGAACATCTGTCTCATGCGGGCGGAAAAGGACCCAAACTGAGTACGGTGGCTTTCATCTACAAGGATGAAAATATCGGAGGAATCGTCCTGATACTTCTTAACGTTAAAAGCCTTCTCAAACTTGTGGATGAGCGTTGTGATTATGCCGGGTTTTTTTTCGGCCACCAGGTCCAGCAGGTTTCTGCCCGATGTCGCCCTGTTGGCTTCAAAACCACAGGCAATAAAGGTGTCTCTCAATTGTTTATCGAGATCATCCCGGTCGGTGACCAGCACAATGCGGGGATTCGATATCTCTGGATCCAGGGCGAGATTGAGCGCCAGCATAACCATTGTCAGGGATTTTCCGGACCCCTGCGTGTGCCAGATTATGCCTCCCTTGCGTGATCCGGTAACATCAAAATGCTTTGCCCGTGCAAGAGCGGATTTAACAACAAAATATTGCTGGTACCGAGCAATTTTCCTGACCCCGCCATCAAAGACAGTGAACTTCCAGGCCAGTTCCAGAAGTCTTTCAGGCCGGCATAATGCAAAAAGAGCCTTGTCCTGCTCCGTTGGAAGCCGTTTTTCTTCCAGAAATTCCAGCTGAACTCCAAAAGCAGCTGATATTTGGGTAACAACCTCTTTATCAAGGGGCTTGTTGACAATCGCCTGAAGCCTTTCAAACTCCCGCTCGCCCTTTTTCATCCCGGGTTCTTTCCAGATACCCCAGAACCTGGCCGCCGTCCCCGTTGTTGCGTACATGGCGTTGTTCTTGTTGAGGGCCAGAGCCATCTGGCAATAGATAAACAACCTGGGGATATGATCGTCATTCTGATTTCTGATGGACTGCGATACGGCTTGGTCAATGTCCACCTGTGGAGACTTGCACTCGATCACGCAAAAGGGAATGCCGTTGACGAACAGAACGATATCGGGCCGGATCGTCTCCGAGCTCCGCGAGCGCTCGACGCCAAATTCAACGGTTACATGGAATTTATTGCGATCGGGATTTCGCCAGTCGACATAGTTCAGTGTGAAGCTTTTCGAATCACCTTCAATGGTCTGCTCCAGGGCCGTTCCAAGAGTGATCAGATCGTAGATCGCCTCATTGGTCTGAAGCAAACCATCGTATTTGATGTTTTTGAGTTTCTGTATGGCAGATTGGATATTTTCCTCACTGAAAAGAAACTCGCTTCCCTTATAACGGATGCTGTTAATTTCTTTTAGTTGACCGCGCAGAATGTCTTCCAACAGGACATTAGACCTTCGGCCCTGCCGCTGGCGAAGTGCTTCTTTCGCTGTCAAATATTCAAAACCCAGACCTATCAAAAGCTGCAAAGCCGGGATTTGAGAAAGGTGTTTTTCGTTTATCTGAAAGTTACTCATCGCTCACCTGCTTTAGAGAGCTTAATTGATGGCAAGATTCTTTAGGCCTTTCAGAACTAGGTAAACACACTCATCTACAAAAGGAGATCTCATAAGCCGCAAATATTCATCCTTACAGAGTCCGGCATTCTTGGCCATGTCTTCAATATCTACAGTCTCCAGTTGAATTTTGATACTTTCGTAATCAGCCTGCTGTTTTTCTACCTTGGCTGTATCCTGGAGATCTCGGTAGCCCGCGTTATGAAAAACTTGCCAGCTTTCAGTTAGTGATTCTGCAATAGACCCACTTAAGATTGTTTCGCAAACTTCACCAACTACTCCTCCGAAAGCACCAAGCAGATAGATTGGTTTGTTTTTTATCATTGCGATATGGATCTCTTCCAAAACGCCAGGCATTTTGCCTTTGTATTCCGAAAGCCTGCCACCGGCACAAATGCGGGAATCAGAAGTTTTGATGGATTCATTGCGCATTTCAGTAAGGCATCGCGACCAGATATATTTATTTTTTGCATTGTCAGGATTTAGGAAATTATCCTTGTCAACAAGCGCTTTGATACCAATAGGGATATCGTGTTCCGCAGATTTCATAACACTGTTGTACTTGGCTCTCCAGGCTGTTACTTCTGCATCGGCCACATACAGCGGCCATGCCAAATGGTTTTCAACGTGAATATCATCTGTATTCAGGCGATTTTTGAGTACTATTGCTTCATCTAGGATAAATTGAGTAAAGCCGTCCTTTCGCAAATCACCTCCGTAAAGAATCGTCGCAGATCTGGCAAGTAGATGTCTTGCAATATCTTGAGCCAATCTTTTTAGATGATCAGGACTTAAATGATGTTTCGTATAACCTTCCGAAGGGCTTTCAGAAATGGAAATTCCTACCCGGAGACCTTTTAAAGACCTATCTTCGGAACTGCTCCACAACGGAGTAAAGGCATCTACTCCAAAGGACGAGAGCCAATATGTTTCATCAGTATAAAGCGGAGGTTCCGGGTAACAGACCTTATCCTTCCCTTTTTCTTTCACTTCTATAATCTTCTGCAGCTCTGGTGGTCTTGGAATACAAATACAATTCTTTTCAATCCAACCTTGAGCCTGATAGTATTCGAGAGACTTCAGGGCGTGATAATAGCGTATCGTCTCGAGAATAGTTGCAATTAAAATCCTCAGGATGTCTTTGTCGCTGATAGTCGATTCGGGAGACACATGAATGCAAGGAATATTAGCTGCAGGAGGGAAGACCCTATCTTCGCAATCCTCTAGGCAATTGACTGCAATTATTGGACGATTTTTCTGTTTCGCACATAAAATCTCTCTCTGGCACCAATAGCGAGAGGAATATGCATCACTTTCTATGGCAACTAAGGTGGAATCTTCTATATGCTTGGTTATTTCTTCATCAAATTTGAATCCTGGGGGAATTTCAGTTGCGTCAAAAAAACTCGACATGTTCGTATTGTCGATATAGCTTTTAATTGATTTGGCATGCAATCGTCCAGTATCACCAGCTTTAGCATGGCTCAGGAAAATCTTGATCGACGACGACTTCCCCCTATCTTCCTCGCTGATTTCAACAAACCCGTATCGGTATATTTCATGAGCCATCGCCACCATAGCACGTTGTATTCGCAGATCGTCATTCCATTCGTAAGCTCTTAAAAAGTTGATATTTTTTAGACTACCATTAGCGCTATGGCTTAGTCCTTCTTTATCAATAGCTACGGGCAATACCCTAAAAGAATCTGAAGGTTGAAGCTTATCAATGTAGTATTTCCATGAGTCACGCCCAAAAGTATTGACACTCGTAAAAACAAACACGATATCTTTTTCAGCTTGGGCCTCCGGGGAATCCAAAGGAGATTCGTTCGCGGACTCAGAGCTATAAAAAAACAGGGGGATGTTCAATCCTCTTGAAAACGGCCTATCCACATCCCTTGCAAAGCAACTTCTCACCGAATCAAGTATAGGGTCGACAAATCCTTGATTTGATGGATGCCATATAAAATGAACGGCTAATGGTGGTTTATATTTTTCTGTCATTAATGGGTCACCCCACAAACCTTACATACTGCATTGTACTTCATCATATCTTGCGAATTCTTTATAAGGTGGGCACGTGATGTCCTGGCATGATAGGCATCTTCTATCCATCCGGTCAACTCTATCTCCGATCTCGGATAAGCCCTATACCGCGCATAGCAATCAATCTCTCCTTTTTGCCAATTGTCGCTAAACCTAGGTGGCAAATGGGCTGCATTTCCCTTACCTGGAAGAAGGATACCAATCAAACCATTAGGGATATATTGGCCCTGTCGGAGTGAGCTTTTGATCTCCCAATCAACGTAACGTCGGCTATGTGTGCAACTACCAATAAGAACTATCGTAACAGTGCTGTCACCAAGATATTTGTCCCGGATACGTTGCATGACATAATCAGTGTTAGAACTGTCTATAAAATCGTCGCTGTCGTTTGCACCTAGAACCTTTGGGATAAAAGCGCTTGAAAAGTTACGAATAAAGGCATCAACTTCGTTATGATCATTTTTATAGTGCGAAATAAAAATTTTTCTCCTATTGATGCTTGAAATCATTTTATCCCTCCTATAAATTTTTCCGATACATCGGACGGCTTAGATCATACTCACATTCTTCTTTGTCGTTGAATGAAAAATTTATTAGTAAATTTAAATTAATGTTGTTGATCTTATCCCAAGTCGTGACAGATACTTTTGCCTTTGATTTTAAGAGATTGTCAATAATCCTATTTGGCAAAAAAGGATATCGCTCTTCATATTCGGTCCTTTTATCAATGCTAACCCATGATGCTGTTTCAGGATAAAGTTTTTCTTTTTCCTTGTCGCCATGAGGGGCAGTATGATATTTCGGATTAGTTGACGGCAATTGTATTACTAGAATTCCAGATTTTTTGTTTTTGGCCCCATCGATCATGCTGGAATAAATTTCCCAGTCTATGTGTTTTCTGTTTTTTGTCTCAGTTCCCACTAAAAGAATTGTCACCTTCGTATCGCGAAGGTACTCATCCCGAATTTTCTGCCGGATGGCTTCATCTGGAAGGTCATCGTTTATATCTCCTGTATCTACTGACCCATCAATAAATATTTCATAAATTTCATTTATTTTCAACAATTCGTCTTTTGCCCACTGGTCGTTATCATGATGACAGCTAATAAAAACTTTGTGTATCTCAGCCATGATTACGCCTCCTTGTAGAGGTTGACTATCTCAGGTTTTACCCGCCATTCTCCGGTGAGTAGCTTCTGCATCAATCCGCGTTTCTGGGTTTTGTATTTTTCGGCGAGATGCTTCAGCAGGTCAATCTCTTGTTGAGCTTTATTCAGTGTGTCGGCGATTTCTTGTTGTTTATTAAAGGAAGGAATAGCAACTGTAAATTTATCCACATCTTTTTTTTGGATATTGGGAAGCCCGGAACCGACCCTTAATTTCATGAGTTTTGGTTCATTCATCTTTAGAGAGAAATAGAGGTAGTGTTTTTCTACATTCTTCTTAAGGTTTAAAAGTGAATAGCAATGCCCACCTGACCAAAAACGTTCAGTATTGTAATTCACATATCCACATGAGTTACCACCTTCACTAATCGTTATAGTTTCGGCTTCTGTATTCCAATCGTCTGTTCTTCCAGAGGGGCCAATACCACCATTTAGGGCATAATAAGCTCCATCAGCTTTCATATATGCAACATTGAGTTGTTTGCCTTTTGTTACTTTACAAATCTGCTCCAGCTCAACCTTCTTCCATTCCGTGCCCTTTTGTGTATCCTGCGATTCTAAAATCAATTCCCGTAACAGCCCTTTAAACCGTCTCTCCTTCGCCTGAATCAGTCGTTCGGTTTTCTCGATGGCCTCATCCCAGGTGGACAGCAGATCGACAATGGCTTTTTGTTCAGGCAACGGCAACACAGGTATCAAACAAAATTTCTTGAACTCTGTTGGGTTCACATTTGCCTGGCTAATTGCTCTGGTTGCAATCTTTTTGATCATCTGATCTGCCCAAAAACCAGACAACCATATCGCCACAAACTTCGAATCTGACTTAGTTTTGTCTATTTCGAGCCGAACCAAATAAGATGCAAACACGGCCTCAATAGCCTTTTCTACAAACCCGACTTTACCGACGAGGTCGAAACTATTCGTTCGATTCAGTAATATATCTCCATTCCTTAATAACAACTTGGTTTTTTCGTTATCATCGAGTGAAACAAACGACAAATATGTGAAGTCAACTTTTCCATCCTGTAGGTTCTTCATGCCAATCACTGGCACTCCAGATTCAGAACTGCTTTTGCTTGTTCCATATTGACTTGATAACAGAATCTTACCAATCGGTTCGATCTTCCAATCTGCTGGAAATCCAATTCTGTCTTTAAGAGAAAGTAAACTCATCGCTGAATTACCTTAAACTCTTCAGTCATTTCCCGCAGCAGAATAGGCCAATTCGCGCTCCCCTTTCGTGCTTTTCGCGCCTTTCGCGGTTCAGGCTTCTGCGGTTCTCCAAACAATCCGCCTCTATTCGTGTTCATTCGCGGTTACCTTCTATTTCCCGCGGTTTCTTATCCTTCTTCGTCTGCTTCTTTCCCAGCTTTTTCAGATCCTCATCCGGCTTTGGAAGGTCTTCCGGCATAGTTCCGCCCAGTTCTTCTATGGTTTTCCGGACTTTCTTGCCGACCTCGAAATGGGTTTTGTTGGCCCCGGTTTTACCCTGAATGTTTTCCCGGCGCAGTTTTTCCTCGGTCTGCGTGGCACGGAAGAGGTTGGCGGCCAGTTCGGTGCTGCCCATGTTGTCCAGGATCTGCTGATTTTTCTTCAACCCCTTGCGGGTGTGGATTCCTTTGGCATCCAGGCCTCCATAAAGCCCTTTGTACCCATGGTTCTGGAATATGGCAAAGTCGAGAGTACTCTCGACACCAGCTTTTTGAGCCGCTTCAACTAGCTGTTTATTGTGCTCCTTCATCTCGTTTCTGAGAAAAAGGCGCTTTTCATCTTCTTTTAGTTGCTGAAAAGCCTTATCATCAGCAAGTTCCTGGCGACGGGTCTGGATGGCGAAATAGGTCTGACCATTGGCAATGACCGGCTTGTAAGGATCACCATTTTGAACGATCAGATAGCAGGCATACCGGGAGAGCGCATAAGACTCCATTTCCCTTTCGGCTCCTGAACCGATGGGGACCATCTCGTGGGTCTCCACGAAATGGTTTTCAACCTGATGGCCGCTCTTTAAACAGGCTTTTTTCGCCTTTTCGATTACGGGAAGAAAGTTCCGATATTCTGCATAACCCAGGATTTTACCCAGTTGCCTGGCCATCCAGAATTCGAAACCGTCATTATCAACCTGTTTGATGTTTTCAAAAGTATGATGGTGTCTTTTTTCAATATCTTTTCCGCTCATAAAAGCCTCCGCATTCATTTCTAAACTGGTTGAATTCGACCCCTTTTCGTGTATTTCGCGATTTTCGCGGTTCCAAAAATAACCTCGTCTCCATCGGCGGTCACCTGTTTATTTCCCTAAGTTTCTCGGCCATTTTCGCCCGGACCTCCGCCAGTTCTTTTTCCAGTTGGTCGATCTCCTGCTGAACAGAATCGATGTCGATTTCCTCTTCTTCCTCAAAGGTATCGACATAGCGGGGGATATTGAGGTTGAAATCGTTCTCCCTGATCTCGTCCGAATTGGCTATGTGAGCGTACTTCTCTACCTCGACTCTATCTGAGCAGGTTTTCATGATCCTGGCCAGATGCTCTTCCGAAAAACTGTTCCTGTTTTTGCCCGATACAAACTCCCGACTGGCATCGATAAACAAAACATCCCTGCAATCTTCCCTTGCGCCACCTTTTTCCCGAGTACGGTCAAAAACCATAATGGCAACTGGTATATTGGTGGTCGGGAACAGGTTGCCCGGCAGGCCGATCACAGCATCAAGCAGGTTCTCTTCAATCATTTTCCGGCGGATCCGCCCTTCTGCTGCGCCCCGGAACAAAACACCATGAGGAACGACAACGGCTACACGTCCCTGTTTTTCGAGAGCAACTTCGACCATGTGAGTGATAAAAGCCCAGTCCCCCTTGCTCTTGGGGGGAACCCCGCGCCAGAAGCGGTTGTATCGGTCGCTTTCGGCGTTTTCCGCGCCCCATTTGTCCAGGGAGAAGGGAGGATTGGCCACTACGCAGTTGAATTTCATGAGGCGGTCGTTTTCCACCAGGAGCGGGCTGTTGAGGGTGTCGCACCACTCGATGCGAGCGCTGTCAAAGCTGTGCAGGAACATGTTCATGCGGCATAGTGCCCATGTGCTTCCGTTGGATTCCTGCCCGAAGAGGGCAAAGTTACGATCGCCCACTTCTTTGGCTGCCTGGATCAGAAGACCGCCGGAACCGCATGCGGGATCGCAGATCCTGTCGCCCCGTTTGGGGCCAGCCAGCTTTGCGACCAGTTCGGTAACCTTCAGCGGGGTAAAGAACTCTCCTGCTTTCTTCCCGGAATCGGAAGCGAAACGCTCGATCAGGTAGATATAGGTATTGCCGATCACATCCTCCGACACGAGGCTGGGTTTCATATCAAGCTGTGGTTTGTTGAAATCCTCCAACAGCTGCTTCAGGCGGCGGTTCCGGTCCCTGGTCTTTCCGAGGCTGGCCTCGCTGTTGAAGTCGATATTTCGGAATACCCCTTCGAGTTTGGCTTTATTGGACTCCTCGATGTGGTCCAGAACGATGTTGATAAGTTCGCCGATGTTGGCGGCTGATCTGCGCTCGTAAAGGCTGTAGTAGGAGGCCGGAAACTCATCCAGAATCGTTTCTTTGCCAGTCTCGTCATTTTTCCCAACCATTTTTACAATCGGGAGGACAAAACGCTCACGCTCCAGTTTGCGGAGAATACGGACTTCATCATCCCCGCATTGTTTTTTATATTCCTCGTAATGATCCTGCCAGACATCGGAGATGTATTTCAAAAAGAGCATAACAAGGATGTAGTCCTTGTACTGTCCCGGGTCAACCACTCCCCTGAAGGTGTCGCATGCAGCCCATGCCGCGTTGTTGATGTCTTTTTGATCAATCGTTGTTTTCATGGCCTATTCTCCTTTGGCGAACAACATCAGTTTTTTCGTAATGTATTGTTTCCGTTTTTCGGCCAGAGCATGAAGCAAGACCTGTTCCCGAGCAGACAAAGAAACCAGTTCAACAATAGTTTTCTGCTTATCCAAACTCGGCAATGAAATTTCCAGATCCTCAATTGCCTGGATGCCGATCATTTTCAGAACAGTTCCTTTGGTTCTGCTTGCAAGATAAGCCTGAGCATCTCTCTGGTTTATGTACCAGTTCAGATATTCGGGCAGGAGCCTTTGCGGTTTTACAACCCTGATTCGCAACAACGGGGCTGCAACAACTGCCCTTTCAGGATCATCAAGTAGTATTGCTGCGTTTATTACTTGCCCCCGCGATCTGAAAATAAGATCCCCTTTTCGTGCAAGGTGATGATCTTTGACCGTTTCCATATCGACTTTTATCAAATCATCACAACCGACCTTGTTGTCATCAAGAAGATCCTTCATCTGGATAACCGCAACATTGCCGTTTGCAACACTCTCAAGGCGCGAACGAAACGAATAACCCATCTGCACTGTCGCCAATTCCTTTACCTTCGTCTTCATAATGCCACCCTCAACCGCATAATAAAATGCTGTAACGGTTTTTCTGCAAATATACAAAAGATAAAATTGTTTGTCAAGTACAAATTACAAAAATACCGTTACTGCATTTTGCGAAGGTTCAAAGGACTTTATATTTTCGCATTCCTCAAAGAACCGAAAAACATGATATTAGCCAACTGGTATATCCGGTTAGAGTTCTCGTTCAAGCCTAAGATGAGATTACACCGCAAGGCACCTCTGTCTGTTCCTTGTTCATGCTTCCCCGATCCTGTCCCAGGCTTCTCTGTATTCTTCAGTGTCGTACTTTTTTACGTGCAGCCAGAATGACACCCGCCCTTCTTTATGCCCCTTATGAATCCTTTCTTTTGCCTCTTCGGGAGTGAGGATATACGCTCGGGGTTCGCCTAAAGCGACTTCTGCCACAACGATAACGAAATCTCCCATGAGATTTTCCAGGCTGTTTCCGAGCGGAACAGGGGCACTTTTGCTCAAGGTCTTTACCTGTATCCCGAGCATTTTCGAACAATCCGTGTTGTAGGCAATAATGTCTATCCCGCGAGCATTTCTGGCCGTAGGCATGGCGTTCCATCCCATCCTCGAAAGGCGATAGCAGACGTAATACAGACCAACATTTCCGGTTACCTGGTTATCCTTTTTGGCCTTGGCTATTTCATTGCCCATATTGGCTCTCCATGTTCTCGCTGAAGGCGTTCAATAGCAGATTGTCCATCTCCCTTGGCGTAAGTTCGAATCCAAAGTTTTCCCGAATGTTATTCCAAAGCCAAAGGCAGCGCCGCACAAAATCCCTGTATTCCTTATCGAATTCGTCTGCGCTGATCATTGGGATAATGGAAATGCGAGGAGTAAGTTCCATAATTGATCGCCTGGCTCTGCTGTCGTAAAGGAAAAAGGAACCAGGACAGTGAAAGTGAAGATATTTCGAGGCAAGTGACCGCTTTTGAAGACCTGTAATAGAAAAAATGGTGTCCTGTAGTTTTTTGTGAACGGTAATTGACTGACTGTTACCCGGCTCCTCTTTGGGTATTTCTTTCAGCCAGGAATCAATAGGGCTCTTCTGGATCTCGGGAGCAACAACTTCTGTGTAGAAAGAGTCCCCTATTTGAGCGGCGTTTTTCCTTCTTTCTATTGAGGCTGCATAGGAGCGACCAATTAGCCATATCTTTGCGATTATCTTTTCGTGGGTGTCGTGTTCCGGGTAGGTTCGGCACATGTCATAGAGGATCTTGTTGCCAAGGTCCCAGACTGAAGGCAGACGGGCTAAATCAATATCTGATCTGGCCAAAGTCCTCATTCGATGTTGTCCTTCCCGTGATGAATTTCCCGGCTTTTGGATAAACCATCAAAAAACTTTGCAGAAAGTGCATTTATTATTTATCGAATCTCTCCATTTCCAGCTTTCAGGAATTATTGTTGATGCGAGGTGTTGCTCTCAAAGAGACCTGACTGTTAATTTATTAATTTAAAAAACACCGCATACGTTATATTGTTTTCATTTTCATGGATAATTCAGCAGTATTCAAGCAAAACACATACTTTGAAAAGGTTTCGCATTCCATGACCATTGGGTCACTCCGTTCCTTACGATTACAGAACTTATATTTTCATCCGAGCAAATTTGTGTAATCTGCGGATAAAGGTTCTTGGGGAGGGCCTTTCCCCAAAAAAAGGTTTAGCTCTTCTCTGCGTCCACTGCGGTGAGAAGGTCTTGGTAATTAAGGATCCAAAGCGAGATTCCTCGTCGCTACGTTTCTCGGAATGACAAACAGGCCTCTGCCTTTTCATCTCACGTCTCACGAATTTTTGCCCTTCCTGCCGTCTAGCACTTCTCTGCGACCTAACCTACGCTGGCGGCACGCCAGCCAGGTCAGAGCGAAGCCTACCCTCCAGTCAAGCTGGAGGACTCGCCCTTTCGCTTCCCCTCGAGAATCGACTCGGGACTATGCGCTCGGAGCACCCTGTCCCGAGGTGATTCAATGAGGGACCTTGTGACTGGTGACTAGGAAATTCAAACCCAGATCCTTACCCTGGCAAAGAACGCCGGGCACCTCGTCGTCACTACGCTCCTCAGGATGACAACAAAAGCGGGAAAGGCGAGGACGAGGTGCCAAGAGGCATGCAGTGCTTTGAGGTGTCAGACCTACACAATTGACAAACTCAATTTCCTGGCTATTTCAACGACCCTCTTCTCCAGGGAGCTGTCCTTCTTCATGGTCTCTTCGAACCGCTTGACGGCCTGTGTCACGCCGGATTCCGAGATCCCGTAAAGGACTCCGATATCTTTCAGCTTCGCCCCGCTGAAACGATGGCAAAGATATATTCCTGCCGATCTCGCAAGCCTGCCGTTACCGGGAAACGCTTCCTCCACCGCTTCCTTTATCATCATGATATCCGGCCTTCTGGTCAACTCACGCAATGCGGGTATATCCCTGTCGGAAGCCCTTCCTTCCAGGTATTTCTCCCTGATCTCCCTGACAAAATCATCGCTCCCGAGGATCGTCGAGGCTACAGAACCCGCAAGAGGGTCAGCGCTCTTTTTCCCTATGGCCTCGAACAGGTAATCCCTGTATCTTCTTCGGCGGACTCCATCTTGACTGCCGCTGTCGAAATAACCAAGGACAAGGTTTGTCGAAAGCCAGGACGGCTCTGTACCTTCAAGGTATCGGCTGCAGCTGCTCCACTTGTACTCTTCAGGCAATGAGACCATCTTCGCCCTCACCGGGTTCAGGTGTATATAACGGGAGAGCTCGGCGGCATAGGTGT
>DFZC01000022.1 GCA_002383685.1 Synergistaceae bacterium UBA4066 | reverse complement strand
GGACTATGGTCTCGAGGAAACCGCATGCCTCCATTACGCCGCCGAAGAAGAGGGCGCAGAAGACCAGGGAGATGGACCACATCATCGAGTCCATCCCGCCCCTGGAGAGAAGATCCGTGAGCATTTCACCCACCTCGGTGGCCATCTCCGGGGCGATGTTAAGGTTGGCCTCGCTAAGGAGGCTCATCAGGGCTCCTCCCTCGGCACCCGCCACATCGGACGCGAAAGAAGCTTCGTATCCGTAGTGGATAGCGTTGATAATGTCACCGATGCCGTTGCCCTGGAAGGCAGACATCAGGGCTGCCACAAGGACACCGGCAAAAAGTCCTGGAATTGCCGGAGTTTTTCGTGTCGCAAGTAAAATGACCAGGACCGGGGGAACAAAGCCGAGGAGCCCGATGTTGAACTCCACTTTCATCATCTGCTGCATCGCAAGGATCTTTTCTGCATCAAGGGAGCCTCCGGCGTATCTCATGCCGAGTACAATGCAGATCACCGCAACGATCAGGTAGGTAGGCCCTGTGGACCATACCATGGCCCTGATATGGTCAAAAAGGTTGGATCCCGCAACTGCGGGAGCAAGGTTCGTGGTGTCGGAAAGGGGCGACATCTTGTCCCCGAAGTAGGCTCCGGAGACTACCACCCCGGCCGTAAGGGGAGCAGGGATCCCAAGACCCTGGGCGATACCCATCATCGCTATGCCAACCGTTCCTGCGGTGGTCCATGACGACCCCGTAGAGAGCGAAACGATCGAACAGATCAGGAGTGTTGCCAGAAGGAAAATGGAGGGAGAAAGAAGAGAAAGGCCGTAGTAGATAAGGCTGGGAACAACTCCACTCTGCATCCAGATGCCGATTACCATCCCTATGATCATCAGTATAACAACGGCCTGAAGTGCCACAGCGATGGCTGTAAGGGCACCCTCTTCTATCTGGGACCAGGGCATCTTGAGAACGGTAAGGCCTACAATACATACGAGGACAGCTGAAAAAACTATCGGGATGTGGGCATCCACTCCCAGTTTGAGAACCCCGAAACTGATCATTGTGGCTGCCGCGATGAACACTGCGAGAGAAAGGCCGAGACCCGGCTTGGGCTGTACGTTCTGAGCCATCAACTGGAACCTCCTTTGGTATCGAATGTCCTGCCTGTCCTTGATATCATGGGACTCCGTCAGCCAGACTTCCTGTACCTCCCTCCTCTCTCGTCTGATGTACGAGTGAGTACGATAATACGCTTTCTATTTCAAAGGATACACCCTATCACAGTTTGTTAACAGTACCCTTGTTCACTGGCCTCCTACCACTCCGGTCTCCACGTCCGGGATATAGTGCTGAAGTATCCTGCGGATCTCAGGTTCATCGGCCTTGTCGAAAAGGACTTTAAGGCCGGTAACATCCTTCTCGAAAAAACACATCATCTTTGAACCCTTGTAGGCGAAATTGACGAACTGGATATCGCTCCAGGGCAGGAGCGCGGAATGGGATGTTATCCATGTCCTTGTCTGCCTGACAACCCCCTCCGGCGAGATGACTATCCTCTTCTCATACCCTGAAATATAGGCAAGGACCGCACCAACCAGTATCTTGTGGAACATGAAGCTTCGCATCCCGTCGCCGATCAGCAAGATCCCTACGGCCAGTGCCGTCCATTTCATCCATTTCGGAAAGGGTGTTACGGAACGAGAGACCAGCAGTTCTTCCACCAGGTGCACCTCCTGTTTGCCTTCCCGTCAGTCAGCCTTCCTGTTTCTCTCCCTGCGGTCAAGATGAGCCGGTTCGAGGGACAGAAGGTCACCTTCAAAGAGCTTGATAAGGCCCTCCCTCGAGAGCTGCCTCTGCCTGGCTGTGTACTCTTCCCAGTGGTAGAGATCCTCGGGATGGCTCTGGTTGTCGTCGGGCTCAGTGTAGGTCGTGAGTACTCCTTCGTAGTTGCGCAGGATATACTTCCTGTCCGACTGGCTGACAACGTAGTTCGGTCCAACGGGTATCTTGCCGCCCCCCCCGGGGGCGTCCACAATGAACAGAGGCTGCGCCATTCCCGTCGTATGGCCTCTCAGGTACTCTATGATCTGGATGCCCTTGCCAACGCTGGTCCTGAAATGCTCTATCCCCTCGGAAAGGTCGCACTGGTATATGTAGTAGGGGTTGACCCTGATCTTCAACAGCCTCTGGTTCAGTTCCCTTATCAGGTAAGGACAGTCGTTGACACCCTTCAGAAGAACGCTCTGGTTCCCCAGGGGGATCCCGGCATCAGACAGTTTTGCGCATGCCTCGGCAGTCTCCCTGGTCACTTCCTTCGGATGGTTGAACTGGGTGTTAAGCCAGATGGGGTGATACTTCCTGAGCATGGAGCAGAGCTTGTCGGTTATCCTCTGGGGGCATACTACGGGCATCCTGGTCCCAAGCCTTACGAAGTCCACGTGGGGTATCTTCCTCAGTTCTGAAATAACCCATTCCAGCCTGTCGTCATCGACAGTAAGAGGATCTCCTCCTGAAAGAAGCACGTCTCTGAAGGTAGGGGTCTTCCTGACGTATTCGATGCACTTCTTGATCTGCTCTTCTCCATAAGACTTGTCCGTTTCCCCCGCGTGACGTCTCCTGGTGCAGTGTCGGCAATACATGCTGCACTGGTCTGTTATCAGGAGAAGTCCCCTGTCGGGGTAACGGTGGGTAAGGCCGGGCGTCGGAGAGTCCACATCCTCGTGGAGAGGGTCGTGAAGGTCCGCTTTGGCGAGTTTTGTCTCGTGCTCCGTCGGAACGGCCTGCATCCTTACCGGGCACGACGGATCCTTCGGGTCCATAAGGGAGGCGTAGTAGGGAGTAATAGCCATACGGAGCTTGCCCAGACTCCTCCCGATACTGGCTGCTTCCTCATCGGTGATGTCAATTACCTGCCTTAGCATTTCCACCGTCGTTATGCGGTTGGCGACCTGCCACTTCCAGTCGTTCCAATCCCCTTCGCTTACGTTCTTCCAAAGGGGTATTTCCTTGCGGTCTCTTGGCTGCATGCCTTTCCCTCCCGGTCTATAAATTGAAAAGATAGACTTGTATGCATTCTGCGATTTATCGTACACCCTCCTGTTCAGGGGTGTCAAACCATGGAAGCAGGATATAAGGTTATCATGAAAAGGGCGGGAGGAAACCCTCCCGCCCTGAAAAAACAGCCGTTGATCCCCTTTAGAAAAGCCGGGGTTACGGTTTTTCCCTGGACACTACGTCCGTGCCGTCTTCCTTTCTCCAGTAGACCCCTATCTTCATGTAAGAGATTATGATCGACACGATCGGGTTGAGGTAGTTAAGGAACGCGTAAGGAGCATACGCTAGCGTAGGCACACCCAGGACACTGCTCTGGAAGGCGCCGCAAGTGTTCCAGGGGATCAGCGCCGAAGTGAGCGTTCCTGCGTCTTCCGTCGCCCTGGAGAGCATCCTCGGAGCAAGCCCCTTCTCCTCGAAAGCGGTCTTGAACATCCTCCCCGGTATTACCAGGGACAGGTACTGGTCACCGAGGAAAAGGTTCGCCAGGAAACAGGTCCCCATTACCGAGGCCATCAGACCGCCTACCGTCTTGACCTTGTCGGTTATGGAGTGGACTATGGTCTCGAGGAAAC
>DFZC01000011.1 GCA_002383685.1 Synergistaceae bacterium UBA4066 | reverse complement strand
CCCCCCATGCGGGGGCGTGGATTGAAACAATCCCCCTCCCCCCCGGCCCCTGGCCCGAAGCACCAAGACAGAGGGGTCAGGCCTACACTTTTGACTAAATGGCCGAAACGGGGAAATGAAGGCAGTTAAGGGGCGGCTCGACGGTTTGCTTTCAGGGCTTTCTCTTCNNTTCACCTGCTTGTAGATGTTTTTCCGGTCGCCCATCGCGACAACCATTATTTCTTCTCCCTCATTGTCGATATGACAAATTATCCGGTAGTTCCCGATCCTGTATCTCCAGTACTCTGCAAGGTTTCCTGTAAGAGCTTTTCCGGAATTGAAGGGTTTCGCGGAAAAAGCGATCATGTCCATCAGGTTGGAGATTTCATAGTCGTAGCTGCAGTGGACGCGGAAACGGTGCAACTGCGGCGGTTCCTCATAGAGCCGTAATTCCGGAGGATGGGTCTGGGGCGCCGCCTGGTGACGACGGCAATGGATTATTGCCGGGAGGGAAAATTAAGGCGGGTTTTCCTCTGGACCTTCAGCGAGCTTGACGCTGTCCGCCAACTCAAACGCGAGTACGGATTCTCTCAGACCGAGACGGAACCCTAACGACGTCTGGAAACGGGGCGTGGTTGAAGAGCGCTGGGGCTTGCTCCTGCAGTGATGGTTTTTCAAATCGAAGTATCCCAAGCGCATCGACAGGGTGCTCCAGGATTTAAACTTGCCGATCCCTCGTGGGGCTTGACTCTGCGGGGGAGTGCTATATATTAACTATAGGTAAATCCGTTTGATTATGTCCCGCGGATCGGGAGGGAAACATTATGCGCGTGGAAGTTAAACCCGATTTGATCCTATGGGCCTGTGAACGTGCAGGGCAGAGCGCAGATTCCCTTGCTCAAAAGGAGTCCCTTCGCAAATTGCCAGAATGGATAAGTGGTGGTGAGAGACCAACCCTCAGGCAATTGGAACATTTCGCAAAGGCTACACACACTCCCTTTGGTTATTTCTTCCTTCCCCGGCCGCCTGAGGAGTCTGTCCCGATACCGGATCTTCGTACAGTAGGGAATGCGCATATAGGGTATCCAACTCCGGACCTTCTAGAAACCTTGTATATATGTCAACAACGCCAGGAGTGGTATAGGGACTTCTCGCGGTCCCTGGGAGAAAGGGCCTTTCAATTTGTTGGTTCCGTTTCCTTGCAGAGCGATATCGTCAAGGTTGCCGGGGACATCAGGAAATCCCTTGGGTTCGACCTTGAAGAACGCCGCAATATGCCGACCTGGGCCGATGCCTTGCGCTGTTTTATTTCCCAGGCCGATGCTGCGGGAATAATGGTCATGGTAAGCGGAATTGTCGGAAGCAATACCCATCGCCCCCTTGATCCACAGGAGTTCAGAGGGTTTTCGCTTTCCGATCCCCTTGCCCCCCTTGTTTTCATAAATGGGAAAGATTCAAAAGCCGCACAAATGTTCACGCTTGCCCATGAATTGGCGCACATATGGCTCGGCGAAACGGCGCTGTCCGATGCCGGACCTATTACGATATCTTCCAACCATGTGGAAACTTGGTGCAATCAGGTTGCCGCTGAGCTTCTCGTACCGCTGGAAGATTTGAAAGATAAATATCGCGGTGACATTCCCTTGCGTGAGGAGTTGGATCAACTCGCCAGGTGCTTTAAGGTCAGCACGCTGGTTATTCTTAGGCGGCTTCATGATGCCGGAAAACTTTCCCGGGATGGCCTTTGGCGCGAATATGAACAGGAACTGGAAAAACTGCGTTCCTTGCCTCGGGAAAGCGGCGGGAACTTTTTTCTGACTCTACCGGTCAGAGTAAGCAGGCGATTCGCCCGCGCCTTGATCGCAAGTACCCTCGAAGGACAGACCCTCCATCGAGACGCTTTCCGCCTCCTTGGCCTCTCAAAAACTGCGACCTTCCGTGAACTGGGTAATCAGCTGGGAGTGGTATCCTGATGGCTTATCTTCTTGACGCAAACGTTTTCATACAGGCAAAAAACCTTCATTACGGCATGGATTTCTGCCCGGCGTTCTGGGATTGGCTGGTCGCAAACAACGACAAGCAAAATGTTTTCAGCATAGAGAAGGTCGGGGATGAGATCGAAGCAGGCAAAGACGAACTCGCAAAATGGGTTGATGAACGTGGTCCAGTCTTTTTTCTGAAACCCGATCCTACCATGCTGGCAGCCATGAACAAGGTAAGCGAGTGGGTGACAGCGCAAAATTATGAACCTGCTGCCGTAAACACCTTCTTCCAGGTGGCTGATTATTACCTGGTTGCCTTTGCCGTTGGGCGGGAACATACAGTGGTAACCCATGAGATAGCTTCCCCATCGATCAAGAAGATCAAAATCCCAAATGTGTGTATTGGACTTGGGATTAAATGCGTTACTCCATACGAAATAGGAAAACCTTATAGGGGTCAGGCCTACACTTTTGACTAAATGGTGAAGAAGGAGGAAAATCACAGGCAGAACTTTCCCGGACAGGAGGGATCCCCCATTGGCCAGGCCGTTGAGGATCGAGTACCCTGGGGCTTTGTATCATGTGACATCGCGAGGCAATGATAAGAAGGACATCTTCAGGAGCATAAAGGACAGGGAGAAGTTCCTTTCCTACCTGTCATCGGCCTGGGAGAGACATGGCGCAGTATTTCACGCTTACTGCCTTATGAGCAATCACTTCCACCTCATGTTGGAGACTCCCCTCGGGAACCTCTCGCGGATCATGAAGCACATCAACGGATCCTACACCACCTATTTCAACGTCAAACACAAAAGGGCGGGGCACCTTTTACAGGGCCGCTACAAGGCGATCCTTGTCCAGGCCGATACCTACGCCGCAGAGCTTTCCCGCTACATCCACCTGAACCCGGTAAGAGCGAAGATGGTCCAATCCCCGGAAGAATACCAATGGAGCAGCTGTTGCCGATACCTTGAAGGAACAGAGCCATCCTGGCTTTCGACAAGCCTTGTCCTTGGTTATTTCGACAGCGGCAGTCAAGATGGAGACCGCCGAAGAAGATACAGGGATTACCTGTTCGAGGCCATAGGTAAGGAAAGCCGGGACCCCCTCGCAGATTCAGTGGCCTCGACGATCCTGGGCACCGATGATTTTGTCAGGGACATCAGGGAGAAGTACCTGGAGGGAAAGGAAAAAGACCGGGACCTGCCGGCTCTTAAAGACCTTTCTCGAGGACCCGATGTCGCGGTTATCAAGACGGTTTCCGAGGATGCTTTTCCGGAGAACGAAAAACTGGCGCGGACAGCGGGGATCTATCTCTGCTGGCGTTACAGCGGCGCGAAGTTGAAAGAGATAGGCGAACTTTACGGGATATCAGAATCGGGGGTAAACCGTGCCTGCTGGAGATTCGAGAAGATGATGGGAAGGGACAAGGATCTGAGGGAAAAGCTCGAGCGCCTGACAGGAAATCTCAAATAGTCAAAAGTGTAGGCCTGACCCCTTTGCTTTGTTTGCCTTTGTTTGACCTAGAATACGGGGTGCCCCCATGCATCCAGGAGGCGTCAGCGTGAATGCGGATAACGAAGACGGTATTTATATTGATATTACTGATCCTCCTTACGGTTACCGTCAAGACAGCGTGGAGTTCGCCTTTTTCGACGGTATCTAAGGATCACTGGGTTTTCAAGGACCTCGAATACTTGAAGTCGAGAGAAATTATTTCCGGCTCCGAGGACGGATCATCCGGCGGATACTGGGACTTTGCCGACAGGAGCAAGGCGGCTGCAGCTCTGGCCCAAACACTGGAGGTTTTCGACGCCTCGACCGCAACTGACGATGAAAAAGCAAACCTCAGAAGGGTCCTCTTCTTCTTCGCCGAGGACCTAGAGGCCGCCGGCGTGATCTTTCCGAAAGATTTATCTCTCGCCTCAACAGAGGTAGGAGATAATCAACCTACGCGGTTCGAGGTTGCGAGCCTGGTGGTCAGGGCGCTTGATGCCATCGACAGGCGGACGGCCGACAAGAGGGACCTGGAGCGAGTCGAACGCTTGGCCGAGGAGTACCGGGAGGAGCTGGCCTTCTGGACCCCTGATGTGGAAAAGTTGGAGAAGCGGATCGCACTGACCGAGGAGGGCATCGGAGGCTGGCACCTGAGCGGGACGTTACGGATCGATGCTAACTACTACCGGGCGGGAGCCATCGGCAGCGAGGGTTTCGGAATCTACACCGACGACCCCGGACAAGGCGGCGACATGGGGTTTTCACGGATGTGGCTGAACATTTCGAAGAGAGTCGATGACAAGGTTTCGTTATTCAGCAGGCTGGAGTTGGATCCCGGCTCCACCGAGGAGGATCTCATCGTAAGTCAGGCCTACATCAGGGCCGATCTCCCCGGAAACTGGAGCTCCATCATCGGGCGCTGGGACTTTGACTGGGAGGCCGGCGACAGGCTCTACTTCGGCGAGGACCCACTATTCACCCATCGGATAATGAACGGTTTCCTGGTAAGGCGCGATATGACCATGGGTCACTTTGAGGTTTATGCCTCTAGGCCGGATGAAAAACCCGGCGTCGAGCAAGGCTACGAGTATGGTGCCCGATTCAAGATGCACCTTTCGGAAAGGTTATGGTTTTCGTTGAACGCCATACAGCGCGAACCCGATGACGGTATCGACAAACAGGTCCTTTGGACCGCGGCAGGGTTGGATCTTAACCCCTACTGGACCGTCAGGGGAGCGATCTACAGACAGGATAACGGAATGGACACGCCCTACGCCTTCCAGGCGATCATCGAGGGGAAGCAGACCGAGAGGGGGCTGACGTCGTTTTGGCTGGAGTTCCTGAGTTTCGATAGGGGTTTCGAATTCTGGAACAGGGCCTATCAGGACTACGGGATGTTCATGGGTTGGAACGACGGAGAGAGCGGCCATCCCACCACTCCTGTGGGAAACGTCTATGACAACGTTCTTTTCATTAGGCTGGACCAAAAGTGGGATGAAAAGATATCTACGTTCCAGAGGTATGTCCTCGCGCTGCACAGGTACGGTGGCGAGAACGCGAAGAATTTCACCGTAGGGCTGAAATACCATTACACCCCCAGTGTCGCTTTCATTATCGTCTATGACAAGGTGGAAGAGGCCTTCGGCGAGGGATTGGACGATCATCTGATACAGCTGCGAACAGAGATATGGTTTTAGAAAGCAGTACCAAGACAGGGGGGTCATACCAAGACAGAGGGGTCAGGCCTACACTTTTGACTAAATGGCCGAAACGGGGAAATGAAGGCAGTTAAGGGGCGGCTCGACGGTTTGCTCTCAGGGTTTTCTTTTCACCTGCTTGTAGATGTTTTTCCGGTCGCCCATCGCGACAACCATTATTTCTTCTCCCTCATTGTCGATATGACAAATTATCCGGTAGTTCCCGATCCTGTATCTCCAGTACTCTGCAAGGTTTCCTGTAAGAGCTTTTCCGGAATTGAAGGGTTTCGCGGAAAAAGCGATCATGTCCATCAGGTTGGAGATTTTGAGGGCAGTTTCCCTGGGAAGGGAGGAAAGTTGTTTAACAGATGTCCGGGTGTAACTAACTTTCCAGGCCAAGGGATTTTCTCATTTCTTCTGCAGAGAAAACAGATTCCTCTCCGGTCCTTACTCTTTTCATTATTTCGTCCGCCTGAAAGGCGTCCTCCAGGTCTTCCAGGTGCGTCAATATTGCCTGCCTCACGTAGAAAGTTTTTGTTCTGCCCGTCCTTTTTGCGAGTCCGTCAAGTCTTTCCTCGATATCCTTTGGTAGTCTCAAAGAAAGCATTCTTACCACCCCCTATTTGCAATACAAGTATATCACTCGAAGAGAGACAGCGGGGTCATAACCAGACAGAACCAGACATAGGGGCCTACACTTTTGACTAAATGATGGGGATGGGGGAAAAATCAGAAGCAGTGAGTTTGCGGACAGGAGGGTTCCCCCATTGGCCAGGCAGTTGAGGATCGTGTTGAGTTTTCCGGAGCAACTCGGCCACCCAGAGGGGCACTTCGGTCAGAGATACTTTGCCATGAAGTCGGCTGGGGTCATTAGTTCCGGTTTTTCGATCTCAACGGCGGCAAAATCCTTGTCGCCGGTAATAAGGATATCAACGTCTTCCAGGATCGCTGTATAAAGAACCGGGTAATCCTTTGCGTCGCGGATGCGGAACATGGTTTTGTCCATTTCTTCCGGGGTGTAAACGAGGTTGTAACTCATGTGCAGCAGAGATGTCACACCTTTCGAAAGTAATGGTTTCCTTACTTTCCTTGCGCAAACAAGTATACTCGACCTTGAGCAAGAGTTAAGTGCGGCATCGATGCCGCGGGAAGGTCTATAGGGGCGATGGGCCACAATCGCCTCCGAAAAATTGATTTTCGCTTGCTGGATCAGGATAACTTGTCAGTATTGTATATTGAAGAACTGATTTGGACAATCTCGCAAGTACGGCAGCATGGAACCGCACTGTCCATATCTCCAGTCGCCGGGATCACAAATATTTGAGCCCGTAATGATGGCCATTGTCTTTTGTTTAGCAGCAAAAGGTATCCACTATGGGGGAAGCCACATGCATATACCGGGATCCGGGCCTTTCTTTCACTGAGGACCGCATCCTGCACTTGAACAGCCATATTTACGACCGTCTTGTTGAAACCCTGAAATAGTGCTTCATATGGACTCTCGCGGCACTGACTGGTGGATCGATCAAAAAAGGGGAATCCCCTTCCCGGGGATTCCCCTTGCCCTTATGTCACTTGATTGATCACGAAAGATCCTTTTTCATCTCTTCGAACTGCTCTTTGGAAATTTCCCCTTTTGCGAAGCGCCGTTTCAGGATCTCCATTGGAGTTTCGCGGCTAAATTCCGCCGGCCTGGACTCCGACTGCTTTCTGAAGGCAACATAGAGCAGTACAGCGACCGCAATGAACAACACCATCATCATGAACATCCCTCCAGGAAAACCGTACATCATGTGTGGTCCCCAACGCCAGGCACAGGCCCACGCTCTCGTCCCCTCTTCGGCCGCTTCAGCCACTCCGCCTGTCGCGAACAAAGCCGCAATTGCCGATAACATCTTCATCGCATTGACCCCCCTGATTTTTTACCTCAATGTTTTTTTCTGCATTCTCACTTTTATATTCTACTGTTGTGGCATTACCTGTCATCCGTATAAACGCCTATCAGGAATCACCCACAGGATCGCCGGCGATGCAACTCTAGTCGACGATAAACAGCTTTGCTCCCTCGATTGTCCAGGATCTGTGAGGGTTTCCAGCGTCATCTTCGGCCTGGTAGCTCATTCCGGGCAGAAGTTCGAAAACCCTGCCGTCTTTAAGTTCGGTCATCAGCTTACCCTCCAGGACAAGGAGAACATGCCCTCTTGCGCACCAGTGGTCGGCTTTATAACCCGGTAAATACTCAACCATGCGCACCCTGATGTTCCCCTGTTCGAATGTCCTCCAGAGAGCCTGTCCCGATTCCCCGGCATGGACAGTAGGCTCCAGTTTGTTCAGGTCGGCCGTTACGAATGGAACTCCTTCTATCTTCAGATCAGACACCTCCCGTCAGTTTTTCGAAATAGGACCATGTCCCGCTGCTCCTGCGGCGCGACTATCCGGGCCATGATCGTCACATTCTATCAACATTCCGTTCCTCGACAGGAACTTTAATAATACAGAGAAACCGCAGGAAAGCCGCAGGGAACTCCTTGACAGAAAGAAATGCAATCGTACAATAAGTGTATGTGAATTCACTTTCACTTTTATGCGGGAGATGGTCACCGTGCCAAGAACAAGATTGGACTCGGGTCTCAGAAAAGAGCAGATACTTGACGCGACCCTTGCTATCATCGCTGAAAGCGGGCATCTCTGCGTGAACACATCCGAGATATCCCGTCGTGTAGGTATAGTTCCGTCCGCCCTCTACCGCCATTTCAGGGACAAGGAACAGCTGATAGACGCGCTGTTGGAACGCACCCGTGGCCGGCTTCTTGGAAACATAGAAACTATCGCCGGCAGAGCGGGTGATCCGATCAGGCGTCTGAGGCAGATCTTTCTGCTCCACCTCCAGATGATCAGGGATAATCCGGGAATCCCCAGACTTATCTTTTCCGACGCCGTTGCTTTCGGCACTTTCCAGCGAAAAAACAAACTCTTCTCCATCCTGAATGCATACATGAAAAACATCGAGGATATCGTTATCAGGGGGCAGAAGGAGGAGAAGATATCCAGGGACGTTCTCCCCAGGGCGGCAGCGTTCGCACTCGTAAGCCTGGTACAGAACGTCGGCATTATTCTTAACCTCACAGGAGGAACGATCGACATGGCTCCGGAGGCGGAATCCGCCTGGAGGCTCTTCGAAAAGGGTTTTATCCGGGAAGAAAATACCAGACAGGAGGTGTAACAGCATAGTTGTGAAACTGATGGACAAGGTTTACTGGATCGGCGTTGTCGACTGGGGGATCAAACATTTCCACGGCCACGAACTGTCGACGCACAGGGGAACGACCTACAACTCTTACCTGATAATGGATGAGAAGACCGCGGTGATAGACACCGTATGGGATCCCTTCTCGGATCAGTTCATGGATAACGTCCGTTCCCTTGTGGACACGAAGAAGATCGACTACATAGTTGCCAATCACGCCGAACCGGACCACTCCGGATCGCTCGGGTCTCTGGTCGAGGCCGCTCCGCAGGCAAAAGTGATCGTCTCGCGGAAAGGACTGGAGAGCATCCCGGGACACTTCCATAAGGATTGGAACTTCCGGGCAGTGAAGAGCGGCGATACGGTATCCCTCGGAGAGACGGCCATGGCGTTCGTAGAGGCCCCCATGCTCCACTGGCCCGACAGCATGTTCACATACCTTTCAGGGCGGAACCTGCTGATGCCCAACGACGCATTCGGCCAGCACTACGCTACGGCCTTCCGCTTTAATGACCAGGTGGACCAGGAGGAGCTTTATCACGAAGCACGGAAGTATTACGCCAACATACTCACACCGTTCAGTTCTCTTGTAACGAAGAAGATCGACGAAGTCCTCGCGATGGGTCTGACGGTCGACATGATAGCCCCGAGCCATGGAGTTATCTGGAGAAAGGATCCCCTGCAGATAGTAAAGAAATATCAGGAATGGGCGAAGCAGGAACCGGAGAAAAGCGCCGTAATTCTTTACGACACCATGTGGCAGGCAACACGCAGAATGGCCGAGGCCATCGGTGACGGGCTGGCCGAAATGGGTATTCCTTACAAGATCTTCCATATGGCCCTTTCTGACCGGAACGATGTAATTACAGAGGTCTCCAGCGCCAAAGCGGTATTTCTCGGATCACCCTGTCTGAACTGTGGTTTGCTGCCCACCATGACCCCTATTCTGGAGGATCTGAAGGGGCTGAAGTTCAAAAACAGGATCGGGGCTGCTTTCGGCTCATACGGCTGGAGCGGGGAGAACGTGAAGCGCATCGAAAAGGAACTTGAGGCCGCCGGCATTCCCCTGGCCGAACCCGGGGTACTTGCAAAGTGGCAGCCGGACTCCGGAAGCCTGGAAGAGTGCCGCGCACTCGGGCGGAAGGTCGCCGGGAAGATCCGATAACTTCAGGAACACGGGAAAGGAGAGGATAGGTATGACACTGACGTTGATGTTGAGTTCCGTGATCGTGCTGGCGGTATTGCTACTGAGGGCGGGCAGGGCCCGGGCACATTGCGATACACTTGAGGGGCCCGTCGTCAAGGCGGCACTGGAAGCCTTCGAAAAAGGAGATGTAACACCGGTTCTGATGTGGATACAGCCACAGGATGAGGCCGAGGTGAAAAAAGCATTCGATCTTGCCCTGAAGGTACGTGCCCTCGGGCCTGAGGCCCGGGAACTGGCCGAAAGATCCTTTTTTGAAACACTGATCCGGATCCACCGTGCCGGGGAGGGCGCTCCTTACGAAGGTCTCAAGCCCGGCAGCAGTGTACCTCCTGTGGTCGGCAAGGCGGATGCAGCACTTGAAAGCGGAGATATCTCGGAACTCTCCGAACGCATCCCCGGCCACGTCCGCAAGGCCATCGATGAGAGGTTCCATGCAGCTCTCGAGAAAAAGAAGACCGCAGGCGATTCGCCTGAAAAGGGGAGGGAGTATGTCGAAGCCTACATATCCTTCGTCCACTATGTCGAGGGTATTCACGCCCTTACCATGGGCGGAGGACACCATCACGGTCACTAGTCCCCGTTAAAAACGGCTTTGGGAAAGAGCGCGGTTGGATCATTCCTCATGCCCGGAAGACTTATGCGTTAAACCGGGTACAGCCTGAATTAACAGGAAAAAGGAGATCCCCGATCGTCATTTCCGGGGGTCTCCTTTAATTACAATACCTGAGGATCCTCGCCAAGCAAAAACCTTAGAGGTGTCAGACCTACACAATTGACAGAATGAAAAAACCTACCGAACAAGGTGTGCTTGTCGCATAATTAGGGGTCATAG
>DFZC01000023.1 GCA_002383685.1 Synergistaceae bacterium UBA4066 | reverse complement strand
TCACAAGGTGCCCCAAGCGCAGCGACAGGGTACGATTTACGGATCTTGCCCTTCCTGCCGCCTGGTCTTCTGCTTTTCCGTCTCACGTCTCACGTCTCCCGTCTCACGGCTTTTTCCCCTTCAAAAGCACCACCCCAAGCGGCGGCAGCGACAGCGTGACCCTGAACGGGAACCCGTGTGAAGGATCCTCCACTGCTGCAACCCCACCCAGGTTGCCCGTGCCGCTCCCCCCGTAAATACCGGCATCGCTGTTCAGGATCTCCCCCCAGCGCCCCCCGAAGGGCACTCCCAGTACGTAGCCGTACCTCGGGATGGGGGTGAAGTTGCAGACCGCCAGTATAGCTTCGGAGCTGTCCTTTCCGAAGCGCAGGAATGATATCACGCTGGCGTCCCGATCCCTGGCATCCACCCACCGGAATCCATCATGAGAGAAGTCCAGTTCATATAGGGTCGGCTCAGACTTGTAGACCCTGTTCAGGTCTTCCATCCATCGCTTGATCCCTGCGTTGGGTTCGTACTCCGCCAGGTGCCAGTCGAGGCTTGTGTCGTGGTTCCATTCCCCCCCCTGGGCGAACTCGCAGCCCATAAAGAGCAGTTTCTTACCCGGGTGGGCGAACATGTAGCCGTAAAGAAGGCGAAGATTGGCGAACCTCTGCCACTCGTCGCCGGGCATCTTCCCGATCAGGGAACCCTTGCCGTAGACTACCTCGTCGTGAGAAAGGGGAAGGATAAAGTTCTCCGAAAAAGCGTACCAGGCGGAAAAGGTCAGCGAATTGTGCTCGTACTTCCTGTAGACGGGGTCCTTTGAAAAATACGACAGGGTATCGTGCATCCACCCCATATTCCACTTCAGACCAAACCCCAGCCCACCCGTGTGGACGGGCCTGGTCACCATGGGCCACGCCGTCGACTCCTCGGCATGGGTCAGTATGCCGGGGAAATCCCTGTAAAGGGCAGTGTTGAGATCCCTCAGGAATTCGATGGCCTCCAGGTTCTCCCTCCCGCCGTGGACATTCGGTATCCACTCCCCGTCCTTCCTGGAATAGTCCAGGTAGAGCATCGATGCCACGGCATCAACCCTGATCCCGTCGGCATGGAACCGATCGGCCCAGAATGAGGCGCTGCTCAGAAGGAAGGACCTCACCTCGTGACGGCCGTAGTTGAAAATACAGCTCTTCCAGTCGGGGTGGAACCCCTTCCTCGGGTCGGCATGCTCATAGAGGGCCGTCCCGTCAAATAGGGCCAACCCGTGAGGATCATCGGGGAAGTGCGAAGGGACCCAGTCGAAGATAACTCCGATACCCGCCTCGTGGAGAGTATCTACCAGGAACATCAGGTCCTCCGGCTTGCCGAACCGGCTCGTGGGGGCGAAGTAGCCCAGCGTCTGGTATCCCCAGGAACCATAAAAGGGGTGCTCCATCACTGGCAACAGTTCCACGTGGGTGAAGCCTGCTTCATTGACGTACTCCGCCAGGAGGGGCGCCATCTCACCCCAGGACAGGAACCGCCCGTCCCCTGAACGTCTCCAGGAACCCGGGTGGACTTCGTAGACCGAAACAGGCCTGTCAAGGGCGTTCTTCTCGCCCCGTTCCTTCATCCACTCGCCGTCTTTCCAGCCGTAACAGGATCTCCACACCACCGAAGCGGTCCTGGGGGCGGTCTCCCATAGAAAAGCGAAGGGATCGCCCTTTTCCCCGCTCCAGTCCGGAGAACTGATGAAGAACTTGTACAGGGCCCCCTGGTTCACGCCGGGGACAAACCCCTCCCAAATTCCCGATGAGTCCCAGCGGGCCTTGAGTGGGCAGGTACGACGGTTCCAGCCGTTGAAGTCACCTATCACCGAGACATGGTCGGCGCCTGGTGCCCAGACGGCAAAGTGAACCCCCTCCCCCTCCGGCAGTTCAAGAAAATGGGCGCCAAGCCCCTCGTAAAGGCGGCAGTGGCGTCCTTGCCTGAAAAGGTATATATCCTGCTCCGTCAGGAGCGAGGTGTCATACCGCATGATATTTCCCGGAAACCAAAGCCCCTAGTCTTTCTGGATTATCCCGTAGAAGGAACCCCGGCCTGAATGATCGCTGTAGGACCACTTTCCGATAAACCTGTTCATAAAGTCTATCTTGCCGAGGAAATACAGGGGCACTCCCTCTTGCCCTACGGTCATGAACTCGCATTCGCCGTCGAGTTCCCATCTTCCCTCGACCTCCATGTCAACCATGGAAACGTTCGATTTGACCACGCCCGTGATGGCCCCGCCGGGCTCGACCTCAAGGATGAACCATCCGTAATCGTCGCCAATGAATGTTCCCCTGTAGGTACCCGTAAAAGCAGACTGGCCGGCCGCTAAAGATGCCGCCGCCAGGACCATCAGCGCACACAGGGCCAGAGCCCTTATTTTCCTTCCTTTTAACATGCGATCCACTTCCTTTCCCCCTAAAGGTTATGCGGGTCAGATGATTATAACACTACCCTGACAGATCAGCGTGGCATCCTTCCGCAGCGCCTCCTGCACCTGCCGCGTACCCCCTTGATGGGTATCGCCGCGTCAAAGGGCTCATCCAGGACGCCCTCTTCCCTGCACTCGCGGCATAATCCCGCCATCTCGAAGGTCTGCGGCAAAAGATCAAAACCCTCGCTCTGCGCCCATCCCTTGACCTCGGCCATCTTGCTCTCCTCGTCCGCCAGGTGGACCGTCTTCCCGCATGACCGGCAGAATACGTGAAAATGCATCTGCTCGTCGGGAACCTCGAAGCGCAGGAAACCCTCCTCAAGGTTCACCATGTTCAGCATGCCCAGGCTGTTCAGCAATTCTATGGTCCGGTATATGGTTGCTATCCCTATGGACGGGTCTTCCTCCTGGGCAAGGTCAAGCAGTTCCCTGGCGTTCAGGTGTGTCCCCAGTTTGCGCAGCAGCGTCTCCACTATGATGCGCCTCTGGTTCGTCAGGCGGAAACCTCGCGATTTCAAAAGCCCCATATATTGGTCTATGCTCTCGCTGATCCGCTGTTCCTGCATTCAGAACGGCCCCTTTCCGTCAGATCAGCGGAAGATAAGCTCTTTGTCCGAAGGATAGGAAACGGTGTATTTCAGGCTTATCTCGCTGCTCTGGCCCTTTTCCAGCTTGACCTCCCAGGTGAGGAAACCCTTCTCGTCCTTTTCCACAGGCTCAGGAGAAATTGCCACGTCCTGGATCTTTATTGAATCCTGCGCCGGGACAGGGATCCTGTCCATCACCCTGACGGTCACGGCCTCGGCAAGGCCGTTGCTTACAGTAATTATATACCCCCGCTGATGCTTTCCCTTAATTATCCAGCTCGTGCCTGTCGTGGGAAGCATCTCCTCGCGTTTTGCCGTAACAAGGGGCGTCGTGCCGAAGGGAACCTCCAGATCCTGCCCCATGCTCCTGGCGGGGATCATGGTGGTGCCCGTCTCCCTGCCGTCCACCGACAGCCTGGCCTCACCTGGGAGTAAAGCCCTGCCAAGGGCCTCCACTTTGGCCACGGTCCAGGCCTCCGGCGAGAACTCGGGGATCGACACCAGGGAAACTTCGCTCTTTTCCGAGAACTCCCCCGCGTCAATTTCAACGCTGTCGCCGAAACCGTAAACCAGGGAACTGGTCCTGATGGAGACGTCTGTCAGCCCCTCCTCCATGAAGGCCTCGCCGGCGGCGCGGTCCTCCATGGGAGCCAGGGACACAGCCTCCGTCATCAGCATCTTGGCCACGGGTCTGGGCTCGTAAAAGTCCACCACAAGGGGGCGCATCTCGGGGATATGGATCCCGCCCCTGGGCCTGACGGTGTGGAACACAATCTCGCCGTCCCAGTCGATACCGCTCTTCTGGCTGACCTCCACGCCGTAAACCCCACTGATCTTGCCGGAGGAACTGTCCAGTCCCATTTTGTAGATGGGGCGCCATGAAGCGCTGTCGGTCCAGGCCTCAACGGTGATCTTGCCCTTCCCCTCAGTCTGCGCAGACACCAGCAGGATCCTGTCGGGCGTCCCGGGGAACCTCCTGTCGAAATCCTCCTTCAGGGCGGCGTACTCCTTCCGGGCCTTGTCCAGCAGCACCTTCGTCTCCGATGCCCGCAGTTCCAGGGTCTCCCGTTTCTTCAGGGCCGTGTCGATATAGGCCTCCAGTTCCGCTCCCTTCAGCCCGGAAGGCACAGCCTCCTCCAGGTGCTTCACCGCCTGGGCTATCGAGGCCGAGCGTGACGCCAGCAATGCGACCTGGGCGTATGCCTTCTCCACCTCGTCAGCCAGGGGGGTCAGCGACGGCGGCACCCACCCCGTCCTCAATACCTCTCTGACTTCAAAACCCGTCACTTTAACGTTGCCCACACCGGTGACGAGGACGGAATCGGGGTTCAGGGTGGAGGGCAACTCAATCTCCATATCGGGTACAGCCTCCAGGGTCATCTGCACCAACGCGCCCCGGGGGTACACATCCACACGCGCCGCCGGCTGGGAAGCGAAAGCCGCGCCACAAAAAACCACCGCCATCAGCAGGGCCGCCGCCGCGGCCAAAAGGTTCGAACGTTTCATGTCCCTACCTCCCTTTTAAGGGTTTTTGGTCCCTCTTCACTCGTCTCCAGACTCCACAGCCTGCAGGCGGAGGTCTGAATTTGCCCCTGCCTGTCATCCTGAGCTAAAACGAGGGATCTGGACTTGCC
>DFZC01000006.1 GCA_002383685.1 Synergistaceae bacterium UBA4066 | reverse complement strand
AGGCTTCCAGAAGCAGCGCTATTCCATGCTGGGCCAGAAAGGAGGTCTCGTACCCCGCATAGTCGTCGAGAACCGCCACGATCCTCGCGGACTCAACTTCATCTTTGAACTGCAATATTATCAGTCCTCCCTGCGGCTATTTCTTCTTCGACATACCCGATAAGACCAAGGCCACCGCCGCGGCGACAACGGCCGGGACAAGCCATCCAAGCCCCTGGCCGCCCAGGGGAAGCTTTGCGGTCATTGTGCTGAAGGGGTTGCCCTCCATGCCCATCCCGCTTAAAAAATCACCGATGCTCAGGACAATGGCCGTCACCATGCCGGCCTGGAGGGCAGGCTTGAACTTGCCGAAGTCGAAGAGATTGCCTACCAGCAGCACTATAATAGCCGGATACACGAGCATGAGCCAGGGTACGGTGTAGCCTACTATTTTTCCGAGGCCTACCATTCCGATGCCGAAGCCGACAAGGCTTGAAGCAGCGACTATAGCCTTGTACTGCAGTTTGCCGCCGCTCATCTCCTGGAAAACGTCACCGGCAGTGGAGGTAAGCCCTACCGAGGTGGTAAAGCAGGCAAAGGCGAGAAGAAGGGCAAAGATAGCCTTTCCGACCGTTCCAAGAAGGCCCTCCGCGATCATGACCGTGTAAACGCCGATCCCTGCGTCGGGGAAAACTGTGCTGGCAGTCGCTCCCAGGTAGGTGATGCCCGTTGAAGTGACCAGAAGCCCGAGGGCGACAATGGGGCCTATGTAGGCAAGGTTTTTTGACTGGGCATCCTTGTCGTCCACTCCCCTCAAAGCCAGTTCCTTCAGTATCCAGCCGCCGAAAAGTGCTGCGCCGAGGGCGTTCATTGTGTTGTACCCGTTAAGCACTCCGTCGGCCAGGGGGTTCTCCGACCCCGTAGCCGGGACGGCCGCGATGGGTGCAACGACACCCTTGATTATCAGTACGGCCATGAAAATAATAAGAGCCGGGGATAGGACCTTGCCAAGCCGATCGATGACCTGGTCCCTGTTGTATGCCACCCAGTAGTTGAGCGCAAAGAAAATGGCCAGGGTCGCGAACAGGGGGAAGTTGGGGAAGAAAAGAGCGACCGCCATTTCATGGGTTGCAGAGGAAACGCGGGGAAGTATAAAGACCGGTCCTATTATGAGCATGCATATTGTAGTGAATACTACGCCAAAGGCCCTCCCGAGCGTTCTTGAACTCATTTCGAGAAGGGTCTTCTGCTGCCTCGATACCGCAAGGTAGGCCACAAGCACACCAAGGCTGTTGATGATGCCGTAGCCCATTGCCGCCATGAACCAGGAGGAACCCGCTCCTTTCCCGAGGATAGGCGGAAATATGACGTCCCCCACCCCGAAATGCCCCGAGAAAAGGGCAGCCGAAATAACCGCAATGGCGCCGAACGACAATAAATTCTGTTTCCCCTTCGACAATTTACTCTACCTCCTCATGCATTTTTCGGCTTTTGATTTTGATTATCAATACCAGATCACAGCCGTTGAGCAATTCTAGCAAATATAAAATCTTTTGGGTAGAGTGTTTTCGCAAAACAGGAACATAGTAACGGAACACTTGTGAAAGTTGCTGTTCATCACCCCTCCATCACAAGNNTTCATCTCGGTTACAAGGTCGGCTATCTCAACAAAAACCTTCGGAGCAGCCCTTCCGGTCAGAACCACCTCCACGTGCCGTGGTCGATCGCTAACGGCTCTCAAAACCTCCCGGGGATCAACAAGACCGTAGTCGGCTGCGACATTGATCTCATCAAGTACGACCAGGTCGTAATAACCTGAAAAGACACACTCCCGGGCGAGAGAGAGCCCCCTCTCCGCCTCCCTGCGGTCCACTTCCTTCTCTTTCCCCCTGTAGACGTAATCCGGGGTCCCCGTTCGTTCATGGCGCACACCGGGGAGGAACGAAAGCCCGGCTATCTCGCCGTAAAAATCCCAGCCCTTCATGAACTGGATAAAGGCGACTTTCCCGCCGTGGCCGCAGACCCTTAAGGCAAGCCCGAGAGCTGCCGTGGTCTTGCCCTTGCCGTTCCCCGTATAGACATGCACGAGACCGGGATCAAAGATCATGTTTAACTCCTCCCTTCCGATCCACTCAATTGTAATCCCCCTTGATGATATCGGCGCTCCTATCATTTATCCTTGTTGAAGCGGAGATGATATTCCGCAACAGGAGGCCCATATTGAGAATAAAAGTGAACCCCGAAGATTTCCAGGTAGAGGAGATACTTTCGGTCCCGTTGCTCGAAACAGGGGCAGCCCAGCGTGTTTACCGGCTTAAAAAGAGGAACTGGAACACCGTTGATGCCCTGACCCGAATCTCGGACTCCAAGGGGGTCGCTCTCAGGGACCTGAACTGGTGCGGCAGAAAGGACAAGGCAGCGCTGACGGTCCAGTACTTTTCCACATCGTCAGACAGGGACATGACGTTCAAAAGCGGAAACGTTTCGGCGGAGTTCGCAGGGTTCGCCGTTAACCGTCTCGGCCCTGGCAGCCTTTCGGGAAACCGGTTCAGGATAGTACTGAGAGACATGGATCCCCGGGAGGCGGAAGGGACCCTCATGCGTTTGGGCGAGGTTAAGCGGTCCGGTTTCGCGAACTATTTCGACGATCAGCGCTTCGGGGATATTGCCGGGGGAGGTCCCTTCATCGGAGAGTTGATAGTCAAGCGACGTTTTGGAGAAGCCCTGAAAAACATCTTCACCTCCTGCCACCCCGAGGCACCTGCAAAAACCAGAAAACGCAAACGGGAGATAGACCGGAAATGGGGCAAATGGGAAGAGCTTGCCCAGCTCTGTCCAGAGACCAACCTTAAGGAAATGCTCGATGTCATGAAAAAGGGCAAGGGGGAACTGGAGGCCCTTAGAAAGATCCCGCGGGAGGAGATGGGGCAGTATCTCTCTTCTTACCAGAGCTTCCTTTGGAACCTTGTCCTCGCGGAGATCATTAGGAAGACAGCGGACAGCCTTTTCGACGTAAAGTTCCACCCACTGGACCTTGTCCAGTTCCGCCGCCTCCCGCAGGGAAAGATCGAACAGCTCGCTGAGCTTGAGATCCCGACGGCTGCAGCCGGGATGCCGGAAATGGCAGAAGACCTTGGCAAGACCCTCTCCCGGGTCCTTTACAACCGCGGAGTGAGGCTCTCGAAGTTCCGCCTGCCCGAGATACCCCAGGCCTATTTCTCCTCCTTCGGCAGGCGGGCCATTACCATTCCGGAGGATCTGAAATGGGAAGAGGGGGAGGACCGCCTTTTCCCCGGAAAGAGTATGATAATGCTGGAGTTTAGCCTCCCCGCGGGGTCCTTTGCGACCATGCTGATCAAATCCGTCAGCGGGGGTTTTTAAACGGGTTATCGAAAGGAGTGGCCAAGATGCGGAAAGTGCCAGCCCTGAGGGAAGGGGATACCGTAGCCTTCGTCTCCCCCTCCAGCCAGTCGACGATGGAATCCATTGAAAAGGCGGTCAAGGTCACCGAGGATATGGGTTTCCGGGTCAAGCTGACCCGCAGCTGCTACGAATCTGAGGGCTACCATGCGGGGTCGGACTTTGTAAGGGCCGATGACATCAACAGGGTGTTCCTGGACCCGGATGTCAGGGGCATATTCTGTGTCCGAGGAGGCGACGGCGCAACAAGGCTTCCGCAGCGCATAGACATCGAGACGGTCTACAAGAATCCCAAGGTCTTTCTCGGTTACAGCGACATAACCATCCTGCACACGATGTTCAACAGACCCAGGGGGTTCATAACCTTTCATGGCCCAATGCCTGCCAGCGAATTCATCCGCGTCTCTTTCCCGGGGTACGTCCGTGAAAGCCTCCTCAGGGCGATAACAGATACCGAGCCAATGGGCGAAATAACCCCCTGCGAAGGAGCACCCCCCATGGAAACCCTCGTCCCCGGAACAGCCGAGGGCGAACTGGCCGGGGGAAACCTTGCCCTTGTCTGCGCCCTGCTGGGAACACCCTGGGAGATTGACACCAGGGGGAAGGTTCTTGTCCTGGAGGACACTAACGAGCCGGTCTACCGGCTCGACAGAATGCTAATGCAGTTGAGGCTTGCCGGAAAGCTGGACGCTGCGGCTGGGATAGTTCTGGGACAGTTCACCCATATTCAACCGAGAAAGCCTAAAGACTCCTTCACTCTTCCGGAAGTATTCGAGGCGGTCGTAGCACCAGTAGGAAAGCCGACCCTGATAAACGGCTGCTTCGGCCACGACGAAAAGAAGGCTACCCTGCCCCTGGGGGCCCGGGCCGTACTGGACGGTTCAAGATCGACACTGACGGTTATCGAGTCAGGGGTGGAGTAGATGCCCCGTGACTCGTGATTCGTGACTCGTAACTGGTAAGGCCAAAACAAGACAAGGTTTACGATTACCTTTTCCGAGACCCAAAGGTCTGAAAATAGGTTATATACATAATGATTTTGACCTATTGCCAGATATTAAGCAGCCTATGCAGATGTTCCGGACTCATCCGTCATTAGAAATATTAGAAAAAACGTAACTGGCCAGTCACGCCACAACTTTTGCACTAATGCTTTCCGCGTTACGAGTCACGAATTACGAGTTACGCGTCACGAGTTACGATTCACGAATAACGACCCAAAACCTGAGGTGTACATGACCCTTTTCTCGCTGTTCCTGCTTGTAACGGCGGCATTTCTGCATGCGGGATGGAACCTGGTCGCAAAGCGGGTCGCCGGCGGCGCAGCCTTCACATGGCTCTTCTCGCTTTTCTCCGCTCTGCTGCTGTTCCCCTTCGCACTCTCCGCCTCATTGTGGAAGGGGTATTTCTTGGGAACGGAACTGCTTATCCTGGCAGCGGTGAGCGCTGTCTTCGAGACCGGCTATTTTCTCCTTCTCCAGAGAGGATACAAAACAGGAGACATGTCAGTGGTCTACCCCCTTGCAAGGGGAACCGGGCCCCTGGTTGCCACTCTCCTGGCAATCGTCGTCCTGGGTGAGAGACCGACCCCTCTGAACCTGGCAGGAACGGGCCTTGTCGTAACAGGCATCCTCTGGATCGCTGGAGGGTATCTCCGCCTTAAGGAATTCCGCTCAAGAACAGCGCCACTACTTGGCATTGCGACGGGAGCATGCATTGCAGGATATTCCATGGTGGACAGGATGGCAGTTGGGGTAAGAAGTTTCCCGCCAATGCTCTTTTTCTTCGCTGTCATCGTGATCCAGATCCTGTTCCTGACCCCTCTTGCCCTCCAAGAGAGTGAAGGGATCTTGTCCCAATGGAGACGAAACAGAAGACCGGCCTTTGCCATAGCCTTCCTGGCTGCCTCTGCCTACCTGGCTGTGCTGTACGCTCTTTCCATCACCCCCCTGAGCCTTATCGCACCGGCCAGAGAGGTAAGTATTGTGATTGGAACATTCCTTGGGACAAGAGTCCTAGGGGAGGGGGACAGGAAACGCAGGATGACAGGATCGGTGATCATTCTGGCTGGAATAGCGTTACTGACGACAGGATAGAACGGGAAAAAACGGGTGAGGAGAACAGGAAATGAAGAACGGTCGAGTCAGAAGAACAGGCACAGCATTAGTGGGACAGGGTACCCTCTTCGATAATGATCACACAGCGGGGAAAGACCTTGTGAAAAGTGTCCCCGGCGTGACAGTCCGGGAGATCCACTGCAGGTCGGCCCTGAACAGGACGAAGATCCCCGGTTTCGATTACTGTATGAACCCCTACAGAGGTTGTACCCACGGCTGCGTCTACTGCTACGCCTCGTTCATGTGCCGCTTCACTGGCCACGAGGAGGAGTGGGGAAAATTTCTGGACGTAAAGGTCAACCTGCCCGCGGTCCTTCAAAGGCAGCTTGCCCGTTCGAGAACAGCCCCCAGGGGAAAGGTACTTGTTGGAACAGTGACCGATGCCTACCAGCCTGCTGAAAGGAAATACCGCCTTACCCGTTCGAGCCTTGAGGTTCTTGCAGACCACCCGGGTATGGAGATCCATGTACTGACCAAATCAACCCTGGTCCGCCGCGATATTCCAGTCCTGAAGAGGCTGAAGGGATGTGAGGTGGGTTTTACCATAACGACTATGGACGAAAGGTCCGCAAGGATCCTGGAACCGGGAGCCTCTCCGCCCCTGGCACGCCTCGAGGCTGCAGAAGAACTCATGAAAGAGGGGATACGTGTCTGGGCCTTTGTCGCACCCTTGTTGCCGGGATTGACAGACACTGATGATTCGCTCTCTGCCCTCCTCGGGACACTGCGAAAGAAGGGCATAAAACAGGTGGATTTCGACCCCCTCAACCCCTACCCCGCCGTGGCCAGCCGCCTCAGGACCACATATCGTCGCCACTTTCCCGGTCTATTGTCTATACTGGAGGAGTACCTGCGGGATCCGGAATGCTGCAGGAGAGAGACGATGGACCGTATCAGGCTATTGGAAAAGTCCTGTCAAGAGTTCTTATAACTGGAGAATTGGAGGGAAAGCCCGTGAAGTACGTCAGGTTCCAGAAGTCAGAAAACACTTGGTGGGGCATTCTTGAGGGTGAGGTTATATCCCCCTTGATGGGGGCTCCCTGGGAAACAAGGGAGCTTTCCGGGGAGTACCCCTTGCTAAGTGAAGTGTTCCTTCTTCCACCGACGGAGCCCGCAAACATATTCTGTGTTGGCCTCAACTACGCCGATCACGCTAAAGAATCCGGCTGCGAACTTCCCGAGGAACCCCACATCTTTCTCAAGGGGACCAACTCGCTGGTTGAACACGAAGGCACGATCCTGATCCCCGACTGGCCCGGAAGGGTCGACTACGAGGGGGAACTGGCTGTTGTAATAGGCAAGAAGTGCAGGAACGTCCCGGAAGAAAGGGCGCACAACTTCATCTTCGGCCTGACCTGCCTGAACGATGTCACAGCTAGGGACCTGCAGAAGAAAGACGCCCACCTGACCCGCTCAAAAAGCTTCGACACCTTCTGCCCCATAGGACCCTGGATCGTGACCGATAAAGAGACAAAGGGAAGGAAAATAGAGACCAGGCTCAACGGGAAGGTCGTACAGTCCTCGAACACCGACATGATGGGCTTCCCCATACCCCGCATCATTTCCTATATCAGCCGGTTCGCTACCCTCATGCCCGGCGACGTTATAGCAACCGGGACCCCGGCGGGCATAGGCCCCCTGAAAGCCGGCGACGTGGTGGAAGTTGAAATTGAAGGTGTAGGGGTTTTGAGAAATTTTTGCGATAGTGTTACCAGCCACAAGGGATCATAGAAAAGGCCTGGATCCGGGGTTTAAATCTGGTCAGAGCTTTTCCGGGTCTTGTTTACGTTGTTGCAGGCTTTCAAGAAGATCCAGATCAATAAAAGCGTAATCTTCTATCAGTTCGGGCGGCACAGGGCGTTCCCTGGCCGCCTTTTCCACCCGGTCTATCGCGTCCAGGAGGACTTTGATCCCCTTTTTGTCCAACGACACCTCTCTGCATGTCTCAAGCACGAGAGAACGGAAAGGATTTACACTTAGCCTGATGCTTCCCGAAAGGGCATGTCCCGACAGGACCAAACCACGATCAAGCAGATCCAGGGCTTTTTTAAAAACCTCCGCCGGACCGCCAAAGACAGGAAGAGCCCCCTTGAAACGTTCGAGCACAAGGGGATTGTTGGATATTATGATCCTGTCAGGTGAAGAGTTATCCCTTTTCAGCCCCCGCCGCTCCCTTACGTTCTCCATTGTGGAAAACAGTCTGTTCTGTTAGAGGAGTACAGATGGCATTTAAAGCTCTTTCCAGCAACTCCAGCCTTATCTCCATTTCGGCCTCGTAACTGTCCTCAGATGGGGAACCCACAGGATGGGGAATGGCTACACCCTGGACTATACGGTTTGCTCCTACCGTCAGGGCAATACTTGGAATGGCCGTTATCAGGGCCGCCGGGATGCCTGACCTTTCGATCTCTCTTGTAAGCGTTGCACCGCAACGCGTTCCGGTACCTCAGGTCGACGTCATGACCACGCCGTCGACTCCCTCTTTATGGAGCATGGCTGCCATCTCCCGCCCGTAGCGCTCGGCGGATTTGACGGCCGTGACGTTGCCAACCGTGACAAAGTACTTTTCAAGCAGTTTTCGGAACCTTCCCGCCTTTTCAAGGCGTCTCATGCCGTCAAGGGGAAGCACTCTATCAGGATCATTGTTGGAGGGGACCGGGTCGTAACCGCCGTGAGCGACCTCGAAATCGCCGCTCAGGAGGTTGTCCAGCCCTTCCAGGGAATAGATGCACCATTTGGAGGCGTTGTGGGCTTCTATCCTGTCCGGGTTACCCCTCGGCACAATGCCTCCTTCCGTACCTATGGCGATGAGAGATCTCTCCAGATCTTTTACAGGAGGTGCCGGAGGCACGAGATCATATACCGGCATGGGAAGCTCCGTCTCGAATGGCTCATCTCGCAGTTTTTTCAGAAGCATTGTTACCGCCCTTTTCGAACCCCGCTCTTCTCTGCGGAAATTTACCCGTACTCCCCGTGGATGGTATCCTTCCTCCTCAGGGCTCCCTATCTCTACACCGTCCAGAAGGCGCAGCGAGAACCGGACCAATTCCGGGAGCACCGTACCTATCTTCCTTGCAGAATCCCCTGTTTGAAGGACAAAAGTGGTCCTTTTTGCAATATCCACTCCTGGATTGGCCTCGTGCATCCCAGAAACCGCCGTGATACCCAGGCTGGTGACAGCACGGTCGCACAGGGTTGCGCACGCTGCTCCGTACCGCCCGGCTGCGAAAGCCGGGCCGGCAAAAAGCAGATCCGCGTCCACTTCCTTTATCCATGGTAGAACAGTTTTCTCGAACTCATCAAGGTTTTCGGCCGCAAAATTGTCTCCGCAGATGATCGTTCTGACAATTCTCAGACGCCCATCAGAAATATCCTCTATCTGTTTTCCGAAACCTACCGGAATGTCCTCAAACCTCGGCTCGATACCTGCCTTGTCTTCGCCGCCGATACCGGCAAAAAACTGGTTTATGTAATGAACCACCCTGTATTCTTTCATTTTCTTAGCACCGTCCCTCAAATGGCCCTTGTGGAAAGGTTCTCCATGCCAAGCTCATTGGTGGAGCCCATTATCCCCGCGATCTCCATAGCTACCGACCCGTCCTCCAGAAGGCTGCCGGAGTGGCCCCCTGTGATCACTTCCACGGCTTCGATATGACCGATGATCTCCTTCATGGGGGGCAGGATCACCCGCTCGTTCCCGTTACCGTTGGTGACTACGGCATCTGCGTCAGGAGAGATATCCGCAAGCCCGGGCGAAGCCCCGTCGCTTCCGGCATATTCATCCGTCACTATTACAGTCCTGATGCCGGCCTGCTCCAGCAGGCTGGCAGTCAGCATTAGATCGCATTCGGGATTGCCGCCCCCGTCCTCGGAAATTATGGCGCCTTCGGCTCCCAGGCTTGTTGCCAGTTTGAGGACCTGGTAGGAATTCCTTTCTTTCTCGGAGAAGGCCGTCCTCACCGGCTGGGCGATAATACCCAGGAAAGCCAGCGTTTTTCCGTGTTCGGCAAGGAGGTCCTCGGAGATGGGGTCCTTCTGGTGATGGTATGTTGTATGTTTGTGACAGGGAGCTGCGCAGTTCCCGCTAACGATCGCACCGTCAAAGAGTTCTGTCGGCAGCATGAAAAGAGGGACCGCGCCCTCCCTGACATTCAGGCCGTAAAGGTAGTTATCGTGGAGAAGCCCCTCCGCCAGGACCTGGCGTACATAGACCACCTTTGGAAGGGCTGTATATTTCTCGTGGATCTCCGGAATGGTCTCATTTTTGTAAATCGTTTCCTTGTAACATTCCGAACCTTCAGCGGCTTTGCCGATCAGCGAAGCAGCCTTTATTCCAGCTTCCCTGACGGCCTTTTCATGGTCGTGCTTTCCGAGACCTTCAACTGGGTCCATTACCAGGACTATGTTGATCAAACCTGAGAAAACAGAATATTCAGCACCGGGTCCTGACATGTCTATCAGGCCTTCCTGGAAGTTGACCAGTCTGCCGGAAGTTACGATAGCGACCCCTTCAAGAATGGCCGTAGTTCCCCTGCCGGCTATCGTCCTTGGCGGTATCCCTATGCATCCCGGGAAGACGCTGCCGGGCCCGTCGATCTTTGCCGCTGGAGCGATGATATCTTTGACCGGGACTATTCTTTTGCTCTCACCTGGTCTTGCGATACTTATATCTACTGAGCGCAGGTGTTTGTCCTGTAGCAATTCCCTGCAGATCTCGTCACGGTTCAGGAAGAGTGTTTTCCCTTTGATACCGGTCACTTCACCAAAACGCACATCTTCGACAAAGACCTTGCGGAGTTTAAACGGTCCTTCTGAAATGATGGCCCCTTCTTTTCTTTCTTTTTCAGAATTTTTTCCGTCAACCATGATATCCACTCCCGTGTCTCCTGAGATCTTCCTGTTCCTGAAATGCTCTTTTCAATATACCTTCGGGCCAGAATAACCCGGGGTTCCTCATGGTCTCCTGCCTCTATTTAAGCAAGCCGGGAGACTTGCGCCCCCCGGCTTCTGCTTATTTGCCCGGTGTAACGGTAAACCGGCAGGACGATAGCTATTGCAGGACCTTCATCACCCTGTCGAAATACTCCTCACCGATGTCGCCCCTGATCCCGGGCCATACGATCTCCTTTGCCTTCTCCACCATCGCGTCGAGCTCTTCCTGGGAGAAGTGGAGGATATTGATGCCTACGCTGGCAAGGCGCTGTTCGTTGGCCCTTTCAGCGTCGGGCGCTTCCTTCCACCTCTTTGCTTCCAGCTCACGTCCGAGTTTCGTCAGCAGATCCTGATCCTCTTTAGAGAGTTTGTTCCAGAGGTCCTTGTTCATGTACCAGAACCACATTTCAAAGTGGTCGTTGACAGCATGGTACTCTTTCAGCAGGTCACGGAAGTTCGCATAGTAACCTTCAGCACCTCCGCCTATCACGCCATCGACGATCCCGGTCTGCATGGCCGTGAAGGTCTCCGCCCAGGGTATCGGGGTAGCTATGTATCCAAGGGCTTCAGCGGTCAATTCAAAGGATTTGATCGGAGGAACACGTATTTTGATGTTCTTGGGGACGTTGGGATCCCCGGGGGAAGGGGCTTGCTTCAATAGCCCGATCCCGCCGAAGTATACCGGCCATCCGGAGATAAGATGGATGTTCTCCTTAGCCGCCAATATCTCCCCGACGATCTCGTAAACTACCCCGCCAGGACTGAAGAGATTCTCGGCCTGTTCGTAATTGGTTGCCAGGTATGGCGCGGCCGGCAGGTTCAGAGCCTTCGAGACCGTCGTCCCAAGACAGGCAAGCTGCATCTCGATAGCACCCATCGAGACCCTTTCCTGGACCACCGTGTAGTCGCCCAGCTGGCTTGCCGGGAATATGTCTATCACGATGCGTCCTCCAGATTCCTCCTTGATCTTTTCCACCAGCCAGTTGACATCCCTGTCGATCTCGGTCCCGGTGGGCCGGATATGGCCTATCTTCCACTGGTACTGCGCCGCAACAGCAGTGCCGGCAGATGCAGCCATGACTGCTACCAGCAAGGCTGCCGCAAGGACCAACCATTTTGCTCTCATTTTGATACCCTCCCTTTCTCGCTGGACTGATTTGCATTTCTCGCCGGAAACAATTGCCGGTGAATTGATCCCTCCAATAGACCCTAAAATCCTCTTCCCGGATCAGATGAAGGAAAACTCGGATCCAACACCTTTCTCCATGGCCTTCCTGTACGCAAGGGCAGCAACAGCGACATCCATTGCTCCAGTCCCTATGGGAATGCACAGGATCCTCTCCCTGGGGTTCTCGCGACCCTTTTTCTTACCTGCAACTACCTCACCGATAGTCCCGTACAGGTCCTCTTCCTTCAGCCGCCCCGATTCACTGACCTCCTTAAGCGCCCCCCTGTGCAGGGTCTGACCTACATGGTCGACTATGATCTTGTCCATGGACAGTATCAGTTCATCGGCACACTCCCTGAAAGAACCCAGGGGACACACGGTGACACCTTCACCGATCATTTCATTCCTTATGAACTTGTCTCGGGCATGAGTGACCGATACAACGGCATGTGCTCCCTCAACGGCTTCTTCAGGACGGTCCACCACTCTTATCGGGACACCGATCTTCGGGCCCATCTCTTCAGCAAAAACATTGGATGCTTCCTGCCGGATATCGAAAACCCTGAATTCCTTTACATTGAAGGAAGACGCTATCGCCTCCGCCTGTGTCCTCCCCTGGGCTCCCGCACCGTAAAGCGCTATTACCGGATCTTCAGGTTCCGATATCAGGTACTTCAGGGCCACCGCTGTCTGGGCTCCTGTTCGAAGAGCCGTAACAAGGGTGCCGTCCATGGCTGACAGGAACCTCCCGTCACGGGGATCGACAAGGAGCATCATCCCGCTGATGTAGGGCAACCCCTTACCCGGATTGTCCTCCCAACCCCCGATGAACTTGATACCCGCTGTCTCAAGCCATCCTACGTAAGCGGGCATGGAGTTCATACCAGCACGGTAGGGAAGACCGCTCTCTCCGTCTCCCAGATCCAGATGCAGTTTCGTGGGGTTGATCACGGTTCCTTCACCCATACCCCTGAAAGTCCTCTCCACTGCATCTATGACCTCGGGCATGGAGACAAGTTCGCCTATCTCCTTCTGCGTTATCAGCAAGGTTCCCACTATTTCACCTCCAGTATCGAGACCGGCAGGGGTTGCCCTGCATCAGGCAAATTCATAGTTTCCGCCCATCCCTTTTTCATCAGCCCTCTTCAGGGCCACGGTAGCTACAGCAATATCCATGGCCCCTGTTCCGATAGGTATGCAAAGGATCCTTTCGGACTGTGACTCACGGCCCTTCTTCTTACCGGCAACCACCTCTCCTATAGTGGCGTGGATGTTCTTTTCCGTTATCTTTCCCGCCTCGCTCAGTTCCTTCAAAGCACCCCTGTGCAGGCACTGGCCTACATGGTCAACAATGATCCTGTCGGCTTTCAGGATAAATTCGTCCTCGCACTCCTGGTATGAACCCATGGGGAAAAGTATCCCGCCGGGCTTGATCCAGGCGTTCTTGACGTACTTGTCCTTTGACTGGGTAACACATACGACCACGTCGGCGTCCGCGGCCTCTTCAGGATCGTTCGCGATTACTATCTTCCCCTGGACAGTGTCTTTCATATCCTCGGCGTATTTCCTGCTCGCCTCGGGGAAAATATCAAAGACCCTGACCTCGTCGATGTGGAAAAGTTCAGATATTGCCATGGTCTGGGTATGCCCCTGCATACCCGCCCCGAAAAGTCCGAGCCTGAGGTTCTTCTTCGGGTAAAGGTACTTCAGCGCTACTGCGGTCTGTGCGCCGGTCCTGAGGTTGGTTATATGGGCGCCGTCCATAACGGCCCGAAAGTTGCCTATTTTAGGATCGATAAGAAGGATCAGCGAGGTAATGTACGGGAGCCCCTTCTTTTTCCGCTCTCCAAGGAACCCCCCCGCCCACTTGATACCGGCGGAATCAAGCCAGCCAACGTAGGCAGGCATGGCATTCATAAAGCCTTCATAGGGAGGAAATGAGGCTGTTTCACCAAGGTCCAGACCGACCTTGGTCGGGTTTACCACCGTCTCCTCTCCCATTCCCCTGAAGGTCTTCTCAACAGCCTCGATCACGTCCTTCATGGAGATAAGTTCCCTGACTTCCTCCTGGCTTAACAGTCTAGTGCTGAACATGCTTTTCCCCTCCCGTGTTTGATTGGCAGTATTTCAAAGGCGTCATCCCTTGCACGATCCACATTTTGCAAACCACTCTACCTTAAGGCGTTTCGCAGTTCCGGTGATCCCCAGCCCGCCCATCATGGTTCCGCGAAGTTCTACAGGCATTAGCAGCTGAACGTTCCTCAGTGCATCTATCACTTCATCCGGAGGTATGACGCTCCGTATTCCTGCCAGAGCCATATCGGCAGAGGAAAAGGCGTTGGCCACCCCGACGGCGTTCCTTTTTATACAGGGGATCTCAACTGGACCAGCAACGGGATCGCAGATAAGCCCCAGCAGGCTCTTAAGAGCCAAAGCCATGGCGTGAGCGGTATCTTCTGCATTCCCTCCCCCGATCTGGGTCAGGGCTGCGGCGGCCATTGCGGAAGCTACACCTATCTCGGACTGACAGCCGCCAAGGGCCCCGGAAACAGGAGCCCGATGGGCAATAAGCGCTCCATAGAGTCCTGCAACAAGCAGTCCGTCCAGAATTTGTTCCACTGTAAGGCGGCGATCCTCCATGACAGCCGAAAGCACACCCGGAATGACACCGCATGATCCAGCCGTAGGAGCGGCGCAGACCCGCCCCATCGAGGCGTTCACCTCCATGGCGGATATAGCCCTTGCTATTGCCAGAGGAAGGACAGATCCGGAAAGCGTTATTCCCTTGGTAAAGGCATCAAAGAGCTTCCTCCCGTCATCTCCCGGCATCAATCCCCCTACCATGTGGTTCTTTCCCGACATTCCTTTCCTGGTGGAGTCATCCATCACCGCCCATGCCCGGGTCAGTTTTTCCCTCAAAACTTTCCGGTCAAGACCGCTCCGGCCAGATTCGTAATCCTCGGCTGCAGATGGAAGAGTGACACCCCTTGAGGAGCAGTAAAAGACCATTTCTTCAACTGTTTTGAAAAGTGCCGGCCCATCACCTTTGCCGTAGTCGTACAGGCGGGGCAGGAACCTGACGTATGTAACACCTTCGATATCTCCTATGGCTTTGATAAGCTGATTCCGAGGGGGCTTCACGGGCCTTATCACAAGGAGCCTTGACTCCCCGGGACCTTCCACGGAAACCGTTTCTTCATCGGGGAAAAAGCCTCTTAACTCCTTTGGAACATCAGTGCCCGGATCCCAGATAACAAGTATCTCGTCATGCTTTCCCCTTAGTTCGACAGGAAAACCGTCGACTGAGGAGATCAGTATCTCCCCCCCGCCCACTGTCACGCTTTCGATCCGGTGTATTCTCCCGTCCCCGGACTCTATCTCCAGTTCTATGGTGTTGGGGTTCTTGTCTTTGGATGACAGTGGATCTACCCTTACCGAAACTCCCGATTTCTCAGCCCTGTCCAGGGCATCTCTTATGGAAGGATCGTCAACATCCATTCCGATCAGCCCAGCCACAACACCTGAATCCGTGAAATGCCCCTTGTAGGTCTTAGAGAGAGAGCCGTAAAAGGTTATTACCGCTCTCCTAACTCCCTCACCGGCAATATGGCGCGCCATTTGCCCTATCCGGACAGCTCCGGCGGTATGAGAGCTTGAGGGCCCTGTCATTATCGGACCCAGGATATCGAAAATGCTTCCCGGTTCGCTAAACCCGGCCATCCTTCTTCCCCTCTCCCGCTAGAAACCTTCCGTCAATCTCACTGCAACGTCTCCGTTCCTTACGGAGGAAAATCCCATTCTTTCTATCGTCCGGCCTTCGGAAAAGAAATCCCTGTCGTTGATCTTTCCGGCCAGAAGAATAATGCTCTCGATAACAGGGCAAGGTACTCCGAGGGCCCGGCCGAAAGAGGCTACCGGCACAAGAAGAAAAGGAACGTCTTCTGTGAGGTACCGGTGGGACAAAGTTTTTGGTGCGTCAGCACCATGCCCTCCGTAGACATTGCTGCTCTGAAGAACATCGTATAGGGTCTCTCCCTTGAGACTGTAGGTTTCCTTGAGCCACTGGATCTGGGACTGGAGTTGAAGTCCCAGGGCTTTCCCGACAAAGATCCTTTCCCTGTCCACGAATTCCGAAATTTTGCAGACCGATGGGCTCATCCCATCAGTGTAAAAACGAAAATTACCCTTCTCGGATTCGATCCTCCCCGTGTTGAGGATCATGGTCGGACAGTGGACCACCATATTCAGGTTGGAAAGACCCGTTTCCAGAACATTGGATGCATCGACGATCGCTGTAGGAAACATGTCGCTCACAGCCTGAACAAGTTCTTTGTTCCTTTTCGACGGCAACGCTGCCATCAGGACCTTTGTCTTGACCCCCCAAACATCCACAATACCGGGCTCCACCTGCCTGCACGCGTAGGGAAGCGTATTAGTCTCCCCAAGAAGAACCCCTTTTGCCTTTCCCGCATCCAGCCATTTCGCTGCCTCCAGAGAGCCGAAGTTCCCTGGTATGAATATCACTTTCATCCCTTCACCAAAGTGAGGCCCCGCAAGATCAATAATGGGCTTTTGTGCGAAGGACGGCGCGACGACATAAACTATCTCCGCTCCCGCAAGGGCCTCTTCAGCATTCACTGTGGCCTTTTCGATCCTGCCGAAGCCTTTCAGGCTGCCTCTAAGTTCTATCCCGCCCTTGCTCTCAATGATGGGGATCTTCTCTCCGAAATCGGGGTGCTCGAACAGTCTTACCCTGTAATCATTTATCGCCAGATGACCCGCCAGGGCCTGACCCCCGTTACCGGCTCCAAGGACCGCAACTACCGGTTTCATACCATCACGCTCCTTCAAATTTACAGATTCTTGTACCTGCCTGATATCTTCATTTCACGTAACCAAGTACAGTCGGCAGCCACATGGAAAGAGGGGGCCAATAGGTCGTCAGGAATACGATGGGGACATAGCCCAAAAGCAGGAAGACCATGGTTGGCTTGAGGATATCCGTGAACTCGCATTTTCCCACTCTCATCCCCAGGTAAAGAATGCTGGCATAGGGAGGTGTCACACCCCCCATGGCAAGGTTCGTGCCCATGATCGCTGCAAGCTGCACGGGGTCCATCCCCATCTGTTGGACAAGGGGAAGAAGTAATGGGGCCAGCAGGATTATTCCTGTCACGTCGTTAACGATCATCCCCACGAAAAACAGGAAAATGTTGATCAGTATCAATATGAGGAAGTAATTTTCCGTAAGGCGGAATACTACCTGGACCAGCATCTGGGGGACCCTGAGCATAACGAAGGTCTGACTTAGGATCAGGGTAAAGATTATCATGGTCATAATTGCGCCAACTGATGTTGCCGATTCCCTCACTACGGGTATGAAGTTCTTTATGGTAAGGCCCTTATAGATCAGAAAACCTATTGGAAGCGCCAGGATCGCTGCCACAGCTGCCGCTTCGGTAGGTGTAAAAACTCCCCCGTAAATACCGCCCAGGATAACGAAAGGAACTGAAAGGGCCGGGATCGCTTTTAGAAAACGGCTTGGCATTCTCTTTCTCTTCTGCTTAAGGACCACAGGATCCTCGAGGATGATATTGGGCATCTTCTTGGCCCAGACCAGGTTAATAACCGAAAAAGACAAGGTTATCAGGATCCCCGGACCTACCGTTGCCAGGAAACAGGCCAGGATAGATGTTTCCGTGATCCAGCCGTAAATGATCATTATTACGCTTGGAGGTATCAGAAGCCCCAGGATCGAAGAGACCGTCACCAGTGCAGTGGCATAACCCCTCGGGTATCCCTGGGCCACCATACGGGGGATCATGATAGGACCTGTCGCAGCTACGCCTGTGAAGCCGCTTCCCGAAATGGCTCCTATGATCGCACATGTAACTGTGCATACCACACCTATACCACCGCGAATACGCCCGACAAAAAGGTCGACGAAATCCAGAAGTTTATCGGCTATACCGCTGTTAGCCATAAGAACGCCAGCAAAGATGAAAAGAGGACTGGCCAACAGGACCATGTTGATCATCTGGTTGAATCCCCACATCATCATACTGGCCATGGAGACATTGCCGAAAATACTCAGGAAAAGAAGGGCTCCTCCAAAACAGAAAGGGAGAGGGACACTAAGTATAAGCAGAATAACAAGAACCGCGACATCAAGAAGGATCACTGTGGTCAATTCCATGGCTATTTCCCTCCCTTTTCATCAAGAACAGCCTTCAGACCAAGGAAGTTGTCTGCCAGTTCCACAACTGTATAGGCCGCCATCAGGAAAAGGCATACGAACAGGGCGCTTTCTCCAAAGAACAGGGGGATGTAAAGAAGGTTGCTCAACTTCCAGACTCTTATTGAATACTGCAGGTATTCAAACGCCCAGTACGTGAGCCAGAGACATACCCCAAGTGATATCAGGGATTTGGTTATATCCAGGATGCGAAGGGTCACCGGATTGCTGATATAGACGTTGATCACGTTGCATTGAATATGGCTCCGTTCCATGGAGGCATTGGCCCCTCCAAGAAGGTACAGCCAAATGGCCGGGAAGAGTGTCAATTCCTCAATACCCATCAGCGGGGCATGAAGCACATACCGCATGATGACCTGAACAAAAACAAGAACCGTTACCCCGAGCATAAGCAGAAAAAGTACAAATCCCTGGATATGGTACAGAAATGACCAAAACAACCGGGCGGCGGATTTGACAGACATGTTCTCCCTCCCTTATTGATCCTGAATCAAAATGAAAGCAAAGTACCAATATTTACAATCTTGAAAACGTATTTGTCCTACTGTAGGATAATCTACATTACTAGGATAAAATATCAAGAGAACATTCTGATGTCAATACAACAAAGGTACTGACCAAAACGAACTAATATTTTCATTTTGAATTATTGATAATTCTTCATTTAAACTGGGAATAGAAAATTGGTTGACTTTTCTGGGGGATTGTCCTGCCCTTCGAAGGACAATCCAACATTAAACAGAAAGAGGTGGGGAAATGATCAAACCCGTTACCCGATCGACCCTGTATGAATCGGTCCTGCAACAGCTCTTGTCTGCGATAGAGAAAGGCTACTGGGAGCCTGGCAGCCGAATGCCCGGAGAAGGATCCCTGGCCTCAGAATTCCAGGTAAGCCGGAACTGTCTGAGGGAGGTTATGAAATCCCTTACTTTTTTCGGGATCGTCGAACCGCGACCCGGACATGGTACTTTTCTTTCCTCCGATGCCCTGAGAAAGATCCACAACACGGAACTTTTAAGGCTTATATCTGGTAAATCCTCTCTCATTGAACTTATGGAGGTCCGTCTTCTTATCGAAGCCCAAGCGGCCTACTGGGCTGCCGAAAGGGCAAAAAAAGAAAACCTCCTCGAGCTGGAGGCCATCCTGAAAGAGGAGATCGGGTTGTCCGAACCTAATGTCGATATCCATGCAAAGTTTCACGATGCTATCGTTAAAATGTCAGGGAATAATCTCCTTATACAGCTTTACAACTCCATCAGGGCTGAGATATCAAGCCAAAGGAGGAAATTCAAGAAATGGCCTTCTGATGAACTACGAAAATTCGCCAGGGAACACGAAAAAATACTGGAACGGATAAAGAACAAGGATCCTAAAGGAACAAGAGAACTTATGGAAAAGCATATCCTGGATAGTCTCCGAAAAATCCTTGAAGATCAGGCAAACAACAACACTCTCGCTGTCACAGGATCAGCCACCCCTGCCGAATTTGAATTTTCGGCCGACGAGTCCGGAAAACCTGGTAGATCCCACACTTGATGATCCCTTATTGCCCTTTTGGCTAACAATAATTTGACTATTTTGAAGAGGAGGTGACCCTGAAATGTTTTATCGAAAAGTCCCAGGGAACGGCGACGAGTTGTCCATTCTGGGGTTCGGGTGCATGAGGCTTCCGGTTAAAGACGGCCGCATAGACGAGGATCGGGCCGCCGCACAGATCCGCTTCGCAATCGACAGTGGCGTCAATTATATCGACACGGCCTGGACCTACCACGGGGGTGAGAGTGAGAACTTTCTCGGAAGGGCATTGAAGGACGGGTACAGGGAAAGGGTTAAACTGGCTACCAAACTCCCCTCCTACCTGATGAAGTCCCGCCAGGACATGGACAGGTTCCTCAACACCCAATTGGAAAAACTCCAGACGGACCACATAGATTATTACCTGATGCACACCCTTACCGGCCCCCTATGGGATTGTGTTGATGCACTGGGAGCCAGGGATTTCCTTGATGCCGCCAAGTCCGACGGCAAGATAGTGAATGCCGGGTTTTCCTTTCACGGGCTTCCGGCGGATTTCGCTCCCATCGTGGATTCCTATGGTTGGGAATTCTGCCTGATCCAGTACAACTACCTGGACGAGGAGAACCAGGCCGGAACTATGGGAATGAAGTACGCAGCCTCGAAGGGACTGGGAGTATTCGTCATGGAGCCCCTACGCGGAGGAAACCTGGGCCTTCCCGAAGCTCCTCCGCCCGTGGCGGCCATATGGGAAGAAGCCCCGGTCAAGAGAACCCCAGTGGAATGGGCCCTTCGCTGGGTCTGGGATCATCCCGAGGTCGTATTGCTCCTGTCGGGCATGAACGAGGAGTCCCACATCGAGGAGAACCTCAGGATTGCCGGCGAGGCTCTTCCCAACTCCCTGACGGCGGATGAGAAAGCCCTTGTGGAACGCGCAGCGGACAAGTACAGGGAGATCATGAAGGTCAACTGTTCCGGCTGCGGCTACTGCATGCCCTGCCCGGCCGAAGTCAACATCCCCGGGGCGTTTGAAGTGTTCAACAAGATGCACCTGTTTGGCAATGTCGAGGAAGCCAAGGCCTCCTACGTGGTGAAGATGAGCGGCATCACCCGCAAGGGTGAGACCAACTATGCCTCCCAGTGCGTAGAATGCGGCAAATGCGTCAGTAAATGCCCCCAGGGACTGGATATCCCCCTTTTGCTGAAGGATGTGGTAGCTGAACTGGAGGGCCCCGATCTCGAGGAGAGAGCCCTGACTATGGCCCGTAAAATGAACATCCTTTAAAGGGGCAGGCAGGGGAATGATCTTGGAAGGGAACCCGGAAAGGACAGGCAACAGGCAAGAAAAATTGATCCTGGCTGTGGCCGACATTACGGCCATGATCATATTCTCTACCGTCTTGTGCATGACCATTGAGATATTCATAGCCGGGCTTACGGTCTTCCAGTCCATCCAGGCGAGACTGGCGGCCATACCTGTCAACCTGGTCACCGGAAGACCCTACGGATGGTTCCGTGACAGGCTTTTTGTCTTACTCAGTATAGACAGATCCAGCCCTTTGAAGATGATCCTTGGCGACACACTGGCCTTTGTCATCTTCCAGGTACCCCTTTACGTGATAGTGCTGCTCTTTGCCGGAGCCACGTGGAAGCAGATAGCGATATCCTCGGTATTCATGTCGCTGATCTTCTCTCTTGCCCGTCGGCCTTACGGCATTTTCCTGGATCAATGCAGAAGCCTGTCATTTCGTATTGTGGGATCTCTAAAGGGGAGGGAAGCAGAGGCTAACGATCCGTGATCGAAGGCCAGAACTTTTTTGAGAAGAAAAATTCGGACCCCGATCGCAAGGGAGGAGATCCGCCGTGAAGACAAAACTTTTCAGGATAAGGAAAAACCTTGAAGATCTTGCCCGCTTTAATTCGACTTCCGGGAAGGGGCTTACCCGCTTTTCTCTTACTCCCGAAGACCGGGGAGCCCGGGATTACCTGGCCGGACAACTGAGACAGCTGAATGTCGAGGTTTTCGAAGATGCTGCCGCCAGCCTGATCGGGAGAAGGGAAGGCACCGACCCTTCACTGCCCCCGATCATGATAGGTTCACATTTCGACTCGGTCAGGAACGGGGGCATTTTCGACGGCCAGGCCGGCGTGATCGCCGCACTGGAGATCCTCCGCTGCCTGGAAGAGAACAATATCCGGACCGCTCATCCCATCGAGATGATCGCGATGATCGAAGAGGAAGGCGGGCGGTTCAAATCCGGGGTCCTTGCCAGCCGGGCCATGGCCCTGGGTCTGACCCTGGAAGAGCTGGAACGGCACAAGGATGAGGACGGCATCAGCATCGCGGAAGCCATGTCCTCCTTCGGTTTCGACCCCTCAAGGATCGTCGAAGCCCGAAGAAAACCGGGGGAAATTCGCGTCTTTCTTGAACTTCATATTGAGCAGGGTCCGGTGCTGGAAAAGGAGGGCGTCGAACTTGGCATTGTCTCCAGCATCGTCGGGACAGATCTCATGCGGGTGAACATTCAAGGGCGCCCCGACCATGCCGGGACGACCCCCATGGACATGAGGCGCGACGCACTTAAGACCGCAGCGGCAGTGATCTCGGAGATTCCTCTTCTTGCTATCGAACAGGGTAACGGCACGGTCGCAACAGTAGGAACCCTTACCGTCAGGCCAGGGGCTCCCAACATCGTCCCCGGCGAAGTTGAATTCACCGTGGATACCAGGTCTCTGAATGTTTCCTCAATAACAGCGGTCAAAAATCGGATAATTGAAAATCTCGAGAAAACATCCAGGGTCGATGGAACAACCTTCTCGTTGGAACAACTTCTCCAGGTAGACCCTGTGGAAATGGATGAAGAGATCCGCAGGATACTTCAGGATCACGCAGATGCTCTTGGTTTTTCCTGGCGAAGCATCAGCAGCGGGGCCGGC
>DFZC01000055.1 GCA_002383685.1 Synergistaceae bacterium UBA4066 | reverse complement strand
GTAGGTCTGACACCTTAAGGTCATCTATTTCTGAGTTGTCCCCCTGCAGGATCACTGCATCCTCCTCAACCCTTGCGCCACAGCCCAGGGCTTTACGTATATCCCTTGCAAGAGGCTCGAGCATGGCTGTGGCGATCCCCCCGCCAGGGGACGAGAGGACAGTTACGGTCTTGCCGCCTCTCCCTTTTCGCTGGACCCTGAGAACTATCTTGCCTGCCTTTGCGAGGTCCCCGGCCGAAACCTCGGGAGCAATGCCATCCCAGGTGGTTTTCAGGACCTTTGTCCCAGAACCGGTATCGGGGTCTACGAGACCGCTCTCTTTCAAAAGATCCCCGAGAACAGGGTTGAAAACCCTTTCTGCACTCCCGTCGACGGATATTTTCTTTTTTTTCGGCATAGGCTCACTCCCGAAACATCACAATCCAGGTGTGAAATTGATAGCGTAGACAACCATCCTCTCACCCGCGTAACCTACATCAAGGTCTATCCCATTGCCCCTGAAACGCAGCGAACGGTCGACCCACAACAGAACCCCGTTCCCCTCAACGAGCCTGAAATTTACCGTAGAATCCGGCGCTCCGCCACGAACCGTGGCAACGACCACGTTCGCTCAGCCGCTCGAAAGAACCTCAGGGGCAAGAGTTACCTCGTTGCCCAAACTGGCTATTTCCGCCTGGGCTTCCGGGGTCATCCTCAGACCCTCCCCCGCTGAAGAGCCCATCATCCTGTAACCCGCGAAAGCAGCCACCGCAATGACCACAAGGGCTATAAGTATCCTGTTCCTCATCCTCTCATCTCTCCTCTCACGTGGGCCAGGACCTGTAGACGATCACTTGACGATCAGGAAAAGCCTCTCTCACGCCGGATCTTCTCGTAAGCCTCCTGGATCTCCTGGAACCTTTTAGCGGCAAGATCTATAAATTCCTTGTCCAGATCGAGGCCGATGAATTTGTCGGGGTGGTATTTGGCTACCAGCTTCCGGTAGGCCTTCTTTATCTTTTCGTCGCTATCCCTGGGAGAACAGCCCAGTACCTCGTAGGGCCCCGCAAAGGTCCTTCCCCCGGGAGGCGGGGAGGATGTGCGCCTGCTCCCCTCATCGTAGCGCCTCCCCTGGGCCATCCAGCTGTAGAACAGCCCCGAGAGGGCCCTGAAAATGAAGAACGCTACCACCATGGGAAATATGAACCTGATCAGGCGCACAATAATGAGCATCAGGCGGGACCTTCATCTTTAGGGCTTTTATGCTCCGGGGATGACATTTCATCCAGCAGCAGGCGAGTCCGCTCGATATCCTCGCGGGTCTCGCGAAGCCACTGTCCCCTCAGCTCCTGGTCCATCTCACCAGCCTTGGGGTCCGACTCCAGGAAAGCGACCTTCTTTTCCTGGATCGCCAGCCAATCGCGGAGTTTTCTCTCATGTTCAAGTTTCTCGCGGTTCAGACGGGCTTCGCTGTCCTCATCTACAAACGCCCTGGACACGGAGTCCACCCCCTCGAGAAGTGATATTCCCAGTCCTGTGCCCCATAACAGTTAGATTATACCGGCTTGGCAAGCAGTTCCGCGACCTCGCGGCTGAAGGCTGCCGGGTCATCCAGCTTTCCGCCTTCCGAAAGCGCCGCCAGGCCGTAAAGGATCCTGGCAAACTTCTCGAAGCCGGGATCCGAGGGGTCACTCTCGTATATCTTTTTGACCTTATCCACCAGCGGGTGGGACAGGTTGACCTCCAGGTTCCTCAGCACCTTTGGAACATCCTGGCCAGCAGCCCTGAGCAGTGCCTCCATCTGGGGGGAAAGGTCGAATTCCTCCCCGACCAGGCATGACGGTGATGTCTTGAGACGCCCCGAGACCCTCACTTCTTTGACCTCCCCGGAGAGCGCCCCTTGCAGCCCTTTCAGAAAACCTTCCAGGCCTTCCCGGGGGGCCCCGGTATTCTCCCCGTCGGATCCCTCCGGAGCTGTCTCGACAACCCCTTTTGAAACCGAAGAGAACTTTTTCCCCTTGTATTCGGACACCACCGGGGCCCATAACTCATCCACGGGATCAGCAAGGACAATGACTTCGTAACCCTTGCCGGCAAATGCCTCCAGGTGAGGGACATTTTTACCAACGGTAAGGCTGGGCGCGGTAACGTAATAGATCGCCTCCTGCCCTTCGGGCATCCGGGCGATGTAATCGTCCAGGGTCACCGGGCCTTCCGACCTGGTAGTCTCGAAAAGCGCGACATCGAGGATCCTGTCCCGGTTCCTGCTGTCAGAAAAGATCCCCTCTTTGAGCACTTTCCCGAATTCATTCCAGAAAGAGACGTAAGATTCCCTGTTATCCTTCAGCATGGAGGAAAGACTGTCGAGGACTTTCCTGGCAAGGCTCCGCCTGATAGTCTCAACCTGCCTGCTCTCCTGGAGCATCTCCCTTGAAATGTTGAGAGGCAGATCCTCGGAATCGACAAGGCCCCTCAGGAAGCGCAGGTATTCTGGGATCAACTCCCTGCAGTCCTCCATGATGAATACGCGGCGAATATAGAGTTGTATCCCCCTGGGGAGGTCCCTGATGAAGATATCAAGGGGGGCTTTCGAGGGTATGTAGAGCAGTGCCTTGAATTCCATGCCGCCCTCGGCCCTGAAGGAGATCCTCCTTGCAGGTTTGTTCCAGTCGTGGGTAATGTGACGGTAGAACTCCTCGAACTCCTCTTCCGTAACCTCTTCCTCGGGCCTGGTCCACAGGGCCTTCATTGAATTGAGGGTCTCCATGGTACCGTCGCCGCCATCCATCCGGATCGGCCAGGCCACAAAATCAGAGTATCGGCGCACTATCTCCCTGATGACCGAAGGATCCGAATAATCTTTTCCCGGCCCTTCTTTTTCGACCGGTTTCAGGTGAAGCGTTATAGCCGTACCACGGGTGATCCCTTCACTCTCCTCCAGGGTGTAGGTGCCGTCACCTGGCGACTCCCATCTCCAGACTTTGTCCTCCCCGGCCCGGCAGGTCAACATAACGACCTTTTCAGCCACCATGAAGGAGGAGTAGAATCCGATGCCGAACTGCCCTATCAGCTCCTCCGGCAGCGAGTCAGAACCCTTATCCTGGAGGGTCCTGAGATATTCCTTCGTCCCGGAGCGGGCTATGGTCCCGATAAAATCCGCCAGTTCCGACCGGTTCATGCCAATGCCGTTGTCAGACACGGTCAGTGTCCGGGCTTCCGGATCGGTCTCGATGAGGATGTGCAGATCTTCGGACAGGGGAGATAGAGATTCGTTCGTGAGCGCTTCGAACCGGAGCTTGTCAAGCGCATCCGAGGCGTTGGACACAAGCTCCCTGAGGAAGACGTCAGGATTGGAATATACGGAGTGGATCATAAGATCGAGAAGCTGCTTAGCCTCTGCCTGAAACTTGAAGGATCCCTTTTTTGCCATGATAAAACCTCCCTGATCATGCTCATGGGCAACAACTGATGATACCGCGTCACTAAAAAAAGAGGCGGCAGACATGCCGCCGCCTCGAAAATTCTACACTATGGACCTGTTCTCAGGACACCAGACTATGTTACTCCTGCCTGAGCTCCAGGACCTTGCCCTGAACAGCCCGGCTCTTGGGCATACGGACGCTTACTACGCCGTTCTTGAAACTGGCCTGGGCCCTTTCGGGGTCGACCTCGGTGGGAAGGGTTACACAAAGGTTGATAGACCTGCCGGCCCTGCGCATGTACCAGGTCCGCCCATCCTCTTCGCTTTCGCTCTTTTCCTCTTCTTTCGACCTGACGTTCACCCTGTCGGAGAACGTCTTGATCTCGATCTGGGAAGGATCGAAACCCGGGGCATCGATGTTGACAACTACTTCATCGTTCTCTTCGTACATGTCGACGGGCACGTACCGACGGGTCATAGGTTTGATTGCATCCGAAAAACCCCTGAAAATATCGTCCATCTCATCAAATATGTTGCTTCTCCCGGTCCCGAAAGGAATCATCTGTCTCATGCAAACCCCCTCCTTGTCAATTGTCTTCGGGGAGAGAATAGCAATTTTCGTCAGTAAAGGTCAAATTTCTTGGTCAGGAATAGTTAGTATTCTTTGCCGACTTTTGGGAAATATCCCGGATTATGAACTTATTCCTCTGATTTTTTGCGCCTTTGGCCGCTTTGGCCCCCGGCACCTATTTGACAGGGGGGCGGCTCCCGCCGCCCCCCTGCTGTTTCTGGTTTTGCTGTCTCCCGTTTTCGCTTTAAACCTTTTTGATGCTGAGTTTTTCTGCACGCTGGTTATTCTTTCAAGGCCTCTTCCACGGCTGCCAGTGAGTGCAGGCGGGTGGTGTCGAAGATAGGTACTGGAGTGTGCTCCTGGCGTATAAGGAGGGGTATCTCGGTGCAGCCTAGGACAACACCCTGGGCACCCCGGGATGCAAGACCGTCAATTATCTCCACGAAACGTGCCCGGGAGGCCTCCTTTATCTCACCGAAGGTCAGTTCATCGTTTATCACCCTGTTGACAAAGTCCCTGTCATCTTTTTCCGGTATGAGGACCTCCAGGCCGTGAGGGTCGGCAAGTCGGCCCTTGTAGAAATCCTGTTCCATGGTGAATATGGTGCCCAGCAGGCCCACTCTGCTGAAACCCCGGGCCTTTACGGCAGAGGCCGTCACGTCCACCAGGTGAAGCAGGGGTATCGACACCGCCTCCGTCGCGTAGCCTGCAACCTTATGGATGGTATTTGAACATATAAGAAGGAAATCCGCGCCCTGGCGCTCCAGGGCCAGGGCCGCCTCGGCCACCCTGGCCCCTATTTCTTCCCAGCGGCCTGCCAGCATGGGAGTGTCGATGTCCTGGAAGTCGAAGCTGTGCATCAGGATCCGGGCGGAGTGCACGCCCCCCAACCTCCGGGCGACCTCCTCGTTGATTATCCTGTAGTACTCGATGGTCGACTCCCAGGTCAGCCCACCAATAAGACCTATGGTTTCCATCATTCAACCTCCCAAATGCGTAAATCTACCGCTTTGTTCAAGTTCTTCCCGTTCACCGTTGACGCACTTTTTGCCTTTGCCCTTTCGGTTTCCAAGTCACGAGTCACAAGTTACGAGTCACGAGTTACGAGTTACGCTCTTCAATATCCCCCTCGCCGCTACGATGCCGCTTGCGGAGGCCTGGATCACCCCCCTGGTGACTCCCGCCCCGTCTCCGGACGCGAAGAGACCCGGAACGCTGGTCATAAGGTTCTGGTCTAGGGCGAGCTTCAGGCTGTAGAACTTGACCTCCACTCCGTAGAGCAGGGTGTGCTTTCCGTTGATCCCCGGCATGATCACGTCCAGGGCCTGTATCATCTCCAGGATCCCCTTCAGGTGCCTGTAGGGAAGGACGAAGGACAGGTCCCCCGGCTCTGCCGTTTTAAGGGTAGGCTCCACCAGACCCCTGGATATACGGCTGGGCGTGGACCTCCTGCCGTGCTTGAGGTCGCCCAGGCGCTGCACCAGCACCCCTCCGCCGAGCATGTTGGCCAGCCTGGCAATGTGGCTCCCGTAGCCGTTGGGATCCTTGAAGGGTTCGGTGAAATCCGTGGAAACAAGGATGGCGAAGTTCGTGTTGCCCGTGCGGCCGTTGCCGTCGCGGTTGCTGTGCCCATTGACGGTGAGAATGTCGTGCTGGGCCAGGTATTCGGTGGTGACCTCTCCGTGGGGGCACATGCAGAAGGTCCTGACCTGATCGTCGAAGGTCGGGGTGTCCAGGATCGCCTTGACCTCGTAGAACTGATCAGTAACGGCTTCAGCGATCCCTGCGGGTATCTCCACACGAACCCCGATATCCACCGGAAGGGACTTGATCTTCAGTCCCAGGGTACTGACTGTCTTCTCCATCCAGAAGGAACCCTCCCGACCGGGGGCGAGCAGCACCGCTTCGGACTCAATGACCGTTCCGTCGGCAAGTCTCACCCCTGCCGCCCTTCCGTCCCTGGTGATGACGGAGTCCACCACGGTCTCCATCATCACGTCGCAGGACGCGGATATCTCCAGGTACATGCTCTGCAGGATCTCTTTGGACCGGTCGGTCCCCATATGCCTGATGGAGGCAGGGATGATCCTCAAGCCAGCGGTGCTTGCCCTGATGGCTATGTCCCTCGCGAACCCGGGGTCTGGTGAAAAAACCTCCCTGCTGGCGCCGTGCCTGACGAAGGTGGCATCTACGGAAGAGATCAGTTCCATAAGCTCTTTGCGGCCTATGTACTGCTCCAGGTTGCCGCCGAACTCGGGCGTAAGGGTCAGCTTGCCGTCGCTGTAGGAGCCCGCGCCTCCCCAGCCGCAGATGACATTGCAGGGCTTGCAGTGGACACAAACACTGCTTCTGCCCTCCTTGAGGGGACAGCTGCGGTTGCTGATCTCCTTGCCCTTGTCTATGATGGCGACTTTTTTCCCGCCTGCGGCCAGTTCACGGGCCGCGAAAAGACCCGAGGGTCCTGCCCCTACGATCACCACGTCGTATTTCATGATCTCACCTCTTGTTCAACACTGCATTTCCGGGATTATTATAACTCTTGCCTGAAGTCGGACCCAAGGGAGACTGTTTTGTTAAAATGAACATGTAAAGACCAGATGTATCCTCCTGAAGGGAGTGATAGACATGAAGGCAATT
>DFZC01000038.1 GCA_002383685.1 Synergistaceae bacterium UBA4066 | reverse complement strand
ATATACCTTTGTCAAGGTGCATGAAAAAACGCCGCTCGAGGCTTCGCCTTCCACGGCGCGCAAGGGGTATAATAACGAGCCTTCCCAAAGAAGTCAAGGACTTATTTTCAGGACTTATTTTCAGGAGTTATTTTCAGGAGCCGTGAGTCGTGAATCGCACCCTGTCGCTGCGCTTGGGGCACCTTGTGAATCGGGAATCGAAAAAACCGAAGTCCTGAAAGCGGTAAACAGTCAACGGTGAAAGGAAAACCCGCAAGGCATGGTACATGTAACTTCAGGATGAATATACAAAGCCGGGGCGATGATCGCCTCCGGCTTTTTTGTTTGTTATCCCGAATCCACGCAAGGCGTGAGAGATCTGTATTTGAGCTTTGGATCCACGGTCCACGGATCCTGCTTTTCCCTCTAACATCTCACGTCTTACGTCTTACGTCTTACGGGGTTCCTGACGTCTGACTCCTGTCGCCTTGTTTATCAGTATTTACGGGTTACGAGTCACTAGTGACTGCCCCTTCCCTGGCCCCTCTTCTCCAGCGCCTTGCTGAAGGATTGGTAGGTTTCCTCCCCGAAGAGGTAAAACACCACTTCTTTCAGGCAAGAGTCGGTCTCCTCCTGGAGATATAGATAGACCTCGTCGATCATGGCGTGAGCACATTTGTCGACCGGGAACCTTCCTACCCCGGTCCCCAGGGCCGGGAATGCGACGGTCTGGATGTTGAGTTCGTCGCACTTGTAGAGGCTGTTCTGGGTGGCAGCCTTTATAAGTGCTTCGCTTGTGGCAAGGTCATCACCCATTACAGCAGCATGGATGACGTACCTGGCTTTCAAGGCCCCGGCATCTGTAACTACCGCTTCTCCCGGTTCTATGGGTGCTTTCCCCATGGCTTCCCGTTCTATGCTCTCTCCCCCAAACCTTTTGATAGCACCGGCTACACCGGATCCCATCCAGAGACCTGAATTGGCCGCATTGACTATGGCGTCCCCCTCAAAACTCGTGATATCCCCCTTGCGGAGCCGGATGACCGTATGGCCGACGGTTCGCTCGGATACCATGCTCTCTCCTCCCAGTCTGGGAAGTGTTCATCCCATCCTAAGCAGGAAGGGACTTCCCCTGCATTAGTATATGACAAAGGGGCCCTTCCCGGGAGGGGGAGGACCCCTTGAAAATCAAAAGGGATATTACATCAGTAGGATTTCGCGAATACAGCCAGCTTTGCCCCGGGTTTGCCTGTAAAGAAGCATGTACCCGTCTCTTCCCTTTCGAGGGGGAAACACCTTACAGTGGCACCGGTCTCCTCCTTGATAAGTTTCTCCTCCTCCTTGCCTCCGGCAAAGAAGGCCTCCACGAAACCGCCCTTTCCCGCAAAGATATCCTTGAATTCCTCGAAATTGCCTGCTTTGAAAGTGTTCTGTTTCCTGAACTCAAGGGCCCTGTTATAGAGGTTATGCTGTATGTCCTCGAGGATCTCGGGAACTTTCACTGCTGCCTGATCCCAGGGAATGTCGAAGCGTTCTCCGTTGTCCCTCCGCACAGCCTGGAAAACCTCCCTCTGGTATTCCTTCTCGCCCAGTTCCAGACGAAGGGGGATCCCCTTCTGGATGTTGGCGAAGAATCGGTCTCCCGGCCTCATGTGGAAACGGGTATCCACTTTTACGGACCTTTTCCCCAGGATAGCATTTAGGGTTTCAGCGATCTCGCTGGATTTTGGCATCAGTTTGCTGTCGACAAGATCCCGGTCGGGGCTAATCGGAAGTACCACTACCTTGACAGGGGCGACCCTCGGCGGGATGACAAGACCGTCGTCGTCGGAGTGGGTCATCACAATAGCCCCTATCAGCCGCGTAGATACACCCCAACTGGTAGTCCAGGCGTGCTCCAGTTCACCATCCCTGTTCTGGAAGGATATGTCGAAAGCTTTGGCAAAGTTCTGACCGAGAAAGTGGCTGGTCCCTGCCTGCAATGCCTTCCGGTCGCTCATCATTGTCTCGCAGGCATAGGTGTTATCGGCTCCGGGAAAGCGCTCCCCTTCCGATTTCTCCCCCGCAAGGACGGGGAGGGCCAGGATGTTTTCCATGATATCCCTGTAGATATCCAGCATCTTCAGGGTCTCTTCCACCGCTTCCTCCCTGGTGGCATGGGCCGTATGCCCCTCCTGCCAGAGGAACTCGGAAGTCCTCAGGAAAAGCCTGGACCTCTTCTCCCAGCGCATTACGTTGCACCACTGGTTGATAAGTATCGGCAGGTCTCTCCATGACTGGACCCACTTGCTGTACATGTGGCCGATCACCGTTTCGGAGGTGGGGCGGATGACAAGGGGTTCTTCAAGTTCCTCGCCTCCGGCATGAGTCACCACGGCACACTCCGGCGCGAAGCCTTCTACATGCTCCGCCTCCTTTTCAAGGAAAGAGATCGGGATGAGAAGCGGAAAATAGGCATTGACGTGGCCGGTGTCCTTGAAGGCCTCGTCAAAATGTTTCTGGATCGATTCCCAGAGGGCGTATCCATCCGGTCGAATGATCATACATCCCCTGACCGGCGCATAATCGGCCAGTTCTGCCGCCTTGATCACGTCGAGATACCACTGGGAATAATCCTTTTCCCTCGAAGCAATGTTGCGTGCCATATCTTTTTTCCTCCTCATCCAGATGCATATTGCTTATATTTGTTCAAATATACCGCACATTGTAGGCATAAACATGAGAAGGGGCAAGGAATTTCCTTTTTGCTTCAGTACACCATCAGGATCAGGGAAGGGGGTCGCTGTCCCACAATGGCCTGCCAATGGTAAAACCGAAGGTCCACTCGGACCTGTCGTCATAAATGACCAGCAATCTCCCGCTGAAGAACCTGCCCGGCAAGGACAGGGAGATACCGGTCTCCCAGGCGCTGTCGAGCCTTTCCCAGGACGGGCCGTAAGTTTGCCCCGCATTGGCAAAAAGATCAATATTTATTGTTCCCCACCAGCTCTTGCGGAAGACCCTCCTGAGCGCTATGCCGCCCCAGGCCGTGTTCTCGGCTGCCATGGGGCGCGATGCCAAAGAGAACAGTTCTTCCCTGGCACCCAGGTAGGCAGAATGAAACGGTTTTGAAGCATCCCCCGCAACAGCACCGCCCCTTACGAAAAGCCTCCAGTTCTCTCCTGGCGAGGTGACCCATAGCAGGTCCATCCTGGCAAGAAGAGACGAGGTGTCTCTCCACCACATCGATATTGAAGCGGAAAACCCTTCCGTGGGATCAATGGGATCATCAAGTCCCTCCCACCCCAGTGTCAGCACAGGACCCGAGAAGGTATATTCCCTTCCTTCGAAATGGATCATCTCGCCTGCATAACCCAGCGAGGCTCTGAAAGGCCCTGAGGCATAATAGCCGGAGAATGCGAGGGAGTATCGATCCCACTCCTGCCTTCCGCCGGCCGCTGGCGATATGTCCCGCTGGCCTGCTTTTGCGCTTATCTCCCACCGCCTGTAGCCCTCCCGGACAGGTGAGAGGTACCTGGAGTCAAACCGCCATTGCTCACCAACCCCTATGTGAGTCCTGAGGGAGTCTCCCTCGTAAAAAAGATCCCGCCTTACCGCTCCGAGGTACAAAGAGGAATAGGGGTTAATGTTGGAGGCATACCCCCTGGCGGAAACCTCCCAGACAGGTTCCTTCTCCACGTTAAGTACTACGACGGCACTGCCGTCCTGCCTGTATTCAAGCCAGAAATCTGCCGTCCTGACGTCATCCCTGTCCCTCAGGCTTGTACAGGCCTCTATGATCTCCGAAGGCTTCGCCGGGTTGCCTATCCACTGGAGATAACGTTTTCTGACATCCCCGGATAACGAGGCTCCAAGACCCCGGACACTTATGTCGGCTACTATGATGTCTTCTTCTGGTTTTGCGGCTTTCACCCCTCCGTTTCGGGAGGATATATCCTCTATCAGCCCCAGGTTTGCCATTGCCGCTTCTTCCCCCGCTTTTACTATTTCTTCATAGCCGGTCATGTCAAGCATTGGAAGACCACCGACATCGGGCGTGACCACCAGGTCTGCGAACTTGATCTCCTCCTGAACGTTCCGCTGAGTCATGATGGTTATCATCTGATCCACAACATCGATCACAGAGCGGACATCACCCCTCTCCTTCCCCCGACCTGTAACGTCAACCAGTATTATCGGCCGGCCGGGAAAGAGATCCCTGGCTACAAGGACAGGGGCGTTGGACACAAGGCCGCCGTCAACCAGCAACCTTCCGTCGATCGTCCAGGGGGAAAACAGCCCCGGAATAGCCATGGATGCCCTCATCGCCGAGGCGAGGTTCCCCTTTCTCAGAACGACCGCCTCGCCGGTAATAATGTCAGTAGCCACGGCGGCGAATGGAACGGGAAGGTCGGCAAAATCAATAACAGGTCTGCGTGAGGTCCATTCCTGAAGATTTTCCAGGAGTTTCTTGCCGCTCAGGCCCCCCAATGGGCCGGTCAGATCTCCCTCTTCGTTGAATTCAAGCCTCAGAAGCGACTGGACGGAGGAATATATCTCCTCTCCCGGAGGTGCGCTGGCTTCACTCTTGTAGTCGTAAAGGAGTGAGGGAAGATCGAGAGTGACCATAATGTCCTCAAGTTCGGCGGCTGAATAGCCGCAAGCGGCAAGCCCCCCCACTATGGACCCGATGCTGGTGCCCACAATACCCTCGATCCTTATCCCCTGCTCCTCGAGGATCTTCAGGACACCAATATGTGCCAATCCTCGCGTGCCCCCGCCAGACAGGACAAGCACAACTCCTTCCGCCATCGCAGAGGATGAGATCGATAACACGAATAAATAAACGAGCAGAACTGCCGAAAGGACTTTCCGCACAGAACAGACCCCCTTATTTGACGGGATCCAGAGGTGTTGATCCGCGTTAGAAATTTATCTTACCAGATGGACCGTATGTATACCCACTGCATCGTGACAGATACACCCTGAGAAGATATAATTATCATTATATTGGAGTGGATATTTAACTGTCTTTTCTGCATTCTCCGAGAATCGCGCCGGAGGTGATGCCAATTACAGCGGTGAGGCCGAACAGAAGGAACAACCTGTAAGATCCGGGAACAATTGAAAGGAGTTGGATCGCTTTGGCAGAGAAGAGATCAATCCCCTTGATCTGGAAAATTGCGATCGGTTTTGTTGCGGGAATTCTGGCAGGGATACTGTTCGGTGAGAAGATCTCCTTCATCGCTCCTCTTGGCACAATATTTGTCGCTTTGCTGCAGATGCTGGTTGTCCCGCTGGTGTTCGCCAGTCTTGTGGTGGGAACGGCCTCCATAGGAGACCCTCGCGCCCTCGGCAGGGTTGGCGTCAAGACCATTGGACTGTATCTTTTTACGACCGCCATAGCCATTGCTATCGGGCTGACCCTTGGCAACGTCTTCCAGCCCGGATTGGGAATGGGTCTTGGAGCTGATCTGTCCGGGTTCCAGGTTCCAACACCCCCTAAGGCCGCCGAGGTCATCATTGGCCTCTTCCCAAGGAACCCCATTGCCGCCATGGCTTCGGCCAATATGCTCCAGATCATTGTGTTTGCGCTTTTTCTCGGTATATCCGCCGTTTTTGCCGGAGAGAAGGGCAAGCCCCTGATCAATTTCATGGAATCCCTGGCAGAAGCTATGTACAAGATGACAGGCCTCGTGATGAAACTGGCTCCCTACGGCGTCTTCGCCCTTATCGCCGCCACCGTTGCAAAGTATGGCGTCTCGGTACTCGCGCCTTTCGGGAAGGTGATCTTCGCTGTTTACCTGGGATGCATCATCCACGCTGCATTAGTATATTCAGGATTGCTTACGATCTGGGCAAGGGTATCCCCGATCCGTTTCTTTAACGGTGTCAAGGAAGCAACCCTGACCGCTTTCGTCACCCGTTCGAGCTCTGCAACGCTCCCGATCACCATGAGGGTGACCCAGGAGAATATCGGTGTATCGGAAAAGATCTCGTCCTTTGTCCTGCCCCTGGGCGCTACTATAAACATGGACGGGACAGCCCTCTATCAGGGCGTCTGCGCTCTCTTCGTGGCACAGGCTTTCGGCATAGAACTCTCTGTGGGTGCCCAGCTCGGGATCCTTCTTACTGCGACTCTTGCCTCCATTGGGACCGCAGGAGTCCCAGGGGCAGGCCTGATAATGCTCACCCTGGTGCTCACCCAGGCGGGGCTACCCGTGGAGGGTGTAGCCCTGATAGCCGGGATCGACGCAGTTCTGGACATGGCCAGGACAGCCATCAACGTCACTGGCGACGCCATGGTTGCGACGATCGTAGCGAAAACGGAGGGTGAACTGACGGATGTCACGAAAGCCGCATAAGGTCCTTGGTGTTCTAGGGGGTATGGGCCCTGCTGCCACGGCGGAATTCCTTCGCCTTCTGGCGGAGATGGCAGGAGTTGAAAGAGACCAGGACCATCCGAAGGTCCTTCTCTTTTCAAACCCCCAGATCCCCGACAGGACCGCGGCAATTATCGGGGGCGGCGAAGATCCCGCCCCCGCTATTTTTGAAGGCCTGAGACGCCTCGAATCATGGGGGGCGGAACTTCTGGCCGTCCCATGCAACACGGCCCATGTATTTATAGACAAATTCCGGGAAGATCTTAATGTACCCCTTGTCCATATCGTCGAGGAGACCATAACAAGCGCCCGCAAGGCAAGCCCTGAAGGAGCATGGCTCATTGCCACCAGCGGGACGTCATCTTCAGGAATTTACACCCGGGAAGCCCATAGGCAGGGGTACAGCCTGCTGCAGCCATCCGGGGAGATCCAGCGGCAACTCCAGCTGATCATAGGACTTGTCAAGTCGAACAGGTTAAAGGAGTCTGGGGAAACCATGGCAAATACCGTCATGGAACTCTGGAATGAAAAAGAATTACCCGTAGTGGCAGCCTGTACGGAACTGCCTCTTGCCTACCACGCTTCCGGACTGGAAATTTCGGGGATGGTGTCCAGCCTTGGATCCCTGGCAACGGCTTGTCTGGAAAGAATCTACTCGCCCTCCTGACCCCTGGTTTCATCCTTATGAACGACGGTGTCGACGACACAACAAAAATCCTTCCACTCGGGAACTCCCCTGAAGATGACCTTGCCGTCCAGGATCCATACCGGTTCCGTGCTTTTGACGTGATACCTGAATATATCGAAAAGGAACGCTATATTCCTGGGGTCTATCAGGTCGACCCTCAGGCTGTCGCCGAACTTTTCCCTGAGCCTGACCAACAGGGACCCTACTCGGTTCCTCTCGCCGCTCAGGGGAAAACTCTTCATCTCTTCCTCACCATAGTCGAGATCGACGCAGCCCACGGAAAACCCCGGCTGTTCTATAAATATTTTCAACCTGGCTTTTTCAGTTATTTTTCAACACTCCTTGAGAATAAGTCTGGGATCTTCTGTCAGCTGTTCTCCAGAAAATGGAGCACAAGACTCCATGCAGCAAGATCGTCCACGCTTCTTGGCGGTACCAGCATGGATCTGGGCAAAAGCTTTCGGATCCCGCCAGGAGGATGGATGTCCCAGTAAAGTTCCCTCCCCCTGATCGAAGAGTAGCTTTCGGGAACCAGGCGTACTTTCAACCCTGTCTTCTTCAGCCTGGACACGCACTCACGACTTCCTGTCCCCGACCCGACAATAATGAATTCAGGAATGGATATCATGTCCGTAAGAATGTCTTTCTCCAGGGCAGACTTCTCAAGATAGCCCGAATCCCCTGAAAGAATAGCACCGGCCCACAACTCAATATCGCCGATCAAGCAAACTCCGGAAAGGATCAGATCACCGTCATCCGTGCAAAGGACCCATCCGAATTTCTCAGTTCCGGGATCGACGGCAGCAAGCATTATCTGTCACCTGTCGTCGAGACCCACCTGGGGTAGAGCCACATCCAGTGGCCAGGGTAACGTATTATCCATTCGCTTAAAACATCATTGCAAAGGGTCAGTGAAGCCTCTACATCTTTTCCAAAGGGCTCCCCGCCTGCATCTCCAAGGGCGGGCAAAATGTAAAGATCGTGATGGATGCCGTCTGGACGGCGGACAATGAACATTGGCACCACTGCGGAACCGATCCTGTGAGCCATCTTTACAGGCCCGAAAGGAGTGCTGGCGGGAACGCCCATGAAGGGCACAACTATCCCGTTATCGCCAAAATCCTGGTCAAGGAGTACCCCTAGGATCTCTCCCTCCCTGAGGCTTCGTATTGCGCCCTTGAGGTCAAACCCCTTGCTAATAGTCTTGACGCCGCAGGCTGCACGAAGGGAAACGATCAGATCTGTGATCCTGGGATCCCTCTGGTCAGCCCCAATCGCGTTCAAGGGATACCCTTTTACCGAAAGGACCGCTGCTGAATACTCCCAGTTGCCGAAATGGGCCGTCAGGCCTATTACGCCTTTTCCTTTTTCAAAGGCTTCCTTAAGGTTCTCCTCGCCATGGACCTCTACGTATTCCAGCACCCTGTCACCTGTAGAGGGAAGGCGGAGGACTTCGGCAAGCCCCCTTCCAAGATTGCGATATGACTCCAGCACGATACTTCTTGCCCTGGTCACCCCGACCTGAAGCACCCTTACACACCTGGCTTCCGCCCTGTCGACCCTGGCCCTGCTGAAAAACCAGACAAGTATTCCGATGATCTCACCAAGCTTGACAGATGCCCTTTGGGGAAGGAAGTTCATAAGCTTCCCAAAACCCGAAAGAAGGAACCAGGTAAGACCAGGAGACATTTTCAAGATGAATCCTCCCTGCCATGAAATGATCGTTTTCTTGACGGTGTTTTCCTGTCTGGTAAACTGGTTTAGTCTATCACAAAATTAAAGGGGGCTGCCTTTAATGTTCAGAAAAATCCTGTTCCCCACCGATCTGTCGGACCTTTCGCAAAAGGGTCTGACCTGGACCGCAGTCAACGTCGCCGATCCCTCTTCGGAGATAGTTCTTGTACACGTTGTGGAACCGATGAGCGGGATAGACATATCACCCATGATGATAAAAGCTGAGGAAGCCATGGCCGGGCTCGAAGCTGAACTGTCTGCCCTGGGTATAAAAAGCAGGCCCTTCGTGCTCTCCGGGGATCCCTTTGATCTGCTCCCCGGAATAGCCCATTCCGAGGGGTGCTCCATTTCGACGACCTTTGCGGACCTCAACGACGTGGTCGTGCCCTTCATAAGGCTTATGGCCATACCTCACCTGGTGGTGAAAACAGCGGATGGATCCATGCCACCTCCAAACCCTTTCAGGAAGATAGCCTTAACCACCGATCTTTCACCTGACAGGACCGACACCGTCCTTAGAGAACTTAAAAACCTCCTCGGAGGCAGGACGGTCCCCCTAACTATCCTGCATTCTGTTACCATGGAAGACCCTTCCACCTCAACGGAAATGTTCCAGATAGCATCATCTGCCATCGAGGAGGTCAGGAGTGCCGTTGAGACCTGGAATCCCGGTACGGAAGCCGAGATCTTCGGCGGCGAACCGGAAGTGGAGATACTTCACAAGGTCTCGGAACTGGATCCTGGAATGCTCGTAGTGGGACTCTCGGTCCACGGCCACCTGTGGGAACTGATCATAGGAAGCACCGGCGAGGCCATCATAGAGAGAGCACCCTGCCCCGTCCTTGTCATTCCGTGCTGAAATTACCCCTTTCAGGTCCTGTCTGACGATAGGGATTCCATGTCCTGGAGGATCCTGATGATGGCCTGGTCCGCCGACATCAGGCCTTCGCGGCTGAAGATGCCTACGTTCCTTGCCGTCTCGACAAAATCGGAAGAAATGATCCCCTGGTTACCAGGGTTATCAAGCCCCCCCAGTGCCAGCAGCGCCGAGGAGCATGCCTCAGCCGCAGCGGTTCCCACCTTGAGGGCACATGATCCCTTGGCTCCATCGCAGACCATACCCTGCAAAGACGAGAGCAGCAGGGCAACAGATATCTCGGCCTGTTCCGGAGTACCCCCTCCCAGCCGCACAATCGCCGCGGCAGCCCCGGCACCTGCAGCGATAGCGCACCCGCAGACAGGTGTCAGGCGTCCTGTATGGGCCTTGATATAACCCGTCACAAGGTGGCCAAGGGCAAGGGCCTCGGCAAGATCTCTTCCGGTCTTTCCCCACTTCCCGGCAACGACCGACGGGGGAACGACAGCTGTGATCCCGTGGTTGCCGCTCCCGGCACTGCTCATTACAGGCCACGGCCCTCCGGCCATCCTGACATCGGCAGCAGAGGCAGACCAGGCTTTCACCAGGTGTACAAGGTCATCCGTACCGACCAACCGGGCAAGGTGAAAACCCACTCCCAGTCCCCATGGTTTTTCAAGGCCGCGTTTTGCTACTTCCATGTTCGTGGTTGAACCTTCCAGAAGGAACCGCACTTCATTATCCCCGATCTCCCCTGACAGTTCCCATAGCCCCGCCATGCCCTCTTCCAGAAGATCTTCTATATATGGAGGTCTTCCACCGCTTTCGATATCAGCCTCAAGGAGTCTTTTCACGACCCTGCCATTTTTCCTGATCTGCACGATCCGGTCATGCCGTCCGGAGATCACCGCGGAAACAGTTCCCTCTTCGTCTTCCAGTTCGACCTCTACGTAGACAGGGGGAACGTCCTGAACAACTTCCTGGGCCACTTTCCCCGAACGCACAAGACCCATTGCCCGTTCGACATCTCCGGATGTCACTCCATCAAGAGCCATGAGCCCTTTCTCCGGGTTCCCGGCCAGTGCTCCCAGGGCCGCGGCAAGGAGGTTGCCCGTCTGGCCGCCTGTTCCCGGAATTCCAGCCCGAAGTCCGTTCTTGAAAATGTTCGGCGACAGGCTCAGTTTCAGGGACTTTATCTCTCCTCCCCCGTGCCGGGCGGCCCAGGATGCAGCCAAAGCCACAGCTCCCGGTTCGGTACATCCGAGCGCCGGTTTCACCTCATTGGAGAAAAAAACAGAAAGGTCCAAAAGAATCCCCCCGAGTATTTTAAAAATCCCAACAGTATATTTTTACCCTAAAGCACATGCCGCCGAGTTAAGCTCATTTCTGGTGTATGGAGTTGAAAGATAAAGCGGCGTATCCTTGTTGGTTGGAACGACGAAGTCACAACCAACAT
>DFZC01000035.1 GCA_002383685.1 Synergistaceae bacterium UBA4066 | reverse complement strand
AGGATACCGGATGGTCGAATAGCAATAATGCTCCTTTGAACCATCTCTGAATGACGTCCGGCAATAAACCCAAACCTCAGCGGTCCGAAATTAATATTACGTTACAGGGGGTAATCCCTGCACCATGGTACTCCTCCCTTAAGGAGTGGCAGTGATGTTTCTTCAGAGGCACTTCCCCCGACCCAGGCAGATGCCGGCCAAAACATCAATTAGCAATAAACCTGGTATTGATGACCTGTCCTTGTTCATGGGAAGAAACTGCAACGTTTTGCGTTTATTATATTGAAGGGGTCATTTGCTCGATCGGGTGGATGTCCTTTTCGTTTTTTTACCTTTTGCCCGGTCATCACGATCGAACAGGTCCAACCGGGACTGGAATGAAGAATGAACGGGAGGATATTTTCAGACATGAAAAAAGATAACCGGTTCGACCATAAACTGGATCTGCGAACTCTGCTTCCCGAAGACTTCGACGCAGTAAAAAAGATCATGGAGAACGTCTACCCCACTATGGGAGGTTCATGGACCCTGGAACAATACCAGTCAATGATCAAGAGGTTCCCCGACGGGCAACTCTGCGTGGAGGACAAGGGGAGAGTCGTTGCTGTGGCCCTTTCCCTGATCATAGATTCCGCCGTTTACGGAGAGCGACATACCTACCGGCAGGTTGTGGGGGACGGAACGCTTAAGAACCACGATCCCGACGGGGATTACCTTTACGGCATCGATGTCTTCGTCGACCCGGAATACAGGGAGATGCGCCTGGGACGCAGGCTTTACGACGCAAGGAAGGAACTATGCGAGACCCTCAACCTGAAGGGAATAATTATTGGCGGACGCATACCGGGTTACGCGCGTTATGCACAGCAGATGAAACCAGGAAAGTACATCCAGATGGTGAAGAACAGGGAGATGGTCGACCCTGTTCTTTCCTTTCAGCTCAGCAACGATTTCCATTACAGGACGGTCGTCCCGGGCTACTGGCCGGACGACCACAAGTCGAAGGGGTACGGGGTCATCCTGGAGTGGAACAACATTTTTTACGAGGAAAAGAGAAGGCTGATCCCGAGGGTGAAGACTTATGTCCGGCTCGGTGTGGTCCAGTGGCAGATGCGCCTCTTCGAATCCTTCGAGGCCTTCATCCAGCAGGTGGAATTCTTTGTAGATGCCGTTGCGGGCTATAACGCCGACCTGGTGCTTTTCCCCGAACTGTTCAACGTCCCGCTTATAGCCCGATACGACCAGAAGGACCCGCCCGAAGCGATGCGCCTGCTCGCCGAACACACCGAACCCCTGAGGGAGGCCCTGGTCGAAATGGCCATGAGCTACAACATCAATATCGTCTCGGGGAGCGTCCCGGAGTACAGGGACGGATACCTCTACAACGTCTGCTTCCTCTGCCGGCGCGACGGTACCTGGGACAAGCAGTACAAGATCCACATAACTCCCGACGAGTACATGACATGGGGCCTCAGGGGCGGAGACGAGCTGAAGGTCTTCGACACCGACGTCGGCAAGATAGGAATCCTCGTCTGCTATGATGTGGAATTTCCGGAACTTCCAAGGCTTCTGGCCGAAAAGGGAATGAATATCCTTCTCGTACCTTACTGGACGGATACAAGGAACGGTTACCTCCGGGTCAGGCACTGCGCCCAGGCCCGGGCGATCGAGAACGAATGCTACGTAGCCATTTCGGGGAGCGTAGGGAATATCCCCAGGGTGGAGAATATGGACATACAGTATTCCCAGGCGGCGGTTCTGACGCCATCGGATTTCGCCTTCCCCCATGATGCTGTCGCGGCCGAGGCAACGCCCAACACCGAGATGGCCCTTATCGCGGACCTTGATATCGACCTTCTCAAGGAACTCCGGGCCTCGGGCAGCGTCAGGAGCCTCCAGAGCAGGCGCGACGACCTCTACAGGGTCGTGTGGCTGAAGAAGCATTGATCGCAAGATGTCTTTTCCGAAAGGGGAGAGGTCGTCATGAAGGATCAGGGCAGGTATTTTCTTAAAGACAGTGTCAGAAGGTCAGTAGATTTCTCCCGGACCGATCAGTACCTGGGGGTGGACCCTCCGCCCATTCAGAAACCTGTTCCCGAAGGAGCCGCGGTAACAGCGCTCCCCGATCTGGGAAGGCTGGGGGGTATCTCCCTCGAAGGAGCGATCAGGAGCCGTGAGTCCAGGAGATCGTACTCCAGAGAGCCCCTTTCCCTGAATGAACTATCTTTCCTTCTCTGGGCGACACAGGGCCTGAGGGGGGTGCCGGAACAGGGTCACGCCCTGAGGACGGTGCCTTCGGCAGGCTGCAGGCATGCCCTGGAGACATACCTTTCGGTCTTTCGCGTGACAGGACTTGAGAGGGGTCTTTACCGATATCTTCCTGCAGGTCATCAGCTGGTTCTATTGAAAAAACCGGAAGATCTGGAAACGGCGACGACCAGGGCTGCCATGGGGCAGAAGTTCGCCGGAAGAAGCGCCGTTACCTTCATCTGGACCGCCATCCCCTACCGCATGGAGTGGCGCTACGGCGACGCGGCCTACAAGGTGATCGCTCTTGACGCAGGGCATGTCTGCCAGAACCTCTACCTTGCCTGCGAGGCCATAGGTGCCGGGACATGCGCCATAGCCGCCTACGACCAGGAGAAGGCGGACAGCCTGGCAGGCGTGGATGGAGAGGAGGAGTTCGTCATATACATGGCCCCCGTGGGAAAGGTTGTGACACGATGATGAAGCCCATAAGTTTTGACAGGAACAACCTTGACACCGCTTAAGGTCAGGCAAAAGCGCGAGCAGCCGGGCGCTGATACCAAGATCCTCTGCGGCATCAATGCCCTTTCCGCGATAGGCCTGCTACAGGCCGGAAAGTCACTGGGGTCCGCCAAGTATGGAGAAGAGGCGAAGTCACTTGTAGAACGCATCCTGGAGACTTTCTGGGACGGCGATCGTCTCGCTCACTGCCTTGCAGGAGGAGTTCTCCAGGAACAGTCCTTCCTCTTCGACGCGGCGGCGGTCCTTGCAGCGGTCTCGATGCTGGCAGAGGGAGACCCTTCCTTGCGCGGAAAAATGGACGAACTGAGGGTGTTCGCCCTTTCTTTCAGGGACAACGACGGCTGGGTTGAATCGCGGCCGGACGATTTCCACCATGTGCCTGCCACTGTGTTCGACCACCCCATCCCATCAAGCAGGGCAATGATCCTCTACGCACTCGCGATGGCAGATCTTGCGTCGGACCGCAAACCTGGAAAAACTGCCTTCAGGCAGCCCTTCTCGGCCGATTTCTTCAACGTGGTCGCCTTCCTTGGCGGATAACAATTCACCTCTGGAAGGTGCCTGGAATTCATAGTGGTTCCAGTTGGCTTTTATATTGGATCGCAACGCATTTCAAGGATGTCTCCTGATGAATATTAAGAGAGGCGGATGGAAATAATGAAAGAGAACAGGTCATCCCTGGCGCTTTACGCTGCCGCGTTCATTCAGATGGTTGGTGTGGGACTGATCGTTGCCCTTCTTCCCAGCAAGGTCATCGCCCTTTCGGGCTCAATGGCAAATGTGGGTCTCATAGCTTCCGCCTTTGCGGTCCCCTTTGTTCTTCTGCAGCTCCCAGTGGGGAACCTGGGGGACAGGTTCGGCCATAAGAGGTTCCTTGTTGCCGGTTACGTCATAGCAGGCCTGACAGGCTTCCTGTATTTCAAGGCGGAGAGCGTCAACAGTCTTCTTCTTGGAAGGGTCCTCCAGGGATTTGCGGAGATCCCCGTCTGGGCCCTGGCTCCTGCGCTACTGTCAATACTCTTCGCCGAGTCCAAGGGGGAGGCTATTGGAAGGTACAATGCTTCGATCCATCTGGGACTTACTGCAGGCAGCCTCCTGAGCGTATATGTCTATTCCGTATGGAGCGGGAACGAAGCTTTCCTTCTCTATGCCTTATCCGGCCTGATGGGGGCTGTGATAATAGCGACCCTGGTCAGGGGACCCGACCTCGGCGAGAGCCTTGCGCCAGGGAGAGGTGCCGGTTTCAGGGAGGTTTTCCATGCGATGTCCAAGATCTCCAGGCCCGCGATCCATGGGGGAGTTATCATATATGGAGCCTTTTACGGAATTTTCCTGACGGTGATACCGGCGGTGCTCCTGAGCGTGAAAGGGTTTTCCCAGAGTGAAGTGGGGGCTTTTTTCGCCCTTTTCTACATAGCGATAAGCATTTCCCAGGTTGCTGCCGGAAAGGTCGCAGACAAAGCAGGTCCGAACCCGGCGATATTCGCCGGGCTCCTTCTCGTCGCGGCCGGTGTTTCAGCGTTCATGTTCTTCGGGGGGATAGCCGTCCTTGTCATGCTCTTCGTGGCAAGTTTCGGCCTGGGCATGTTCTGCGTCTCGGCCATGGTGCTTCTAAACGAGGCTGTCCCAGTATCCCTGAAAGGTTCAGTTTCGGGGGTCTTCTATCTTCTGTGGGGAATCGGTTTCTTCCTGGCGCCCCCGCTGATCTCGCGTCTTGGGGATGCCTGGGGTTATAACACCATCTTCCTGATCTGTGCAGCCGTAGTTATGGCAGAGATGGGAGCATTTTCCATAAGCAGGAAAACCCCTTGAAACCCCCGTTGCCCTATCTGCGCTTTTTGCCCTTTTTCAGGGAGGTCCCGTAAAGGTGCTTCCCCATATCGTCTGCCTCGGCCTTGCCCCTGATGATCTCCCCGAGCCTTGATATCTTTATCCTTGTGGGAAGGCTGATCCCGTCTACTACGAGCTGCCCCTCTTTCGTCTCGCGGCGCATCCTGGTGCGTCCCACGGGCCAGTAGCGCACCCCGATCGTAGGGGTGTCCCTGAAGAAGCGGTCCAGTACATCATCGAGCTGTTCCGAGGCAGCCAGTGCGCGCAGTATAAAGAGGGGTCTTCCCTTCTTTCCCATGCCCTGGAGGATGTGGGCTTCAAGCGAGACGGACTGGATCTGCTCCAGGGCCCTTCCTATCTCCTCACCGGTCGCATCATCCATGGACGCTTCAACGATCCATATCTCTTCCTTGCTGCTGTTATCGGTCAGGATAGCCCTGACGCATCCCCCCTCGGGGTCGGTCCCCAGCGCCTGCCTGATAGGGATAAATGACGGCAAGGTCTCCCTGAAGATGACTGACCTGGCCAGAATCAGCAGTCCGGAGGTGGTCGTACGGGTCCCGATCGAAGGGATGCCTTTCAGGGGTATCCGGTATTCTGAGGCAATGGATATTACGTCTTCGTTACCTTCTGTTCCAATGCCTGCCGGAAGCGATTCCACCGTCATGTCAAGTTCGTTGAAGATCCTGAAAAACGAGAACGCGGACAGGGCCCTTTCAGGCCATGACAGAACGTCTCCCGCCTTCCCCGACTCGGCCTCCATCCGGTGCAGTGCCCGGATAAAACCGATCGCATCATCTTTTTCCAGAGGTTTATGGGATCCCTGTTCTTTCAGAAGGAGGCAGGCATCTTCACAGGAAAAGCCTGACAGGTCTGAATCTTTGCCTTCAAATGTGAAAGAGGCGGAGGCATGAAGGGAGCCGGCCTTCTGTTCCATGACGAGGCTGATGCCAATGACTGCTTTTCCCGGCAGAACCAGCCTTTCCGGAAGAGAGCAGCTTTTAGTCTCCGGCGCCGTCGACAGTGCGGCGACAGCACCCACGAGTGAAAGCAATGTCGCCCCGCGTTGAGGGTCTATCAGGATCATCTTATTCCACCTCCAGGAAGCGCTCCATCTTTCCGCGCTTCAAGCCTTCGATATCGAGCGAAACTACCGGGAAACCGATCTCGTGGAGGGTTTCAAAGACCCGTTCCCTTATCTCCCAGAAACGGGGCATCTCACGCTCTTCGATCTCGATCGAAGCCAGGCCGGGAGGAAAAAGGCGGATCCTTGAATTTTCAAACCCCTCCCCGGCAAGGAATTCCTCTCCTTTTGCTATACGGTCAATCCAGTCCCGGGAGATTTTAACCCAGGGGGGGAACCTGGTCGCAAGGCATGGCGCGGCAGGTCTTTCACTGTTTGGAAGACCTGCGTTGCGGGCCAGTTCACGGATCTCGCTTTTTGTGAGACCTGCCTCGGCGAGGGGGTGGAGGATCCCGTCCTCCGCGGCAGCCCTCACTCCCGGCCGGTGTTCGTCAATTTCGTCGGCCTGTACGCCGTCGGCAATTCCTGTCAAACCTGCGGTTCTGGCGTACCTCGTGGCCTCCCTGTGAAGAGCCTTCCTGCAGAAGTAGCAGCGATCCCCTGGGTTTGCAGAGACCTGGGGGTCCGAGGACACATCTATATCCTCAATGTGGAGGTCTATTTCAAGCATTCCGGCAATTGCCTCAGCCATTTCTATCTCATCCCCCTTAACCAGGGGGGTCCGGAAAGTCAGGGCCTTTATTTTGCCCGGGGCCCCTTCGGACGCCAGCAGGGCAAGAACGGCGCTGTCCACTCCGCCCGATAGCAGGATGAGTGTCGATGGGTTATCCCTGAAGAATGCACGGACCTTGTCAGTTCTGTCCATTAGAGTTCTTCCTTTCTTTTCTGTATGGGCCTTCAATCAAAACGATACCACAATTGTTACCAAAGATGCTGTCGGCAGTAACGGTATCCTTGCTCAAGGTCGTGCTGATCCAGGGATCATGGACCGGAGGTGATCAGAAAGGCCATTGTTTACGGAAGGGCAGACGGTACGGTCTGGAGAGAGGCGTTTTTCGAGTATAATTGTTCGAAGTCCCAAAATTACGGTTTTGAGGCGCTTATGGGTGCATTGCAACAACAGTGAAGATGTTTTTTTGCCATGGTGTCTCAACAATGAAATGGAGCAATTAAGCCGATGGACGAAAGAGAGATCCGCCTGCTGGCGGACAAACTGAGAAATGACGAGATCTCGGTGGATACCTTCGTAAGATCTCTCAAGGGTCTGCCTTTCCGCGATCTCGGAGAAGTCAAGCTTGATACTCACCGCGCGCTGAGGGGTGCCTTCCCTGAGATAATCTATTGTCCCGGCAAGTCACCGGACCAATTGAAAAGGATAGCGGAAACCTTTTCCGAGTTCCCCGGCAAGGCGCTATTTTCCCGAATGTCCCTGGAGCAGCATGAACTCGTTTCAACGATCCTTCAAGGTCTGGAGTATCTTCCCGTTCCCAGGATGGGGCGCCTTTGGCCGGACAGGGAACTTCCGTCGAAGGGACTCGTCCTTGTGACCACTGGCGGGAGCAGCGATGTCCCCGTTGCGGAGGAGGCGGCCGTCACGGCCGAGACAATGGGCTGCGAGGTCAGGAGGCTGTTTGATGTAGGTATCGCTGGCCTTCATCGCCTGATCGCAAACATGGACGTCCTTTTCGATGCCGATGCCGTTGTGGCTGTGGCCGGGATGGACGGGGCTCTTCCCGGGGTTGTGGCCGGAATAGCGAACTGCCCGGTGGTGGCTGTGCCGTCCAGTGTCGGTTACGGCGTTGCAATGAACGGGATAGGGCCTCTCATAACAATGCTCAACTCATGCGCCCTGGGGGTTTCGGTGGTAAATATAGACAATGGGCTCGGGGCCGGCTACACGGCTGCCCTTATTGCCGACAGAAGGTCAAAGATATCGCCGAAAGGAGAATCCCGATGAAAAAGATCCTTTATCTTAATTGCTTTTCTGGCATCAGTGGCGACATGATGCTCGGGCTTCTTCTGGACCTTCTGGGGAAGGACGAAATTAACCTTTTCCTGAAGGGGCTTGCCCTTGAAGATTATGTTGTTGAGGTCACGAGAAGTAAAAAAGGCGCTATAAGCGGGATGGATGTCAGGGTCAGGTGTGACGAGAAGCATTCCCACAGGGGATTGAAAGAAGTTCTCGAAATTATTGACAAGAGCGAGATCACCACAGCCGCATCTGATAAGGCGAAAACCGCTTTCCGCCTGCTCGCGGAGGCTGAGGGAGCGGCCCATGGAATGCCTCCTGAAAGAGTTCACTTTCACGAAGTTGGCGCGGTGGATTCCATAGTGGATATAGTGGGCTCATGCATCCTGATGGATGTTCTGGCCCCGGAACGGATCATATCCTCACCGGTGAACGTGGGTTCGGGGACGGTAAAATGCGCTCACGGAGAACTTCCGGTACCGGCTCCCGCGACGATGAATCTTCTGGAGAATATCCCCGTCTACTCTCGTGGACAGCCCATGGAACGAACGACCCCGACGGGGGCGGTTCTGCTGAAAACATTTGTTGACAGCTTTGGCGCTATCCCCCCCGGAATTGTCGAAAGGATGGGCTTCGGCCTGGGCGACAGAGGATCAGACCTGCCTAACGTGCTTCATGGCCTGATCATCAGGGCAGACTGACCCGCCCTTCCCAGGCAGTTTCGTGAAGAAGCAGGTCCTACCGAAAGGGGCGAGTATTCGTGAAGAATAGCGTCATCCTGCATCGTGCCTATCTTCTTTTTGGTGCAAATCTGGGCGACAGGCAGGGCAACATCCTCAAGGCACTGCAGTATATTGGAGGAAGGAACATAATCGAGGAGATCTCTTCCTTTTTCGAAACCAGGCCCGCAGGTTATCAGGATCAGCCGTGGTTCATCAACCTCGCCTGCAGAATAGAAACGGACATGGATCCTCCCGTCCTTAATCGTTTTGTCAAGTCGATAGAACTACTTATGGGAAGGGACGATAATGGAAAAGGTCTTCCCAGGCCGATTGACATAGATGTTCTGTTCTATGAAGACGCTTTCCCATTGGGGGATGGGTTTAACAAGACTTATCCCGGACTTGACGAAAGGGCGTATGCCATAGCCCCGCTTGCAGAGATAGCTTCCGGGATCATTCCGCCAGGCTACACCAGGAGTGTCGGTGAGATAGCAAAAGAAATGGATATGTCCGGGATCAGGAGGGTTGAGAACAGCCTTCGGTTAAAGTTGGAGAGAGACATTCAGCAGGAAAATCCGAAGGTTCCCGCCAGTCTCAGCCGGGTTGGGGTCACCGGATTGAAGAGGATCCTTCGTATAGAAAACAGTGGAAAGGTCTCGTTGTTCTATGCAGAAATGGATCTTTTCGCATGGTTGGGGCCGGACCAGGCAGGGGTACACATGTCCCGCTTCTCTGATGTGCTGGAAGATCTCGTTGAGGAGATAACCCTGGAAGCCTCACCAAATATTGAGACTTTGGCAGGGAGGCTGGCCAGAATGATATCCCTTACCCAACCGGGTGGGAGGTCCGAAGTCGTCATCAGGGCAAAGTTTCCTCTTAAGAAGATCACACCGATCTCCGGCAAGAAAGTTGAAGAGCTGTATACCTTTATCGGCATCTCTGCCTGCGCTGGTGAAAGACAAAGGACCGCTGTCGGCGTTGAGGTGGAAGGGATGACAGTATGCCCATGCGCCCAGGAGATGATCCGGAGCTACTCCAGGAAACTGCTTTTGGGGGATGGGTTCAGTGAAGAGGAAACCGACCGTATCCTGGGGCTGGTCCCACTGGCCTCGCACAACCAGCGTGGACGGGGAACTCTTCTTGTAGGGGGCGCCCGGCCTCTCAAGGCAGAGCACCTGGTCCACATACTGGAGGCCTCGATGAGTTCCGAGACCTACGAGCTGCTCAAACGGCCCGACGAACTTTTCGTAGTGAACAAGGCGCATAAAAACCCCATGTTCACAGAGGATGTGGTCCGGGAAGTTCTCAGAAATCTTCTGGATATGTATCCCGACCTTGATGACAATACCTTTGTACTTGTAAGGCAGGAGAACTTTGAGAGCATACACCAGCACAATGCCTTCGCAGAAAGGTCGGGGACCCTGAGGGCCATCCGTTCGGAGATCGAGCAGGGGGCTCCATCCGTAGAGGATGTTTCTCTACATGAGTGGCTCAAGGGGAACACAGCTCGCTGATACATAAGAGGAGCCTTTACCTAAACGTCCTTTCGTTCAATAACAATTGAAGAAGAGGGGGTCTCCCACACCTGCACTGACCAAAGGCGACAGTTTTCGCGAAGGATCTTGCTGTCCAGTTCACTCCATATCCAGAGGCCAATGTTCTCTGCGGTCGGTTGAGGGATAATATCGTTAAGGTATGAGTGGTCGAGCCTTGACAGGACCCGGTCCCCTACGATCTTCTTCAGCTCGATAAAATCCATTATCATTCCTCCACTGTCAGGCCTGCCTTCCAGGGTCACCTGGAAATGGTAGGTGTGGCCGTGGAGGGCCTCGCATTTACCGTGATACTTCTCCAGCTTGTGCGCGGCATCGAAAGAGAAATCCTTCTTGAGGAACATTATGTCCAACCCCTTGTTTTTACAGCTTCGTACCGGGCAATGATACGTCCTGATTATAAATGATGACCTTGTTCTTCCTGTTCATCCAGTGATGGAGTGACAGTAAATGATAGTGCGCACTTGCCCCGGAGGGTGTTACGAAATATAATAATCGTAATAATTTTTTGCATGGGGTGATGGTTTTGTTCCCGTCATTTTTTTTCAAACGCTTTTCCCTCGTAAGTGTAGCAGTATTACTGATGGTCCTTTCCACTGCATTTGCAGGGGGGGCTTCAGATATAAATGTAACCGATGCCTGGGGCAGGGATGTGGCGGTCCCCGAAAACGTGACCAAAGTGATCTGTTCCGGTCCCGGGTGCCTTCGCTACCTTGTCTACCTTCAGGCACAGGATCTGGCCGTGGCAGTAGACGACATGGAGAAGTCCCGGAACATGTTCGAATCCCGGCCATATTTTATTGCCCATCCTGAATTGAAGGACAAACCTCTTTTCGGGGAGTTCAGGGGGCACGACAACCCGGAACTGATAGTTGCCCTCGACCCGGAGCCTCAGGTCATCTTCAAGACCTTCGGGAACATGGGGCACGACCCGGTGGAACTCCAGAAGAAAACCGGCATACCTGTGATCGTTCTTGACCATGGACAGCTTGGAGTCGGAAAGAAAAAGATGGACGAGACCCTCATGATGATGGGGCGGGTTATAGGTAAGGAGGAAAGGGCAAAAGAGGTCATAGCCTTCTTCGATGATGCAATAGAGGATCTGAGAAAAAGAACTGCCGATATTCCTGAGGATAAAAGGCCAACCTGCTATGTTGGCGGTGTGGCCTACAAGGGGCCCCACGGCATAACCTCCACAGAGCCCGCATACCCCCCGTTCCTGTTCGTTAACGTCACCAACATAGCGGCGGACCCATCAAAGACGAATTCCGATCAGCTGTCGCAGACTACCTTCTCCGTCGAGAGCCTTGTTTCGATGGATCCGGACAGGATCTTTGTCGATCTTTCAACCCTTCAGGGTGGAGCGGAGGTCAACGGTCTTTACCAGATCCGCGACGGGGCGCCGTTCCAGGTCCTCTCGGCGGTGGAAAAAGGTGAGATATATGGTGTGCTTCCCTACAACTGGTACTCCCAGAACCACGGGTCCATCCTTGCCGACGCGTACTTCATCGGCAAGATCCTCTACCCCGAAAGGTTTGAGGATGTCGACCCGGTGAAGAAGGCCGACGAGATCTACTCCTTCCTGGTAGGAAAACCTGTTTACGAAGAGATGGACAAATCTTTCGGCGGGCACGTTTTCAAAAAGATAGACCTTTCAAAGGTGGAATAAGATCAATGCACCTGGAAGAAGGAACAGTCCCGGCGGAATACGCGAAATACATCCAGGCAAAGGTTTTTTTGCTCCTGCTGGGGCTTGCCCTTCTCCTGGTGCTCGTGGTTTTTTCTATCTCCCTGGGATCTGTACGGTATGATCCCCTTGATGTTCTGAAGACTCTATTTATGACCCATGTGTCCAGGCAGCTCGACGTTGTTGTCTTCAACATCAGGCTTCCCCAGGTTGTTGCGGCCGTGATCGCCGGCGCGGGTCTTTCGGTTGCAGGTGTGGTGATGCAGTCGGTCCTGGGAAACCCTCTTGGTTCCCCATTTACTCTCGGAATATCCCAGGCCGCCGCTTTCGGGGCCGCATTTTCGGTGATGGTGCTGGGTTCCGGCTTTATGCAGAGTTCCGCATCGGACGCGATCACCGTGGTTCGGCCAGGTATGACAACCGTTTCGGCCTTCGCGGCCGCAATGATAGCTACAGGAGTGGTGGTCATGATCGCCCGGATCCGAAGGGGTTCCCCCGAAGTCATGATCCTGGCCGGAGTTGCCATTGGTTCTCTTTGCACGGCCGCGACGATGTTTCTGCAGTACTTCGCAGACGATGTCCAACTCGCGGCAATGGTTTTCTGGACTTTCGGGGATCTTTCCAGAGCCGGGTGGAGGGAGATCAGGATCATTTCAACGGTAACAATCCTTTGCGTGGTCTTTTTTGCGGGTAATTCCTGGAACTACAATGCGATCGACGCCGGTGATGAGACCGCGTCAAGCCTGGGAGTCAACGTAAGAATGGTCCGCTTTCTGGGCATGAGCCTCGCCTCGCTGGTAACGGCGGTGATCATATCCTTCGTGGGTGTTATCGGTTTCATAGGCCTTGTCTGTCCTCACATGGTAAGACGGCTTACAGGTGACGATAACAGGTTCCTTATACCGGGTTCATGCATAATGGGCTCCATCCTTCTTCTAGGGGCTGACACCGCCGCAAGGGTGATCCTGGCGCCCAACGTACTTCCGGTGGCGATACTGACCTCTTTCGTCGGGGCCCCCATGTTCCTTTACCTGCTGGTCAGGGGGTACCGGAGATGATCCTCCAGGTAAATAATATTTCTTTCCGCTACAACAGCAGGCCCGTACTGGACGAAGTCTCTTTCGGCCTGAGGAGCAATGAACTGCTGGCCATTCTTGGTCCCAACGGGGTAGGAAAGACGACATTGCTCAAATGTCTGAACGGGATCCTGCGTCCCACCGCCGGGGCAATAATGGTGGAGGAGAGGGATTTGCTTAAAATGAAGCAGATGGAGATCGCCCGGGACCTTGCCTACGTGGGCCAGCAGGGGCAGGGCGGCAGGCTGACGGCCTTTGATGCTATCCTCCTGGGGCGCAGGCCTCATATCACCTGGAGAGTCAGCAGGGAAGATGTCTGCAAGGTTGATGCCATTATTCGTGCCCTGGGACTTGAGCACCTTTCATTGAGGAATCTCGACGAAATGAGCGGCGGGGAACTGCAGAAAGTCAGCATAGCGAGGGCACTGGTTCAGGAGCCCAGGATTTTGCTGCTGGATGAGCCCACGAGCAGCCTGGATCTGAAGAACCAGCAGGAGATCCTCGCGACAATAAGGCACATTGTGACAGGTCACGGAATGGCTGCGGTTATGACAATGCATGATATAAACTCCGCCCTGCGTTTTGCCGACAGGGTCATTTTCATGAAGGGCGGGGAGATATTTGCCGCCACCCACCTCGCGGGTATTACCCCGGAGATGGTCAGGGAGGTTTACGGTATCCCCGTCGCCATAGAGAGCGTTCGCGGCTATCCCGTGGTGGTGCCGGTAGGGAGTTGAAATACGTGACTCGTGACTCGTACCCTCCAGACAAGCTGAACGGGAGAGGCCAAGGTTTGTCA
>DFZC01000053.1 GCA_002383685.1 Synergistaceae bacterium UBA4066 | reverse complement strand
AGCATGTCCAGTAGTCCTTTTCGACAACAACGGGGACAATCTTCAGTTTGGTGGAAGTTTCCCGGCAGAGATCTTCTAGATCCCGGGAAGAGAACATGTCAAGATGCGGCATTTTGCTCCTCCCTGCAGATCTTTCGGATAGCGTCGTAGATCCATTTGGTAACGTTTCGAGTGTCGTCAAGGACTTTTCTCCTCATCCCTTCCGGGAGCCATGCCCTCATCTTTTCTATCGCACTGTCGTCTATAGCATTTGGACCAAGGGCCCTCAGCCCCTGAACGACAAGGGCGCTTTCGGAGTATCTGAAGGATGCTTCTTTCACGGCAACTTTTCGGAAAGATATTTCTGTACCCCCGATCCGGAATTTCCGGTATGGACCATCGGAAAGGTATTCGTACCTGGCGGGGACCTGGGTGGATATCCCCATCATGTTGAGAATGACGTTTCCGTTCGGGATTATCCGCCACCCGAATTTCCTGGCCAGGGCATGGGCAGCCTGATCGATGTCAGGGCTCAGGTTTGACTTGAGAAGGTTGCTGTACCTGGGAAGATCGTAAAGTCCACGAGCCACCCTTCGGATCTTGCCCTGTTTTTCCAGCCTGTGAAGGGTCACGTGAACGGCCTCCGAAGAACCAAGCCTTGACAGGTCTTTGGGAGAAAAAATCCAGCCACTGCCCTTTCTATTTATTTGATCTGTTATTGCCCTGGTTATGTTTTCAGCCATTTCTGTCACTCCTTTTGTAAGGATTATTACACTATTTTTATTACATATAGCAAGGGAGGGCTGGAGGGAAAGTTTGAAGTTTGAAAGAAGAAGGGGGGAATGCAAGGTCTTGTCATTCCGAACCCACCGGAGGCGTGTGAGGAATCTGGACCAGAACCATCAAAACCAGATCTCCGCCGGCAGGCGGACGTCCCGCTTCGCTTCGCTCGGGATGACAGCAACATAACAAGGGCGAGACGAAGGGGCGGAAAAACAAGGCGGCAGGAAACTGGAAAAGCAAGGGCTTGTCATTCTGAGCGGAGCGAAGAATCTGGGTCAGTTTCCGTGATTCGTGAACCGTGAATCGTAAATTCCAACACCAAAACCAGATCCTTCTCCGCCAGTAGCGGATCAGGATGACAGCGTAGGATCAAGAGCGTGAACGGTGAACGNNGGTGAACGGAAGGACCGTGAATCTAAAAACAAATACAGATCCTTACGTCACTTCGTTCCTCAGGATGACAAAAGAAAGGACCTTGAACAGACTGGATCTTTAAGGCGCGAACGGCGAACGGGGCCCTGACTTTGCCCCTCCCGGTTCACGATTTACGATTCACGGTTCACGAGTCACAAGTTACGGCCCTTTTCACCGCAGACAAGGTGACCGTTTGGGGCGGCAGGCGTTTCTTCGTCCTTCCCAAAATTGTCCATGTTGTTGCAACTGGTTCCCGAAGCGCTATAGTGAAATCAGGAATCCATGGCGTTAATGATGTGTTGGGAAATTAGTCGCCATATTCGGGGTGATAGATATGGGATTTTGGAATTCAGGGGAAACACGTTTACCGCTTTCGGAAATTGAAAGGAGAGTGCTTCTGCTTTCGTCGCCGCTGGCAAGGAGGGCTTTCGGTTCGTTTTTGAAACGTGACCTTGAAAGGGAAGGCGATATTTGGATCGCGTTGCTTAATTTTGACGAATTGCTTCTGATGGGGGAATGTATTTACAGGGACGTATGCCTTTTGGCGGCCGGGAAGGACAGGACAATTCTTGAGGGGGTCCTTTCGAAGGTGAGGGACCGCGTTGAAGATCTGCCTTCCCTCGCAGGTTCTCCTTCGGGTGAGGTTCATCCCGGGGCGCCGGGCGATGAATTCAGGCAAAAGGTAGCCCAGACCGTTAAAGACTGGGAAAAAGGGCGCTTGCCGGATCTGGACAAGGCGCTGAAAAACCTCTCCCGCGATCACAACGAGTCTCCTATTGACGAATTCTACGGACTTTCACCAAAACAGATGTACGAGCTTTTGAGTCTGGGCTGGTGGAATGACAAAAAGGTAATAGTTCTGAACGACGACCTGCCCGCCGATATGCTTGAAAACGCCCCGCTGCTTCATAACTGCCGGGTTCTGCTGGAGATTGTGGCGGAATCAGGCGGGGTAAGGGCTACGGCGCGGGGGAACCTGAAAAGAGATACGGTGCAACAGGTTTACGACAAGGCCATTTTCAAGGGTTTCGATCTGTACGATGTGTACAGGCCGCCAAGCGTGGTTAACGAGGATGACGCGCAGGCCGTGCATATGGCCAGGGTTGTATGCGACGTTGCGGGGCTTCTCAAAAAAAGGAAGGGCCGCTTCGAGATCACCAGGAAGGCGAAGTCTCTTTTGGTCGAGGGGAATGAGGGCCGCCTGTTCGCCCACCTTTTCGACGTGTATTTCCGCCGATTCAACCTGGCTTACTGCGACGGGCTTCCCGAGCTGACAGGCTTGCAGAATACTTTTCCCTACACGCTTTACAGGCTGTGTGAAGTGGCCGAAGGCCCCCTGGCGGGCGAGAAAAGCATTGCGGTTTCGCTTATTCACCCTGACTTGCTGGAACAGATCACCGTGCTGGATGAACGTTATATTACGCCCGAAAGGTTTCTGGATATAAGGGTTCTGCGCCACCTGGAGGTGTTTTCGCTGATTGCGGTTTCAAGAGGATTGACGGAATCTGGCTATGGCTACAGGGCGCAGTCATTTTGCAAGACGGAGCTGTTCGACAAGTTTATTTCGTTCAGTTTCTGACGAGGGGGTTCGCGACGATGAATGGGAACATGAAACCGGGAAAAGATCAGTGGGAAAAACTTTTTGACCTGGCCAGGAATTACGCCCGGGCCAAGCCATGGAAACTTTTTTCGGACATGGATCTCTTCGCGCTGTCCAGGCCGTCGACGCAAGAGTTGGTGTTTCCGCTGATCATGGGTTGCGGAGGAGAGTTTTTCGGGCTTTCATTTTACAGGGGCGAGACGGGGCTTGTTCACTATTCCCTGGCCCAGTCGGAAATGGAACCGGATAACCCCATTTTTCTGGCGATGTATAGCAACTTGCTGCTTTCATTTATGGAGCGGGAATATCTGGAAAAGCACGACATTGTTCTGCCCGGGATTTCGGAAGTACAGATAAAGAGGCGGAAGATGTGGCCCCAGTTCCGAAAGATGGGGTGCATGAGGGTTAACAGCGGGATCACCAGGGAAGAGGCCGATCTTTTCATCGAGATGATCCCTCTGGTTCTTGAGGTTGTAGACCTGGCGCGCAATAATTCGAAGTTTATTGAAGTTTTTGATGAAAAGCCGATTCCGCTTTTGCTGAAAAACAAGGCCGGGCACTGGGTTTCAGCGAATTTGCAGAATATCTCCGGCGCCATGGATATCCTGGAGCCTCCGAAACTGATGGGGAACCGGGACGCCGATATGCTGGGGAGCCTTGAAATAAGAGAGGANNGACGGGCGTTCCAAGGCAATTCAGAACGATATCTCCGTCTCGACCGGAGGATTTATGGATTGATTTCTGGAGGGAACTTGTTTCCATGGTTAAGGAAGAAAAGTTTCTGCCTTCCGTGATAGAGGTTTCGGACCCATGGGTGGCCGGAGCGATCAAGCCCCTCGGCGACTTGGGGATAAGAATTGAAGAGCGGGAGTTTTTGCCCGAACTGGAGACGGCGTTTGATTTTGTGTTCGGTCAAATGCCCGGGCGCGGGCAAGAGTGACAGCGGGGGAAGAAGAAACGGATCGAGGCAAGGGTCACCAAAGAAATGAAGAATCTTATGCTGAAAGCTTCCTTGATTGAAGGCAGAAACAAGGCTTTGGGTTCCACCATTAAAATACCATATTTGCATACGCTAGTGCGTGAGAAGAGGGGGAGAGAAGGGAGAGGGAAGTTACACAGAGAAGGGCAAGAGAGAGAACCAGGATTTTTTGGGGTTTAAGGCAAGTCACGAGTAACGAGTTACGAGTTACGGTCCTTTTCACCACAGACAAGGCGCCTCGTTGAATCACCTCCCTCGTTAAACCTCCCCCCTCGTTAAAGCACCTCGGGACGCTGTCGGGACCTCGTCGGGATTATGTCGGGACCTAGTCCTTCAGCTGGCCTGGAGGGCACGATTTACGAATCACGATAATTGACCCAGATCCTCATCCGCCAGCCGGTGGGATTCGAGATGGCAACAAAGACAGGGACCTGAAGGTAGAATCGGACCAGATATTGAGTCTCAAGCGCCCTGATGACCATGTTTTTCGGCATTTCCCAGCAGATAAAGAAATGCATAGGCAGGGATCTTCACAAGACCCTTGCCGCCCGGCAAGGGTTGGATGTCGTAGTCGTTCTCGTTCTTTGTCACCACGATGGAGGCAACAGCCCTGTCGGCCATTACCTTGATGGCATCATTCTCGGCTATGGCAGGATCATCGCGATATTTGACCTCCACAAGTATTTTCCCGCCCGGGAAGTCGACCACTATGTCGATCTCCTTGCCCTTTTGCCCGTCACGATAGTATCCGACCCTGGTAAGGTTTTTGTAATAGAAAGAGGCCAGATGTTTGAATACGGCCGTTTCGGCCATGATCCCCATTTCTTCGGGATCGGCAAGGATGTCGCTTTTCATCAGTATGGCGTTGCGTATGGCGGCATCGGCGATGTATATCTTGGACCTGGATTTCAGTATCTTTTTCCCCGTCAGTTCCACAGGATCGCTCCTGTAGATAAGATTGGCACTTTCAAGGTAACGCAGGTAGTTTTCCACAGTTGTTCGGCTTACGCCACCAAGTTCTTTGGATATTGCATCTACTGAGATAATATTCGAGGAATAGAGGCAAAGATAGATGAAGATCTTCTCCAGCTCCGCCACGTTCCTTATGTTGAAAAGGGAAGGGATGTCACGCTTGAGGACCTTGTCCACCACATCATCCCTCATCACCTGTTGGGCAAGATAGTCGTCGCTGGAAAGGACCAATTCAGGGAACCCCCCGACCAGGAGGTAGCGGTGAAAGTGCTTCTGCAGGCCGGAAAGTTTTAAGAAGACCTCCGACATTTCCCTTCTGTCAATTCCTGCCAGCCCTGTGGGGCGGATATCGGGGGGGAGCACCGGGCGCTCTTTAGCCTGCAGCAGTTCACAGTATTCGAAGAAGGAGAGGGTTGGGACCTTTAGGACTACCCATCGACCAACGCCGCTTTCAGCGGCTTTCTCTGCCAGAACCGGGCTGGCTGAACCGGTGGCCACGATCCGGGCCTGGCCCTGTGTATCGTAAATAGTTTTTATCCAGCGATCCCAGTCGTCCGCGTACTGGACTTCGTCGAACAGGTAATAGACATCGTCATCCCCGTAAATATTCTGACGGTAACAGTCAAGAATTTCGCTCATGTTCGAGAGTTTCAGCATTGGGTGATCCAAGGAGACAAAAACGATCCGCCTTGGGTCGATCCTTTTCTGCAGCAGATCGTCGACGGTCTGGTAAAGAATTGTAGTTTTCCCGACCCTTCGAGCACCGGTAAGCACTACAGCCCTGCGTATGTCGGGATGGTGGAGGTATTTCTGAACCTCGGACCAGGCAAAGCGTTTGAACCCTTTGCGGAAATGCTGGGGGATCGAACCTGTGCTCCACCAGGGGTTGAAAGCGGACAGGACCCTCAGGATATTCTCTGAGCTTGTTATTGGCATAGTCTTCACCACCAAATGTCTTTATTAGGGCCTTAAAATGCATATTTTATGTTATTTATGTATATCATACTTTACATTTTATCCTAGGGAAATGCAAGAGAGTTGAAGAAGGCGTCAGAAGGCAGGGGAACCTCGTTCAAAGTTATCAAGTTCAAAGTTCAAAGAGAAGACAATTAGGGACGGATAGCTGGGAGCTGGAAGGTCAGAAGAACAGGCGGCAGGCCTCCAGGCAAGCTGAAGGACCTGGTCCCGACAGCGTCCCGACATAGTCCCGAGGTGCTGTAACGAGGGAGGTGCTGTAACGAGGAGAGCGGTTCAATGAGGGACCTTGTGAATCGAAAACCGGAAGAACGAAGGCTTGGACGTGGGGAAATCAGGGAAACTTTGGTGTCAGGGATCTGAGCCCGAGGGCGAATACACCTTCCGATAGCTGCTGTTTTCCTTCACCGTCGAAAAGGACATACCCCTCTTTTATCAGACCTTCGCGCCTTGCTTCGATAAGGTTTTTTGCGTGGGACAGGTTGACGGAAGAGGCTTTCTTGGCTTCAAAGCCGATGTTGCCCTCGCGGCTTTGGAGGATAAAGTCAACCTCCCTGTTGTTGCGGTCGAGATACCAGAAAAGGCCAGTACCGGGTTTCAGGGAACTCCAGGCACGAAGGGTCGTAAAAGCGGCGTTCTCGAAGAGGCTTCCCCCGTTCGTGTTTCCCAGGTAGGAGGCGAGGCCGGGGTCAAAGAAGTAGAGTTTGGGGGATTTCCGGAAACGGGACGATGCATTCACCCATGGCGGCAGAAGCTCCACCACCCCGACCGCTTCCAGGGCATTGACCCATCTTTTCACGGTGGTAAGGGCAACACCTCCCATGTCCCTGGCCAGGTCCTGGAAGTTGATCCTGCATCCGGCCCTGTCGGCAAGAAGCCTGCATAGCCTGTAGATCTCGGCAGGGTTGCGGATGTCCGATACCGCGGGGATGTCTTTCTGCACGATCGCAACTTCATAGCCTTTCCAGAAGGAGAGCCAGGCCTCTTCATTACGGTATCCAAGCCTGACACGGGGCAACAGNNCTTCCGGCCATGCTGTCGCCAAGGCTGCGAAGAATTCCCGATGTGGAGGATCCGGTAAGGACAAAGCGTACTCCTTCACCGTTATCTACAAGGAGCTTGACGACCCTGTCGATGCCGTCGGGCATGTGCTGAAACTCGTCGAGTATTACGTTCCCGGTGCTTTTAAGTACTGACTTGGGGTCAGCGGCAAGGGCCACCATCTGGTCGGGGTCGTCAGCCGTCATGTAGATCCACCCCCTGGGGACGAGGCAATTTTTCAGCAAGGTCGTTTTACCGACCTGCCTTGCCCCAAGAAGCATTACGACGGGGCTGGTCTCTGTTTCCCTGATAAGAGTTTCCTCTGCCCATCTTGGGATGTAGTCAGGTTTTTTCATTTCGGCCTCCGATAATATTATTAGCGTGTGGCGCTATTTTATTACGAAGGGGGAAGTATGGCAAGTTTGAAGGGTGAAGGAAGACCTTAAACAAGGCGTCAGACGACAGGCTTCAGTAGGCAGGAAGGGCGAAAATCCGTGAGACGTTAGACGTGAACCTGAAACAAGGCGGCATACCCTTTCGCCGCATGGGGCCGCGGCTCGGGGCAGCGCGAAGCCTCCCGACATAGTCCCGAGGTGCTTTAACGAGGGGGGTGATCCAACGAGGGGACTCCGGCCTTCGGCCTACGGGGCACTAAACCCGACTGCAGGCGACAGGAAGGGCAGAGAACCCAGGAGGCAGGCTACAGGCTGCAGGCAACAGGAAGATCAAGGTCAACTGCGTGAACGACACGCAGTCACTATCGCTCCGGGCACTGGGTGAAC
>DFZC01000054.1 GCA_002383685.1 Synergistaceae bacterium UBA4066 | reverse complement strand
TGGTATGTACTCTCGATACCCCTTAGGGTACAATAGGCGCCGGTGGTGAAATCCATGGCTGTGCAGGAACTCGAAGGCTCAAAAGGATGCTTTGTCTGTGACCGTACCGGGACCAACCCCCGGTCGCTCGGCGTTGTGATCTACTGGGACGAAGAGGCTTGCCAGACCGTCATCCCTTTCTACCCCGACGACAGCTGGTGCGGCTATGAAGGCATAGTCCACGGCGGCATACTCACGGCGCTCTGCGACGACGCCATGGCCTGGTCGGCAAAAAAAGCCCTGACGGAATGGACCGTTACAGCCAGCATGAACGTACGTTTTCTGAGGCCGGTGAAGTCGGGGCAGAAATACACCGTCTTCGGCAGCGCATCCGATGTCGAGGGGCGCAAGGTCAGGACAACCGCCAGGATCGTTAACGAAGACGGCAAGGTATGCGTCGACGCAAAGGCGACATTTGTGGCAGTTAAAACAAAGGCGTAAAGCGTAAAGGCGTGAGAAGTTAGACGTGAGAGGTGAGACGAAAAGGGCTAAATTCGAAAGGCGTGAACGGTGAACAGTGAACGGTGAACGGGAAGACCTGTCCCAAAGCCAGGTCTCACGAGCTTGATGTTTGCTCTTGTCCCTAAACCATATAATTTGGTTCTCTACCCCTTCCTGCGGTCGGGGCAGCGCAGAGCCTCCCGAGGTGAACCAACGAGGGGCTTCGTCTCTTGCTTTCCTCTGCGTTCCCTGTGGTGAGATGCCCTGGCCTTGGCCCTTTCGATTAACTATTCACGTTTTTCCGTCTTACGTCTTACGTCTCACGTCTCACGACTTAAAGAAATAACCAAGGAGGTTTCAAACATGGATGTAGCAACGATAAGGATCAGGCATTACGCGCCAGAAGGTTCCGACTGCGGCCCCGTCAGGGACACCTACGATACTCTCAGCACCCTTGTGGAGCAGCTCGGACCGAAACTCGAGAAGATGGGTTTCCCGGTAACTCTCGAGAAAGTCCCCTCAGGCGGCGAGCCGGCAAAGAACAACATGGTGACGATGGAGTGCCAGGAGATCGAATTCCCCGAGACACCCCTTGACGAGATCCTGGGGCTCGAGGCATCGGCAAGATCCTGCAACTGCTCCGCCGGTGAGGGGCATGGTGAATGCCGTACCATCGAACTGGGCAATGACCAATACCAGGCCATACCGCCAGGACTGGTGGCCGATGGCCTTCTCAGGGTAGCCCTTTCGGCAGGTGGCGGCTGCGGCAGCGGCTGCGGAACCTGCGGCGGAGGCTGAGGGGTATAGCAGAGGGGCTGCCGTTGGCAGCCCCGATCATCCCGGAAATTTGACCCGGAGGCAATTTTCATGGAAAAGCCATGGATAACAACCAAAGGCGGCGACAAGGGCACCACTAGCCTGGGCGACGGGACCCGCGTGCCCAAGGACCATCCCAGGGTGAACCTCTACGGCACCCTGGACGAATGTCAGGCCGCCATAGGACTTGCGAGGGCGACCTGCTGCCACGAGGAGATAAGGCATGAGCTCTTCAGGATCGAGGAGGCCATGGGCGCTGTCATGGGCTACCTGGCTCTCTTCCCCGGCTTGCCCGAGCCCGACCCTTCATCCCTGGAGGAGACGGTAGAGAAGGTCCGGGTCATCATGGGGGAGACATTCCGTTTCGTGCGTCCCGGTGACTCCGTTCCCGGCGCGGCTCTGCACATGGCCCGCACCATCGCCCGCAGGGCCGAGCGCCTTGCTGTGGCCCTGCACAGGGACGGCGAGATCGGCGAAGCACCCTATGCCTGGATCAACCGCCTCTCCGACGCCATCTACGCCCTCTCCCTCTGGACCGACAAGGCAAACCACGAATGTGAAAATTAATACTAACGGGTTGTAGCCTTCCGAAAATGTCGAGTGTATAATGGACAGAGTATACGCTCGACATTTTTTCGGGAGGCGGTCTCATGTTGAACGATCCACTTTCCCCGGCCCGCAATGTAGACCTGAGGCAGATCGTCTACGAGAAGATCAAGGAAGCCATAGTGGAAGGGATCATCCGCCCGGGCGAAAGGCTTTCAGAGGTGGAGCTTGCGGACAAACTCGCAGTCTCCAGGACACCTGTACGTGAGGCCATCCGTCAACTTGCCCAGACGGGTCTGGTCACCCTTGAACCGCGGCGCGGGGCCTTTGTGGCCCTCCCAACCATCAAGGATGCCTCTGACCTTTACGACCTGAGGACCCACCTCGAGATCATCGCCGTCAGGCTGGTAACGCTGAACCAGCCCATCGAGGAACTCGAGCACTGGCGCCCGGTCTTCCTGGCCATGACCGACCAGACCGATACCAACCACTACCTCGCCGAGGACAGAAAGTTCCATTCCTCCCTTTACGAACTCTCCGGCAACAGGTACCTGACCGTTATGCTCCACAACATAGCCGACCTGATAAACCTCTGCAGGCACTACTCCGTGGAGGGCATACCCCTGAGCACCTTTGCCCATGAGCACGTGGCCGTTATCGACGCCATAGAAACGGGTGATCCGGACCAGGCCGAAGAGGTCCTTCGCGGGCACCTGGAACGTTCAAGGGGCGGGCTCATGAACTATCTCCGGGAACACCCCGAGCTGACCGCCCCCCGGCAGGTCTAGACACCCCGAATGCAATCTGCGCAGATCCTGGGCTACTTCCTGGCCTTCATGGCCGCTGTCACATGGGCCGTGGCCCCAGTGCTGTATCGGCGTGGCGTCAACCACGTATCCTACGCCGGGCTCGGGGCCCTTCGCTGCTCCGGCTATTTGATCAGCGCGGCCCTTTTCCTTTTCTTCACCATGGGGCCTTCTGCCTTCGCCCCCCTGGAAATGCTGTCCATGGCAAAGGTCTTCGTTTTTTCCGTGATCTGGCTTGTGCTGGGCGATTTCTTCTACTTCTCGGCCCTGCACAAGCTTGGTGTGTCCATAGCTGTGCCCGTAACATCCTCCTACCCGCTTTTCGTGGTGCCAGCATCCTGGATATTCCTGGGTGAACCAGCAAGCCCCATGGTCTTTGCCGCGGCCGTCCTTATCGTCGCGGGGCTCATCCTCCTCTCCCCCAAAGGCGAGGACCGGGAGGGCAGGCGCCAGGTAATAAGCGGGCTTGTGGTTTCTGTGCTGGCCATGTCCTGCTGGACCTTCGGCATGCTCACCAACAAGGTGCTTATGCAGTCCATACCGGTACCGCAGCTGGAGTGGTGGAGGGCGGTAAGTGTGACCATCGGCTCATGGGTCATGTACGTACTTCTGGACAGGGCAAGGGGGATGAAACAGGTATCGGCGGTCGCGCTCGTGGAGATGGGAATCGCCGGTGCGCTGGGTCTTGCGGTGGGCAACCTCCTGTTAACCTACAGCCTTTCCATGGCTCCTGTCGACGTTGTCGCCTGCATCGCGTCCATCAGGCCCTTCCTGGCCGCCCTTTTCGCGACGCTCTTCCTCAGGGAGAAGCTCACCTTACGCATCGCCGGGGGTATCGTCCTCGTCTTCGCCGGAGTAATTGCCATCTCGTTTTAGGTTGTGGCGCCTCACGATCTCCGGCTCCTCCCCGATGGACCCGGGCCTGTAGAAGCTGACCGGCTTATCCATGTACTTCTGCTCCACCCAGTGCCCCGGGCTGTCGTGGGGGTACAGGTACCCCTTCCCCCCCGGCCTCAGGTGCATGGGGACCTCCTGAAGTTCCCCCCTCTCGATAGCCGCCAGGGCTGCGTTGATAGCCATGTAGGTACTGTTGCTCCTGGGGGCCAGAGAGAGGTAGATCACCGCCTCCGAGAGGATTATCCTCGCCTCGGGGAGCCCCACGAAGTCCGCCGCGTAGGCCGCGCTCGCCGCCACCGAAAGGGCTCGCGGGTCGGCAAGCCCCACGTCCTCGGCGGCAAAGATCAACAGTCTCCTTGAGACAAAGCGGATATCCTCCCCCCCGGCGATAAGCCGCCCGAGCCAGTAGACAGCCGCGTCGGGGTCGGATCCCCGCATGCTTTTTATCAAGGCAGAGATGATCCTGAAGTGGTCGTCCTGGTCCCGGTCATAGCGCTGCAGGGCCTTGGGGGATATCTTCCTGACTGTCTCAAGGTCGATCACGCTCCCGCCGCCGGTGGCGACCGCCAACGCAGAAAGCTCCAGCCTCGTCAGGGCCTGCCGGGCATCTCCGCCGGAACCGAGGGCGATATCCTTCAATGTATCCGGAGAGGCCTTCAGTTCCAGCTCCCCCAGGCCCCGCTCCCTGTCGGCAAGGGCCCTCTCCAGGAGTATGACCAGGTCTTCGGGCTCCAGGGGGCGCAGTTCATAGACCACGACCCTGGAAAGCAGCGTCTTGTTGATTTCGAATGACGGGTTCTCCGTCGTGGTGCCCATGAGTATCAGGTCCCCCCTCTCCACCGAGGGAAGGAGGGCGTTCTGCTGCTGCCGGTTGAAGTGGTATATCTCGTCCACGAAGGCCACGGGGGTCCTCCCGCTCATGGCCTTCAGGTGCCTGGACTCCGCCACCAGGTCCCTGAGGGCGGCCACGTTCGCAGAAACGGCATTTATCTCCAGGAACTCCCGCTCGGTCATTGAAGCCATCAGGCGGGCAATGCTGGTCTTGCCGACACCCGGGGGGCCGTAGAGTATGCAGCTGGGCACATGCCCCGACTGGACAGCCCTGTAAAGGGGAGCCCCTTTCGAGATCAGGTGTCTCTGCCCTGCAACTTCATCCAGGGTCACGGGTCTCATCCTGTCCGCCAGGGGGACCTCCCACTTGCTTGAAGCGGGGCCTCCCTCCGGGGGGACAGCGTCCCACAGCGTCCTGTCTCCGGTCACTTCATCCATGAAACAAGCTCCTCCTCAACACTGGACGGGTCGCCGGACAACATCATCTTCACCCCGTCCCTGGAAAAGTTCACCTGGGGGTACCGCTCTCCCACAACCTCTGCGATAACTTCTCCGAGGGGCCTGTCGACCCGGGATAAAGACAGGTAAGGTGCTCTCTCCCACTGTTCAAGCGAAAGGCGGGACTTCTCCTCCACCCGCAGCCCCCCCACACCCAGGCTGGCGGCTTTCATAGCCACATGAACCACTTCCCTGGCCGAGTCGGGAAGACCCGCATCCAGGGCCCAGGCTCCCTCCAGCCACTTTCGGCCCCTCTCTGCCGCAAGCCCCCTGTACTCCCTGGGGACCATCGGCTCCGGGCATCCCAGGGAACGCACGAACCCCGTCAGTTTTCCAAACGTGGCATCGGCCCACTTCTCCCAATCGGGGACCGCCCTTTCAACAAGCACGGCCCGCATCCGTGCCCTGACGGCACCGTAGAGGTCAAAAATGAAATCCCCCACCATAACGCACCCGGAAGGTTCCACCCCTATCGCCCCGGCCGCTGACCAGAGGGCCTGCGGATCAGGCTTGAGGGGGCCTTCGTCCCTTGAAAGGACCGTCCGGGGCAGTTTTATGCCGCAGTTACGGGCAGCCTCTTCGATCGAATCACGGCAATTCCTGGACACAACTGCCCAGGGGACCGACTGCCTGTCAAGCCACTCAAGCAGTTCGTGTGCCCCTTCCACCGGGGAGGCACGTCTGGCCCCCTCCATCTCCAGTTCGTAGAGGTCTTTCTCAAGGTCGGAACGCTGGTCCTTCTCCAGCATGTCGGCAGCCTCCACGAGGGGGACCCTTTCTCCATTGAAATACCTGGCCCTGATGGGACCGAAGTCGAGCCTGGTGTCAGCAAGGACCCCGTCCCAGTCGAGTATGAAGCCCCTTGCGAGGGAGGGGTGCCAGAAAGGTGGGTAGATGCTCATGGGTTCGCCTCCTGGAATGGTTCAAGTATAAAGAAAACGGGGCATGAAGACTTACAGCCCCCATACCCCGCTCCCGTGTAAAAAAGATGCCCCCGCGAGTGCCGTGACACGAAGGCCTTGACCCGATCCAAATAAGGTGGAAACCTCACCCGCCTTTGCGCGGGTAGCGCCTGGGCGCCGCCACTGCCGGCGGGTAGAAAAGCCTCCCATAACCGGGTGTTGGCTCAAGGCACTTCACCATGTTCACGAACACCGCAGGGCCTGTTCTCTTTTACCCGTTACATGGGTATTATATCATAAGACAAGTCTGGAGGGATAAATATGTGGAAGGGAAGGCTACCGCGCCACATACTCGAAATGACCCACGAAAGCTACGCCAGGAGGAACGAAAGCCAGCTCCACCGCTCCCCAAGCTCGCTTCTCATAAACTGCGGCCTGGGAACCAATCCCCTGGGAGTCCCTCCTTCTGTAACAAGACTTTTGAAGTCGTGCCACAAGTGGGACATCTCCCAGTACCCTCCACCTGTCGCCCGCAGCCTCACCTCGGCCATCGCCAGGTACCTGGGGATCGACGGCCTTGAAGACAGCATCGTCCTCGGCCACGGATCCATGGACGTCCTCATCAACCTTGCCCGCCTGCTGCTGCCGCCGGGCTCGCTGCTTTGCGGGGTATCGCCCCAGTTCACCGACATGCCGCTCCAGGCCATGCAGGGCAATGTCCGCTACCATCCGGTGATCCTGAAGGGACCCCGCTTCGAGGCAAACCTGGAGACCTGGAAGAGGGTCGCCCGCCAGCGTCCGCACGTACTTTACATTGACCGGCCCCATAACCCCACGGGACAGGTGCTTCCCCTGGAAGACCTGAAGCTGATAGTCGAAGAGAGCCTTGACAGGGGGTGCTGGGTCATCGTCGACGAGGCTTACGGCGACTATCTGACCAACGAGGAATCGGCAGTCAATCTTGAATTCCCCAACTGCATCATCACCAGGTCGTTCTCAAAAGCCTGGGGCCTTGCCGGAATGAGGGTCGGCTACGGCGTGATAAAGGACCCCGAACTATTCCAGATATACAGACTTCTGCAGCCCCCGTTCGGGGTCAGCATAACCGGGCTGGAGGCAGCGCTCGCGGCGCTTGAGGACGGGGAATTTCTGGAAAAGACAAAGGAATACGTCATCGCGGCCAAGAGGGTTATGCTGGATACCCTTGGCAAGGCCAAAAACCTGGAAGTGGCGGCAACCCACCCATCGTCGCCCATCATGATGGTCCGCCACAGGAAGAGGAATCTCTTCGAAATGCTGGGAAAACTGGGGATAGACAGTGAGCCCGGTTCGGGATACCTGGACCTGGACGACTCGGCCGTCAGAATGAGGGTCCCCCCGCCGGAAGACCTGGACAGGGCCCTGGAGATGCTGTCGTTTATTTCATGAAACTCCGCTTGTCTCTCAGGCCAGCCCGAGTTCAGAGAGAAGATCTTCCGGTGATCCGCACTCCTCGCTCATAACGGTTGCCCTAACCTCCGTGTCAAGGGGAAGGTCCCGGTAGGGGGTGATCTCTGCTGTCCTCTCCCGGATCCTCCCGGAAACCACCGCAGCACCCTCCATAGGTGTATGGGGAAGCAGCAGTACTATCTCCCCCTCTCCGGCAAGCCCGCCGATATCCACGTTCCTCAGATTTTTAAGGACCTCCCGCGAAAGCAGGCGGACCGTCTCCGCCACTGCCTCGGCTCCGCCCTTTTCCCGTATGATCCCCATGTTCGAGACCCTGACCGATATTGCCGAAAGGGGGTACCGGTACCTGCGGGCCCGGTCCATCTCTACCTTCATGATCTGGTGCATCATGCTCCGGGCATACAGACCGGATCCAGGATCGCGGGTGAAAAGCCTGGTGATCCCCTCAACGGCACGGTTCCGCTCCGCCGAAGAAAGGAAAACGGGCCACAGCGACTCCAGCACATCCCTGTTGATCCTGGCGAACTTTCCCGGGATCCTTGAAAGGCACAGAAGCAGGGCCGGGTTCGCTCCCGTCAGAAGCACCCCGGCGAAAAGTGATTCGAAACCTGCGCCAGACATGAGGGGTTCCCAATCTTCGGACCCCTCTTTCCAGGGCAGCCACCACTGTGAACCGTCCTGGATGACAAGGCCGCCGAAGCGGTGGCCGCAAGGCCCATCCATGGCCTCCGATAGATCCCTGGCGAAGGTGAGCGCGCTCCGCTGCTCCTCCTGCCCGAACTCGGCGGGGTTGGCCTCCTCCAGGGAGAGCACCCAATGTTCCCGAGCGCCGTCCCATACGAAGATGCCTGCCCAGTCAACCCCAAGGTGCTCCACCAGCTCGAGGAGCATCTGAGGGATCATCCCCTTTACATCGTAGACGTTGATAAGTTCGAGGAACCTGTTCTTCATCAGCAGAAGCCTGGAATGGAATAAATGGGGTGCCAGGTCATGGAAAAAGGCAAGGTACCTCTCGCCGTCGCTCCAGCAGTGGAGCTCCAGTTCCACCTCACCAGGTACAAGTGGCCAGCTGACGGTCTTCCAGCCCTTTTTGCGGGCCGCTTCCTTCATGGGCTCCATATCCCCGGGACCGTTCAGGTCCGACAGGAGGAGATCCAGAGATTCTGGAAGGCTGTCACCGTTCTTGCCGGTGAAGGCTTCGAAAAGTCCGTTGGCCGCTTCTACCGACAGATCGTCCTCCAGAACCCTTCCCGCAAAGAGCGGCAGGTTGATATGCCCGGGGATGCCTTCGCAGATGCTCTCGAGTTCTTCCGCCCTTAGCCAGTCGCAGACTGCGGTCATAAAATAATGCCCCCCCGGATGAAATACTGCGCCTCATCCCTATGATAAACTCTATATGCGAAAACAGCCATATTGGAAGGTGACCCTTTTTGACAAGCATGCTTGAGAAGATCGAACTTGAAGGCACCTTCGGTGACGGGATAGTCCCCGTCCATATCATGAGACCCGCCAAAGGCAGGGGTAACTTGCCCCTGGTGATAATGCTTCACGGCGTACACGGCTGTGCCAGCCCCGAACCGGGCAACAAGTACGGCGAACTGGCCAGGATGCTGAACGAGGCCGGGGCGGTATGCGCCATCGTGGAGACAAGCCGGATAAGGCGTGACAGGGCGACATTCTGCGAGGACCGGGAGGCCTGGGCCCACGCCGCCTTCAGGGGGAAGACCTTTTCCCAGGACCATGCCGACGCAGTAGCAGGGATCGAGGCTGCGGCAAGGGAAGCAGGTTCAGGGAGCGTCTGGATCATGGGTTTTTCGCTGGGGGGCATACATGCCATGCTCGCCTCCGGGGAAAAGGACGGCCTGTCATTCGCCCCCTTCGGCATAACCCTGGGGGGCACGGGTTACAGGATTCGCTCCGAAGCGGAAGGAGCCCTCTCTCTGCCTATCCTGAACACCATACCCCTTAGCAACCGGCTGATCGAGGCAGCAAAAAACCTGCGAACAGGGAGTCTCGTTGCCTTTTACGGGTCCCTTGACTCGACCTTCCCCGAGGAGACCTGCCGGAAACTGGTGGACCTGGCACCCCTTCCCGCGGAGAAAAAGAGATTCATCGTCATCGAGGGTGTCGATCACGCATTCCGGACCATGAGGGGAGCGCCTTCGATAAAACCGCTGGAGATCATATCATCTTACATGATCCCCCTTCTCTTTTAACCCCAGGGCCACCTCACGGACATATCCAGCAGCGAAAAGAACCACGGACCCGTCAGCATGGAGACTATCCCCCCAATGGCCAGGAAGGGGCCAAGGGGAATGGCGTCCTTGCGCTTCACCTTCCGGAAGAGCAGCAGTCCCAGGGCTATCACTCCCCCGATCATGAACCCCGAGTAAAGCGCCCAGGCGGTAAGCTGCCATCCAAGGGCCGCGCCGGTCCCGCCCATCAGGCTTGCGTCGCCCCAGCCCATTCCGCCCCTGCTCACGAAGATAATGATCGCGATCACGGCAAAACCGAGCAACGCTCCCAGAAGCCCGTCGAAAAGTGCCCCGGCACCTCCGCCCAGTCTCATAAGCATCCCGGTGATGCCCAGCCCCCAGGCGAAGAGATCGTACACGTAGCCGCTGTAGATGTCGGTAAGGGCATTAAGGAACAGTCCTGCGGCGACAACGGCGGCAAAGGCCGCTGTCAGGGATATACCCCACCTCCAGGCTATCAGCCCGCCTATGGCTGCGCCCCCCAGTTCCACAATGAGGTACCTGAGGGGGATCTTCGCACCACAGCTTTTGCAGCCTCCCGAGAGGGCGAACCACGAAACAACGGGGACCAGCTCAAGCGCGGTAAGCTTTCGGCCGCAGCTATCGCAGATGGACCGCTCTCCTCCCCACCATGGCCGCTCCTCCACTGTCCTGGCGGCCACCACGTTCAGGAAGGAGCCCATGCAGGCCCCGAATATCGCCGAGAAAGACACCAGGATCACAGAGAGCGCAGCGGGCATGGAACTCCCCCCTCCGGGTGAAAAAATTACGAAAAAGGGCCCCGGCTCCGGCCGGGACCCTCAAAAGACCTTACGGGCTAGTAGATCAGTTTGCTGCCGCCCTTGCCCTTGCCCTTGCCGCTGAGCTTGTCCAGCTGCTGGAGCACTGCAGGCGAAGCAACGTCGATCTTGGGCTTGCCTGTCTGCTGCTTGGCCATTTCCTGCAGCTTCTTCTCGTAATCCTCCATGGCCTTTTTGATAGCCTCGACGTCACCCTTGATCCATTGCAGGATCCCCTCGGCCACGGTCCGGATAACGTCATCATCCGGCATCTCCTGGATCACGCCGAGATCCTTCAGGATTCGGTGCTCCTCGCGAATGGATTCGATAACATCGTCGTCGGTCAGCAGGCCCTTGCGGTACATGGCCCTTGCCAGAATATTGAACTTGGTCTTGAGGTTCTCATCGTTGAAAGCCAGACTGTCCACTCTTGCCAGAAGCATCGACAGGACTTCGTCCAGACTGATTTGCATCGGCATCTGCATTTTGTATAAAATGCCCCCTTCTTTTGAGATCGGCAACAATTGTAACACGAAGCGGAACGCATCTTTAAAGGCTGCCGAAGACGCATTATACTCTATTGCATGAAATGGAGCCCGAAAAAACTCATTCTTCACGGACTTTCGGCAGCCCGAAGGGAACTTCCGACTTTTGCCCTTATGACCTTCGGAGCTTCAGTAGTGGCCTTCGGGATAATGGCCCTGACCGTCCCCTATCGCCTTCCCGACTCGGGCGTGTCGGGGATCGCGGTCCTTTCGAACTACGCCTTTGGCATATCTCCGGCCTGGGTGGTAGGGTTCGCCAACCTTGTGCTGCTCCTTTGGGGGCTGAGGGAACTCTCTGTGCGCTTTGTGGGGTGGACCGTATATGCCGTGACCCTTATGACGGTCCTTCTCAAGCTCTTCGAGGGCATCCCCTACCCGCACCTGGACGAACTGCTCCTGGTAGCGATACTTGCCGGGGCCGTCAAGGGGCTGGGGGGAGGGCTGGTGCTGCGCTCGGGAAGCTCCCTGGGCGGCACCGACATCCTTGTAGTGGCCCTGAGGAAGCGCTACGGCATAGAGGTGGGCCGCTTCACCTTCTATATTAACCTGGTGATACTAGGGGTTTCGATATTTATCGTCGGGATAGAGGGCGCCGTCTACGGACTGGTAAGCATCTTCGTGAACGGGGTGGTCACCGACAACGTCCTCCGCTCCTTCGACCGCAGACGGCAGGTCTTCGTCATAAGCAACCGCCCCAGTGAGGTATCCAGCTATATCACCCGTGAACTCCACCGCGGAGTGACCATCCTTCACGGCGAGGGCGGGTTCACCCACGAAGAGCGGCCCGCGCTTCTTTGCGTCCTGACCCCGCGCCAGACCATGGACCTTAAGCGTTTCCTCTCTGTCCACGACCCCAAAGCCTTCATGATCGTTTCCGACGCCTCGGAAGTCCTCGGCCGCGGCTTCAAGAACTGGACGGAACTGTAGCAAGGAAAACCTTAAGAGCGTGAGATGTTAGACGTGAGACGTGAGACGAAGGGGCAGAATCCGTAAACCGTGAATCGTGAATCGTGAATCGGGAATCGCAAGATCAAGTGCGTCAACGGTAAACGGTAAACAGTGAACGGGAAGAAAAACCTTAAGCAAGGCGGCAGGAGACAGGCTTCAGGCAACAGGAAGATCAAGATCAACTGCGTAACCTCCAGGCAAGCTGAAGGGCCTGGTCCCGACGAGGTCCCGAGGAGGTTTAACGAGGGAGGTGCTTTAACGAGGGGGGGTGATCCAACGAGGTACCTTGTCTGTGGTGGAAATGTTTTGGAAGTGGATTTTCCCACAAAAAAAGTTTTTGATTCTCTCTGCGACCTCTGCGCCCTCTGCGGTGAGATGCCCTGGTTGTGGCTTTTTCTCACGTCTCACGATTCCCGATTCCCGATTCACGTCTCACGTCCTATGACCTCTCCTCCCTTTCCAGGTCCTTCTCGATCCGGGCCAGCTGACGGCGTGTCGAAGGCAGGAATTCCTTCATAAGTTCCTTCCGATATCTCACCCCGGCCATTTCGCGGTCCTCTTCCTTACTGGCCATAACACCCCAACTGGTCTTCTTTTTTCCCTCGAACAGATCCAGATCAACAAGGCGTTTACCCGAAGCGCTGTACTCCAGACCCATCAGTATCTCCTTGATCTGGCGGGGCTCCAGGAATGTCGCCAGGTGGAACCGGTATACAGGCACCGGCATCAGGATATGGGCATAATCCTTTCCCCGTCCCTCGCCGAGCACGAGACCTATCTCAAGCTCGTCCAGCACCATCCTCAGCCTCCGGGCCTGGAGGGGGTATCTCTCCCAAAGGTCGTAGACGCGTATCTCCAGGCTCCTCCAGTCGACATGTCCCCGGGCCTCGTTGAAGTACGACATCGCCCTGCTGCGCAGGCTCCTGATCAGCTTTTCGTAGGGCATCTTTACGTAGAGAACATCGGGGAACAGATCCTTTATCGCTATCGGGCGGTTCAGGTTGTTCCTGGTGAACATCACCGCTATTCTCCCGCAGCCCCCTTTCGAACGCAGGAACAGGGGGATCTTGCCTATCCTTGCGTCGTAATCCTGCTTCATCTGTTCCATCACTTCAGAGTATTCCCCGCTTACCCTGAACAGGATCGTTCTCGGAAGCATCCTCGCATTTTCCAATTTTTCCGAGAGGCCCGAATTAATCATGTAAGTCAGGATCTCGCCCGGGCTGGAATTGACCAGGAATACCCTGATATCGGCAATGGACCTTCCCTTCAGGGAAGCAAAGATAAGGGTCTGCCCCTCGCTTGACTTGTCCCATGCGTCCTTGTGCTTCTTCTCTGACAGTGAGAACTCGCCCGCAAGCGAGTCGATCAAGTCCCAGTCTTTCAGTTTGAGGAAGATCTCCCTTGTGCCTCCTCTTACTAGCGAAAGCATCGATCACACCTCCCGGTCAAAGACCAGTTTTCCGCCTGCAGCACCTTGCGTCATCCACGTAGACAGGATAGGGAACCACTTCCACGGAGCCGCTTTCCAAAAGGATCACGTTTATCCCGATAACTCCATTAAGGAAAAGTGAGCCCTCCTGTTCCGGGGGAACATCCACGTCATGGCCGAAAAGGTTGAACGCCGCAGGGGGGATGGGCAATTCCTCCAGCGAATGGGCCACTGCCACATCAAGACCGCAAAGGCTCATCCTGGTCCCTTCGTCGAAGACCAATGCCCCGGGGAAAGCCGCACGTACATCAGGCTCGATATCGTGGTTCCCGATGACTATTGCAATATGCGCGGGGGGTACAGGGCTGACAGCCTCTGAAAGCAACTTCAGCCTCCGCCTGAAGAGCTTCCCGTAACCGGGCCGTATGGCGATCTTCAAGTCGTCCACGAGATCACCGGTGTGCACGAAGCACATCGGCTGCAGGTAATCCAGGATCTTCCCGAGATCACCGTAGAAATTTGAAGGGGTGTCCGATACGTGCACAAGACACCTTCCCCTGGCCCTCTCAAGGTGAACCGGCAAAGGAAGCCCCGGGTGAAGACAGGCCAGCAGCTCTTCCCACACTTTCATTTCTGCCGCATCCCCCTAGGTTCTCAGCACTGACATGCTGTCAGGTGTCGCCATGGGGGACTTGTGGCAGTGGACAAGTTTCCAGTCGGGTTTCTTTCTTGTCCCGAAGTTCCGGAAAACCCGGGTCTCGTTGTGGCTCTTGTGGATTATCTTCCCCGGAAATACGGCCCTCACCATCAGGGTGAAGGTGATAATGGCCGTTGAACCGTAGACCTGCAGCCGGGGCTGCAGGATCTCGTGTTCGAAAAGCTGTTCTTCCTCCTCGAGGGGGTCGACACTCCCGCCCACGACCATTTTGTGGACCCGGAGTTCCCTGAGATGGAAGTCCAGCCCGTCTATCCTCTGCGGGGAAATATACCACTCGAAAAAGGAGCAGTCTTCAGAGGTGGTCTTACGGTAAGTCGCCACATCTCCGTCCCATATGCTCTGCAGGTTCTTCTCAAGGACCGTCATGATCTCCTTCTCCAGCGCCTTGGTCGGTTTTGACATCGTTTTCACCGCCTTTATCACATCTTTACCTGTCTGATATTATAACGGTTTTTGTTATCCCGTTCCCGCCACGCCGTTGCCACTTCTGTCATCCCGAATTCCCCGGCTGGCGGAGATCTGAACTTGCCCC
>DFZC01000019.1 GCA_002383685.1 Synergistaceae bacterium UBA4066 | reverse complement strand
TCTAACGTCTCACGTCTCACGTTTAAAGTCTTACGTCCGACGTCTCACGGTCTGCTCCCTTGTCCTCGCTTTCGTTGTATGATATATAAAATGAATTAAGGTAAAGTCCATGGATTCAGGCCATTCCATAATTTCGAGGTGATGTTCGTGGCTGATGAAAAGGAGACCAATGGCCAGATCCAGTTCAGACTTGGTGATCTTCTCGTTAGCATGGGACTTATATCCGATGAGGACCTGAAAAAGGTCCTTTCGGAGCAGAAGTACTCCAAGAAAAGGCTCGGAGAGATCCTTGTCGCCAAACAACTACTATCGGAACGGGTTCTCGCCGAGGTGCTGAGCAGGCAGCTCAGGATACCCCTTATATCCCTTGCCCGCTACCGCCCAATGGGCGAGGCCCTCAGGCTTGTTCCCGAGAACGTCGCACGAAGGCTTGAACTTGTCCCCCTGGCTATCCTGGACAACAACCGCCTGATGATTGCCATGGCCGACCCCCTGAACGTTCTTGCTATAGACGAGGTCAGGATCCTTACCGGCATGGACGTCGAAGTGGGGATCGCCACCTCGATGGAGATATTCCGGGATCTCGACAAGTTCTACCAGGTCCAGGGATCGCTGGACGACGCCATGGTAGAGGTGGTGGAGGCGTCCGGTTCGGTCGACCTTGACCGGGAGGGAAAGGCCGCCAGCGCCGACGACGCACCGGTCGTGAAACTTGTGAACTCCATTATGGAACAGGCTGTCAGGGAAGCGGCTTCGGATATTCATATCGAGCCCTTCGAAAAGGTCACCAGGGTCAGGTACAGGGTCGACGGCTCACTTTTCGACGCCATAGATTTCACCAGGAAGCTTCACCCTGCCGTCTCCTCCAGGATAAAGATAATGGCGAACATAGACATATCAGAGAAGAGGCGCCCCCAGGACGGAAGGATCCTGATCAAGACCCTCAACAAGAACATCGACCTCCGTGTCTCCACACTCCCAACCATTTACGGTGAAAAAGTCGTTCTGCGACTTCTCGATCAGTCAAACGCAATGGTGGGGCTCGAAAAACTGGGCCTGGAACAGGCCGACCGTGAACTGGTGGACAAGATCATAGGATCTCCCTACGGTATAGTCCTGGTTACGGGCCCCACGGGAAGCGGAAAATCAACCACCCTTTACTCCGTGCTTGAGCGGCTCAGCAAACCCGAGGTAAACATAATCACCGTCGAGGACCCGGTGGAGTACACCATGACCGGAATAAACCAGATCCAGGTAAACGAAAAAGCGGGGTTGACCTTCAGCGAGGCCCTTCGCTCGATCCTCCGCCAGGACCCCGACAAGATAATGGTCGGTGAGATAAGAGACCTGGAGACCGCCCAGCTGGCAGTGAGGGCTGCCCTTACTGGGCACCTTGTTCTCTCCACGCTGCACACCAATGACGCGCCCAGCGCCACGGTCAGGCTTATAGAAATGGGCATAGCGCCATTTCTGGTCTCTTCTTCCCTTATTGCCGTGGTCGCCCAGAGGCTGATACGAAAACTCTGCGAACACTGCAAGCAGGAGTACGAACTTCCAGACAAGATCGCCGAGGAAGTGGGTCTTCCAAAGGGCACAGTGGTCTTCAAGCCCGTTGGCTGCGAGATCTGCAGGGGGACAGGTTACAAAGGCAGGTCTGGCATTTACGAGATAATGAAGGTAGACGAAGATATCCAGAACCTTATTCTCGAAGGCTCGGCCGGTCACCGGATACAGCACGAGGCCATCAAAAAGGGGATGATTACCCTGAGGGATTCGGGTCTGATAAAGGTCCGAGACGGGGTCACCAGCCTGGAAGAGGTACTCCAGGTCACCCTGAGCTGAAGAAACCGATCCAGGGGGGGACAGATATGGCCGTTTCTCTGCAGGACGTTCTCGCTGAAGCCTTGAGAAAGAACGGAACAGACATACTCCTCAGCACGGGGCTTTACCCCACCATGAGGGTTGACGGCGATCTTGTCTCCATGCCCGGTTTCGGGGTGCTCTCTGCCGAGGACGTCAGGGCGATGATCGGAGAGGTCTTGACAAGGAAGCAGATCGAGGACTTCGAGGAGAACCTCGAGATCGATTTCAGCTTCACCTTCACGGGGCAAGGGGACGAGAGTTCCCGGTTTCGGGGGAACTGCTTCTACGAAAGGGGCAACCTGGGCGTCGCCCTCAGGACCATACCTACAAGCATCAGGACCATCAGGGACCTCAAACTTCCCCAACCGATAGTGGAGGTCACAAAGAAGCACAGGGGTCTTTTCATGGTCACCGGTCCTACGGGGAGCGGCAAGAGCACAACGCTGGCGTCCCTCATCCAGGAGATAAACCTTACAAGGCCCTGTCATATTGTCACCATTGAGGATCCCATAGAATACATGTACTCCTCGGAGATGGCCGTTATCCACCAGAGGGAGGTCGGGGCGGACACCAGGAGTTTTTCCGAAGCCCTCAAGAGAGTGCTGCGCCAGGATCCCGATGTCATTCTAATTGGCGAGATGAGGGACCTGGAGACCATTTCCGCCGCGGTGACCGCGGCGGAAACAGGGCACCTGGTCTTTGCCACCCTTCACACCCAGAGTGCCGCCCAGACCGTTGACCGCATTATCGACGTTTTCCCCCCCTACCAGCAGCAGCAGATCAGGCAGCAGCTGAGCACGGTGCTGATAGGCGTATGTACCCAGCAGCTCATTCCCGTACCAGGTGGGGGCAGGGTGGTGGCCACGGACCTCATGTTCGCCACTCCTGCGATCCGAAACCTGATACGCGAGGCCAAGGTCTCGCAGATGACGAGCATCATGCAGACGGGGATGTCCTTCGGGATGCACACCATGGACCAGGACCTTGGCCGCCTCGTCCGGGACGGCATGATCCCCTTCGATACAGCCAAGGCCAGGGCCCACGACCCCAAGGACCTCGAGAGGCTTGTCTTTGAATCTGCCTTTTAGCAGGATAACGCGGCATATTGACTTTTGCGCTTTCTCTTCTTATCATGAAGTAGCAAAGAAAACATCAAACCTAAATGTTGCTGCAAAAAGTTAAAGGCAAAACCGTCGAGAGGCAGCGACCCAAAGCCACGGGTCCCAGACCCGGAAGGGTTAGGACAGCCGGGTTGCCCTAATACAGTTTCCCCTGCGGCGGCCCGCAGGGTTATTTTTTGAGGGCGGAGGAATAAAACGTTGAGGTTCAAGTACAAGGCCCGCAACCCCAAAGGCGACACCGTCAGCGGATTCATGGCCGCCGAGAGCCAGGAGCAGGCTGCGGCCATAATAAGGCAGCGCGGCCTGGTGCCGCTCTCCTTCGAGAACACCACCCAGAAGGAACGGGAATCCATAATGGACCGGCTCCACAAGATAAGTACCGTTTCCCTGAAGGACAAGGCGGTGCTCTTTCGCCAGCTGGCCACGATGATCTCCGCGGGGATCAACCTCGGAGGGGCCCTGGAGATACTGGCAGGCCAGACCAGGAACAAGAGGCTTGCCTCTTCGGTGAAAGAGGTGAAGAAGCAGGTCGACGGAGGTATGTCGCTCAGCGGAGCCATGCGCACCCAGAAGGTCTTCTCGCTGCTGATGATCTCCATAGTCAGGGCTGGCGAGGAGGGGGGCGTGCTTGACTCGAGCCTGCAGAGGCTGGCCACCTTCCTGGAGAAGCAGCAGGAACTTCGGGCCAAGATCTACTCGGCCGTCAGCTACCCAGCAGTGGTGGTAACCTTCGCCCTTGGGGTCGTCTATATCCTGGTGACCTTCATAGTGCCCAGGTTCGCCCAGGTCTTCGACTCCATGGGGATCGAACTTCCCGGGGTTACATCAATAACCTTTAACTTTGCCATCTGGATGAGCGAGAAATGGTACGTATTCCTGGCTGGTGTCGTAACCTTCGTGGTGCTTGTAATTGCCTTCAACAGGATGAAAGCCACAAAACCGGTGATGGACAGGATAAAACTTAAACTCCCTGTTGTGGGCGACATATTCTACAAGACCATAATGGCCAGGACAAACCGGACCCTGGCCGCCCTTGTGGAAGCCGGAGTGCCTATACTGATGTCCCTTGAGATGACCTCCGAGGTGGCGGGCAATTATGTAATAGAAAAGGCCTACAGCGACATGCGCGAGGCCGCCCGAAGGGGGCAGGCCCTGGGGGAGACGGTGGCCAAGACCGGGGTCTTCCCCGTCATGGTGGGGCACATGATTACCATAGGGGAGCAGACCGGCCGCCTGGAGGAGATGCTCAGCAAGGTTGCCGACTGGTTCGAGCAGGAACTTGACGAGAAGATCAAGCGGCTTACGTCGGTTATTGAGCCGCTGCTCATAATTTTTGTGGGGGGAATAGTGGCCCTGGTGGCATCGGCCATATTCCTTCCCATTGTGGGGGCAATACAGGCAATGCTCTGATGCCGGTTTTTTTGCAATTATGAAAATTATTTTATATCTGTACAGAAAGGGGGTAGAGTGCTAGAATCTTTCCGTCCCGGCATCGGGTTATTATGAAATAACAATTCTGAAGGAAAAAAGGGAGGGCTATAGAATGAAACAGTGGCTCAAGAAGAGAAAGGGGCGGGGCTTCACCCTCGTCGAACTGCTGATCGTCATCGTTATCATAGGCATCCTGGCGGGATCGCTGCTTCTTGTAATGGGATCCGGTACCGATAAGGCCAATGCGACGAAGGTAGTCAGCGACACCAGAACCCTGAAGGCGGCATCGCTGATGTTTTTTGCAGACAAGGACGTTTGGCCAGACGCTGGGGATATTGATGAAGAACACGACTTAGCTGCATACCTAGACCGCTTCCCCACAACCAATCTTGGTGTTTATTCCATAGTTTCCGAAGATGGAGCCATTTATATTGGCTTTACACCAAACAACATGAATGACGGTTATGTTGCCCGCTTGGTGGATATGGAGGCTGATTCTGGTCTAGAACAAAGCGGCGATAATAGATTCCTTTCAGTCTTGAAAAAGAAAAACTGATATTTGGAGATTTTTTGGGGCCGGGGAAACCCGGCCTTTTTATTTGTTTTCATCTTGGGCTTTATGTTTTGATATTACCAAGAATCCTGAAAACCGACCTTGCTTGAATATTCCCGAAAAGAGCACATAACTGAAATCAAATCATGTACTTGCGATTCTTCACTTTGATGGGTTATAGTATCAATGTGGTTGAGAAATCAAGGAAAGAGGCTTTTCCTGGAACCTATCTTTGCTGAGAAGGGTGGTGAACCGCCATCGCACTTTTCGGGAAGAGCGTGTCCGCGGCAGGACTTTCCCTTGCGACGGGCTCGATCAGGTACATCGAGATCGAGGGGAGCAGAGGGAACCTTTCTGTTACCAGAAGTTCCGAGTCAAAGATCGAGGGGCTTGCCATTGAACAGGAGATGATAGCCGACGCCCACTCGCTGGAGTCGCACCTCCTGGGGATCAAGGAAGCCCTGGGCGGGAAGTGGGCCGATGCCGTAGTAATCGGCATGCCTTCGAGGGATGTGCTTCTTCGGGTGGTCGAGATGCCGGCCATGGAGCTGGAGGACGCCAGGGAGGCCCTCAAGTGGGACTTCGACAAGTACTTCCCCTTCCCCTACTCGGACGCCACTTTTGACCTGGGGCCCGTTTCGGCCCCCTGGGGCAGCGACAAGGAGAGCGTCAGGTACATCGTGGCCGCCGCAAGGCTGCACGTGGTCAACTCGCTCCTGGACATAGCCAGGAGGGTCGGGATCAGGGTCGAGGCCGTTGAGCCCGTCAACCTTGCCCTTTACAGGTGCGCCAATGGATCGGGCGCCCGCACAACAGAGGGTACAATGGTGGTCTCCGTGGGGCCCGGCAGTTCCCAGATCGTCGTAGGCTATGCCGACAACGGGATCCTCTACAGGACCCTCCTGGTGGGAGGGGACACCCCCCCGGGGCCGGGAGGGCCTTTTGCCCCCGTGGCAAGGGAAGTTTCGTCCACTTTTACCTACCTTGGAAGCCAGTTCAGGGAGGTAAGGGTTGACGAGATAGTGATATGCGGCGACTACGCGGTGGACAAGGGCCTCAGGGAGGCTATAGAATCCGTAACCTCCGTGCCGGTCATGGTTTCCGATCCCTGGGCGGAATGGGGCATCTTCGGGGCCCCCGAAGAGAGAGCCGGGTGGGAGGCACCGATAGGCCTGGCGGTGAGGAGCCTGACATGAGCGTAAAACTTGACCTCAGGCCCTGGGATTACGTCGAGGCCGAGAAAAAGACAGTTCACGTGGGACGTATTCTGGCACTTATCATTTTGTTGCTTTTCGTGATCGTTTCGTCGGTCACCTTTTTTTACGGCCTTACCCTTTCAAGACAACTGAGGGCCGAAAGAATGAACCTTCAGGCGAGCATCGACCGGATGCAGGAGCAGGTGGCCCGCATGACGGTTGAACTCAACAGGCTGAAGGCCCAGTACCAGGACTACGGCAAGGCGCTCATGATCCTTCAGAAGGAACTCCCGTCGGTTGAGTACCTTGGTGTGCTCGAACGTGCCCTTCCGCCCGGGGTCTGGCTCGAGAGGGTCAGCATCTCCGCCGGGAAGGTGGCCATGGCGGGTTTTGCCTTTACCGAGAACGACGTGGTCTCCTTCGGCAGGGCGCTGACGGAGGCCGAGATAGTGCGATCGGTGGGATTTCCCGTGACCAGCAGGGTCCAGCAGCAGAGCGGGGCCTCGGTAAGGTTCTCCCTGGACTGCGCCATTGGTGACATAATGTCCATTACACCCGCGGCCGCGGAAACCGCCGAAGCGGCGCCTGGCGGAACGGAGGTGGACGGCCGATGAAAAGAATATCTCTTCCGCGAAAGCGTGTAGTCGTCTCGTTGCTTGCGTTAATTCTCGTTATAGGCGTGGTGGCGGGGCAGTTCATCTTCGGCCGGATGGTCACCGAGGAGCGCAGGATGATCCAGGACCTTCGCACCAGGCAGAGGATCCTGGAGGCGGACCTCCAGAACAAGACCCGCCTGCTGCAGGCCTACCGCAGCACCAACGAGGAGATAGGCGGGTACAGGGTCTTTCTGCCCCCCGACCAGGTTTCCTTCTACTCCTCGGTGGAGAGGGAGCTGGCCAGGAACGGCATACAGGTCAACAGCATGAAACCTTCCAAGCCCGTATCGGGCAACTCGGCCGTCCAGATAGACTTTGTCGGCCCCTACTACTCCGTTTTGAACGTCTTCTCCGACTGGAGGGGCATGGGGAGCGCGGTGAGGATGATAAGCGTAACGCTTACGGCAGACGAGCCCGGAAAGGTCAAGGGCACGGCCATCCTCGAGACTGCTCTTGCGGGGGGTGGCGCCTAGATGGTCTCCCAGGACACGTGGTTCGGCACCATCAGGGAACTCTGGAGGGACATCGTAGAGGGTGACCGTTTCCCCAGGCTGCTCAGGATCTTCCTGGCGGTCATCCTTGTGGCAGGGACGGTCTGGTCGGCTTTCCTTTTCCGCCAGATGATCGAGACCGCCCAGGCCAGAGATGTACCCGCCCCTCCGGGCGGCTCGGCAGCGACGGAGAAAGAGGTAGCCCAACTGGAGGAAACTGCGAAGGGGTTCAGGAACGCCGTACTGGCGAGGGCTGGAAGCACACAGCTGACTGTCATGGCCGCCACGGTGGCGCGCAGGCCCTTCTCGCCGTCGGAGCCGGAGATCCAGGAGGACGAGGTCGTCACCTTTGCGGAGGCCCCGCCGAATATCTGGATCAGGGCCATATTGATAAGGGGTAACGAAGGCGCCGCGGTGGCCGATATCGAGGGTTTCGGCGACGGTGTGATACTCAAGAGGGGCACCTCGTTCGGAGGCGGCCTCGGAAGGGTAATAGGCATCTCAAATGACAAGGTGGTGGTCACATGGTCCGGTCAGCAGATCGACATAACCGTGGACAGGTGATGAGGTTTCTTGGAGTTGCGCTCCTGTTCGCAGTGCTATTGCTGGTGTGCCCCGGATGGGCCGCCACTGGAGATACGGAGGCCGGGGGGGAAGAACAGGCCAAGGTGGAGGTGCCTTCCATCCTTGGTCTTACGCTGGTACAAGGAGGCTCGTCCCTTGCCGTGATCCAGGTCACAGGGCAGCTGCTGCCGGTTCCGGACGTTCTTCCCACGGAGGACAACAGCCTTCTGCTTCTCTGGAAAGGCGTAATTGTACCTGCGGGGTACTGGGAGAGGGCTTTCACAACTCCCCTTGTCCAGGGTGTGGTCCTGAGCCAGGAGCCCGAAGGGGTCTACATGAGGGTCAAATCCACCAGAAAGATATTCCTCGGCAAGACAGTGGGCGACCCGCCCTCTCCGATGATGACCGTACATCTTACCACCGCCGAAGCATCCGAGGAGATACCCCTGCCTGTAATGGGGGTGCCCCCCGCGCCTGTAGCGGGCGATCCCTTCGGTTCGTCCGCGCCGGTCACCCTCGAACTTAGGGATTCTGACCTGAGGGATGTCTTCAGGATGCTGGGGAGCATGGTCAACATGAATGTTGTCATTGACCAGTCGGTGCCCCCTGTCCCTGTGACTCTCAGCCTCGACCGGGTGCCCATGAACGAGGCTTTCGGCTACCTGATGCGCATGCACGAGGTATCCTACGCCATAATGGGCAAGACCATAATCATCGGCAGGAAGGATAGCCTTTCCCGGACCATGGGGATGGAACGCACAAGGGCATTCAGGGTGGCATACGCCGACCTGGGGCAGATCCCGGGCCTTCTGCAGGGGCTGTCGGGTGTCTCCAGCGTGGTGGTCGATGAACGACTTCGGACGGTTTACGTGACAGGATCGGCCGAGAGGCTCGAGGACGTGGCGGTTGCCCTGCAGAGGATTGACCACCCGGGGAGGCAGGTCATGCTCCAGGCCAGAATCGTCGAGGTCTCCGAAGGGGGTTCCGATGAGCTCAAGGGACTGGTCAACGCGGTCTACGAAAGGTGGTACGCCTCTTTTTCAAGTTCCGGCGGCGTTATCGGATATTTTGACGAATACCAGAGCAACGTATATGATCCTTCAAGGACCAACAGGGAGATAAATCCACCCGAAAGCATTACCTTCCCGGATTTGGCCGACAGCACCCTCAGTTTCTTCGACGCAAGCCTTCAGATCCTTGAAAAGGAGGACAAGGCCAAGATGCTTGCAAGCCCTTCGGTGGTCACCCTTGACGGCCAGAAGGCCTCGATCAAGCTGTTGACCGACATCAAGTATGTCTCCGAGCGCGACGACCAGGGCAGGCCTACCTATGGCGAGGTGGAATCGGGCCCCTCGCTGGAGTTTACACCAATCGTCGGCCGCTCTGATATTGTGACAATTGAGATGGTAATCAAGACGGGTGATGCCAACCTTACCTATGATTCACTCCTCAGGGGTTATATCCCCCAGTCCACCACCCGCGAAGTTCAGACCATAGTAAGGGTACGGGACGGGGAACCATTCGTGGTGGGCGGGCTCTTCAACGAGAACAAGGCCGAGAACGTATGGAAGATCCCGATCATCTCCGAGATACCCCTTCTGGGTGAACTTTTCAAGGGCAAGAACACGAGCGTGACCAAGTCTGAGGTTATCATGGTGGTGGTACCCTACATCCTCGACGTTCCGGAATCGGTCATACAGGGGAGCGAAGTAAGGCTGAACTGACAACCGCAAGGGCTGGATTTTTGCGACCCTCTGAGTGTAAACTGTTCTTCGCGGAAAGGGGTACCGCGATATATTCGATTTTTTGCTGATCTTGGCGGGAGGGTTCGGTTGATGGGTCAGGTTGTTGACACCAGCAGTTTTCATTCCGGGATGAAGGTGATCTGGCAGGAGGGTATCTGGGAGATCATCGACTGCCAGCACCACAAGATGGGACGGGGCGGAGCCATAGTAAGGACCAAGCTCAAAAACATCGAAAGCGGTTCCATAGTCGAGAACTCCTTCCGTTCGGGCGACAAGCTCGAGCGGGTGATCTTCGACGACAAGGCCGCGCAGTTCCTGTACCAGGACGGCGAGAACTACGTTTTCATGGATATGGAGAACTACGACCAGATCTATATCCACAAGGACAGTCTCGGTTCCTCAGCGTCTTTTCTCACGGACAACCTTGAGGTGGAACTTGAGATGCACGAAGGGCGCATCATGGGGATCGAACTGCCCAAGAACGTGGAACTGAAGGTCGTGGAGACTTCCCCGGGTTACAAGGGCGACACCGTATCGGGAAGCGGCAAACCCGCCACCTTGGAGACAGGATTGTCTGTTAACGTGCCAATGTTCGTCGAGGTGGGCGATGTTATCGTAGTTGACACCCGGACCGGGGAATACCTTGAGCGGGCCAGGCGCTAACGGAAGAAGGGGGATGATCGGTATGAGTGCCAGGGAAAAGATCGCGTTCCTTAACGGGCTCCTGGAAGGGCTGAACCCGGGGGGCGAAGCGGAAAGAAAGATCTACACGGGGATAGTTGAAGCGTTGAACGCCCTTGCCGACGAGATAGATGACCACGCTGAAGTTCTGGAGGAGCAGCAGGAGTTCCTGGAGGATCTTTCGGAATACTGCGAACAGCTCGAAGAGGATATGAGCAGCCTCGAGGGTGAATACGGCGATATTGACGATTACATGGATGACGAACCGGGTGAGACCTTTGACTCCCGGGAATGCCCCGAGTGCGGGCACGTGTTCTTTTATAAAACCGAGGCCCTGAATGAGGACGGGTCCCTGCAGTGTCCGGAATGCGGTTTTGTGATCCAGGATTGAACATTGCCTAAATCATGAAGTCTAGGAGGGAGAGCCGATGAGTCCAGCCAAAAAGGAGCCGATCCCTGAGGGGATCGAGGATGTCGAGGGGATCAAGACAGCACCTGAAGCGGATATGGATCCCGAATCAGACAAGAGCGACGGAACAGTAAGGATCTCCGAGGAGGTAATAGCCCAGATCGCCACACAGGCACTGCTGAAGGTCAGCGGAGTGCAGCCGGCAAGCCCGGGACTTGTGGCGAACCTGAGGCTTGGCAAGAAGACATCCGGCGGGGTAAGGATATCCGTAGAAGAGGGGGACATGCCTTCGGTTACCGTCGATGCCTATATTACGACGAAATACGGCCTGCGCATTCCCGACATCGCATGGGATGTCCAGGAATCGATAAAGAAGACCCTTGAGCAGTTCACCGGCTACGCTGTAAAGGCGGTTAACGTTTACGTACAGGGAGTCTTTTTCGAACAGGAGCAGTCCTCCGTCAGGGAGGAGAAACAGGAAAAGGAAGAAAGCCCCGGAGAAGTTTAGGGGACCACCAGGATGGCCATGATGAGAAAGGGCTCATCCTGTGGAAGTTTTTCCGGATAACGTATCATGATGCGTGAAGTCAGAATCAGGTTCCTGATCTTTCCGGGGTAGATCTACTGGCGCTGCCTGGACGTTTCCCGGGGTGGCAACCGCGGCACTTTTGAAAGAAGAGCATTTTCGAATAAGCGGAAAATGCAGGATCTTGAAAGTTCCTATAGAGGCCCGTCCCCAAGGGCCAGTCCCGCAGGGGACCGGCCCTTCATTTCATGAGGTGATCGATTTGTTCTATTACTGGAAAACCGGTGACAATGGTGACCTGTGGCTTTCAGGTGAGGGTATACGGGAAGCCTATTCCCGGAAATACCCGGGCGATCCCGTCTGCTCCGAGGTCTCACTTCTCGGCGAGAAGGATCTCTTGAACGTATCCTTCGTTCTCGACAAATCCCTGACAGCTCCGGAAAAACTTGAAGCAGAGAGGCGTTTTCAGGAATTTGCCGAGAAACTGGGGTTCCTTGAGATCCAGAGCAGCTGGATCAAGGAAGACACCTACGAGGGACCTATCACCTCAAGAGAACTGTTAAGGTCACCTGTTTTCTGGGGTGGTGCCGCGTGGATAGCTACAGCTGTGTTGAAACTTGGGTTGACGGGCACCCTTCTTGCGACAGCAGCCGCTGTCGCCGCATTTTCAGTGTCAGCCCTGTACACCACTGAGCGTGGTAATGAGATACGCAGGTGGTTCAGAAGGACCATTGAAAGAAAGTTCTAAAGAAAGGTCATTAAAAAGTGAAATCTATCCTTCCCCAGAAACGAAGGAGATCCAGGGAGATCGCCCTCCAGATACTGTATTCAATGGAAATGCGTGAGAACATCAAGCCTGAAGTTGCGGTTGAGCTGTACCCCTTTGAGACGGAAGACGAAGAGGTGCGGTCCTACGCGGAGAGGCTTGTTCTTGGCGTCCATGAGAACAGGAACGGGATCGATGCCATGATCAGGCAGCATATTGTCGGCTGGAGGCCGGAGAGAATGGTCATTGTCGACAGGGTGGCCATCAGGCTGGCCCTTTTCGAGAGCACCGTTGCCGGGCTTATTCCCGTACCCGTGGCGATCTCCGAGGCCGTGGAGCTGGCCAAGCATTTCGGTACAGCCGAATCCGGTAAATTTGTCAACGGGGTGCTGGGAAAGATCGTAAGGGCCCTGGAAAACAAGGACGGAGATCAGTCGGATGCCCGGGATCGTCACCGTTGATGAACTGACAGGATATATTTCGCTCCTTTTCGAGAGGAGCGAATTCCTTTCATTCCTCCAGGTAAAAGGGACCCTTTCAGGTTTCAAGCGCCACTCCAGCGGACATGTGTATTTTACCCTTCTGGGTGATGAGAGCCGGATATCCTGTGCCTTGTTCAGATCCGATGCCGCAAGGGTGCCCATGTGGCCCCGCGAGGGTGACGAGGTCCTTGTTCAGGGGCGTGCGGGCGTATATGGCCCCAGGGGGGCATACCAGGTCTACGCGAAAGCCATTCGTCCCCTTGGTGAGGCCGCCCGGACCAGGGCAAAAAGGGAACTGATGAACAGGCTTCAGGCCGAGGGGCTTTTCGACCCTTCCATAAAGAGGAAGTTGCCGCAGTACCCTCTTAAGGTGGCAGTTGTGACTTCTCCGACCGGGGCGGCTTTAAGGGACGTGGTAAAAGTCTCAAAAGGCAGGTTCCCCCAGTGCGGTCTGACTGTTGTCCCGGCTGTGGTCCAGGGGGCGATCGCCGTGGACGAAATAGTGAGGGGGCTGGAAAGAGCCGGTTCTTTGCATGGTGTAGATGCCGTTATGCTGGTGCGCGGAGGCGGGAACCGGGACGATCTGAACCCCTTTGACGAGGAAGAGGTCGTGAGGGCCGTAAGAAAATGCCCTGTTCCGGTCATTACCGGGCTGGGGCACCAGGTCGATCGTACTCTCTCTGACCTTGCGGCGGATATGGATGCTCCGACACCGTCCGCAGCAGCAGAGGCCCTTCTGCCTGACATGCGGGACCTTCTCAGGACAGTCGCCAATTCCGCCTCAAGGATGACTGGTTTAACGGAAAGGATACTCCTGAGATCGGGATCCTCACTGGAAGGTTTGACGAATTCATTAGGCAATTCCTTTGAAAGGTCGGTCATTCAGCCTGCCAGGGCCGCCCTTGACCGCATGGCCCTGAAAGCTGTCAATTCCATAGAAAGGGAGGCGGCCCTTGCCATGGCTTCCCTGGAGAAGGCCGCCTCATCCCTTGATGCCCTTTCACCCCTCAAGGTCCTTTCCCGGGGTTTTACCTCCTGCACCAGGCCTGACGGGACCCTTGTCGCCGATTCTTCCTCCCTGACGCCAGGTGAGATCATCTGCATCCTTTTCAGGGATGGACGGGCAGAAACCCTTGTCCAGGCAGTGAAGCCCTTTTAATACGGATAATGTGCGAGGTGCGATAATGAAGGCTGAATCCCTAAGGTGGGACAGCAGGAACGGTAACCTTGTGCTTCTTGACCAGAAGTGCCTGCCCTCTGAAGTAAGGTGGGTTGTCTGCAGTGATCATTCTGAAGTCGCAAAAAGCATTGAGAACATGACCGTGAGAGGGGCGCCGGCCATCGGCATCGCTGCGGCCTACGGGATGGTTTTGGCGGCAAGGGGAGGCGGCTTGGAAAGTGTCAGGGCATCGGCGGAACGACTTGCCGCCACCAGGCCGACTGCCGTAAACCTTTTCTGGGCGATAAACAGGATGCTTGACATTGCCGAAAGAGCTCCCTCCAGCGTGACCCTTGCGGAAACCCTTCTGGACGAAGCCATGAGAATACACGCTGAGGACGTAGATGCGAACCGTGCCATGGGTCTATTCGGACAGGAGCTGCTGCCGCGAAAATGTGCGGTGCTCAGCCACTGCAACGCGGGAGCCCTTGCCACCGGGGGGTACGGTACCGCCCTTGGCATGATCAGGTCCGCGCGGGAACAGGGAAAGGAAGTAAGGGTCTTTCTTGATGAGACCAGGCCGCTCCTTCAGGGTGCACGGCTTTCGGCATGGGAACTGGCAGAAGAGGGATTTGAAGTAACCGTGATCTGTGACGGCATGGCAGGGGCGCTTATGAAAAAGGGAGAAGTTGACGCCGTGATTGTGGGTGCCGACAGGATAGCCTCCAACGGGGACTTTGCCAACAAGATAGGCACCTACGGGGTTGCAGTGCTTGCGGCGGAACATGGCATTCCATTCTACGTTGCTGCCCCCTGGAGCACCTTTGACACCTCCATCGCGTCGGGGGAGGATATCACCATTGAAGAACGTGACGAAGAGGAGATCCGGGCCCTTCCCGGTGGCAAAAGGATCCCGGACAAAGTAAGGGTGTGGAATCCCGCATTTGATGTCACCCCTGCCAGGTTGGTAACAGCCTTTATCTGTGAAAAGGGAGTTTTCCGTTTTCCCTTTGATTTTCGAAAATGACCGGTATCATGATCACTTATCAAGGAGGTCTTTCTATATGCCTGTTTCACGAATAGCCGACCCTTCAGCCTCTTATGAGGGGATGAAAAAAGTGCTCTGGGCGCGCGAGAGGATGCACGTACTGGGGAGACTGGTCGATAAATACGAGGAAGAGAGACCCCTTCTCGGCACTACCATCGGGGCGTGTCTCCACCTTGAGGCCAAGACGGCCTGCCTCCTGCTGGCCCTGCAAAGGCTCGGTGCCACCGTAGCCGCAGCCGGGAGCAACCCCCTTTCGACACAGGATGATGTCTGTGCGGCCCTGGTGAAAGAGGGTGTCAGCGTGTTCAGCCGTCGTGGCATGAGCACCGAAGAGTATTACGGAAACCTGAGCTCTGTTCTGGATCTTGAGCCATCTGTTCTGATAGATGACGGCGCCGACCTCGTGGTGATGGCCCATGAAAAAAGGCCGGAACTTCTGCCGATGATCCTCGGCGGATCCGAGGAGACTACCACCGGCGTGAAGCGCCTCAAGGCCATGGACCGCCAGGGGATCCTTGCTTTCCCTATGATCTCGGTGAACGACGCCAAGAGCAAATTCCTCTTCGATAACAGGTACGGGACCGGGCAGTCCGTGTTCGACGGCCTTATGAGGGCAACCAATGTCCTGCTTGCCGGCAAGGTGCTGGTTGTGGCCGGTTACGGCTGGTGCGGCCGCGGTGTGGCCATGAGGGCAAAGGGTTTCGGAGCAAGGGTAGTTGTGGTCGAGGTGGACCCGCACAGGGCCTATGAAGCACTCATGGACGGCTGCCAGGTCATGAACATGGAACAGGCCGCTGCCATAGGAGATGTTTTTCTCACCCTGACCGGGAACACCGGTGTTATAAGGAAAGAACACATGGAACTGATGAAAGATGGAGCTATCCTCGGGAATGCCGGCCATTTCGACGTGGAGATCGACAAGGCGGCCCTGGCTGCTATGTCGAAAGAAGTCCTTGATGCCCGCGACAACGTGACTACCTTCATTTTTAAGGATGGCAGGAAGATCAGCCTGCTCGCAGAGGGTCGGCTTGTTAATCTTGCCGCCGGGGACGGGCACCCCATCGAGATCATGGACATGAGTTTTGCCCTTCAGCTCGAAGCGGCAATTTTTATCAAAAGTCATTCCCTGGCTCCCGGGGTATACGACGTGCCTGAGAGTATCGACAGGGAGGTTGTCAGAATAGCACTTGAAGCCCAGGGGGCCGAGATCGAAGAACTGACCCCCGAGCAGGAAAGATACATGCTCGAGTGGAGGGAGTGACAGTGGATGGCTGTTCTATTCAGGGATTTCTTCTACCTGGATCCGGAAATGGACAAGGCTTTGCGTGGCGATGTCCTGGTCGAGAACGACAGGATAATCTCCATAGGCAAAGATCTAGCCTTTCCCGATGACGGGGCCGAAGTTGTCGAAGGCAGGGGCGGCAGGCTTTTGATCCCGGGTTTCGTGAACAGCCACACTCATGCCGCAATGACCCTTCTCCGCGGCCTGGGGGAAGAACTGCCTCTCAAGGAGTGGCTTGAGGAGAGGATATGGCCCGTTGAGGCGGGGCTTACGGCAGAGCATGTTTACTGGGGCACCAGGGGAGCCATAATTGAAATGGTTTCCACGGGGACCACCTGTTTTTCAGATATGTATTTCGAGATGGATGAAGTAGCCAGGGCCGCCGTTGATACCGGTGCCCGCTGCTGCATCTGCCGGGGGCTGACGGGCAACGATCGAAAAAAGATAGAGGAAGGCATAGAACTTTTCAAAAAATGGGACCGCAAGGGCAACATCAGGGTCATGCTCGGTCCCCACGCCCCCTACACGGTATCCCCAGAAACGCTAAAAGAGATCGCGGTTTCTGCAGCTTCTCTCGGGGCAGGCGTGCACTTCCATTTCCTGGAGGCACAATGGGAACTGGATTACCTGAAGGACAGCTTCGGAATGGGACCGGCCCTTTACCTGGAGAAATCCGGCCTTCTGGATACGGTCTCAACCGTTCTTGCCCACTGTGTCTGGTTCCCTGACGAGGAGATCGAAAGTCTTGCCGGATCCCCTGTGACGGTGGTCCACAACCCCTCGAGCAACATGAAACTCGGCAGCGGCCATGCCCCGCTGAATGAATTCATCAGGGGAGGCATCCCCGTAAGCCTCGGAACCGACGGGGCAGCCAGCAACAACAGGCTGGACCTATGGGGGGAGATGAGGTTATGCTCCCTCATACACAAGGGATTCATGAAGGATCCCACCGTCGTCGGCGCCAGGGAAGTTTTCAGAATGGCTACCGTCGAGGGGGCCAGGTCCTGCGGTTTCGAAAGTACGGGACTCATAAGGGAGGGCTGGCAGGCCGACCTGGTTGTGGTCGATCTTGAACAGCCCCATTACATAGGGTGGTCTCCGGAGAATCTTCCGGGGTTCCTGGTCTACGCAGGTTCGGGATCCGATGTGATCGGAACGATGGCTGCCGGAAGGTGGCTATACAGGGACGGAAGATTCCCGGGGCAGGATCTTCATGGGATAATGAAAGAAATATCACGGTGCAGGCAGGACCTTGTCTCACGTTTTTCCAGCGGCCGGTGATATAATCGCCTGAAAAACAAAGGAGACGTAGCTACAATGCAATGGAGAAGCGGAAAGGAACTCAGAGAACTATTCCTCTCATATTTTGAACGTAACGGGCACAACAGGTTTCCCAGCTTCTCCCTGGTGCCCGACGACCCCACCCTCCTTTTTACTATAGCCGGAATGGTCCCGTTCAAACCCTACTTTCTGGGGATGAGGAAACCCTCCTTCAACAGGGCAACCACTTCCCAGAAATGCGTAAGGACGAACGATATCGAGAATGTCGGCAGGACGGCAAGACACCATACGCTCTTTGAGATGTTGGGGAACTTCAGCTTTGGTGATTATTTCAAGAGCGGGGCGGCTGCTTTTGCCTGGGAGTTCCTGACAAAAGAGGTGGGTCTTGATCCGGACAGGCTTTACCCGACCATTTTCAACGAGGACGAAGAGGCTTTCTCCATATGGAACGGGGAGATCGGCGTTCCGTCGGACCGTATCTACAGGATGGGCGAGGATGACAATTTCTGGTCCGTCGGGCCGGTTGGGCCCTGCGGTCCCTGTTCCGAACTGATCTACGACCAGGGGCCTTCCTTCTCGTGCGGGAAACCGGATTGCGGCGTGGGGTGCGATTGTGACCGGTACCTTGAGGTCTGGAACCTTGTGTTCATGCAGTACAACAGGCTTGAGGACGGCACGCTTGAACCGCTTCCCAGGCAGAATATCGATACCGGGATGGGGCTCGAAAGACTTTCCTCCGTGGTCCAGCAGGTGGCCGGGGATTTCCAGACGGACCTTTTCAGGCCCCTGGTCGAGCGGGCTTGCGAGGTCTGCGGCATACGGCTCGGATCCGACACTACCGGGGACATGGCAGCCAGGGTTATATCGGATCACTTCAGGGCTACGGCGTTCATGATAGCCGACGGGGTGCTTCCCTCCAACGAGGGGCGGGGTTATGTCCTCAGGAGGATCCTCAGGAGGGCCGTCCGTTTCGGAAGGCTTTTCGGTGTCGAAAGGCCCTTCCTTATGGATCTCTATCCGACCCTGGTGGGGGTCATGGGAGACCCATACAGGGAACTTGTCGAGCAGCGTCCATTGATAGAGCAGGTTATTGAACTGGAAGAAAGCAGGTTCGGCAGGACCCTGGAACAGGGGCTCAGGCTTCTCGAGACGGAGATAGACCCCCTGACCGAGAGGAAGGGCAGGCACCTTCCAGGCTCGGTAGCGTTCGAACTTTATGATACCTTCGGGTTCCCCTACGAACTTACAGAGGAGGTCTGCCAGGAGAGAGGCGTTAGCGTAGACCGGGAAGGTTTCAACAGGGAGATGGACAAGCAGAGGGAGAGGGCCAGGGCGGGAGCCAAGACGGTATCTTCCGCTTCCGGCGGGAATATCCTTGATGAAATAAGGGAACAGGACGGACCGACAGTTTTTGGAGGTTATGTATCCGACAAGCTCAATACCGTGATCAGAGCGCTGATCATCAACGATGAGAAGGCGTCGACTGTAAATTCTGGATCGAATGCGCTGGCGATACTTCAGGAGACGCCCTTTTATGGAGAGGGCGGCGGCCAGGTGGGGGACACGGGTTCTATCTCGGGGCATTCGTTCCGGGCAGATGTTACCGATACCTTCAAGCATGCCGGGGACCTGGTAGTACACAAGGTACACGTATGCGAAGGAGAGATGGCCGTAGGGGACCTTGTTACAGCCGAAGTGGATACCTTGAGACGTCGTTCCATAAAAGCGAATCATACCTCTACTCATCTTCTGCACGAGGCCCTGGTCAGGGTCCTGGGGAAACATGTAACCCAGGCGGGATCCCTCGTTACTGAAGAGATCCTGCGTTTCGATTTTTCGCACATGAAACCTCTCACAAGAACTGAGATAGCTGAAGTTGAGATGATCGTCAACAGACAGATAGTCCTGAACACCCCCCTTGATATCATCCATACAGATGTGGAAAGTGCCCGAAAGCTCGGTGCCAGGGCGCTCTTCAGCGAAAAATACGGAGAAAGCGTGAGGGTTGTCAGCGTCCCTGGTTTCAGCGCAGAACTTTGCGGAGGGACCCATGTTGATTCCACTGGAGACATAGGATCCTTCAAGATCATCAGGGAAGAGGGCATCGGTTCGGGCATCCGGAGAATAACGGCCCTTTCGGGACTGATGTCGTACATGCACCACCGGGATCTTGCCGAAATGCTGGAGGATCTGGAAAAGACAACGGGTGCCCGCGGCCCTGAGGTCGGGCAAAGGGTATCGGATCTCATTGCGGAGAACCGGGCGCTGACTTCCGAGATAGAGAACCTTAGAAAGAGAGTAGCCCTTTCCCGGGTTGAAGACCTCCTGTCAAGGCGCACCCAGGCAGGTCCTGTTGGTGTCGTGACTGGAGAGTATGACGGAATAAGCCTCGACGGCCTGAGGGCAGTAGGTGACAAGGTCAGGCAGAAGGCCTCCCCTGTTGTGGTGGTGCTCTCTTCAGTAGAAGGCGGACAGGGAAGCCTTGTTGCCATGGCTGACAGGAAAGCCGTGGAAATGGGCGTGGACTGCGGAAGACTGGTCAAATCCGTTGCCGGTGAACTTGGAGGCGGCGGTGGTGGCCGAAAAGATATGGCCCAGGCCGGTTTTCGTGATATCTCACGTGTCGCGGAAGCCCTGAAAAGAGTGCCCGGGATCGTCATTGAAATGACAGGGGGGCAGGTTTGAAACGGATACTGGGCCTTGATATCGGGAAGGTCCGGATAGGCGTCGCTATCAGCGATCCCCTGGGAACGTTCGCCCAGGGGATCGCTGTACTTGACGCGGACAAGAACTGGATCATACGGATAAAGGAACTTGTACGTGAGCGGGGTGTGGGTCTGATAGTCGTGGGTGTCCCGATAAGAACAGACGGCTCCAGGGGGCCGGAAGCTGACGGAGTATGGGAAACGATCGGGAAACTCCAGGATGAACTCGAAGAGGACAAGGTAGAGGTTACCGGCTGGGACGAAAGATTTTCAACCGCGTCCGCAGAAAGGTCTCTCCTTGAAGGGGACATGTCCAGGAGAAAACGACGCAAAGTCATAGACAAGGTGGCGGCTTCATTGATCCTGCAATCTTTTCTGGAAAACAGGAGAGACCGGAATTGAAACTTCCCGGGGATGTAAGGATGACCCCCATGCTCAAACAGTACACCCATTGGAAGGGGAGATACCCCGACTGCCTGCTCTTTTTCAGGATGGGTGATTTCTACGAGATGTTCTTCGAAGATGCAAGGGAAGCCTCGGCGATACTTGACATTGCTCTTACAGCCCGCGACCAGGACAAGAAGATCCCCATGGCTGGCGTCCCGTTCCATTCCGTCGACAGTTACCTGGAAAGGCTTGTTGCCTCCGGGAAGAAGGTCGCGATCTGCGAGCAGGTTTCCGAGCCCGATGGCAGGACCCTCGTGGACAGGCAGGTCGTAAGGGTTGTTACACCGGGCACTTTCCTACCTGCGGATTCAGCTTTGGAAGGCCGGCTCGCCTGCGTGAATGTCCTGCAGGACGGGGTAGCCCTGGCCCTGTTGAACTTCGCAACAGGTGTGCTCCGCGCAGGTACCGTTGCGGAGGCAACAGCAAGGTCAGAACTGGCGGGTTTTTCCCCGACGGAGATGATCTTTCCTGCAGGACAGGAAAAAGTGACAGTATCCCTTTTGGCTCCCGGAGAAAAATGTGTTCTTTCCCAGGGTGAGCGTGAGGAGTTCAGGGTCCCGGAAGCTTCCCGGAAGATCTGCCGTGAATGGGGGGTTGCCTCCCTTGAGGGGTATGGCCTTTCCGATATTGACCCCGCCTGCGGTTGTGCAGGAGTCCTTCTTTCCTTCATAGAAAAGACACAGTTCCGTTCCGCCAGAGGTTCCGTCGAGATCCGGCCTCTTCTTGACAGGGGTTCAATGCACATTGACCCCCCCGCGATAGACAACCTGGAGATCACTGGCCGTTCGGGAGGCTCACTTTACGAAACCCTCAACAGGTGCAGGACACCCATGGGGAAGAGAAAGCTGGGCGAGTGGCTTCTTCACCCGTTGCTGGACCCCGATGCCATCTCTGCGAGGCAGGATGCAGTTTCCATCCTTCTTGAAGATCCTGGAAAGAGAGGAATGCTGCAGTCATCACTTTCGGAATGCGGAGACCTTGACAGGGCTGTCTCCAGGCTGGCCTATGGGAATGCATGTCCCCGTGACCTGGGGGTTATAAGGGATACCCTGGCTGCGGTCCCGGCGATCAGGAGACAACTCAAGGCATTGAGGCTGGATGCTCTTCTCATTGTTGATGAAGGTGTGTTGTCCCTGGGAGAAGCCCTCGCTGCAGCCCTGGAGGACGATCTTCCCAGGGTCCTCCACGGGGGGGATATCATCCGCAACGGTTATGACCCCGAGATCGATTCCCTCAGAAACATCCGTAGAAACGAGAAGGAATGGCTTGATAAATTTCTCCTTGAAAAAAAGAGTGAGACCGGCATAAAGAACATGAAGATCGGTTTCAACAAGGTCTTCGGTTACTACCTTGAAGTGACAAGATCATCTGTGAAGGACGTCCCGGATTTCTTTATCAGGAAACAGACCCTTGTCTCCGGGGAAAGGTACATAACGGAAGAGCTCAAGGATTTCGAGGAGAGGATGTTTGCAGCCTCTGAAGACGTGAAGACAAGGGAGGAGGAACTTTTCAGGAGGCTGTGCCTCGCTGTCAACGAATGTTCTTCCGGCCTGCGATCCCTGTCAGAGAGCATCGCCGGGACAGACGTCCTGGCATCCTTCGCCCATGTTGCTGCCCTGAATCGTTACTGCCGACCCAAGGTCAACCACGGTGATACCATCGAGATCCGGGGAGGGAGACATCCCGTCGTGGAGAACTCCATTTCCGACGGGGCTTTCACGCCCAACGACGTGATGCTCGATGGCGGAGAGAACCGTATAGCCATTGTGACTGGCCCGAATATGGCCGGAAAGTCGACCTACCTGAGGATGTCAGCCCTGCTCGCAATAATGGCCCAGGCAGGTTCGTTCATTCCCGCTGAAAGCGCCACTATCGGTGTCCTGGAAAAAGTTTTCTCCCGGATAGGAGCAAGGGACGAGATATCCAGGGGGCGGAGCACTTTCATGGTAGAAATGATAGAAACGGCAAACATTCTCAACAATGTCAACTCCAGGAGCCTGGTGATCCTTGACGAAGTGGGAAGGGGTACATCTACCTACGACGGTATGAGCATAGCCTGGGCTGTTCTGGAACACCTTTATGGCTCATCCGGACAGAGGCCCAAGGTCCTTTTTGCCACTCACTTCCATGAACTGACAGCCCTTTCCGCAAAACTTCCTGGCGTCAACAACCTGAGCATGGCCGTCGAAGAAAAAGGAAGAGACATTGTTTTCCTTTACAAGGTTGTGCCCTGCCCGGCTGACAGGTCCTACGGCATCGAAGTTGCAAGGCTCGCGGGCATACCCGAGGAAGTTGTGGAGAGGTCAAGAAGCATACTTGAGCAGTTCGAGAAGCGGAACGGCCGCTACGGCAACGTCACGTCCCCGCAACCGGCGAGAAAACAGCTCCCGCTTTTCAGTGAGGGGACAAGGGAGATCCTTGACGAGCTTGCGGGTCTGAACCCTGATCATCTGAGTCCGATGCAGGCATTGGAAATGCTTTATTCCCTCAGGGACAAGGCCAGGGAGGCAAGGAGGGCGTAATGAATCCCATCAGACCGCTCTCACCTGAAATTGCGGGACGCATTGCTGCCGGTGAGGTGATAGAGAACCCCGCTTCGGTGGTCAAGGAACTGCTGGAGAATTCCCTGGATGCTGATGCTTCCTCCATTACTGTAAAACTTAGGAACGGGGGGAAAAGCTATATTGCCGTGGAGGACGACGGCTCCGGCATTCCCTTTGTCGAGCTACCCCTCTCCATAGAGCGTTTTGCCACCAGCAAGATCAGCGACATTGATGATCTTGCTGTTATCAGGTCTTTCGGCTACAGGGGGGAGGCGCTGGCAAGCGTTTGTGCCGTAAGCCGCATGGAGATCAGGAGCTTCAGGAAAGGGGAGAAGGAAGGAGGGATGCTTCGCGCCGAGGGCGGCAGCATAACCCTTCATGTCCAGGCACCTTTCCTTCCTGGCACCAGGATCCAGGTAGAGGATCTTTTCTACAATTTGCCCGCCAGGAAAAATTTTCTCAAGGGGGCAGCCACTGAAGCCCGGAGAGCAGTCAACGTGGTCAGGGAATATTCCGCAGCTTTCCCTGAAGTGTCTTTTTCGGTATTCAGCGATAGCAGGGAGATATTTACTACAGCGGGGAACCTCGGGAGGATTGACGTCCTGAAGAAGGTGTGGTCCATCAGGGATGACCCGAGGCACTACACTCTTCAGGCCGGTGGGTTGAAGATAGAGACAGTCTGGCACCCAATCCCCGGTTCAAAGAGGAGGGAGTCCATTATCTTTTTCAACGGCAGGAGGGTTCGCGATGCTGCCGTCTCCGCCGCCCTTGCCTCCTGCGGCGAGGCGGCTTCGGGGAACTGGATGTTCCTGATCACCGTTCCATCCCACCTCCTGGATGTCAACATCCACCCCGGCAAGGCGGAGGTCAGGTTCCATTCCTCGCTCCCCGTTTTTGATACCGTAAGAAGGTCTGTGCTTGACCTCGTTGGAACCGGATCCATGACCAGTGAAAGCCTTGGCAGGTTTTCGGGCATTCCCTGCCCGGGATCTTTTCAAGCGAAAGAGGGAACCGGCATTCATCACCGGATACCCGAATACGAGGATCCTCTGTTCTCCAGGGTTGCAGAACCCCCCGGACCTGTTTCAGAGCAGGGACTGGCGGAGGACCCCGCTTTGTATCCTATACGTTTTTTGAGCAGGCTTTCCACGGGTTTCCTTTTGTATGACGGAGGCACGGAGATCATTATCGTAGATCCTCATGCCGCTCACGAAAGGATCCTTTATGAAAGGATCTCCGGGAATACGGATAAGGGCTGCCCACAGGAGATTCCCTTCCCGGAACAACTGCCTCCATCCCTTTCCGCCAGGGTAGAGGAATGGAGGAAAGTCCTGGAAGAAATGGGTTTCAGGTTCTCCGGAGGTCCGGGCTCACTGGAACTTGAGGCCATTCCCGATGGATCTTCCATAAGAGGGTCCAAAGACCCTCTGGATATCCTGAGGTCTTCTGTCGGCAGTATTGAGGACGGAACATGCACGGAAGACCCTTTAAGCACGGCCCCTATGAGGGCCTGCAAAGCCGCGGTAAAGATAGGGGACAACATCACACCGGAAGAAGCCGACTCCCTCCTTGCTGACCTTCTGGCTTGCGAAAACCCCACCATGTGCCCTCACGGAAGACCTGCAATTATCAGGATCGGTATGGATCATCTTTTTAAACTTTTCGGCAGGGGGTGACCGGCATGATAGACATGGACGGGAGCCCAGTGGAAATTCTGTCCATCATCGGGCCAACAGCTTCAGGAAAGACCCGGTTTTCCATAGAACTGGCCAGGGCGCTTGACGGCGAGATCGTATCCGTCGATTCAAGGCAGGTGTACAGGTTCATGAATATCGGGACCGACAAGATCTCACCCGGGATAAGGCGAGAGATACCCCATCACCTTATAGATGTTGCCGATCCGGACGAAACCTTTTCAGCCGCTGATTTCGCCGAAAAGGCAACATTGGCTGTCCGGGGGATACTTGAACGAGGAAGGACCCCTATCCTTGCCGGGGGCACCCCCTTTTACTACAAGGCCTTCTTTTCAAGGGTCCTCACGGCAGGGCTCGAAAGGTGGGACGATCTTCGAAGGGAATACGAGATGGTCTGGGATGATGGGGGAGGGGCCGGGATCTTCGAAAAGCTTGTCAGGCGTGACCCGGTTTATGCGTCGAGGATCCATCCAAATGACCGCTTCAGGGTCATCAGGGCCCTGTCCATTATCGACAAGACCGGCAAGACCCCTAGTATGCTTCATGATGCCGGAACCCCGGCCAGTCCAGGTTACAGACCCTTCTATATAGGTCTTTACCCGGGAAGAAAGTTCCTTTACAGCATTATCGAGGAAAGGGTTAAAGAGCAGTTTGCCTCGGGGTATCCAGATGAGGTTAATTGGCTGCTGTCCAGAGGATACAGTCCCGAACTGCCTTCGATGAGGGGATTCGGATACAGGGAGCTTGCAGCCTACCTTAAAGGGGAATTAACACTTCAGGAGGCCCTGGAGGGGGATATACGTTCCACAAAGGCTTTTGCAAGGAGACAGATGACCTGGTTCCGGAAGTTTTCGCCATGCCTGTGGTATTATGTCACAGGTTCCGGAATTCAGGATCAGGTGAGGAAAGTGATCGCTCTTTGGAAGGAAAGGCATGGGGGATCCCCGGAAATATCAAACTGATGTTCGCAGAACCAAAGGGTTTCTGTTTCGGAGTCCGCAGAGCGATCTCCAGCCTGGAGGAAGCCCTTGATTCTTATGGGAGGGTATTTGCTCTTGGAAGCCCTATCCACAATCCCCAGGAGATAGAAAGACTCAAGTCCCTTGGTCTGGTTATCATTGATGGCCCGGAAGAACTCCCCACGGGTGAAGTTGTATTTATCCGTGCGCACGGGGTTCCTGAAAGAGTGCTTGAGTCGCTCCGCAAGACAGGCGCCGTAATTATTGACGGCACATGCCCTTTTGTAAGCAAAGCCCAGGAAAAGGCCTTAACACTGGCACGAGAAGGTTATCTTGTAATGATCCTCGGCGATAAGGACCATCCCGAGGTTCAGGCCATAAGTCAGTCAATAAAAGGACCGGTTATTGTAGTGAGCCCGTCGGAACCCTTCAGATTCCATGAGGAGAAATTCGACAAGGTCGGTATCGTGGCCCAGACAACACAGCAGAAGGGAACTTTGTCAAAACTTGTTTCGTCGGTTTCAGAGAAAGCAGCTGAACTAAGGGTTTTCAATACTATTTGTGGTGCAACATCGGCAAGACAGGGAGCCATTGCCCGCCTTGCCGGTGCCGTTGATGGTATTATCGTAATAGGTGGAAGAAATAGCGCAAATACGGCAAAACTCGCAGAAATTTCAATCAATACAGGTACTCCAACCCTTTGGATTGAAGACCAGGAAGAACTGGAAAGAGGGTGGTTCCAGGGAAAAAAGACCATCGGGATCGCAGCGGGCGCAAGTACACCCGACTGGCTGATCCGAACAATTGAAAGAAGACTAGCGTCTGCAAAGAGCGCCGGGGAGGATGGATGGGAAAATGACTGAAGAGGTCAGGAACGTGCAGGAAGAAGAGAACATTGAACAGCATTCGAATGCAGTGGAAAACCCGGAAACGATGGAAAGCATTCTCGAGAAATACGAAGTGGGATCCATCCACAGGGGCAAGACCGTCGAAGGCACCGTTGTGGAGGCCAATGATGAGGGATGGCTTGTGGATGTCGGTTTCAAGTGCGAAGGTTTTCTTCCCAGGAACGAGTGGAGCCACAGGTCACTCATAGAAGCCAGGGAGGTTCCCGCGGTAGGGGACACCGTAAGGGTACAGGTGGTCTCTGTCAAGCAGGGAGAGGAAGCCCAGCTTCTGGTAAGCAGGTGGAGGACCGAGTTCGATGAACGGTGGGACGCCATGGAAGAAAGCCTCTCCAGGGATGAAATGATTGACGTCAGGGGACTCCGCAAGGTTAAGGGTGGACTGATCGTCGACTGCTGCGGGATAGAGGGGTTCATCCCCGTTTCGCACCTGGCAGAGGAGGGGCGCGGGGTCAACCCGTCAAGACTTGTCGATGACACCTTCAGTGCCAAAGTGATAGAGAGAGACCGCAGGAAGAGGCGTATAGTCCTCTCCCGTCGGGCGATCCTCGAAAATGAGATGGTGGAGCAGAAAAAGGCCTTTTTCGAGAATACCCAGGTTGGCCAGGTCGTTGAAGGTACCGTTACCTCCATAACATCTTTCGGGGCTTTTGTAAGCCTTGGCACTGTTGAAGGTCTTGTTCACAACACGGAACTCGCCTGGGGAAGGAACGTGAAACCCCGGGACATAGTAAACAAGGGCGACCGGGTACAGGTAAAGATCATCGCGATCGAACCCGAGAACAGCCGGGTCTCCCTGAGTATAAAACAGACCCAGCAGGATCCGTGGGACGATATTGCGGGAAGGTTCAGTGATGGACAAGTCCTGACCGGGAAAGTCACTAACCTTACCGAATTTGGTGCTTTTGTGGAGCTGGAACCGGGAATCGAAGGTCTTGTCCATATCGGGGATATCAGCTGGCAGAGGATCAGGCACCCTAGAGAACTTCTAAAAAAGGGCCAGAAGATAGATGTCCAGGTTCTGGGGGTGGATGCTTCCAGCAAAAGGATCAGCCTGGGTTACAAGCAGCTGAACGATCCCTGGAAAGAGCTCGAAGAGAAGTTCCAGGTCAACGGCGATTACCCTGTCAAGGTGGTAAGACTGACAGATTTCGGTGCTTTCGTTGAACTTGAAGAGGGGATCGAGGGTCTTATCCACGTGTCCCAGATCAGCAGGAAAAGGGTGGAAAAACCGGGAGATGTCCTGTCAGAGGGGCAGGAAGTAACCGCAAGGATAATCGAGATAAAACCGAATGAAAGAAGGATCCGGTTGAGTATGAGCGTCCTCGAGGAACCTGAGCCGCGGAAGGAACGGGAACCCGAGAAGAGGCGCAAGAAGAGCGGGCAGCGAAGCGACCCGGCTCAATTCATGGACGGGGAAACCAACGTTACAATAGGGGACATTATCAAGGAGTCCCTTCAGGAATAGTATTTCCGGAGCGGCCCTTGAAAAGGGGGCCGCTTTTTACTTGCAGTTGAAGGGGAGATAGTCCGTATGTCTGTTCGGCGAATAAGGGAGTACCCTGATCCAGTTCTGCGGGGAAAAGCCAGGGATGTAGAGGCTTTTGATGAAGACCTGGAGGCCCTTCTCGAAGATATGTGGGAGACAATGGAACAGTACGAGGGAGTCGGTCTTGCCGCACCCCAGATCGGTATCGACCTCAGGGTGGCAGTAATAGGGTGGCAGGACAGAAGGATAGTACTCGTTAATCCGGAAGTTATCGAATACGATGGAGAAAATGTTCTTGAAGAAGGTTGTCTCAGTGTCCCGGGGTTCTATGAAAAGGTGTCCAGGCCCGATAGAGTGGTGGTAGAGGCCCGGGACGGGATGGGTAACCATTTCAGGATCGAGGAAGCGGGATTTCTGGCCAGGGCGATAATGCATGAGATCGACCACCTGGAGGGAAAACTCTTCTTTGACAGGCTGTCACCTCTTAAAAGGAACTTTATGAAGAGAAAATTGCTGAAAAGGGTGGAAAAATGAACCCGGACCTGGAATTCTGGTTTGCAGGTTCAGGAAGGTTCGGTGCCCGCTGTTTTTCCTTGCTTATGCAAAGGATCAGATTCCGAAGGGTCATCACGGCTGTTCCCAGGCCTGCCGGCAGAAAACTGGCGCACTCCGTGACCCCGGTCGAGATGGTGGCCAGCGCTGCGGGGGTCGATGTGAGCCGAACCCTGGATATCAGCGGGGACCCCGTTATACTGGAAAGACTTCAAGAGGAAAAACCCTTTTGTATCTTTGTTGTCGATTTTTCCCAGATGGTTCGGGAACCTCTCCTTTCCCTGCCGGAACCCGGATGCCTGAACATCCATCCCTCAATGCTGCCGGCCTACCGCGGCGCGGCCCCCATCCAGAGGGCGATCATGAACGGGGAAAATAGAACCGGTGTTACCGTCTTCCGACTGGCAAAAGAAATGGACTCGGGACCGATCCTGGTTTCCAGCCAGCTTGATATCGGACCTGATGATACCTTCGGTGATCTCCTTGATCTGCTCGCCGTGGAAGGTAGCAGTATAGCTATGGATGGTTTAGAATTATTATCCAGGGGAAGGATTTCCTTCAGAGAACAGGATCACGGAAAAGCGTCTTTTGCACCCAGGATATCAAAGCAGGAAACAGAGCTGAGTTGGGAAAAACCTTCCAGACAGGTTCATGACCTTGTAAGGTCACTGAACCCCGATCCCGGTTCGTTCGTGCTCATAAAAGGAAAACGCCTGAAGATCTGGAAAACAGTACAATGCGAAGATACCGGACGCCCCGGTGAAATACTGGGTTTCAGGAACGGGGATCCAGTGATAGGTTGTGGCTCGGGCTCCGTTCAACTTGCAGAGGTTCAGACTGAAGGACGGAAAAGAACTGACGGAGGAAGCTGGCTCAGGGGGACTTCCCTGGAAAAGGGGGATATTCTTGAATGAATGATCTTTTTACCGGTGCCAGGATCCCTGCTTCCCTTTGTGAAAAAGAATGGCCCAAGGCAATTGCCGTAACAGGAGCCCTTGGATCAGGTAAAACCGAATGGGTACTTAACATGGCCCTCGGTTTCCGTGCCTGCGGGGAAGAGGTAACTATCGCCGATGTCGACATTATTAACCCCTATTTCTGCGTCAGGCAGGTGGCAGAAACACTTCGGGCTGAGGGTTTCAGGATACTTACCCCCCATGAGAGCACCAGGTGGTCGGACATGCCTGTAATATCTCCCGAAGTAGGCTGGGCTCTCAGGTCGGGGAATGGGCGCCTCCTTGTGGATGTCGGAGGTGATGCGGCGGGGGGGAAAGCCCTGAAACAGTTCTCACTTCAGATGAAGGAATCCGGTTACCTTCTGATCCTTGTGGTCAATCCATTCAGACCGGCTACCAGGGAATCTTCCGGCATTATGGAGCTGATCAAGGGGATGGAAAAGATCTCGGAACTGAAAGTGGGCGCCCTGGTCGCCAACCCCCACTTGATGGATCAAACCACGGAAGAAGAACTTCTATGGGGCTACAGGAGGGTCTTTGGATCAGGCAGGGAGCTTGGCCTGAATGTTCTTTACGGCACGGTCCCTCCACACCTTTCACAGGCAACGGACCGGCTGCAGGAGGAATCTCCTGTCTGCTTGTGGCCGATGACAAGACATATGATGCTCCCCTGGGAAGAGGGTTACATGTGGACAAAAGCCGGAGACAGGTCAACAAAAGAATAAAGAGCCGGGTCCCTGAACCCGGCCCGATCAATAACCCAAAAGGAAAGAGGGTGCGCAGGTAAATGGCAAAAGGACGGATCAATGTGCTTGAGGAGTACTGCAAGAGCTGCGGTTTATGCGTCGAAGCATGCCCGGTGAAGGTCTTGAGGATCTCTGATCACATCAACAGCAAGGGCTACAGACCCGTCGAGCAGTTCAAGGAAGGCTGTATCGCCTGCAAGATGTGCGCTACGATGTGTCCTGACGCTGCAATCGAAGTTTACAAGATCGAAGAAAAGCAATAACGCCGGAGGTGGTTCTTATGGCAAGAGTGCTTATGAAGGGAACTGAAGCTATCGCAGAGGCCGCCATTCAGGCCGGATGCAAATACTTTTTCGGCTATCCGATCACGCCCCAGAACGAAATACCTGAATACATGTCCGGAAAGCTTCCCAAGATAGGCGGGGCCTATGTTCAGGCCGAAAGCGAAGTAGCCGCGATAAACATGGTCATGGGCGGAGGTTCAACGGGAACCAGGATAATGACGACTTCCTCCAGCCCCGGCATATCCCTCATGTCCGAGGGTATCAGTTACATAGCCGGGTGCGAGATACCTGCCGTAATTGTCAACGTGATGCGCGGCGGCCCGGGTCTGGGAGGTATCCTTCCGTCCCAGGCTGATTATTTCCAGTCCACCAAGGGCGGGGGGAACGGCGACTACCGTCTCCTTGTCCTGGCACCAAGCACCCTGCAGGAAGCAGTAGAGCTGACCCAGGAAGCCTTCGATCTTGCTGAGAAATACAGAAACCCGGTCATGATCCTTGCTGACGGTTTCATGGGGCAGATGATGGAAGCGGTGGAGATCAAGGAGCACGTCTCCGGAGATCTTCCCCCGAGGGAACCCTGGGCTCTTGGCTGCATGGGCGAACGCGGTTCGAAAAGATCCATTCTGAAAAGCCTTTACCTGAACCCCGAAGATCTCGAGAAGCACAATATCAAACTGCAGAAGAAGTATCGGGAAATGGACAAGGAAGTAAGGTCCGAGTCGTACCTTTGCGATGACGCTGAGATACTTGTGGCCGCTTTCGGTACAACTGCCAGGATCGCAAGGTCGGCGATCAACAACCTTCGCAAGGAAGGGATCAGGATCGGAATGGTGAGACCCATCACACTGTACCCATTCCCGACCCAGACGATTCGCGATCTGGCATCCTCGTTGAAACATGTCCTTGTTGTTGAGATGAATATGGGGCAGATGCTGGAGGATGTCCAGACGGCGGTTTGCGGAAAGGCCCCGGTATCATTCTTCGGGCATGCAGGCGGTATAGCTCCTTCTGTGAAGGAAATAGAGGACAGGGTAAGGTCCATTCTCTAGGATAGAGGAGGTGTCTGGTCTATGAACGAGATCAAGATCTATGAGAGGCCAAAGGCCTGGGCCGAGGGTGTTCACACTCATTACTGCCCCGGTTGCGGGCACGGTATTCTGCACAGGCTTATCTGCGAGATCATCGATGAGCTGGGTATACAGAATGACACGATAGGTACCGCCCCTGTGGGTTGCGCGGCCCTTATGTATGACTATATCGATGTTGATTTCTGCGAAGCCGCCCATGGCAGGGCACCGGCCCTTGCTACCGGTATCAAGAGGACAAGACCTGACAAGATCGTTTTCACCTACCAGGGTGACGGCGATCTTGCCTCGATCGGAACTGCCGAGATAATTCACGTAGCAAACAGGGGCGAAAAACTGACGACAGTGTTTATAAACAACGCCATCTACGGGATGACCGGGGGACAGATGGCACCCACAACACTGATAGGGCAGAAAGCCACTACCTGCCCATTTGGCAGGGATCCGGAACTTGCGGGTTACCCGATGAGAATGTGCGAGATGCTGGCCACTCTGGAAACCCCCGGGTTCATTACCAGGGTGTCTGTGGCAAGGCCCAAGTACATCATTGAGGCTAAGAAGGCCATCAAGAAGGCATTCCAGAACCAGATCGAAGGAAAAGGTTATTCCTTCGTCGAGGTTCTTTCCAACTGCCCGACCAACTGGGGGATGACTCCGGTCCAGGCCTTCGAATGGACCGAAAGCACCATGATCCCGCATTATCCCCTCGGGGTCTTTAAAGATTTCAAGTAAGGGGGGAGTACAGACCATGTCCGCATTTTTCAGAGGAATGATAGCCGCCGGTTTCGGCGGGCAGGGGATCATGGTATTGGGGCAACTGATCGCATACACAGCTATAAGTGAAGGCAGGTATGTAACCTGGATCCCGTCGTACGGTCCCGAGATGCGGGGAGGTACTGCGAATTGTGGTGTTGCCATCAGCGATGAAGAGATAGCTTCGCCCGTTGTCGCTGAGGCTGATGTTACGGTGATCATGAATAATCCGTCGCTGGCACGCTTCGAAAGATCGGTGAAACCAGGTGGTCTGCTTATATACAACTCCGACCTGGTCAACTACCCTGAACCCAGGAAAGATGTTACTGTTTTTCCCATACCCGCCCATAGCGTGGCCATGTCACTCGGGAGCGACAAGGTTTCGAACATTGTCGTTCTTGGTGCGATAGTTGAAGCTACTGACCTTGTCGGCAGGGAAGCCTGTATTGAGACCATCAAGGATAAACTGGGAAAGAGAAAACCTCAATTTCTTCCGATGAACCTTGAGGCTTTTGAAAAAGGCCGGGAGATAGCCAGGGAACTTCTCAAAATGAAGGCCTGATGATGTCCAAGGAGGAAGAGAGAGTATCGGGAAACCTCATCTACCGTGGGCGAATACTCAATCTGAGAGTGGACAATGTAAGGCTTCCGGACGGCGGGAAGTCCATGCGAGAGGTCGTAGAACATGCCCCGGCTGTAGGGATAGTTGCAGAAGCCGGGAATGGAGACCTCCTCCTTGTACGCCAGTTCAGATATCCCGCAGGGGAATCTCTTCTTGAGATCCCGGCCGGAATTGTGGAGCCAGGTGAAAGTGCTTTGGAGACCGCAATGCGGGAATTGCAGGAAGAAACGGGCTACAGCGCCAGGGAAATGGAGGAGATCTGCAGATTCTACACCTCCCCTGGTTTCAGTAACGAGATTATAATACTGTTCCATGCAAGGGGGCTTGTTCCGTCGCCGAAGGAGTGCGATCCTGACGAGTTCCTGGACCTTGTAAGGATCTCCAGTGACCAGGCAAGGGAGTTGGCCGTTTCCGGAAAGATAAGGGATTCCAAGACCCTGACAGCTGTTTACTGGTACCTTTCAAGAAAGTAAAAAAAATTGGGGAGGGGTTTCCCCCTCCCCTCAAGAAAAGGCCTGAACGATGAAGGGAAGAGATCCTGACCTGGAAATGTTCTTCAGGTACCTCCGTTTTGAAAGAGGAAGCTCGGAGAACACCATCAAGGCGTATGCCAGTGATCTCAGGGCGTGGATGTTGTTTTGCCGGAAAAAGGCCATCCCTTATTGTCCCCCCTCCCCGGAGTTGATACCTGAATTCCTTGCCGCACTTTCAAGAACGGGACGGAGCAAGTCCACGGTCCAGAGGAATGCCGCGACCCTGCGTTCATGGATGAGATTCCTCAGGGCCGAAGGCCTCATTGAACAAACCGGGAACCTGCCCAGGCTTCCCGCCCGGGAGAAGAAACTGCCACAGGTACTTACCGAAGGCGAAGTGGACCGACTCCTTGAAGCCTGCGAAGGCGAGGACCCCGCATCAATGAGGGACAGGGCCATTGTGGAGATAGGTTATGGGTGCGGATTGAGAGCCGGGGAGATAGCGTCCCTTTCTGTATCCGATATAGCTGTTCAGTCGGGTGTTATAAGGTTGAGAGGCAAAGGGGACAAGGAAAGGATCGTCCCTCTTGTTGGCAAGGTCAAGAATTTTGTGGAGAAATATCTTGATTCTGTAAGACAAAATCCTTCCCCTTCCGGCAAAGGGAGGCTTTTCCTTTCAAGGAGCGGCAGACCGCTCAGAAGAGAGGATGTATGGAGAGTGATCCAGAAAAGGGGCAAAATGGCAGGTATTTCAGAGGCAAGGCTCTTCCCTCATATCCTTCGCCACTCTTTCGCCACTCACCTGTTGAGGAGGGGCATGGATCTGAGGACCCTTCAGGAACTTCTGGGACACTCCTCTATAATGACCACGGAGAAGTACACTCATTTTGATATTGAACTCCGTGATGTTTACGATAAAAGTCATCCCAGGGCCTGAAACCCTGGGCAGGGGTATTCCCCCAGGGGAGGATGCCGGCAATGGATCAAAAGGCAAAAGTCATGAAAGCAGTTTCATTCATAATGGAAAAGATGGCAGAGGATCCCCGGGTGGCAGTTGTCCTGGGATCAGGGTTGGGGTCCTTTGCAGAATCCGTTCAGGATGCTGTAGAGATACCTTACGAGGAAATACCTGGATGGCCTGCTTCAACCGCTCCCGGTCATGCAGGAAAGCTCGTTTACGGCCTTTTCGGGAACACCCCTGTCCTGGTTATGCAGGGAAGGCTGCACTTTTACGAGGGCTATTCACTTGAGGAAGTGGTCTTTCCAGTCAGGGTCTTCGGGGAAATGGGAATACCCTTCTATTTCGCGACCAATGCCTCGGGGGGTATCAGCCATAACCTCTCCCCAGGAGATCTTGTTCTTGTGCACGATCACATAAACTTCCAGGGGCATAACCCACTCAGGGGAACAAATGAAGGATCCTGGGGCCCACGTTTCCCGGACATGACCTTTACTTACGACCGGGAACTGATGGATATCGCAGAAAGATCGGCTTCCTCCCTTGAGATCCAGATCAGACGCGGTGTTTACGCGGCTTTACCGGGGCCTTCCTTTGAGACCCCCGCCGAGATCCGGATGCTCCGTGTAATGGGAGCCGATCTTGTCGGAATGTCAACGGTCCCTGAAGTCATTACAGCCAGGCACATGGGCATGAAAGTGTGTGTCATTTCATGTGTGGCGAATCATGCTGCGGGTATGTATGAGAAACCTCTTTCCCATGAGGAGGTGCTCCAGGAGATGGACAAGGCGTCAGGAAAACTGGTCAGCCTCCTGCAGTCGGTAATGTTGAGGCTGGGACAGAAGCAGCCATGAACCCCGTTACATTTATTGAGACAAAACGAGAAGGCCGCTCAAATGATCCTTCCGATATCAGGGAACTGGTCAGGCTTGTTATGACCGGCGGTATCGGCGACTATCAGGTCGCGGCCTGGCTGATGGCCGTTTTCTTCAGGGGAATGTCGGCAGGGGAATGCAGGGTTTTTACGGAGTCACTGGCCAGTTCAGGAAAAATCGTCAGTTTCCCCGACAGGATGTCACCGGTAGACAAACACAGTACCGGAGGGGTTGGAGACAAGACGACCCTTGCAGTGGTACCCCTTGCGGCTGCATGCGGGATACCTGTAGCAAAACTGAGCGGCAGGGGGTTGGGTTTCACTGGTGGTACCATCGACAAACTGGAATCGATCCCCGGTTTCCGGGCACATCTTGAAATGGATGATTTTGTCAGGCAGGTCAGGTCCGTGGGATGCGCTATCAGCGGACATTCCGGTGATCTTGCCCCTGCGGAAGCGATCTTTTACGAGTTAAGGGACGTAACGGGGACAATACCCTCCATTCCGCTGATCACAAGCAGCATTGTCAGTAAAAAGATCGCAGGAGGATCGAAGTCATTCGTTTTCGATGTGAAATGCGGTAGCGGAGCTTTTATGAAAGATCAAGACACCGCCCGGGAACTGGCGCAAAACCTCGTCGAGCTTTCATCAAGCCTTGGGAAAACCTCAATGGCCTTTATAACCGACATGTCCCAGCCGCTGGGCCGCTGGGTGGGAAATGCGGCTGAGGTGGGGGAGGCTATGGAAGTACTTGAGGGAAGAGGTCCCGGTGATACGGCAAAATTGTCGATCACTCTTGCAGGTGCCATGGTCTTCCTTGGTGGGAAAGCCCCTTCCCTTGAAGAAGGCAAAAGAGCCGCCGAACAGGCTATCCTTTCAGGCAGGGGTTACAGCACTTTCAGGGAGATGATCCTCTCACAGGGAGGAGACCTTGAGGCATTCCGCCGGTCCCTTTCCAGCGGCGAACTTCTCGGCAGTCATGTGATCGAGGTAAGGTCCGAAGACAGCGGTTATGTAGATCGATGCGATGCCCGGACCTTCGGGGAAGCCATAAGGATGCTTGGCGGGGGGAGGTTTGCAAAAGGGGACGGAATTGACCACGCCGTTTCATGTGAAATTCTAAGGAAAACGGGAGAGCAGGTATCCAGGGGGGAAGTTCTGTCAAGGATCTATTGCAAAGAAGAAGGGGATCTTTGCGGACAAGCTGCGGATATGATCGGCAAGGCCTACTCAATTGGGGGAAGTTCAGCAATGCCCTGTTTGATCGTCGGGTCCGTCGGGCCCGTTCATCCCAAGTGAATAAAGCGGCGGGAAATGTGGGAAGAAACTGACCCCGGCCTTGTTCAAAGGGGGAAACTTGGTGATGAAAAGGCTCTTTCGCGCATCCTTTTGGATTACACCCCCCTTTTAAGGTACATAGCGGGCAGCCTTGTTGAACCCTCCAGACCCGATTACGATGACCTCCTCCAGGAAGGATACCTGGCGCTTATCAATTCCCTTCCAAGATACGATGAAAAAAGGGGAAAGTTCTCATCTTTTCTTTTTTCATGTGCCCGCAACGGCATGATCTCCTTCCTCAGAAGCAACAGGAAAGAAAAGCGCATCCCTTTTCCCGAAGATCTGATCGACAAAGGAAATTTTTTCGACTTTTTGCCTGCCTGGTACGGAGAGGATATCTTCGATAACCTTACCTGTCTCGAAACAGTGGTCCTTGATGCCTTTATGGAAACAGGATCTATATCAAGGGCGGCCTGTTTGCTGGGTTGGCCAAGAAAAAAAGCGGATAACGCAATTCAGAGGATCAGGAAGAAGTTGAGGGCAAAACTGGAGCACGAGATATGAAAGGAACGAGAAGGTTACGGTGTTGATGTTTCCCGAATGATCAAGGCTATATCCCCGCCGGGAGCGACTTTCTGGACGACTTTCTCCAGAACCTCCGTTCTGAATCCTGTTGTCCCCGCCTCGGCGATAAGTTTTTCTCTGGATATCTTCACAATACTTCTCCCCAGGATCGCTTTAGAACTTCCTCGGGAACTACAAGATTCCACTTTGATACGAAGCTCCCAGGTTCTCTTCGAGACCGGCTTAAATAGTGCGGGTTCAGGGGGCGCAGTTTTTTCAGTTCCTCAAGATACCTATCCTCGACCATCAGTTCTTCCTGGTGTTGTTCGAGAAAAAAACCGACTTTTGCTGCGGTGGTGGAGTTTGCGATCAAGAGAACGTACTCGAGAGCTTTGTCAAGATCAACAAAGCCTACAGATCCCAGGGATCGCCATATTTCTTCCCAACTGCCACACAATTCCGGTTTATCCAGAGTATCCACCAGCGCCCGCTCAATGCTTGTGACCCGCAGATTCATGCCTTCACGTTCCTCTATTCTGACCTCGAACAATTCTTCTCCCCTGTCGGCAAGAGCCTTTGGGAAACGGGTACCTTTGAACGAATGGTCTTTAAAGGCAAAATAATCTGCTGGCCGCGAAGCAGAATATGTGAACATGTTGCGGACAGAGTAGATATTTCCGAAAAAACCGAAAACGCTAAGGTGCGAAATGACCGCATCAGGTGTCATTTTGGATGCCAGAAGATATGGATCCACCGAAAAGGTTTCGGGAGTGGAGCCGGCCGGGACAGTGGCATATAACCCCCTTTTGATATTTATTATGCGGCCGGTCTTACGGTAATAACTTATCAGGGCCCCCTGTGTCCTATTGCTGATGTTTCGGGGCAATAAATATTTCCGAAAATCATTGCTGGTGAAGACCGGGTTATCAAGAAAAAACTTGTCGTGTTTGATCTCAATCACCTCATTTGACAAAAAAACGAAACAAACGTAAGTATTTTATGTATTTTGCGTTTTTTCGTCAAGTCCGCCTGCCACTGTGCTCGATTATCTTCAGTTTCCTGGATTTCTTCCGTTGGTGGCTTCTTACATCGCTGAGAGAACCCAGGCGTCAGATCACAGCATCAGTGGCTAAGAATTCGTGAGAGGTGAGACTAAGAGCAAGATCCTGTTTGTCATTCCGAGTCGCGAAGCGACGAGGAATCTCGCTTTGGATCCTTAATTCCAAGACCTTATCACCGCAGAGGTCGCAGAGAAGTGCTAGACGGCAGGAAGGGCAGAAATTCGTGAGACGTGAGATGAAAAGGCAGAGGCCTGTTTGTCATTCCGAGTCGCGAAGCGACGAGGAATCTCGGGCTGGATCCTTAATAACCAAGACCTTCTCACCGCAGTGGTCGCAGAGAAGTGCTAGACGGCAGGAAGGGCAAAAATTCGTGAGACGTGAGATGAAAAGGC
>DFZC01000057.1 GCA_002383685.1 Synergistaceae bacterium UBA4066 | reverse complement strand
CGGTATTGTTGACACGGGAAAATAAAGGTATACTTATCGTTACAGAAGCGTAGCACGGTGAAGAGAGGATCCGGGTGATAGCGTGACAGTATCGTGGGATCAAGGGGAGGGCGATATTCCATGGAGGTACTCAAGGTCTCTGCAAACTCTCAGCCGAAATCTGTTGCTGGAGCCATTGCGGCGGTAGTCAGGGAGAGTGGTGCCGTCGAGATACAGGCTGTAGGAGCAGGAGCAGTGAACCAGACGGTGAAATCCATCGCGATCGCAAGGGGGTATGTCTCCCCCAACGGAATTGACCTTGTCTGCATCCCTTCCTTCGCCAAGATCGATATCGACGGCGAGGAAAGGACTGCGATCAAATTTCAACTGGAGAACCGCTGAAACGCTTTTCACCTTGGTATAAACAGAACGCCGCGGTATCTTTCATGGGTACCGCGGTTTTTTTGTCCGGATGGCAATGCAGCAGTGCAACATTTACCCCTCCTTGCCCTTGCGCAACACCGGCTCCTGTTTTTTGGCAAAGTTCCCCCGGATTTTTTCTTGCAATTCACTCTTTACCGTTCACGCATCAAAGGGTTGACAGTTCCTCTCGATTATCACTTCTTTTGCCCTTGCCTTTACGGTTTCCGAGTTACGATTCACGAATCACGAGATCAAGCCCTTCCTTTCTCCCTAATCCCAGGTTTTCCGTTCAGATTCTCTCTGGCCTCACAGTTACAAAGCCTTTCCCTGGTGCTACAATCTAACGATTCCGATCAGGTAAACTGCAGCAGGGGAGGTTCTTCAATGTCAATCATCAGGGCCCCGCGGGGAGTGCGGGATATACTTCCCGAAGAGTCGTGGAAGTGGGAGTACGTTTTTGCCGTGACCAGGAAAGTAGCTGGAGATTTCGGGTACAGGGAAGTTCACCTCCCTGTCTTTGAACATACAGAACTGTTCTCCAGGGGAGTCGGGGAGACGACGGACGTGGTCGAAAAAGAGATGTATACTTTTGAAGACCGCTCAGGAAGAAGCCTCACCCTTCGACCGGAACTTTCAGCCTCTATGGTTCGCTCCTACCTTGAGAACAGGATGGACAAGCAGCATCAGCCTGCCAAGCTTTGGAGCGCCGGGCCCATGTTCCGCTATGAGCGCCCACAGAAAGGGCGTTACAGGCAGTTCTGGCAGATCGATTTCGAAGCGATCGGGAGCCAGGATCCCTACGTCGATGTTGAATCAATAGAGCTTTCCCTCGAGGTATTCCGCAGGCTGGGACTTTCAAACCTGGAGGTAGTCGTCAATTCCGTGGGTTGCCCTGTCTGCAGGCCTGTTCACAAGAATGCCCTCCAGGATTTTCTGAGACCGAGGCTCGACCAGCTCTGTGAAACCTGCCAGGGCAGGTTCGACCGGAACCCGTTAAGGATACTTGACTGCAAGAACCCTTCCTGCCGTGCCCTGACCGACAAGGCTCCCGACACAATTTCCTGTCTTTGCGACGAATGTTCGGAGCACTTTGACAGGGTCAAAGGAGGTCTCAACAGGATCGGGGCATCCTACAGCATTGACAACCGGCTGGTCAGGGGCCTTGATTACTACACAAAGACCGCTTACGAAGTACTATCCGGGGACCTGGGTGCACAGAACGCGGTTTGCGGGGGCGGACGCTATGACAACCTTGCCGAATCGATCGGGGGGCCTCACACGCCAGGGGTTGGTTTTGCTACAGGGGTGGAAAGGATCATCCTGACAATGGAACAGCAGGGTTGCTCTTTCGGAAAAACGCCCAATATTGATGTGTTCGTGGTCTTTACCAACCCTTCATCGAAGGATGAGGCTGTATCCGTACTATACGGGATCCGCAGGGCGGGGATAGCCGCCGATATGGATTACACGGGAAAGAGTTTCAAGGCCCAGTTCAAGGCAGCTGGGGGGAGCGGCGCGCTTTACGCCTGTGTTATTGGCCCGGAGGAGATCAGTTCGGGTCGTGCAACTATTAAAGATCTCGTTTCGGGAGAACAGGAAACTGTATCCCGGGATGTACTGACGGTTTTCCTGGAGGCAAGACTTAGATGAAAGAACGTGCTATATCAAAAAGGTTTTTCGACGACAGCTGGAAAAGGAGTTCCTATTGCGGCTACATACCTTCTCCCGGAGAGAACGGCGGAGATGTGGTGCTCAACGGATGGCTCCGGAGAAGAAGGGATCTGGGGGGAATAATTTTCATTGACCTCTGGGATCATACTGGAACTGTTCAGGTGGTTCTGGGGCCCGACATGGGCCCGGCCTATGAACAGGCAAAAAGCCTGAGGAACGAGTTCGTTCTGGCTATCAGGGGGAAGGTGAGGAAGAGGCCGGAGGGAACAGAGAACCCTTCACTTCTTACGGGAGACCGGGAAGTCCTTGCAGAAGATCTTCTTGTGCTTTCTCCGTCCCGCCCGCTTCCCTTCGAGATGTCGGAAGCGGACAGGGTTGACGAGAACCTGAGACTGAGGTCAAGGTACCTTGACCTCCGCCGCCCTTTCATGCAGAACAACCTGAGGTTGAGAAGCAGAGCGGCGGAGTTCACCCGCTCCTACCTTTCCAGCGAGGGTTTCGTGGAAGTGGAGACCCCGATGCTGACAAAATCCACCCCGGAAGGAGCCCGAGACTACCTGGTCCCTGCAAGGGTCACACCTGGAAGGTTCTTCGCTCTTCCGCAGTCCCCGCAGATCTTCAAGCAGATACTCATGGTGGGGGGTATGGACCGCTACTACCAGATAGTCAAGTGTTTCCGAGACGAGGACCTGCGTGCTGACCGGCAGCCGGAATTCACTCAGATCGACATAGAGATGAGCTTTATTAACGAAGAAGACATAACGTCCCTGATGGAAGGCTACATGAAAGGCCTTTTCCAGAGCATTCTGGGTGAGGCCCTTGATGTTCCGTTCCCGAGGCTTTCCTGGCATGAAGCCATAGACCGTTACGGAAGCGACAAGCCGGATCTGAGGATCAGGTCAGAGATCCTGGACCTTGATGCTGTCTTTTCGGGATCTTCTTTTGACGCTTTCAAAAAAATCCTCGACCAGGGTGGTGTCGTGAGAGGTCTCCGGCTTCCCGGCGGCGCGTCGCTTTCAAGGAAGGAGATATCCGACCTTGAGGCAAGGGCGAAAGAGCTCGGAGCGGCCGGACTTGCGCCTTTTGCCTTTAAGGAAGGCGGCCTGAAAGGCCCACTGGTCAAGTTCCTTTCGGAGGAAGAACAGGTCCGGCTGATAGCGGTATCGGGTATGCAGGAAGGAGACATTCTTCTTGCGGCTTCCGGACCCTGGAGGGAAACCTGTGAGGTTCTGGGCCACCTGAGGCTTGAGACAGGCCGGCGATCCTCCCAGGTAGAGGAGGATGCATGGGCCTTCCTCTGGGTAACGGACTTCCCGCTTCTTGAATGGGACGATGACGAACAGCGGTGGTCTGCGGTACATCACCCCTTTACTTCCCCTAACCTTGAAGACCTGGAACTTCTTTCGAGCGACCCTGGAAAGGTAAGATCCAGGGCATACGACCTGGTCCTTAACGGTACCGAGGTAGGTGGCGGCTCCATAAGGATCCACGATCCTGCAGTTCAGCAGAGAATGTTTGAGGTCATGAACTTCACACCTGAACGGGCCAGGGAGCGGTTCGGGTTCCTTATTGATGCGCTGTCATCGGGGACGCCACCTCATGGGGGGATCGCTCTGGGTTTTGACCGTCTTGTCATGCTCCTCTGCGGGGCCCATTCTATCCGGGACGTAATTGCTTTCCCCAAGACGCAGAAAGCCCAGTGCCTTATGTCCGGGGCCCCTTCGGATGTCGATCCGGTTCAACTCTCGGATCTGCATATCGCGCTTGACCTTTCAGAGGAGGGCAAGCGATGCGGGTCAGGGGGCGAGGAGTAACTGTAGCAGGCGAAAAGATGCCCTGGTTTTTCAACCTGGAGGAGGTTGAAGGAGTCCTGAAAGGGTATTTCAGGGTAGACGGATGGGAAACATCCAGGGCTATGAACCAGTGGTACGAGAACAACGCAGGGCAGGAGACGGAGGTTTATCTCGAGGGGTTCGGAAAAGCCCTTGTTAAACCTCTTGGGATATTCATCCATGAATCGGGTCACCACAACGAGAGCGAGATCAGGCTGGCGTGTTCCCTTCTGTAAGTTGGACGAAGTTGGACGCAGGGAGTAGGAACCCTCCCGCTGTAATAATGAACTGACAAAAAGAATAAAGGAGGCAGGACGATGGCAAAACTTACATTCCTTGGACACGCGGCTTTCCGGGTAGAGGGAAGCCGCATTGATGCTCTTGTCGACCCCTTTCTCAGCGGCAACGAAATGACTCCGTTCTCTCCGGATGACTTTCCCGGTACCAATTATATTTTTGTGACACACGGGCATGGGGACCATCTGGGGGATACCGTCGAGATAGCGGGAAAGACCGGAGCAACGGTTATTGCGACGGTGGAGATGTGCAGCGACCTTGCTCCAAAAGGGGTCAAATGCCACCCTCTCCAGATAGGGGGGGCGTTCTCCTTCCCCTTCGGGAGGGTGAAGATGACCCCCGCATGGCACGGGTCGGGGATCCAGTGCGACAAGGGCATGCTTTACGGAGGTGTTGCCGGCGGATTCCTTATCGAAGTTGACGGGCGGAAGATATATCATGCCGGCGATACGGGGCTGACGGTGGAGATGAGCCTGCTTGCGGAGGATGGGGTTGATGTTGCCCTCCTTCCCATAGGTGGGAACTACACCATGGACATCGAAGATGCCGTAAGGGCCGTAAGAATGATCAAGCCGAAGATGGCTGTGCCGATACATTTCGACACATTCCCTGTTATCAAGGCTTCGCCGGAAGAGTTTGCAAGCAAGGCTTCGGGGCTCGCCGATGTCAGGGTCCTGAAAACCGGGGATACCCTGGAGATCTGACCCGCCTTCAGGAGTACTTGAGCCCGAAAACGGGGTGGAAGATCCTTTCGTCGTGCAGGAACTCCGCCTGTTCCTCCATGGCGCTCCTTGCCTCGTCCCCCATGTTGACGGCAAGGACCGACGTAAGTATGTGAACAAGGAAGAGCGGTCCGATGATACTGCTTCCGAACATCGGGCTTGCCGCACTCGCAAAAAAGGAAAGGTCTGAAAACCTGCAGATAGGCGCAGCGGGGCTGTCGGTGATGGTTATCACCCCGGCCCCGTTCCTTTTCGCTATCTCTACGGCTTCAGTCACCTCGATCACGAAACTGGGGAGTTCGCAAATTACTACAATATCGCCATTCTTGACAGCCCTTGCCTGCTCCTGGAGTGTCATGCCGGACCTCGTCATAAGAACGGCGCGGATCCCCATGGTCCGGAGTCTTATGAAAAGGGATTCGGCAACTGTTGATGATATGCCCCAGCCCACGCAATATACGGCTTCTGCCTCCTGGACACTCGAACAGAAGACCGCGACATCCTCGGGTTTGATCTGGGTCCAGGTATCGTCAAGGTTGGCGTGTTCCAGTTTGTGTATGGTTTCAGGGAGATCCTGCCGGCTGTCCAGAACCCTTGCCAGCATTGCTGCAGGATTAACCTGACCCAGCATGGCAGACTGCAGGGCGTCCTTGAGCTGGGAGTAACCGTCGAAGCCAAGCATCCTGGAAACCCTAACCAACTGTGCCTTGGATACCCCCAGGTCATCAGCGACATCGCCAATGGACCTGAAGGCGGCTTCCCTCATGTTCATCAGAAGATATTCAACTACACGGCGTGCCTTCTTGGGCATACCCTGTACCTTTTCTCTGAGAAGTTCCTGAAGCTGCCCTGCTTCCATCAGTAACACCCTTCCGTCTCGTTAAATAAACCGTTCTTATTGAAAAATTGATTTTAGTATACTTTGGGCCTTTGGGGAAGTCAACGGAGGCTGGAACCTGAAACAAGGAGGCAGGCAACAGGCCTAAAGGAGTCAGGAGACAGGCCACAGGCAGCAGGAAGGACAAGATCAACTGCGTGAAAGGTAAACAGTGAGGCTTGAAACCGTTCGGCCTCCGGGGGAACTTTCCCGGGAAACGACTCGCCTGAAACCGTTCGTGGATCCGGCTGCTCCAGGTCGAACGCGCAAAGTCGGGGGAAAACACCCTCCTGCGCTTTTCCTGCCCTTTTGCTACGCCGGATTCACTCACCGGCTCCTATGTTTCCGGTAAAGCCCCCATCGGCTCAAATTTTTACAGCATTTCGCCTTGATTTTGGGTTTTCATTGTTCTCCGTTGATGCCTTTAAGGGTCTGTTGTTCAGTCTCACAGGTTTGGCCTTTCCTGTCGCCTGCCTGCTGATGCCTGATGCCTTGTTTCAGGTTTCCGAGTCACGAGTCACGCGTTACGCTTTTTACCCTTCATTCATCCTCGTTGTTCCCCGATGACAGTTCCATCCCTTCCCTGATTTTGTCCATGACCTTGAAAATGAAGAACGTGGATATCAGGAATGAGGCAAAGGCTGATATAGGCTGGCACCACCATATTCCGTCAAGGCCGAAGGCCCCTGACAGCACCAGGGCTGCGGGAACACGGACCGCCAGGGTTCGCGCAATTTGTGCCACCATACCGTAAACAGGGTAACCGCTGCCCTGGAAAACACCCCAGAATGATATATCGGCAGCGGCAAAGAGGTAGGCGGTTGCCGATGCCCTGATGGAAGCAATGGCCATGCCCATGACCTGTGATGACGGTTTGAACAGTGACAGAACGAATTCTGGCCATATGTAGACAAGGGTTCCGACTAGCCCTGTCATTGTAATTGACGACAGGAGCGTTACCCTTAATGCCCCCCGCACTCTTGAAAAATCCCCTTTGCCGATGTTGTAGCCGATGAACGGTATCAGAGCGCTGTTGAATCCGAAGACGGGAAGGAACACGAACATTTCGACCCTGTTCCCCAGCATCAGGGCGCCCAAGGCGGCAGGTCCAAATCCCGCCAGTATCCTGTTCAGTATTGCTGCCCCTATGCCCATGCCCCCCTGGGATATCGCGACAGGGAGTCCTATCCTTCCAATGCTCAGCCACTTTGCCAGGTGATCCCGCGCCCAGGAAATGGCGGGGATGATCGGGCTTCTTTTTTTCAATCTAGAAAAGAGGTAGATACAGGATACAAGTCGGCCTATGCAGGTGGCTATCGACGCCCCGGTAATTCCCCATCCGAAAGTGAAGATCAGGATTGGGTCAAGAAGGGCATTTATCCCGTTCCCAAGGATCATGCTCTTCATCGGGGTCACAGTATCGCCCTGGCTCCTGAAAACCGCGTCCACCAGCAGGGAAAAGGACATCATGGGAGTAGCCAGTACCATCCAGAATGCGTAGCGATAGCTCTCTGAAAGGACATCCCCGCTACCTCCGAGAAGGGAGAAGAAGGAGTTGGACCAGGGGCGGAAAAGAAGGGGAACGACAGGGGCGGACATTATGAGGACAAGCATAAGTGCGGCGTCTGCGTATCCTCTGGCTTCGTCTTTTCTTCCTTTGCCCAGGGCTGTGCTCATCCGCGTGGTCGTGCCGGTGGCCATTCCGTTCACCAGTGCAAAAACCACGAAAACAATGGGAAAGGTAAGCGACATTGCAGCAAGGGAGGATTCTCCCAGCCACGAGATAAAGACAGTATCCACAAGATGGAACAAAGTATGGAAGAACATGGAGAACATCGACGGAAGAGCGAGCCTCCAGAGTGTCCCCGAGACGCCCCAAGCCCCCATGTCCACGTTCCTGTTGAAGATAGCCATGGATCACCCCTGAAAACAAAGACTCAAAGAATTGTATTGAAAAGTTCTGCGGGTGGCAAATGTCCGTCCAGGGTGCTTATCCCGTCCATGTGACGAGATCCCGTGCCCTTTTCGGGTCAAGACCTGAAAGGCGTTCCAGTTCCCTGAAACCCCAACATCCATGTCCGGCAAGAAGGGATCTTTGTCGTTGATCCGCGATCCATGGCCCTGTGGGGTTTTCTTCCAGCAGGGACAATACCATGGCAAAAGCGCGTGCCAGTTCTCCCAATGCGGGATGGTGTGGACCAGCGACTACCCCCTGCATGAGTGAGTGGGTCTCCTGGAGACCCACTCTCAGGATGTCAAAGCCGTTCCGGCTGGCGTATCTCACCATCCGGCCCGCCCACCGGGCACTCTCATCTACACCGGGAGGTATGTATTGTTTGGAGAGGAAAAGACCCTCAAGAGGTGTCCCCCTGAGCACCAGGCAAGGGTAGATCCTCAATTCCATCTTCCCGTTCCCCTTAAGATCCCTGAGGAGCATAAGGTCTTTCATGGAGGAGTTCTCGTCCTGACCGGGAAGACCTGTCATAAGCTGGGCCCCGGGGATATTCCCGGGGCCGTTGGCGATCAGGGAGATCTTTTCAAGGGCCACTCTTCCGGAATAACCACGGTTGCATCTTTTTAGGACACCATCGTCAAGGGAGGAAACACCCAGTTCGATAGACCGCACGGGGTATTCTGAAAGAAGGGAAAGGACCTCGGATGTAATACACAGGGGGTGGGTTGACAGCCTGATACAGCTGCCTGCCGGTGCCGAAGCGGCCGCAGAAAGGTATTGGCGCTGCAGGTCCATGGGCTGGCAGGTAAAACTCCCCCCGAAAAAGCACACCTCAAGAGGCTCAACGTTCTTTGAAGCTTCAACCCTGACCTCCTCCGGCGAAGGGTAATCCGAATAGCCCGTAATTGCTACCTGGTCGCAATAGATGCAACGATTTGGACAGTTCCTCATGGGCAGGAAAACAGGAAGGCGTTTCACCACTCGCCTCCCTCGGACCAATCGTTGAGAATGGCGGCCCATGCGAACATGTCAGCCTGGTGTTCGAAGCTTGTCATCGGGGTTGCTGTCGCAGTCCAGAAAGATTCGCCTTTTTTGTGATGGAGAAGGTGGTAGAGTTCGTGAAAGAAGGCAAAACGCTTCCAGATAAGGGGAAGGCAGCGGTTCACGTATATGCGGACCCTGGATCCCCTGGCGACGTGAAGCCCCCATAATGAACCCGGAAGAGGGACCTGGAAGAGTTCAACAGATCTCCCGCAGACCTCTTCCGCTTTTGCCAGCAGGCCGAAATCGTCGAGGTTCCTCCAGGCAAGAGCTTCTTCTATTGCCCAGCCTGGAATTACTTCGGGCGGCGAGGGCCAATCCATTTCCGAAATGTCGTCAAGGACCGGGGCTGTCTCATCCATCTTCCCTGTCCCAGTCGGAAAGGGCGGCATCAATCAGTTTCTGTACGAGCTGGATCTCGTTCCTGGAAAGTTTTCTGCTCCGGTACCATATTTCGACCGGCTCCCGGCTGTTGAGGACCTCCTCCAGCAGTAGTCTCCCCGATGAATCCCGGTAGGGGTTCTGTACCAGGTCGACCATGTCGACGTCGAGGGCACCGGCCAGGCGTTTGAGGAGTTTCATTGATGGAAGCCTCCTGTTGCTCTCCAGTGATTGTATGTAGATCCTGCTCACGTTGACCAGCTCTGCAAGGCTCTTCTGGGTGAGCCCTTTTGACCGGCGAAGTGTCTTGATCCTTAGACCCAGACTCATGGTCATCCCTCCTGAAATTATGTTACAAATATTATACCTGTGAGCCTAAATGCTGACAATATCTGCTAGATGGCTTTCGCAGTCATGGAGGAAAAGAGTACAGGTAAGAAGATCTGCTGCGCCTCCCGGGCTGACCCTGTTGAGGCTGAATATGCGGTCGGACTCTTTTAGAGCCTTTATCGAGCCGGGCGAGTAGGGGAGATCGTGTCGCAGAAGGTCCGAGACCATAGACCTGTAGATCGTGGTCCAGAATGTGAAACCCTTTCTCGCCACTATGTTCGTGTCCTGCCCGTGCATCATCAGGTTGAAAAGGGCGAAGAGTGCGCTGTCATGTCTTGTTGCGCGCATGGAGAGGCCTTTCCTGAAAGAGGGGATGCCGTAACGGATCACTGTGGGAAAACCGCCTTCCGCTTCGCCTCTTATTCCGGTGAGACCATGTTCCAGGTAGATCCTTTCACCGCTTGAAAGGGGTCTGTCATTAGAGGCCCCCCTGAGGGATCCCAGTTCCCTTTCGCAACATCCGGATACCGCAAGGGAGGCTTCATTTGAAATGTTGGAAGGTGAGGGCGGGATCCCCAGGAAGATGCACCTGCCGGCGCCGTAAAGGAGAAGGGAAAGTGCGAAGATAAGCCCCTTGTGAGTGTTCACCCCGGAAGTTGCCTCGAACATGGCCCTGTCCATCTCTATCCCGGTTTTGCGCAGCACTTTCAGTGCCCTGTCCGGATGGACTCCCTGCAAACCTTTCAGAGCCTGTAGGGGCCAGAAAGGCGCAAGGGCAGCGGCGCTCAGGAGGAATGTTGCAAAATCCATATCATCGTGAGCCCCGCTGCCCCACCTGTCTACAAGACCAGGCTTTGGTGCGGTGAACACTTCGAAAAGGCTCGCATTTACGGCAAGAGTTCCGAGAAATATATGCAGGGACATAATGTCCTCCCTTGACTAGGTTGCAAGGACGACCGATACTGGAATGGATAATAACAAAAATAGGCGGGGCTAACAATGACAGTATTAAGCGCCAGGAGCGAGGATTATCTCAAGGCCATTTATAAACTGCAGGCGGAAAGAAAAGTGGTAAGAGTCAAGGACCTTGCCTCTGTTCTTGGTGTAAGGTCACCTACGGTGGTCGGGGTCATTTCTGGTCTCAAGGATAGCGGTTTTGTAGATCAGGAACATTACGGTTACATCTCCCTGACAACGAGGGGCGAGGACCTGGCAAAATTTCTCGTGCTGAACGAGGATCTGCTTAAAAAATTCTTCGAAGAGATCCTGAGCCTGACCCCTGATGAAGCAGGTGTTAACGCATGCAGTGTTGAGCACTATATTACCCCGACCTGCAGGGAAAGGTTTGTTTCCTTCATTCGTTTCCTTGAGGTTTGCGGGCGTGGTTCTCCCAAGTGGCTTGATCATTTCCGTCATTTTGTCCTGACCGGTGAACCTCCCCCCTGTGACAGATGTGGAGATCTTCTATCAGGTGAGGAAGGAAAATGCGAAAAACACTGAGACAGATGTTTCTGTTCCTGATGCTTTCCTGTATGCTGACCGCTTTGTCACAACCTGCCGAGACATCCGAAGTGGAAGACATGTTCTGGTCGAGGCAGTGGACGTCACTTGAAAACAAATTGAGGTCACCGGATTACGAGGCATCAGCCCGGGACAGGGTCATGTACGCTAATTCTCTCTGGCTCCAGGGGAGATGGGCGCCGGCTCTGGAGATCTTCCTGGAGGAGAGGGACTCCCTGCCAGAAAAACTCCGACCCTATGCCGATATGCTTATTGCCCTGGGTTTTGAAAGGACCGGGTCACCCCGGAAGGCCAGGGAGGTGGCCATGTCTCTCTGGAGGATCGAAGATTGGTTCCTTTCGCCATACGTGGCATATGCTTTGGGTCGAATAGCTCTGAACGAGGGGGACGTCCCGGAGGCCAGGGGGTGGTTCAGGGCAATGTCCGAGAGAGCGACCGATGCTTCCCTCAGGAGACAGGCCCTGGGATCCCTTATCAGGCTACCCGACCCGGATCCGCTTGATGGCCTTGCCCTCCTTGAGATATCCCCTTTCCATAAGGGCGCCCTTGCCCTGATAAGGCAGGACCCGGGGCTGGATGACGGTGTTACCGCCTTCCCTATAGGTTATGCCGCCTTCTTTTCGGGAGATCACGAGGAAGCGGTAATTCATCTGGGAAGGGTTCCGCCGGACAGCCCTTCCGCCGAAAGGGCCAGGTTCTTCCTGGCGAGATCCCTCTCGAGGCTCGGGAGGAACGATGAAGCACTGGACCTGTGGAGTGAACTGGCCCTGACATCTTCCCGGTATTACCAGTCGTCGGTGGAGTCGATATCCAGGATGGCCGCTGAATCCGGGGGAAGGGCGATGGATATGCTGAACGGGATAGCCCTTTCCGGGCCCGAGGATCCCGCGGCGGCAGCCCTTTCCGAACTGGCGAACATTTTTGCCAGGAAAAACGAAGAGGAGAGAGCCCTTGTGTTTGAGGACATGCTACTGGAGAAATACCCGAAAAGCAGGTTCGCAGCAGCAGCACTCTGGGAAAAGGGCTGGTCCTCATGGAAACACGGGGATGTGCGTGCCGCCGATGAAGCATGGACCAAGGCCCTGGATGCAGGCAACGACCGAAGGCAGGAGACCCGTCTTCTTTACTGGGCTGCAAGGGCTAACGAGAGACTGGGTGATTCCAGGACCGCCTCGGCTCTCCTGGATCGTCTAAGAAAAAATTTCCCAATCGATTACTACACTTTTCTGGCCTTTCCTGAAGGCGGAGGGAGAGTAGAAGACAGCGTTCCCGATGTTCTTGCTGGAGAGGAGGGGGAACTTGCCGACTGGGGGTTTGTCATATATGCACGGATGGAAATGGCATCATCGGACGCACCGGCCGGCAGGTTCGCCTCTGCCCGGCTGGCCCTGTGGCTTGGTGATGCCAGGAGCGCTTTCCTCGACGCTCTTCCCCTGTTTTCCATGCTTTCCAGTTTTGACCCCCTTCCGAGGCCGGTCCTTGAAACCCTTTACCCGAAGGCGCGAGAACGTGAAGTATTGGAGGCTTCAGCGCGCTTTGGCGTGGATCCCCTTGATGTCTGGGCGATAATGAGAAGAGAGAGCGCTTTTGACGAAGAGGCTGTGAGTCCAGCAGGCGCAATGGGGCTGATGCAGCTGATGCCCCCCACCGCCAGGGAGAATGCCGCAATGCTCGGGGAGAAGGAAGGGGACTTCTTTGACCCGGCCAGGAATATTATTTTGGGAACTCACCACTTCTCCAGGCTTCTGAAGATGTTCGACCGGATCGAGTGGGCAATAGCTGCCTACAACGCGGGACAGGGTGCAGTGGGAAGATGGCTGCCGCCCAAGGGGCCGATCGAGGAGTGGATAGAGGACATCCCCTATGGTGAGACGAGGGAATTTGTCAGGCAGATCATGGCCAACAGGAATATCTATCGCATAACATACCCGGATATCGCGGCAAAGGGGAAGGATAGGGAATGATGTGCTGTAAAAACCTCTCAGGGGATAATCTGGCTGACCCGGTAGAAAAGGTCAGGGCCTTTCTTGAAGGAGCGGGTTATGAAGGGGAGATCTTTCACAGCGAAGAGACCATCAGGACCGTCGATGATGCCTCCAGGAGTGTAGGCGCTCCTCCGGAGGAGATACTCAAGACCCTTGTCCTTTTGGCAGACGGGGAACCTGTGCTTGCTCTCATGTCAGGGCCGAACAGGATCGATCTGAAAAAGATAAAGACCCTCCTCGGCGCGAAGAGGGTCTCAATGGCAAGACCTGAATGGGTCATGGACTATTCCGGTTTTCAGGTTGGCGGAGTTCCCCCTGTTGGGTTTCCTTCCAGGCCCCGGGCATTCCTGGACGAAGACCTTTTCAGGTTCCGCACTGTCTGGGCTGCAGCCGGAACGGATCACAGCTTTTTCCCGGTGAGCCCGGATTCCCTCCGGTCATACACTGAAGGGGAAAAGGCTGATATCAGGAAGAATAACTAACGTTTTTCCGGCACTATAGCCTCGAGCCAGCCATCGAATTCGCGATTCAGCCTTATTGACCTCAAGGGGCGGATAAATACTTCCAGGTTATGAAAAGTCACCACTTTAAGTACGTGCCCACTGACGGTCCTGTGGTCCATCCCGTTGAATACGGCGTGAATGTGGGGGTATGTGCTGCCTTCCCTGATGCTTATATCCCCGCTGAGCGAGGCAACTTCAAAAGTTCCCTCCAGGCGCTCCTTGATATATTCCTGCCCTGTGTACCAGCCGAAGGTTATCTCCTTCGCCATTCCGATCCCGCCTATTATGACAGCCGAATCCATGCTGTACTCCTCGCAGGCGGCTGCGATGGAACGGTGCAACTCCTCTCCTTCGCTTAAGCGAAGAAAGGCCATGTCCTCTGTGACAGCATAACGCATTGGGCAAACCTCCCCTCTTTTGTTACATCATTTTATCATGTTATAGCGATGCTTCCTTTTGGGTTTATGTTAGAATATCGCAGGCCGTTGATCCGTCATTGATGGGGGAATCTGAATTGTCATTATTGATGCTTGTTCTTGCCGGTTTGCTCGGGTGCGTGACCGGTTTCCTGAATGTTGTTGCGGGAGGAGGTTCGCTTCTGAGTCTTCCGTTCCTCATCTTTCTGGGGCTTGACGCCTCTTCCGCAAATGCCACTAACAGGGTCGCTATCCTTCTTCAGAATATCGTTGCCGTATGGCAGTTCCGCAGGGATAAGGCACTTTCTATAAAAGAATCCCTTTACCTGGGCATCCCTGCCTCCATAGGAGCCGTGGGCGGCACTCTTCTGGCGGTCCAGCTGGATGAACGGTTCCTCAAGATCACCATTGCCCTCCTGATATCCATAATGGCCGTAATGCTGGTTGCAAAACCCCGGATGTGGGAGACCCACAGGAAGACGTCCTGGCCCGGTTGGGCAAAGTGGATCCTCTTCCTTGCCATAGGTGCCTATGGCGGTTTTATCCAGGCGGGGGTCGGTTTCCTCCTGATATGGGCCCTTGCCGGGGCTGTCGGCAAGGATCTTGTCAGGGCCAACGGTCTGAAAGCGGCAATAGTGCTTTGCTACACTGTGGTGAGTTTTGCAATTTTCTACTCAAAGGGACTGATCAACATGGAATACGGTCTTGTCCTTGCCGTGGGAAGTATGGCCGGAGGCTGGATAGGGACCCGTTTTTCCGTAGTAAAGGGCAACAACTGGATAAGGTATATCCTCGTAGTGATGGTCGTTGCAAGTGCCCTTCACATGATCTCAGGAGCGTTCAGGGGTTGATGAAAAAAGGGCCTGGTATAAACCAGGCCCTTCGAAGGTTCATTTTTTGCCCAGAAGATAGAGTTGCAGGTCCTCCCTGGAAAAGTTCGCACCCAGACCTACTGCAAGTCTGAGCCTTGCGTGTTCTGGCCTGAGGCCTCCCCCGTCCATAACTCCAAGTTCCAGAAGTCTCCTTGCGCTGCCTTCAAAGCCGTACAATGTGTTTGTGTGTCCCCTCCTGCAGCGGGTGGTGATAACTATGGCGGTGTTGTTCTTGACCAGCGGTTTAAGGTACTGGATCCAGGATGGGGGGATATTGCCCGCGCCAAAACCCGCAATAACAAGGCCTTCAAGGTTTTTGGACTTTGAGAGGCATGACATGGTCCAGTCGCCTCCTCCGAGGGTGGCCCAGAGGATCTCCACGTCCTTAGCCGGCATGATCGCCCCCTCGAGTGCAGGGGGACGATTCGGTTTCCTTATGATCCTGATCTCGTCCCCGACGAAATCTGCCACTGGCCCTCTTCCCGGAGCGGAAAATGCATCCCTTCGGTGTGCCACCTCCTTGGCCACTTCAGAAGCTGCAAAAACCTGGTCCTGGAAACAGGCCAGAACCCCCATTCCCCAGGTGCATTCCGAAGAAGCAGCCTTGATGGACTGGGAAAGGTTAGCGATCGCATCAGAGCCCTGTCGACCCGGCGGCTGCATGGATCCGGTGAAGACGACCGGTTGAGGGTAGGCCCAAAGAAGGTCCGTCAGATAGGCCATCTCTTCCAGGGAATCGGTGCCGCAGCTGACTACGATCCCCGGTGCGCCATCCTTGACCAGTTTGCGCAACAATTCGACGAGATCAGTTGTCATGCGTATGGTATAGTGACTGCTGGGCTGGTGGCTCCAGTCGATAACCTGGAGGTTCTGACTGCAGTCCGGGGGGAGCATCGACACAAGGTCATGAGCGGAGAGGGTCGGTACATAACCATTCTGTTTTTCGCTGAAGGTCATGCTGATCGTTCCGCCCGTTCCAACAAAGGCAATCTTTTCCCGATGGGGCATCAGTACACCTCCCTTTGTCCGGATTAGTTTACCACTTTTCCGTTGCAGGGGATCATGAGGTCATTATTCCCCTCAAGGGGGTGAAGTAAAGGTGCGTATTGTGATCATAGGGGCCGGCGAGGTCGGTTTCAATGTGGCCTCTAGCCTTTCGGTAGAGGGACACGACATCACTATTGTTGAAAGCAACGAAGAAAGAGCCGCCAAGGCGGAGAACGAACTGGACGTTATGGTCGTCAGGGGCAACGGATCTCGCCCGCCTGTACTGGAAAAGGCAGGCATATTCCCAGGCTGCGACATTGATCTTTTGATAGCCTGTTCCAACTTCGACGAGGTCAACATCATGGCCTGCTGGATCGCTCGAAGAGCCGGGCTAAAGAGGGTAATTTCAAGGGCGCGGGGGCTGGAATACACCGACAGTCCGACTTGGGCAAAACAGCTGGGCATAGATGTGATGATCTCTCCTGAACGTTCCGTAGCAAGGGAGATCGAGGAATTCCTATCGATCAGTTCTGCCGTTCACACGGCAGAATTCTTTGGAGGGAAAGTCGGGGTCTATGCTTTCAGGGTCAGCGACAATTCACCACTGATCGGGACCTCCCTGAGAGACCTTCGAAGGATCTATCCCAAGATAAAGGCTCTTGTAGTTTTTATTGAACGCCAGGGCAAAGGTTTTGTCCCGTTCGGGGAGGACAAGCTTGAGACCGGCGACCTTTGTTTCACGGTAACATCCAAGTCCCAGGCTCAGGAACTGGAAGAGCTTTTCACCAGGCAGAAGACACCGGAACTCAAAAGGGTCATTGTGGTCGGTGGGGGGAAGATAGGATACCAGGTGGCCAGAAGACTCGAGATCAGGTTTCCCGATCTGGATATCCGCCTTATTGACCAGGACAGGGACAAGTGCGAAAAACTCTCGAGGGAGCTTGAAAGGGCCATCGTTATCCATGGAGACGGAATGGACGAAGAACTCCTGCGTTACGAGGGTGTAGATGAAGCGGACGGTTTTGTTACCACCACTGCCAACGACGAACACAATATCCTGATAGGAGTAGTAGGAAAAGCCCTGGGGGCCAGGAAAAGCGTCGCCGTGGTCAGACGTGAACTCCTGATGCGGCTTACCGACTATATGGCCGTCGATGCTATGGTCAACCCGAACCAGGCCCTTGCCACGGTCATCATGAGGCAGGTCCGTTACCCTTATGGTACAGGGGCCCTCTCAATAATCGACAAGATCGATGCTGAAGTGCTGGAGTTGAAGATTCCCCATGGAAGCCCTGTTTCCGGGAAAAAGATAATGGACCTCGATCTTCCCAAGGGTATTCTTATAGCCCTGATATCCAGAAACGGAGATATGTTCGTCCCCTGGGGGGACAGCGTTCTTATGGAGAACGACGAGGTGCTGATCTTTGCAGCCGAGGAACTTATGCCGCGGGCGGTAGAGATGCTGGGGGTGGAGTAGGGTGCGCCTTGCGGTGGTCGCTAAGGTCCTCTCCCTTCTCTGCGCGATAATATCCATTTTCATGCTTTTGCCTTTGGTGTGGTCTCTGGCCGACGGCTCGCCAGACCTTTACCCGCTTTTGGGGGGTATAGGGTTGGGTTCCGTTCTTTCAGTGCTGCTTTTTACCCTGGGATACCGCGCAAAGGCAAAGGACCTGGGCGTCAGGGAGGCATTTGCCGTGGTCTCCCTTTCATGGGTTTTCGCCTCGATAATCGGGGGCGCCCCTTATTTCCTGAACGGTACTGTTCCTACATTCACCGATGCTTTTTTTGAAGCCATGTCGGGTTTCACTACCACCGGGGCTTCGGTCCTTACGGATATACAGTCAAACCCGAGAGGGATCCTCTTCTGGCGGGATCTGACCCATTGGCTCGGGGGCATGGGTATCATCGTCCTCAGCCTTGCGATACTCCCTTTTCTGGGGGTAGGAGGTATGCAGCTTTACAAGGCGGAGGTGCCAGGGCCTGTGCCGGAGAAGATCACACCACGGGTCAGACAGACGGCACTGCTGCTCTGGGGAGTCTATGTCCTGCTCTCCGCCCTGCAGACCGGGGCTCTGATGCTTGGCGGGATGGATCTCTTCGAGTCCCTTACCCATACATTCGGGACAATGGCCACTGGAGGGTTCTCACCCCTCAACGGAAGCATTGGTCAATACGGCAACCCATACTTCGAATGGGTGATAACACTTTTTATGTTCCTGGCGGGAGCCAATTTTGTGCTTCATTATCTTGCTCTCAGGGGAGACCTTGGGGCATGGTGGCGTGACGAAGAGTTTCGCTTCTATTCAAAGATCACGGTACTATCTGTTCTGGCCGCCACTGCGGTCCTGTTTGCCTCAGGGACCTACGGAACTTTGTCTGATTCATTCCGTTACGGGGCTTTCCAGGTCGTCAGCATTTTGACAACAACGGGCTATGTTACTGCTGATTACGAACTTTGGCCTTTCTTTATCCAGTACCTTCTTTTGTTCCTGATGTTCGTAGGAGGCTGCGCCGGTTCCACCGGCGGCGGCATCAAGAACATGAGGATAATGGTCCTGATGAAGCATGTTGGGGCCGAACTCAAGAGACTTCTGCACCCCAAGGCTATCTTTACGGTCAGGATAGGGGGCAGGGTTCTGGAAAGGGAGGTTATTTCATCTGTAACCGCCTTTTTCGTGATGTATATAGGGCTTTTTGCCCTTGCCGCTCTCGCCATGTCAGCTCTCGGGCTGGACGTGCTGTCCTCTATCGCAAGCGTAGCGGCGACCATTGGGAATATCGGGCCTGGTCTTGGCAGCGTTGGACCTGCGGATAATTACGCCCACATACCCGTCGCAGGGAAATGGATACTCTCATTCTGCATGCTTCTGGGAAGGCTGGAAATATACACCGTAATGATGATCTTCGTTCCCGGAACGTGGAGAAGGTAGGGAAGATCCAAGAGGCGTGAGAGGTGAGACGTGAGAAGTCCCGAGGATCGAAAACCTGAAAAACCAAAGTGCGCAAACAGTGAACGGAATACCGTTGCACGTTTACGCACTTGTATGCCTTGCCTTTTCGTTTCACGTCTGACGCTTGACTTCTAACGGATTCCTAGTACCCTAGATTCTCCCCAACCACAATGACATGTACATCACGGCCGAAGGGAGCTCTTTCAAGGACCAGGGTGGCCCTGCAGAACCTTTGTGGGACCTTGCAGTTGACGCAGTAGCCTGTTTTTGCGCATGGAAGGTCGATATCCTTGCTGATCGCGTTCAAAGGCGTGGCCACGTCCCTTATCCTCTGGAGGGAGGCCTCTACATCACGGCTGACCTTGTTGATGCCCACAACAAAAATGATCCTGTTCCTGTTCCACGCCATGGCTGCGACCCGGTTCCCCGTTCCATCAATGTTGACCAGCATCCCGTCAAGGGTCAGACCGTTGGAACTGGTAAGGAAGACGTCGCTCATGTTCTCTTCCTCCCATCTCCCGGGACGGTCCTCCGGAGCGAGGGATGGGTCCCAATGCTGGACGATCCTGCAGCCCCTGGATCCAAGTATCTCGAACAGGCCCAGTTCGCGTATGGTGGATGCGCCCGGAACACCCACTGAAGAGCCTTCGGGTACCAGTTCCAGAACGGCTTTTACAGCTTCTTCGGCAGTAGGGACATAGCGCGCCTTGAATCCGTTGGTCTCAAGGGCTTTCACCACGCTGTTGCCAAGGTTTGCGTTGTATGCTCTCCGGACCTCAAGGTTTTTCTCCTGCATGGGGTTCATGTGGATCGGCTCCTTCCCTTTTTGGTTTACCTGTATCGGGTTAACATGTATCAATGTTTACATTCTATCAGAACAACCCTGGGAGGATAGGCTGAACAAAAAACAGATCGTTGTTGTGATAAAATCCTGAAATAGTATTATTTTTTCCAAAAAGAAGGGAGACTAACCCATGTGCAGAGTGATAACCCCTGAAACAACTGGCGGACACAGTCATGTCGATGATCCTCTTTCAATAGCCGAGCTACTGAGAGAGACCCTTTGCAGAGAGCTTGATTCGATGACGGAGCTTGCCGCACGACATCACATTATAGAGGATGAGGACATCAGACATTCCCTGGGTCATATCATAGGATCACGCAGGAAAGACCTTGCCGTTATCTGGGAGCTCCTCCAGAAGATCGAGGATCAGGCCTTCGGAAGCTCGCACCACGGGCATGGGCATTAACGTGGGTCTGTATGCGTGACTTGTAACACGTAACTCGTGAATCGTGAATCGTGAATCGTGAATCGTGAAACGTAAAGCAACCCAGGAAACAGGCGAGACGCAGCAGTAGACAGGAAGGGCCAAAACCCGTGAGGCGTGGGATACGAGACGTGGGAGGGAACTGCTACCTCAAAAATGCTTGAACGGTTTTCGTGCAAAAACAGGATAAACCCGGGGGCTGCATTGAATGGCGGCCCCTTTTGCTGTCAAGTGAAAATACTTGACAGACCCTGGATGAATTCATATAATCATTCCCTGTGCATATTCGGAGGTGTCCCCTTGAAAGACCAGATCGAACAAAGGGTAATTCTCTCCAGGCTTTTCGACATTTACGAGCCTGTCCTGACTGGGAAACAGAGGGAGGCCTTCAGACTGCATGTTCTTGAAGACTGGTCTCTTTCCGAGGTTGCTGAACGACTCGAGGTTTCCAGGCAGGGCGCCCATGATCTTGTCCAGAGGTCCAAGGAGCGCCTGACAGAGATGGAGGGACTGCTCGGTTTTTCGGCGAAAGAAGATTCATGGGAAAGGATCTTCAGGGATCTTGGAGAGTGGTACCGTCGTTATTCAACAAAGATACCCCATGAAGCCGCGTCTGTGCTTGCGGGTATCCTTACCCCAGAAGAGCGGGAGGACAGATCCGACTGATGTTCGATTCTCTCAGGGAACGCCTTGAAGGAGTGTTCAAAGGTCTCAGGAACCGGGGAAAACTGACCGAGGTGGATATCTCCGACGCGCTGAGGGATGTAAGAAGGGCGCTTCTGGAGGGCGATGTCAACTTCAGGGTTGTCAAGGACCTTGTCGAGAAGATACGTGTTCGAGCGGTGGGGAAAGATGTCCTGGATTCAATAACCCCTGCCCAGCAGGTCATCGCCATAGTCTACGAAGAGATGTCAGCCCTGATGGGGGGTGGTCGGCAGACCCTTTCGTTCTCGCCAAGACCTCCTTCGAAATATATCCTGGTCGGGCTCCAGGGGTCGGGTAAAACGACAACCTGCGTAAAGCTGGCAAAAAAACTGTCCGATGGCCATAAGCCTCTCGTAATAGCATGCGACTACAGAAGGCCTGCAGCTGCGGAGCAGTTGAGGATACTTTCCAGCCAGGCCGGAGTGGGTTTTTTCGGCCCGGCCGAGGGTGAAAAGGACGTCCAGCTCATCGCCCGCATGGCCATGGATCATGCGGCACAGAGGCTTTTCGACGTCCTGATCTTCGATACGGCGGGACGTCTCGATATCGATGAAGGACTTATGGAGGAGCTGGCCAACCTTGGCAAGACCGTTGAACCAGTGGAGACACTGCTTGTGGTTGATTCCATGACGGGCCAGGAGGCTGTCAACGTAGCCTCAGCGTTCAATGAACGCATTCCTCTTACCGGGATCATACTTACCAAGATAGACGGCGACTCCAGGGGAGGGGCTGCCCTGAGCATCAAAGCGGCCACAGGCGTTCCGGTCAAGTTCGCTGGTGTGGGTGAACGTGTGGTCGACCTGGAGGTTTTCGATGCCGAAAGAATGTCCCAGAGGATACTGGGTATGGGCGATGTCCAGGGGCTGGTCGAGAAGATCCAGCAGGCAGCCGACGACAGGGATATCGAGAAAATTGCTGCCTCGGTCAAAAAAAAGAGGTTGACCATGGAGGATATGCTCCTTCAGATAAGGCAGGTGCGCAAGATGGGGCCACTTGACAAGGTTCTCGACATGATCCCGGGAGCAAGGAATATCAAGGGTATTGAGAACGCGCAGATGGATCCGAGGCGGCTGGGGCAGGTGGAAGCCGTGATCCTGTCGATGACGAAAGAAGAGCGGGAGAACCCCCAGATAATAAAGGGAAGCCGCCGGCGAAGGATAGCCCTGGGATCTGGTACTTCTGTCCAGATGGTGAACCAGGTCCTAAAACAGTTTGAACAGATGAACATGCTGATGAAGCGCTTTGCACCGGGCAAGAAGGGGATGAAACTCCCCAGGGGTTTCCCCCCCATGCCCATGTAGGGGTGACAGCCGTTTAAACCGTTTTTTTGGAAAACGGCATGATCCGGATAGAAGGAAAACAGAAGACCATAAAAGCAGGAGGTGGCACAAGAATGGCAGTCAGAATTCGTCTAGCAAGGTTTGGCCGTAAAAAAATGCCCTACTACCGCCTGGTCGTTGCTGACTCGAGATCGCCCCGTGACGGAGCATTCATCGAGCAGATCGGTTCCTACGACCCGATGAAAGAACCGGCGGATCTTAAGGTGCAGGAGGAGAGGGCTCTGTACTGGCTTGGTGAAGGGGCTCTTCCTTCGGATACAGCCCGGGCGATCCTGAAGAAGACAGGTGTCTGGGACAAGTTCTTATCCGGCAGGAAACAGAAGTAGGATCCCCAAATGCCGGATTACGAGGAACTCGTAGGTTTCGTCGTCAGGAGTATTGTGGCGGATCCTGACGAGGTCGAGGTGACATCCCAAAGGAACAGCGGAGGGGCTGTCAAGGTCATGATAAAAGTATCCAGGGATGACATGGGCCGCCTGATCGGCAAGAGGGGCGTAACGATAAACGCAATCAGGCTCATTGCCAAGGCTGCAGCGGTAAAGCCGGGCGAAAAGGTGGACGTGGATATCCTGGAAGACTGAGGTGAAAGTATTGGGCGGACCCGAAATGGTGATCATCGGCCGAGTCCTGGGAGCCCACGGGGTAAGGGGGGAGATAAGGATCCTCCCGCTGACGGATTTTCCGGAACGGTTCCTTGGAATGGACAGGATTGATATTTTCAGGCCCGGGGGAGATCTGATAACCTCGCTTGAGGTCGAGAACGTAAGGCCCCACGAAGGGAAGGGGCTTTTCCTGGTTCAGGCGCTGGAGGTCAGGGACAGGGAGGCAGCACAGGCGCTGGAAGGCGGCCTCGTCATGGTGCCCGGATCGGAAAGGGTTTCGCTTCCCGAGGATACCTTCTGGATAGAGGATATCCTGGGTTTGAAGGTGGTCCTGAAAGAGACCGGCGAAGAACTCGGGACTGTAGTGGATATCCTGAGGACCGGAAGCCACGACGTTTATTCTGTCCGGACCCCGCAAGGAAACGTCAGGATGCTTCCTGCCGTCAAAGAAGTTATCCTGAGGATGGTCCCGGAGGAGGGCTTTATCGAGATCAACCTTCCGGAGGGGCTCTGGGACTGATGCTTGTCTCGGTGATAACCCCCTTTCCTGAATTGCTGGAACCCTTCACCAGGTCAGGTGTTATAGGGAAGGCCGTCGACAAGGGGCTGATCAGTATACGATGCCTCAACCCCCGGGATTTTGCAGATGGTCACTACGGTCAGATAGACGACTATGCATATGGGAGCGGGGGAATGGTCCTGATGGCGGAGCCCCTGGCCAGGGCCGTTGAAGCAGCCGGGGCTGACGCACCTGCGTACGTCATCCATCCCGGTCCACAGGGAGTGCTCCTGGGACAGCATGTCGTCGAATCTCTGGCCTCCATGGAGCACCTGGTGATAGTATGCGGCCGCTACGAGGGTGTTGACGAGCGTTTTTTAGAGAAATTCGTGGATCTCGAGGTATCCATTGGGGACTATGTCCTGACCGGCGGAGAGATCCCGGCGATGGTAATTATCGATGCAGTGTCCCGGCTGATACCTGGAGTTGTCGGCCAGGAGTGTGCTGTCAGGGAGGACTCTTTTTTCAGGGGAATGCTGGACACGCCCCATTATACCCGTCCGGCCTCCTGGAGGGACGTTGCAGTTCCGGAGGTTCTTGCAGGGGGGGACCATGGGGAGATCAGGGCCTGGAGGAGAAGGCAATCCGTGGCACGTACACTTGGAAGGCGACCGGATGTGATCGCCAGGGCCAATATTGGCCCCTACCTTGACAAGGGCGTTTATGTCATACTTGTCCCCGCAAAAGACGCAGTGCGGAACGAAGATGCTGTAGGACTTTGCCTTTCCTACGGATGCGAGAGGCTCCTCCTGGTCAGCGGGGGATCACGCAACGGGGAGGAGTCTGAAGCCGGGGCAGGGAAAGGCGCAAAAACTTTCCCGACCCTTGAAAAAGCCCTGGCATGGATCCGGAAGCGTGAGAAAGAACAACCACTGGCAATACTTGGCGGAGGTTCAGAAAGAGGCAGGGTGCACTGGCTTGAGGCAAAGAGAAGGAGCCTGTCTTCGGGCAAACCTCTTGTCTTTGTAATAGGCAGCGGAAAAGAAGAGTTTGATCCTGCAGGAGTGGAAGTGCTGGCCCTTGGGCCGGTGCGAGGCGGGAAGGGCGATGAGCCCATTTCTGCCCCGAGGGATACCCTGGCCGTTCTCCTGGACAGGTTTTTCGGTTGGCGTTAACCAGAATTTGCAGTATTCAACAGGGAGGGGAAGAATAATGGATTCCAAGATCGCTCTTATCGAGAGCAGATTCCTGAGGAAGGATGCTCCCGATTTCCGGCCTGGCGACACCGTCAAGGTCCACGTCAAGGTCACCGAGGGCAACAGGGAGAGGATACAGGTATTCGAGGGCGTAATCATCGCAAGACAGCACGGAGGGACGCGTGAAACCTTCACCGTCAGGAAGATCTCCGGAGGTGTAGGGGTGGAAAGGATCTTCCCGCTTCATTGCCCGAGTGTTGACCACATTGAGGTAGTGCGGCACGGAAAGGTCCGCAGGGCCAAGCTTTACTACCTGCGCAAACTCAGCGGAAAGGCAGCAAGGATCAAGGAGCGCCGCTTCTAGGTGACACTGTTTTTTGATTTTTTTAGACCGTCGCGCCCGGAAGGCGCGACGGTGCTTTTTGCAATTTTGGAAATAACGGGAGGTAATCTTGGAGTCTTTCCTGATGGTCCTTCCTCTTGCACTTGTCATGGGGTTGGGGTTGTTATTCCGGCGCCTGGGCATACTGGGGGAAGGGACGGTGCCAAGACTGAACTCTATTCTTTATTGGGCAGCTCTTCCGGCTCTTCTTTTCAGGTCCATCCTGGGAGTTGGTTCCGGCATATTCTCTGATCCCAACCTTTTCTGGGCGGTTCATGTTACCTTCCTGGTAGCTCCAGCCATATCATTGATCATGGCAAGAGCTTTTACAAAGGACAAGAAAAGGAACGCCGTATCTGTCCTGTCTTCCATAAGATCCAACAACGTTTTCATGGGCTTGGCCGCTGTAACTATTGCCATGGGACAGGAGGGTCTTGAGGCAGTTTCCCTTTACCTTGCTGTCAGCCTTCTGGGATTCAACCTGATCTCTATAACCTGGGCACAGATAGTCCTTTTCGGCAGGGTTACTTTCAGGTCCCTTGTCGGGAATTTTTTTCAACTTTTGAAAAATCCGCTGATAATCTCATGCATCCTTGGAGTTGCTTGCGCTTCCCTGGGTTTGAAAAAACTTCCTTTCTGGCTTGATGCTGCATTTAAAATGGTCGGAGATACTGGAAGCGGGATCGCACTAATAGCGATCGGAGCATCTTTGCGTTTCGAAAACCTGGGGCAGACCTTCAGATCCGCATTGAGGGACAGCCTCTTCAAACTGTTTATTCATCCGGCTCTGGTATGGGTCGCTTTCCTTGTATGGCCAGTAAACCTTCTGCTCAGGAACGCAGTTGTGCTGGTTTCCGCCATGCCTGTGGCGGTCAACACATTTGTCATTGCCCAGAATATGGGGATGGATCCCGATTATGCCGGTGATGTGGTAGCCTTGAGCACGGCCCTCTCGATCGTAACGCTTCCTGCCTGGATCTGGCTTTTGGGAATATAGGAATGAAAAGAATATAAAGGGGCTACCCCCCCTTTGTCCTTGACGCCCCACTTCAACTTGCATATAATGTCTTTCGCATCGTCGAGACGCGGGGGTGGCGGAACAGGTAGACGCGCTAGGTTGAGGGCCTAGTGGCTTACGGGCTGTGGGAGTTCAAGTCTCCCCCTCCGCACCATCAAAAATGGAACGGCCGCCTTTAAGGCGGCCGTTTTTTTATGATACTGCCCTGTGAAGCCTTTTCTTCCTTTCGTTCTCGCCAAGAACGGCCTTGCGGATCCTTATCGAAAGGGGAGTGACCTCTACAAGTTCATCCTGGGCTATCCACTCGATCGCTTTCTCAAGAGTCATGGTCCTTGGCACATCCAGCTTGGTGTACTGGTCCTGGGTGGATGAACGATGGTTGGTCATCTGTTTTTTCTTTGTGGGGTTGCAGACCATGTCCCCGGGACGGGAGTTCTCGCCTACTATCATTCCCTCGTAGACACTTTCCATAGGCTTGATAAAAAGGGAGCACCGCTCCTGAAGGTTCTCGATCTGGTAAGCGGTGGCCTCACCTTCCTCCATGCTTATAACTGAGCCCCGGTTCCTGGGGTTGATATCTCCTGCCCACGGACCGTACCCGTTGAAAGATGACGACATGATCCCCAGGCCGCGGGTGTCGGTGAGAAATTCCCCCCTGTAACCTATAAGGCCCCGTGTCGGGATGGAGAACTCCATTCGTAGCATCTCCCCGTTAGGGAGATTGATAAGGTTCAGCATTCTTCCCTTTCTTCTTGCAACCTTATCAAATACGATCCCCTGGTGTTCTGCCGGGACATCTATGGTAAGGGTCTCCATCGGTTCCAGGAGTTTGCCATCGATCATCTCGGTAATGACTTCCGGTCGGGATACGCAGAATTCGGAACCTTCGCGCCTCATCTCTTCGATGAGGATAGCCAGGTGGAGTTCACCCCTTCCCGAGACCTTGATGCCATCGGGTCTCCCCAGATCTTCCATGTGGAGGGCTATGTTTGTTTTGGTCTCCCTTTCAATCCTTGAGCGGATCTGCCTGAGGGTAATGGCCTGGCCCTCCTTCCCCGCAAAGGGACCATTGTTGACAAGAATGAACATTGAGACCGTGGGTTCTTCAATTGAAAGGGGTTTCATCGCCGGGTTCATGATCTCCGGGGAGGAGAATACGTCGCCAATACCGATCTCCCTGGGTCCGGATATCCATACTATATCGCCTGCGGTGACCTCTTCCACGGCTACCCTGTCAAGGCCCCTGGTGACCCACATCTGGGCGGCTTTTTCGCGACTGCTCCCGGTCACTTCCCATTCCCCATCCTGCTTCCGGGAGTCAAGCCACCGGGAAGATGTCCTCATGAACTCTTCACCCTGCCGCAGGCAACCCTGCAATATCTTACCGCACCCTATACGGCCCGAATATTCGCTCCAGGCCAAAGTCGTAACCTGCATCAGGAAAGGGGCATCCATGTTGGCCAGGGGAGCAGGAACATACTCTATGATCATTTCGAAAAGGGCGTCCATATTCTCTGCCTGAGCTATCATTTCCAACTCCCTCGCAGCCCAGCCGTGAAGTCCGGATCCATAGATCACCGGGAAATCGGTCTGTTCATCGGTGGCACCGAGTTCCAGGAACAGATCGAAGGTGCTGTCGAGTGTCTTTGAAAGGTCGGCTCCCGGCCTGTCGGCCTTGTTGATGAAGACAAGGGGGTTTAGCCCCATTTTCAGAGCGTGTCTGAGAACATACCTTGTCTGGGGCATGGGGCCCTCGTTTGCGTCGACCAGAAGCAGTACAGAATCTACGGTTGAAAGCACCCTCTCCACCTCTCCCGAAAAGTCGGCGTGCCCTGGAGTATCTACAAGGTTTATTAGGTATTCACCCCAGGTAACGGTGCAGTGCTTGGACCGGATGGTAATACCTCGTTCCCTCTCCAGTTCGTTGTTGTCCATTACCCGTTCTTCTATCCGGGCGTTCTCCCTGAACACCCTTGCGGAACGGAAGATGGAATCGATCAGGGTGGTCTTGCCGTGATCAATATGGGCGATTATCGCCAGGTTTCGGATCTTCTCAACTTCATGCATGTCTTAGCATCTCCCTGGAGAGGAACAAGTTTTTCCGACTTTTGCAAATGGTGCACAGGCTGGGAATCATACAACCTGTGGTCGAAAAGGGCAAGAAGTTCTTTATTGCCGGAAGTTTTTTATTGTTCTTAAGGGGTAAATAATTGAAAAACTTGCCCCCGCGGCCTTTGGATATTAAACTTTCCATAGGTTTCTGAGAGAGCGTGAAAAATTCACCGGGGGTTTTTGCCGCATGAAGATCAATAACGGCCCTTTCCTGATACCTTGTCTTTTGTTGATACTGATGACACTTTTCCTTTCCCCGGTCATGACCGGACCGGCCATTGCAGAAGGGGAGAGATACGACCGCCTTGAAGTTTCTCTGCCTGTAGATGCAGGAGAGACAATTAAGGCAGAAGAGTCAGGGGAGAAAACCTCAGAGATCAAGACTGAGGTGATCGTATCCGCCTTTACCCGGGTCAACAGGAGTCTTGACAGGTCAACTGCCACGGTTTATGCCGCCCATGTCCTTGAGGCTTCCGGGGAGTTCGGCGTGCATCCTTTCATGATCGCCTCCCTGATCATCAGGGAATCCACCGTAAAGCAGAATGCTCGGTCCCGCCATGCCTACGGCCTCATGCAGATCAACTGGAAGGCCCACCGTGCCAGCCTGAAAAAGGCTTTCAGTGCCATCCAGACTCTGGATGACCTCCTTCAGCCCAGGAACAACATTCTCGCAGGGACATGGATCTTTTCGTGGTATCTCAAATCCAGCGGAGGAGATATGGACCAGGCTCTTTCGAAATATCTGGGCCGGACGGGGAAAAAATATGTAGCAAGGGTGATGGGTGGTTTCCAGGAGATGCTGAAGGATCAGGAAAGATATCAGAAAAAGTATGGTTCCGATCCCGGCAAAAGAAGCGCTTCCATCGCATTTGCTGTAGAATAAACCAGTTTGGGCAGGGAAAATCATTCAGAGGGAGCGTTTGATTTGGCAAACTCCTTACCGGTTCTAAAGATAGGGAAACACACCCCCAGATACCCCCTGATACAGGGGGGCATGGGGGTTCGTATTTCCGGACCTGGTCTTGCGGGGGCGGTGGCGAGGGCCGGCGGTATCGGCACCATCGCCAGTGTGGGGTTGGCTGTCGCATCTGACATATACGACGGCAGGAATTATTTCGAGGTAAACCAGATCGTTCTGAATCAGGACGTGAAGAAGGCAAAGAAAAGGTCCGGCGGCGGAATAATTGCGGTGAACGCCATGGTGGCTCTTACAGACTACGACCTCCATATCAAAGCTTCCTGTGAGGGATGCGCAGACATAATAATATCCGGTGCCGGGCTTCCGCTCAGGCTCCCTGAGCTGACCAAGGGGTTCCCCGATGTGGCACTGGTCCCTATAGTAAGTTCCACCAAGGCCGCAAGCCTGATAGTCAGGCGGTGGGAAAAGCTTTACCATAGGCTGCCGGATGCCTTTGTAGTGGAGACTCCCCTTTACGCCGGAGGACACCTGGGGGTCACGAAGATGGAACAGGTGATGGATCAGTCCCTTTCCCTTGAAACTGTTATACCCGAGCTTGTAAGGTATATCGATGAAGAAGTAGGGGAGGATATTCCAGTTATCGGCGCAGGGGGCATCTGGGACCGCGATGACATGGAAAGGGTTTTCGCTCTGGGGGCCAGGGGGGTCCAGATGGGTACCCGTTTTGCCACCACCGTAGAGGGAGACGCCGACATGAGGTTCAAGCAGGCGCTTATCGACGCGAAAGAGGAAGATGTGGTGATCATAAAGAGCCCCGTAGGGATCCCTGGAAGGGCTCTTAGATCGCCCTTCATCAAAAAGTTCCTGGAGGGGACAGTGGAGAGTAAACCCTGCTTTGCCAACTGTCTTTCGTACTGTTCCTACCGTACCGACAAGCAGGCTTTCTGCATTGCCCAGGCTCTGGTGGATGCTTTCAGGGGCAACTGGGAGGAGGGTCTTTTCTTCTGCGGTTCAAACGTTGCGAAGATAACCAGGATGGAAACGGTGTACGAGATCTTCGATGATCTGTTCGGAGAGGGGCAGGATCGTCAGGTTTCAGCCAGAAATTAAGGCCGGATAGATAACCGGCACTGTTATACAGGTCCTTTTACCGAAAAAGGCGGAGCCGGGGGTCCTTCCCGGCTCCGCCTTTTCTTTTCGACGCTGTTATGACCCCGCTGTTCACCAGGATCATTTCACATGGATCACAAAGGTCTTCCCCTGGTCTGCGTTATTTCCTGTTGCCCTGTATCAGGACATCTCGCTTTTCTGTCTTCATCTATACCCTTTTTCTTTCAGCACCGGCAGGGCCAATGCTTTGAGAGCCGGAAGACGCCGGTAAAAAAAGTATGCCGCTGTGATGCACAAGATACCGCCGATGAAAAGCGTCCATGGAGCCCCGATGTATTTTGCCGATGCTCCAGCCATAAGGCTTCCGATAGGGCCGATACCTATCAGGGACATTACATAAAGGCTCATCAGGCGGCCCCTCATGTGGTCATCCACCAAGGCCTGCAGAAGAGTGTTGCATGAAGAGATCGCAAGGACCATACCGAACCCCACAAAGGACATCAGGGGGATGGAAAGTGCCGCAAACCTTGACATGGAGAATACAGAAAGGGATGCCCCGAAAAAACCTGTTGCCATGGCTACCACTCGGCCAAGCCCTACGGGGCTTTTCCTCAGTGCCAGGAAAAACGCCCCCCCCAGGGCCCCCACGCCGGACGACGCGAGCAGACAGCCAAGGGTCTGGGGGCCGCCTCCAAGAACCTCCCTGGCAAAAATCGGCAGCATTACCAGGTATGGAAGACCGACAAGGCTTAGCAGGGACAGAAGTAATATCAGGGCTCTGATAGGCGGAAAGTTATATGCGTACTCAAGGCCGTCGAGGACCCCTGAAATTCCGCCCCGAGGTTTGGCCCTTGACTCGCTGTCGGTTACCCTGATCGCTTTCAGCGCCGCTATGGTCCCCAGGAAAGAGAAGCCGTTTACAAGGAAACAGATGCCTTCGCCTACAGCAGCAATAGCAATACCCGCGATGGAAGGTCCTATCATCCTTGCGGTATTGAAAAGCGAGGAGTTCAGCGCTATGGCGTTTCCGAGGTCCTCCTTCCTGTCGACCAGGCGGATGACGAAAGCCTGCCTGGCCGGCATGTCGAAAGCGTTTACAAGGCCAAGGAAAGCGCTGAGCACCACTATGTGCCAATACGTCACTGTTCCTGTCAATGTAAGGCCTGCAAGCAGAAACGCCTGCAGGACGGCGAGCCACTGGGTGACGATAAGAAGGTTCTTCAGATCCCACCTGTCTATCCAGACACCTGTGAAAAGGGTCAGAAAAAAAACGGGGATCTGTCCAATAAAATCCACGAAGCCCAGGGAGAGGGGGGAAAGGGTGATCCTGTAGACCAGCCAGCTAAGGGCGACACGCTGGATCCACAAACCGATAAGGGAAATGCTCTGGCCCATGAAAAAAAGCCTGTAGTTTCTGGAGACCAGGGCCCTGAGAGCCTGCCGGAAACTTCTGCCTGTATTTGAACCTGCCTCAACAAGACGAGTTTTCAGATAACTCAAGATCTTTTCCCCGCCTGACTTGCTCAGGTAAGAAGAGCTTCGAATTCATCAAGGGTCGAAGCGAACAGATCCAGGGTTTTCATGACCGGTTCCGGGCGGGTCATGTCGACTCCCGCGTCTTTGAGGACTTCAATAGCGGGGGCAGACCTGCCCCTTTCCAGAAAACGAATATACCTTTCTGCTGCGGGCGCACCTTCCTCCAGGATGCTGCGTGAGAGGGCTGTTGCAGCCGAGTAGCCTGTAGCGTATTGATAGACATAGAACGGAGAGTAGAAGTGGGGTATTCTTGACCATTCCATCTCGATCTCACGGTCCAGCCCGACATGTGAGCCGTAGTAAGATCCGTTCAGTTCACCCCATATTTTGCAGAAGTCATCTGCCGTAGGAGCTCCCCCGTTCTCCACCATTCCGTGCACTGTACGCTCAAATTCGGCGAACATGGTCTGACGAAATACTGTTGTCCTTATCTGCTCAAGCCTGTAATTCAGAAGGAACATCCTTTCCCGGCGGTCTGAAGCTGAACTTAAAAGGTGATCCAGAAGTAGAGCCTCGTTGGTTGTCGAAGCCACTTCGGCTATGAAGATCGAGTGGCCCGCGTAAACGTAGGGCTGGTTTCTGTCCGTGAAGTACTTGTGGAGGGCATGACCCATTTCATGGGCTACGGTGAAAACGTCCCTTATCCTGTTATTGTAGTTCAGCAGAACGTAAGGGTGAACAGGGTAGGCTCCCCAGGAGTAAGCGCCCCCCCTTTTCCCCCTGTTCTCGTACACATCAATCCAGCCTCCTGAAAAACCATGCTTCAGGGCGGAAATGTAACCGGGACCCATGGGTTTAAGGCCTTCCAGGATCATCTCCCTGGCCTCGTCGTAAGAAATATCCTTGCTATGTTCAGGGACCAAAGGGACGTAAAGGTCGTACATCCTTACCGGCGAAAGGCCCAGGACCCGTCCGCGGAGTTTTACGTAACGGTGCAGCAGGTCCAGCCTTTCCCTTACTCCCTCCATGAGTGAGGAATAAACTGAAGGGGGTATGTCATCACCATGAAGGGCGGATTCAAGATCTGAACCGAACCCCCTGGCTCTCGAAAAGAACAGGGCGCTGCGCACTACGGCGTTTAGCGATGCAGAAAGTGTATTCCGGAAATTTCCGTAGGTCTTGTAGAGGTTGTTGTAGGCATCTTCCCTTACCCTCCGGTCCCCTGACTGGAGGAAGGTCCCGAATCGTTCCTCTGAAAAAGGGGTTTCTTTCATGTTTTCATCACGGATGGGGGGAAAGATCATATCCGCGTTCGTAAGCATGGAAAAAATGTTCTCGGGTGCCTGGGCCATTTCCCCTGATGAGGCAAGCAGGGCTTCCTCACGAGGAGAGAGGACGTGCCCTCGTCTTCGGAGGATCTCGTCCAGGAAGAAGCGGTAAATACCAAGCCCCGGATCTTTTTCCATGAAGGCGTTAATTGTCTCCTCCGGCATCTCGAGGATCTCGGGGGTTACAAATGCCTGTGAACTGGATACCTCCACCGCAAGAGATGTAGCCCTTGCGGAAAGAGACTGGTTAAAAGAGTTGCGGGTATCTTCGTGGCTTTTCATGTGAGCGTAGGCGTAGATCCTGGAAGTCAGTTCGCCTGCTCTGTCGCAGGAACCAAGGCATTCCAGCAGTATTTCAGGGGACTCAGAAAGCCTGCCCCGAAATTTATCCATTCCAGCAAGAAGGTCTCTTACCTCTTTGATGGCATCCTCCCACTCATCCATTCCGGGGAAAAGATCCTCCAGCCTCCACTGGAATGATGGGGGGACCTCGTCCCTTTCCGGGATACCTTTGGGTTCCCCTTCGAGCTCTGTGTTCATCTTCAATGGTCTCATTTACATTCCTCCATCACGACAACCAGGCAGGCGATCATTGGTCGTCGAGTTATCTGAAAGGTTTTTTCATTACCCATTAGATGCTAACACAGAAGACAGAGGGGCGTGAAGCGGAAGACAAATGAACCACTGTGCCGAAAGGCCGTGAAATACAAGGTTTTGTCAAAGATATGGCGAAAGATGAGTATATGACGGAATAGGGACAAAACGGCTACAATAAACAAACGTATCTTTCCCCGGGCAATAACGGAAGGGGGGCTTCTTTTGTCGGGAACCTTTGCGTGGATAGCGCTTTTTGCCTTTCTTGCGGCTTTCTTGAACGCTATCGGGATCCTGATGGTTTTCAGATACAGGGAAAAGGCAGAGAAAGCCATGACCTACTTCATGTGTTTTGCTGCAGGAGTCCTTATCTCAACCCCACTCATGCTGGCCCTTCCATCGGCAGTAGAGAAAAACCACCATGCTGGATCCATGGCATTGGGTGGGTTCCTGTTCATGTTCTTTTCCAACAGGGCAATACAGCACTTTACTAACAAAGATGCGCTTGCTTTCGGCATTACCGCTGCCCAGGGTATTGCCATTCACTCTTTTGTTGACGGAGTAGTCTACACAGTTACCTTCGAGGTCAGCATCCTGATGGGGGTCCTGTCAGCGGGGGGACTTGTAGTTCACGAATTCGCGGAGGGTGTTATTACCTACCTGGTACTGATAAAGGGGGGCATATCCAGGAAGGCGTCCATGATCTATGCTTTCCTGTTGGCATCCCTTACCACCCCCCTGGGTGCTTTCGTTGCATACCCGTTCGTCCGCAGCCTTGGCGGAAGCACTTTGGGATTGCTGCTAGGGTTTGTGTCAGGGGTCCTGATCTACGTTTCTGCCTCGCACCTTCTGCCCGAGGCCAGGGATCACAGGAAACATCACTCTATCCTTGCCTTCCTGGCAGGGGTAGCGGTAGCATCGTTTATTGGAGTGACCCATGGACACTGACTTTATGGGCCTGGCTGTCAGTTTCCTGCCCTTTTATGGTGCCGTGCGAAATGTGTCGAACATTGTCCTGGACCTGGGAGTGATCAGATGATGCCTGGCAGGCGATCGGTTATTCTACTTGCTGTGATCTTTATTTCCGTGGTTGCTTTACCGGCATGTGCCAGTCAGCCTTCCGCGGGACCGGCGGCAGGTTCCCCGGAACGGGCTCCTGGGGTTTTCGAAAGAGTGATGGAGTTCTTTAGCGGTTTTTCCCCCACGGAGACTTCTGACGAGGATACTGTCGAAAGCGGCCAGGAAGGGGTCTTTTCAGGAAACCCCTATGTATACATAGCCGCGTTCTGGACCGAGATAGTCAAAGCGCCAAAGGAAAGGCCTTTTCTCGAGAGGATCATGGCTTTCCTGGAAGCTGTCAGGGTAAACAGGAAACCGGGAAGGCTGACGTAACTGGTACCCTTCAGTCAATCTGAAGGACCTGGCCCCGACATAGTCCCGAGGTGATTCAACGAGGGAGGCGTATTAACGAGAGGCGCGCCCTGTCGCTGCGCTTGGGGCACCTTGTAACTAGTAACTCGTGACTCGTAACTCGTGACGGGGGAAATCCGTAAACCGTGAATCGTGAACCGTGAATCGTAAACCGGGAATCGTGAACCGTTCACTGTTTACCGTTTACGCAGTTTTCCCTTCGCGCATTGACCTTGGTTCAAAAATTACGATTAACGACTCACGGTTCACGAGTTACGACTGACGACTCAAGATTCATGGTTCCTGGTCAACGATCCACAAAACAAAAGGAGGTTTCACAATGAAGGAGAAGTTCGAGAACGTCACTCTGGTAAGCAAGGCTAATATCTATCTTGACGGCAAGGTAACGAGCAGGACCTTCTTCCTGCCCTCCGGGGACAGGAAAACGGCAGGGATCTTCCTCCCTGGCGAGTACGAGTTCGGCACCAATGAAGCCGAGATCATGGATGTAGTCCAGGGCTATGCCGAGGTGCTCCTCCCGGGAGAGAAGGAATGGCAGAAGTTCGGTCCCGGCGACAGCTTCAATATTCCGGCAAACAGTTCCTTCAAGTTGAAGATCGAGGGCGTGTTCGACTACATCTGCTCCTATATAAAAGGCTGATCAGTAAAGGCGGGCAGTGCCGGCGGGCATGGTTAACCTCCCTCCCGGCACTACCTGTTAGCGAAATACAGCAAGAACATCAATCCCATGAAAAATCCTACGGATATAGCCCTTATGATCCTTCCGTGATCCCTTTTTTCGGGTTTCCTGGGATCGTAGTATTCATAGGGTTTTTCAGGTTTTCTTTTCTTTGCGGTTTTTCGTGTCAGCCTGTCTCCATAGGCATAGGTAAGGAACCCTGCTCCCAGACCCATAAAGATGGCACCTGCAAGCGGCTGGATAATGGTCATGTCCATCGGAAGACCCCTTCCCGGTAATGATCGTTGCGTCCTTAGCTTGAGGCTATCCTTTATTGGAAGATAATGTCAAGGACTGAAACGGACAGGACTGAAACGGACAGGATCCATCCTTCAATATGTAGAGAAGAGGTTCTGCATGAGAAGAACATTCCCTTTCCTTTGGGTTCTGGTAACGGCATTGCTGATCATTTCATCCCATCAGGTATCGGCGGCCACCTGGGAGATGGTTGGCGACGCAGCCTGGGCCGATGTGCATTCCCTCCCGGAGTTTGAGAATACTTTGGAACTGATGCTACAGTCTTTCGAGGAACACGTTGTTATCAGGCTGCCGCTGAAAAGGTGTCTGGAGGAGGCAGAGATAGAGAAGATCCTTCAAGGGATCTACCGCAGGAATGACCTTGTAGAGGCTTCTCTTGTAAGGATGGATGCGGTCATAAGGTTTTCTATCGGCATGAATACCGTGGAATTTCTCTTCCAATGGATAGAGAGCAAAGAAATGAGGGACGAGGTGACAAGGAGGGTCCCCCAGATCATTTCCATGATATTGAGACCCGGAATGACAGAGCGGGAAAAGATCGGGGCCATTCATGACCATGTGGTCTCGACAGTGGAGTATGACGATTCCATGATGGGGCATGGCGCCTGGCAGGCAATGCAGGGGAGGGCTGTTTGCCAGGGATATGCCCTGTTCACGCATCTGCTCCTGGAGGGTGCTGGATTTGAGAGCAGGATAGTTATGGGTGAAGACCACGCATGGAACCTGGTTCTCGTTGAGGGCAGATGGAGGCACCTCGATACTGCCTTCGACGACCCGGTGATCGTGGGAGGGCCAAAACCGGAAAATATATCAAGGGAGGCCTTTTTGAAGACTGATGCTCAGACAAGGGCTCTCGGTCACAGGTGGGATGAGAGCAGGTATCCGGAGGCAAGGTAAAAGGGCACAACGTAACCCGTAACTCGGAATGTCATGTGCGTTAGATGTTAGACGTGAAAACCTTAAGAGCGTGAGAGGTGAGACGTTAAACGTGAGACGCAGGGACTAAGATCAAAAGGCGTGAACGGCACCCAGTCGCTATCGCTCCGGGCACTGGGTGAACGGGAAGGGCGGGAAAGCCGTAAATAGTAAACCGTACCCTCCAGGCAAGCTGAAGGACACGCCCTCCAGGCAAGCTGAAGGACTAGATCACCAGGCGTTTTAACGAGGAAAGCTGTTCGCTGAGGGGTCTTGTCTGTGGCGCAAGATCTGTTTTTCGGTTCACAATTCACGGTTTACGATTCACGATTGACGGGTTTTCCCAGTCACGAGTCACGCGTTACGAGTTACGTGTTCATTTCCCGCCTCCCTTTTCCCCTTCTCTACATCCACTTTTCGAAGAAGGAATATACCTCCGGCAAAGAAAAGGATCAGGGAGACTATCCCTGTTCGTGTTGAGCCGGTGAGCTGTGTCAGAACAGCGAAAAGTGCAGGTCCTGCCACTCCGGAGAATTTGCTGAAGATGTCGTAAAGCGCGAAGAACTCACCTGTCCTTGAACGGGGCACCATTATCCCGTATGTGCTTCTGCTGATCGCCTGGACCCCTCCCTGGACCATACCGACGGCTATTGCCAGGACCCAGAAATGCCAGGCCTTCTCGAGGAAAAAAGCACCGAAAGAGATCAGGCCATACCACACTAGACCTGTGGTTATAGCCGTTTTGCCCCCAAGATGGCTGGATAATTTTCCGAACAGAATAGAGAATGGTGCTCCAACGAACTGGGTGACCAATAGGGCCCCAACGAGGTGCATCATTCCTATACCCTTTTCGGCCCCGTATATGGCGGCCATTTTCATTATCGTTCCCACCCCGTCGTTGTAGAGCCAGAAGGCGGCAAGGAACACCAGCAATTCCCGGTACTGCCTGATCCTTCCGAAGGTCTCGGCCAGATGTCTGAAACCCTGGGAAAGGATTTTATCTCGTGATGGTGAAACAGGAGAGAAAAAGGGGGGTTCAGGAATGTTTGACATAAGGGGAATAGTAAAAGCTATCCACCATACTCCAACCGAGACGAACGACAGCCTGGCCCCCAGGGTGCCGGGAAGAAGTGCGATCGCAGCCATGTTCACCGCAAGAAGTGTTCCTCCACCGATGTACCCCCAGGCGTAGCCTTTTGACGAGATCTCGTCTATCTTCCCCGGTGGGGCTATATGAGGGAGAAGGGAATCGTAAAAGATCATCGACAGGGTGAAACCCATGCTGCCAAGGGCGTAAAGGGCCAGGGCCCTTATCCAGTCACCTGGGCCTACCGTGTAAAGGAAACCGGTCGAGATCGCCCCGATAAGGGTGAAAACCATCAGAAATCTCTTTTTGTAGCCCCCCACGTCGGCAATGCTCCCGAGCAAGGGGGCGACAAGCGCCCCGATCAGAAGAGACAATGAGGACGTGTAACCCCATAAAGCCGACGGCATGTTGGCGGGCAGTCCTGCGGCAGCCACTTCACGGAAATAAACAGGGAGAATGGCGGCCATTACCGTGGTGGCGAAGGCCGAGTTCCCCGCGTCATACAGACACCATGCTTTAATTGCTGCGGTATCTCCCCGTTCTTTTTTCATGCTTCCAATTCTAACCTCACTAACCTCTCCACGGAGAAGATCTCCCTGATTTTACCCAAAGACCTTAAACGCTTTTTTTGGTATCCTTGTCCGGGTGTATACCGGGAGGCGCAAATTTGAAGAAAAGAAACCGAATTCAAGAGGTGAATATATGAAGATAAGGACGCTGGACGGATCTCGGCTTCATCGGGGTTTTTCCGCAGGTGCCCTGAATGTAAGAGCCAGGCAGGAGGTACTGAACAGCATGAACGTGTTCCCCGTGCCTGACGGGGATACCGGTACCAATCTTGCGGCCACGGTCCAGTCCGTCTCAGAGGAGACAGTTGTCAGCCGTTCCCTTTCGGAAACAAGTGCTTCAATGGCAGATGCTGCCCTTATGGGGGCAAGGGGAAACTCTGGTCTCATCTTTGCCCAGTTCCTCTACGGTTTTTCCCAGGAGACCGAAGGCAGGGATGAACTGGACGCAAAGGATTTCGGCAGGGCTGTTTACGGAGCGATCCCCTACGCAAGGGAGGCTTTGAGCAAGCCGGTTGAGGGGACGATCCTCACTGTAATGGAAGAGTGGGCCTCTGAGGTGGGATCCCTCGCCAGACAGAGTTATGACTTTGCCCATATCCTCCCCGGATCGCTTGCGGTGGCACGCAGATCACTGAAAGAGACCCCCTTCAAGCTCCCTGTCCTTGCGAAAGCGGGTGTATTGGATGCCGGGGCCCAGGGGTTCGTGGATTTTCTGGAGGGGATCGACTCCTTCCTCGAAAGTGGCGATCTCCGCATGTTCGCCAGGCAGACAGGGGTTCCCGTCGTCAGTCATATCCACGAGGATTTTTCCGATGGAGAGCCGGCGTTCCGTTTCTGCACCGAGGCACTGGTTTGCGGGGACGGGATGGATATCAAGGCCATCAGGAAAGAAATGCAGCCTTTCGGAGAGTCCATTATCGTCGGGGGTCATGCAGGAAAGGTAAGGGTACATATCCATACCGATACCCCCGATCGACTGTTCTTCACCATCAGGAAGCATGGGGTTATCAAGCAGCAGAAGGCCGACGACATGAAACGCCAGGTCGACGTATGCAGGCGAAGGCTCAACTCTGTTGCCCTTGTCACGGATTCCACATGCGATATCCCCCAGGATTTTCTTGACAGGCACCAGATCCATGTTGTGCCTCTCAGGCTTGCCTTCGGGGATAGCGTCTATATAGACAGGGTGACCATTTCATCGGACCAGTTCTACACCTTGCTGGAAGAATCCAGGGAAAAGCCCGTCAGTTCACAGCCGGCCATATCTGATTTCGAAAGGACCTACCGGTTCCTTCTGGAACACTACGATTCTGTGATCGCACTGCACATATCCTCCAGGCTCAGCGGAACCTGGAACGCAAGCCGGGCCGCCGCCGAGAAAGTGGGCGGAAGGATCACCGTGCTGGATTCAAGGACAACTTCGGCGCCTCTGGGACTGATGGTAATGAGGGCTGCCCTTGCCCTTGGCGAAGGCAAGGGGCACGATGAGACGGTTTCAACGATCAAGAAGAGCATTCCCGGGGCAAAAGTATTTGTCAGCCTCAGAACGCTGAAATACATGGTCAGGGGCGGAAGGGTCAGCCCGGTAAAGGGTATGATCGCTTCAATGCTGAACCTTAAACCCATTATTTCCGTGGATGAGCATGGTTCGGCAATATCCCTGGGCCAGACCAGAGGCTGGGAGGCCAATATAAGAAGGATCCATGAAATTATCTCGGACACCTGTTCCGAGGGAAGTGTCTGGAATTACTGCATAGTGCATGCCCATTCACCTGAATCGGCAGCGATAGCTGCCTCCGGTCTCAGGGATATAGTGGGGATGGATCCTGCCTATATAATGGACATCTCGCCGGTCCTTGGAACCCATTCTGGGATCGGGTCCGTGGCAGTGGGCATCCTGGCAGACCAGGGTGAAAAATATGGACGGACCTGTGGATAAAACTGACAACGAACGCGAAAAGAAAGAGATCAAGGAACGCCTGTCGGATGTGATAGAGAAGTCCAGGGTTCTGGCCAACCTGGAACTTCTTTTGGACAAGCGGAGACTTATGTGGAACAACTTCCTTGCAGGCCTGGCCAAGGGTGTGGGATTCGGTTTGGGACTTTCCGTCCTGGCGGCAGTGCTCATTTATTTGCTCGTCATGGTACTCAAATCGATAGTGGCGTTGAACATTCCCCTGATCGGCAACTATATCGCAGATCTTGTCCAGCTCGTTCAGGACCAGATGCAGAATCAACGTTGAAATGCCTCATGAATTCAACAGAGTCAGGGCGGTGAATACTTTGTTCAGTGAAACAGACAGGGTCGGCCGTTTCCTGCCGTCGAGGCGGAGAGGTTCAGTAGCCGGGATAGGCATCGCCTTCCTGGTTATCCTCACCCTTGTTTTCGGGGCCTACCTCTTTATCGAGAAGTGGGGATCCTCCAGGGAACTTCGTGCCATCGATGCAGAAGGGGACCAGGGAGCGGTAAACACCCCTGGCTCATCCTTGCCAGACCCCGGGAAGATAGGCGGATACGTCAAGGAGAACGGTCTCGAAGGCCAGTTCTGGATACTGATACGCAAAGATCTCTTTGAACTTTCCACTTGGAAGGGTTCGCAACACCTGTCAAGCTACTCCGTTGCCATCGGTGAGAACTCCGGCAACAAGGAAAAGGTGGGGGATCGAAGGACGCCGGAAGGGGTTTTCAAGGTGGAACGTACCCACGATTCCCGCGCCTGGGTCCACGATTTCGGCGACGGCAAGGGGCCTGTTGAAGGAGCCTACGGGCCTTATTTCATCAGGCTTGTGACAGGGTGGAAGGGGATAGGGATACATGGGACCCACGATCCTTCTTCGCTGGGGACCATGGTAACCGAAGGCTGCATCAGGATGAGCAACGATGGCCTTCTGGAGGTAGTTGACCTGGCTATTCCCGGCACCGTGGTGGTTATCGAACCCTGAGGTCGGCAAAGTGATGTTCCGGCGCCAGGATCGCCGGACCTTTCGGAAATATACCCCCGTCAAGGGAAGGGGATTAAAACCAGAAGGAGAGTGGTTCCTAGTGAGCCAGAAGGTCTGGGAGGATCTATATTCGGAAGTGGGGACCAACCTGACGCCGTCACCGATCAGGGAACTTGTCAAGTACATGAAGAAACCAGGAATGATCTCTCTGGCCGGAGGCAATCCCGACCCGGAGATATTCCCCGTAAAAGAGTTCCAGGAAGCAGCAGGGGTCATCTCGGAACGGGGCAAGGAAATACTCCAGTACGGAGGAACAGGCGGCTATGAGCCGCTCAAGGACTTTATCTCCCAATGGATGGCTCCGCGGATGGGCAGAGTTACATCCCCGGGCGAGATGTGCATTACCACCGGTTCCCAGCAGGTCATGGATCTTTTTGCTGCAGTGATGCTGGACCCAGGTGACGTGGTTGTTGTTGAGGAACCCACCTATCCAGGCGCCACTCACGCTCTGAAGAACCGCAAGGCCCGTTTCATAACTGTTCCATGTGACAGCGAGGGGATGAAGGTCGAACTGCTCCCGGAGATCCTGGAACAGGCCAGAAAAGGAAGAGACAGGGTCAAGTTCATCTACTCCATCGTAAACTTTCAGAACCCCTCGGGGTACACCCTGTCATTACCAAGGAGGAAAAAACTTCTCGAGATCGCAGAGAGCTTCGGAACGCCTGTTTTCGAGGATGACCCTTATGGCCATCTCCGTTTCGACGGAGAACACGAACCTACTATCTTCTCCATGGATAGAAGCGGCCTTGTGATCTACGCCTGCTCATTCTCCAAGATACTTGCACCCGGAACGAGGGTCGCATGGGTTACAGGTCCCGAGGACGTTATCAGCAAGATGGTAATGGTCAAGCAGGGATCGGACCTCTGCACCAGTGTGCTGGCTCAGGGCCTTGTTTACGAATACTGCCGCCTGGGTCACATGGATTCATTCCTTCCCCGGATACAGGAGCACTATAAAAAGAAACGCGATGCCATGGATGCCGCTTTCAGGGAATTTTTACCCTCGACCACTACCTACGAAACCCCCTCAGGCGGATTCTTCTACTGGCTGGCCCTTCCCGGTGTCAACACGCGGGACCTGTTCTTCAAGGCCATCGACAGAAATGTTTCCTTCGTGACCGGCGATTCATTTTTCCCCACAGGCGGTGGTGAGGAATACCTTAGAGCCTGTTTCTCCTATGCCAATGCCGATGATTTCCCTGAAGCCGCAAAGCGGCTGGCGCTGGCTATCAATGATCTGGGACAATAGCCGAACCGGTTGACAGGAAAAGGCCAAAAGCCCCCTTCCGGTAGGAAAGGGGGCTTTTTTGTGGCAAAATCGTCTAATCAGTGGGAATAATAAATTTTCTGGACAACTAAGACGGGGGGCCGCAAGATGGAAAAACCAGGGGCGGGTCACAACCGAGGGTTCCTGTTCCAGTTTCCAGGGAAGGTTATCTTCGGGGATGGGTACGTTAACGAACTCCCCGCTATCATTCGCGAGATGGGATCTGTGAACCCTCTCCTGCTCTCGGGTAAGACCCTGTCCAAAACCCCTGTCATGGAGAGAGTAAGGGCTGTGCTGGATTCTTCCGGGATCCGTCACGGGATTTTTGATCGGGTCGAACCGGAGCCCCCGGTGGAGAGTGTGGCGGAAGCCGCAAGATCAGCGAGGGAAAATGGCCATGACCTAATGATAGGCCTTGGGGGGGGGAGCACCATGGATTTCACCAAGGTCGCGTCGGTCATGGCAGACGGTGAGAAGGACATCATGGAATTGGTCGGAAGAGACAAGATCCCGAAAAAGGGCCTTCCAACGGTTATGCTCCCCACAACATCCGGGAGCGGTTCCGAGGTCTCTCCTGTAGCCATATTCACTTTCGCTGAAGAAAAAGTTAAAAAAGGGATCGTAAGTCCTTTCCTTATTCCCGATGCTGCCATTGTCGACCCCGAACTCACCTGGAGCGTCCCGCGGCGGGTTACAGCAGATACCGGGATGGATGCGATGATCCACGCTGTTGAGTCATTTCTGTCGGTCAACGCAAACCCCCTGAGCGAGATCCTGTCCCTGGAGTCGGTAAAGAACATTGCATCATTCCTGGAAAGAGCTGTAAGAGATGGCAGTGATGCTCAGGCCCGGAGAGGGATGTCCCTTGGCAGTCTTTTGGCGGGGATGGCTTTTGCCATGGCCGGTACTGCTGCCGTCCATGCCCTTGCCTACCCGCTGGGCGGGGAGTTCCACATCCCCCACGGAACGGCAAATACCGTTATGCTGAGGCATGTGATGGAATTCAACATGGACTGCTGTGCAGCAAAGATGGCTCATCTGGCCCGTGCCGTAACGGGAGAATGTGTTGCAGACTCTGACCTGGAGGCGTCCGGTGCTTTTATCGACTGGATGGCGGAGATCGCCCTGAGGATAGGTGTAGTAACGAGGCTTAGAGATCTGGGGATACCGTGGTCGGCGATCCCGGGAATGGCCGATGCGGCTTCAGGGGAGACCAGGCTGCTTTCGAACAACCCGAAGCCCCTTGACAGGAGTGACATAGAGAATATTTACAGGAAGGCCTGGTAAAGTGGTGTCCTTAGGGATGAACGCTGCGGAAAGGTGGAGAGATCTGCAATGAGACTGATCAGGTTCAATGTTGATGAAAGCCATGAAGCGTTATGGGGGGAGGTAGAGGGAGAAAGGGTATTTGTCATGACTTCCCCCCGTGGAAGCAGGACCGGAGATTCGTTCCCCATGGCTTCAGCCAGGTTGTTGGCTCCAGCAACTCCTTCCAAGATCATCTGTGTCGGACGGAACTATTTCGGGCATATACGGGAGATGGGCAATGACAAGGAACCCCTTCCAGAGGAGCCGGGGCTTTTCCTCAAAGGTCCCAACTCCGTCGCGGGGCCCTTCTCCGAGATCCCCTATCCCCACTTCACCAATGAGTTCCATTACGAAGGGGAGCTTGCGGTGGTGATCGGGAAGAAAATTCTCCCCGGTACCGTCCGTCCCATTGAAAATGTTCTGGGTTACACGGCAGGAATAGACCTCACGGCCAGGGATCGACAGAGAGGTGATCTTCAATGGACAAGGGCTAAATCCGCGGATGCTTTCTGCCCTTTGGGGCCATGGATTGAGACCGGGATCGACCCTGACAGGACAGTGGTCCGTACCTTCGTTAACGGTGTTCAGCGACAGGAAGGACGGACAGAGGACATGATCTTTCCCGTATCCGTGATCCTTGAATATATCAGCGCCTTTATGACCCTTGAGGAGGGTGACGTGGTTTTGACGGGAACTCCTGAAGGGGTAGGGGAGATATTTCCCGGTGACAGGGTCGAGGTGACTGTAGATGGACTAGGCGCTCCGCTTGTCATGTATGTCTCCGGGGAGGGGGCATAGGACAATGGGGAACTTGCCCAGGAAGGCACCCGACCTTTCCCGTCTTTTGTTTCCGGGTTCAGTAGCGATAGTGGGAGCTTCAGAAAATCTCGAAAGCATTTCCGGGCGGCCCGTCAAGCTTCTCCAGCGTTTCGGCTTCAAAGGGGGAATTTTCCCGGTTAACCCGAATCGCAGAAATATTGCCGGGCTGGATTGTTATCCTGACATCGATTCCCTGCCTGTCACACCGGATGTTGTCCTGGTGGGGGTAAGGGCTGCCCTGGTCCCTGAGGTGATCCGGCAGTGTGCGGGACGAAGCGTGCCTTTTTCGATCATTTTTTCATCGGGGTTTGCCGAAAGTGAAGATGACAAGGCCCAGAATGAGATAATCAAAACAGCCAGGCGAGGCGGGACCCGTATCCTGGGCCCCAATTGCCAGGGGCTGGTCAACTTCGCATCTTCCGTGCCTCTCAGCTTTTCCGCATCCCTTGACAGCGATTCACGCCCCCTTGGCAACGTGGCATACATATCCCAGAGCGGGGCTTTCGGATTTGCCTCTTTTGCCATGGCCGCCGAAAGCGGTGTTGGTTTCAGGTACGTAGTAACTACAGGCAACCAGGCCGACCTTGACCTGGTGGATTTCGGCATGACTTTCGTGAGCGACCCCGACGTCGACCTGCTGGTCCTTTACATGGAAGGCCTTTCGGAAGGCGCAAGATTTATTGAAATGCTGAGGTTCGCAGGAGAGAGGGGGGTTCCCGTAGCGGTTCTCAAGGTCGGGAGAAGCCCCACAGGAAAGGCCGCTGTTAAAAGTCACACTGCGGCACTTACGGGAGAGGATGAAGCCTGGAGGGCCATTTTCAGGCAGTATGGAGTTATGGAAATCGAGGACTCGGACGATATCGCCGATCTGGGGAGGATCTTTGGAGGGAGGAAAATCCCTCGTGGCAGGCGGCTGGGAGTGGTGACCACTTCAGGGGGCGCAGGGATAATCATGGCCGACAGGGCCTGGGATCTGGGTCTGAAGGTGGAGCCCCTGCCGCAGGATGTCCAGAATTCCCTGGAACAGTTCATCCCCGCCTTCGGGTCTACCAGCAACCCCGTGGACCTGACCGCCCAGGTGATCAACGATCCCGAAAATTTCCGGTCATCCCTGGAAATGGTCCTCGGTTGTCCCGAGATAGACATGGTGGCTGTTGTACTTTCCATGATAACCGGGGAATCCGGCAGGATCGTGACCAGGGAGATGATCGAGGTCGCAAGGAATGCCGAAAAACCCATTGCCTGCTGTTGGCTTATCAACAGGGAACAGGGTGGAGCTTTTCTGGATGAGATCAGGTCTGAGAATATCCCTCTTTTCAGGAGCCCCAAAAGGTGCGCATGGGCCATGGCCAAACTTTACAGCTGGAAGGATCGGCCCGCTCTTCCAATGAAGGCTCCGGAAAACCCTGGCGGAGCCCTTCTCCCAGGGATGCCTCTGGACCTGACAGAGTATGATGCAAAAAAACTCCTGGCAGGGTGGGGCATTCCAGTTACCAGGGAGATCCTTGCAGGATCCCTGGAGGATGCAATTTCCGCAGCTTCTGAGATCGGCTATCCAATAGCCCTGAAGGTGGTTTCCCCCGACATTATCCACAAGACGGAAGCAGGTGCCGTGGCTCTAAGGATCAAGGATGACGAGGAACTCAGGAATGCCTACGGCAGGCTCCTGGAGAGGTCCATGAAGTCCGTGCCGCAAGCAAGGCTGAGGGGGATGCTTGTCCAGGAGATGGTTTCAGGAGGCGTTGAGTTCATGATAGGGGTAAAAAGGGATCCCCTGTTCGGCCCCCTTGTGGCTGTAGGGCTGGGTGGGATTTACGTGGAGATACTGAAGGACATATCCATCTGTCATGCCCCTGTTGACAGGGGGGAAGCCCTGAGAATGATCTCCGCCTTGCGAGGTTTCCCGCTGCTTTCAGGGATCAGGGGAAAGGAGCCCGGAGATGTCGAGGCCCTTGCGGAAATGGTTTCGGAAGTATCACTCATGGCTGTTGCCGAGACCACCCTGGCTGAGCTGGACATCAACCCCGTATTTGTTCTGAACAAGGGCAAGGGCGTTGTCGCCGCCGACGCCGTTGTACTAAGGACCGAAGCTCCATGACAGCTCTTTTCTGGGTTGCCGCCGGTTACCTCTTCGGATCTGTACCGGCAGGTTACCTCGCTATCAAACTGCTCCTTGGGAAGGATATCCGTACCCTGGGGTCCGGCAACATCGGCGCTACAAATGTATCGCGTTTTGCCGGTAAAAAATGGGGGGTAGCCGTAGCCCTCTTCGATATGGCAAAAGGGGGGCTAGTCGTAATGGTAGCCCGCCTTTTCGGGATCCATGAACCATGGATCCTGGCTCTAACCGGCCTTGCAGGGGTTTGCGGACATAACTTCCCCCTGTGGCTTAACTTCCGGGGAGGAAAGGGAGTTGCCACGTCATTCGGTGTCGTATTTTTCTGGAACCCCGCGGTAGCCGCGGCCGGAGGGATCGTATGGTACCTTGCCATGCGTCTGTCAAGGTATGTATCAGTGGGTTCCATGATATCCCTTGCCACAGTCCCCTTGTTCTTCATCCTCCTGAAGGGTCCTTCCCCCTATGTCTGGGTATCGGCCGTTATGGCTCTCCTTGCGATCTTCCGGCACAGGTCCAATATTGCCAACCTGATCAAGGGTTCAGAAGGCCGCATCGGCGAACATTGAACCTTTTGACAGCATTATTGACGAATATTGACCTTAACTTTATAATTTGACTAGTCAAAAAAGGTCAAAGGAGGAAGGGTCTTGGCCAGTCTCACAAGGATCATTGAAAAACACATTGAGGAACTACTGGAGGGAACCAGTGAAGAATCGGTCTTCCTGAGCCGGAAGGATCTGGCGCAGCATTTCGGATGTGTCCCGAGCCAGATAAATTACGTGATCAGGAGCCGTTTCACCCCGGAAAGGGGTTACATCGTCGAGAGTCAGAGGGGCGGGCACGGATATATCAGGGTGATAAGACTTTGCCTGGATATGCCGGAGGAAAGGGCCAACCACATAGAGGAACTCGTGGGTGATACGGTAAATGAACAGGATATCAGGAGGATCCTTGCGAATCTTCAGTACAGGGGTATCATCACCGCAAGGGAACGTCTTCTGATAGAGGTGGCGGCAAGGTTCCAGGAAGAGATAGGCAGGGACCTCCTCGACCTCTCGCCCTATAAACGGGATTCACTACATGCCGAGCTCCTGAAACGCCTCCTCCGGAGCCTGGCTCTGGGATAGGACGCCTTGACATGAAGTGTGAAAGGTGCGGATCAAGGGAAGCCGAAGTTCATATAAGGCATCAGAAGGGAAAAGATATCGCCGATTTCCATCTCTGCCGCCAGTGCGCAGAGGCTATGGCCAAAGAGGGGTTGATCCCCGACATTTCTTTTGACCTTCCCATTGACAGTTTTCTCTGGGGCCTCTTCCCCGCTCACGGTATCAACCTTCAGGGTTACGGGGACGACCAGGCCAACCAGGCAAAGATCACCTGCAGCCGCTGCGGACTGGACAATGAATCCTTCAGGAAGTCAGGGAAATATGGATGTTCTGACTGTTTCCCATTGTTTCATGACAACCTTGGTCCCCTGCTCAGGGAAATACACGGCTCGGAAATTCACAGGGGGGTTCGTCCCAAAACTGCATGCCTGGAGGTATCCTGTCCGGGTGATTTCGAATCTCTCAGGAAGGATCTCAGGGAAGCAGTGGAGAAAGAGGATTACGAAAGGGCTGCCGTCATAAGGGACAGGATCCGCGAGATCGGTGAAACAAATGAGAACCGAGGCTAGGAAGATTGCTGATAGTCCCCTTGAATGGGTGAGCGGATCCGGGGATAGTTCCGGGATAATTCTTTCAAGCCGTGTCCGGCTGGCCAGAAACCTGGAGGACCATATTTTCCCCTGGAGGGCAAGCAGGGAGGAGATGCTTGCCTGTGAGGAAAGGATACGTTCCAGGATCCTTTCCGAGAATTCACTGAGATCTTTCAGGGTTTTCGAGATCGACCAACTGGACCCCCTGGCCAGGGGAGTAATGATAGAGAGACACCTGATAAGCCCGTCCCTTGCTAAGGGGGGCCCTGGCAGGGGGACTGCCGTCGACGACCGGGGTATAGTGTCGATACTTGTCAACGAGGAGGATCATCTGCGCATACAGGCATTTCTGGGAGGACTCAGGCTGCACGAGGCCTGGAGGGTCGCCAGGCAGATAGACCAGATCCTGGAAGATCTGGTATACGCCTTTGACAGCAGGATCGGATTCCTTACAACATGTCCTACCAATATAGGAACCGGTCTGAGGGCATCTGTGATGATCCACCTGCCTGCCCTTTCGGTGCTCAGGAAGGTCGGTAAGGTTGCGTCAGACTGCGGAAGGATCGGACTTACCGTGAGAGGCATGTTCGGTGAAGGAAGCGATTCCGCAGGCTCCCTTTTCCAGGTTTCCAACCAGGTCACCCTCGGGCAGACCGAGGAAGAGCTGATCGAAAAAGTCTCTGGAGTGGCCGCCGGGCTGGTACGACAGGAACAGGCCGCCCGGGACAGACTCCTGTCCGAAAAGAGATCGGGACTTGAGGACAAGGCATGGAGGGCCTGGGGGCTGCTCCGTTTCTCCAGGAACATGGGGATAAGGGAGGCCCTCGAACTCGTTTCACTGGCTAGAATGGGATCAGAAACGGGGGTTCTCCCCAAAGTACCCTCGAGCACATGGAACCTTCTGCTGATGGATATCCAGAAGGCCCATATCCAGGCACGTGCAGAGAGTGATCTCACCCCTGAAGAGCTTGATTCCACAAGGTCGGGGATCTTGAGGGAGGCTTTCGGTCCTTTTCACCAGACCGGACAGCTTTCCTGAAGGTTCCTGTACTATTTACAATAAACAGCGGAGGTCTCGAAAATGTGGCAATACTTTACAGAAAGAGGCAAAAAAGTTATTCAGCTGGCCCACCGGGAGGCATTAAGGCTGGGCCATGATGTAATAGGCACGGAACATATCCTTATGGGACTGGCAGCAGAAGGGGAAGGGGTAGCTGCCCAGATCCTGCAGTCCTCAGGGGTGTCCCTGGATGAGCTGCGAAGCTCAGTGGAGCAGTTCGTGGGTCGAGGAGAACAGAAAAGCAAACCCGTTGACCTTCCCCTGAGCCCCAGGGCCAAGAAAGTTCTGGACCTTGCAATGCGTGAGGCAAGGAATATGTCGGTCAATTATGTAGGCACTGAACATATCCTTCTGGGGCTCCTGTCGGAAGGGGAGGGTATTGCTGCCCAGGTCCTGGGATCAATGGGGCTGGATTTTGAAAAGATCCGTTCCGAGATCACCGCCGCTGTGTCGGCGGGGGACGGGATCCCCCCCGACCTTTCGGAGGGGAAGCAGGAAGACAATGCACAGAGATCGGCCGGCCGCTCAAGGACTCCTACGCTTGACCAGCTTGGGATCTCCCTGACGGAAATGGCAGTGCGCAACGAGCTAGACCCGGTCATCGGAAGAGCTAAGGAGATCCAGAGGCTGATACAGATACTCTCCCGCAGGACCAAGAACAACCCTGTTCTGATAGGGGATCCCGGGGTGGGAAAGACGGCTATCGTGGAGGGCCTGGCACAGAAGATCATCTCGGGGGATATTCCCGAGGTGCTCAGGGGCAAGCGGGTAGTCCAGCTTAACGTGGGGAACCTTGTGGCCGGCACAAAATACCGGGGCGAGTTCGAGGAGAGGATGCGTAAACTCGTCAAGGAACTCAGGGAGTGCAGGGATGTGATCCTGTTCATTGACGAGATCCACACCATTGTGGGTGCCGGAGGGGCTGAAGGCGCGGTGGACGCAGCCAATATTTTGAAACCCAGCCTCTCCAGGGGAGAGTTCCAGGTGGTAGGTGCGACTACCATTGAAGAATACAGAAAGAATATTGAAAAGGACGCCGCCCTCGAAAGGCGTTTCCAGCCTGTAATGGTCGATGAGCCCGGTGTGGACGACTCGATCAGTATCCTTGAAGGCCTCAGGGACAGGTACGAGGCACACCACAGGGCGAAGATAACCGATGGAGCCCTCCAGGCAGCCGCGCGGCTCTCTGCCCGGTACATTACCGAAAGGCATCTTCCCGACAAGGCGATCGACCTTATCGATGAAGCCTCTGCCAGGGCAAGGCTCAAGACCATGGAGGCCCCCGATCATATAAAAGATATCGAGAAGAGCCTCGAATCACTCCGGAAGGAGAAGGAATCTGCCGTAGTTTCCCAGGAATTCGAAAAGGCCGCCGGATTGAGGGATGATGAGCGGAAGCTTTGCGAGAACCTGGAGGAGCGCCGCAGGGAATGGCAGAAACAGAGGAACCAGGAGGAACCCGTTGTAGACGCTGAACAGATCGCCGACATAGTCTCAGAGTGGACAGGGATACCAGTCGTTCAGCTCACCGAGGAAGAGGCGGCCCGCCTGATGAGGATGGAAGAGGAGATCCACAAAAGGATGGTCGATCAGACCGAAGCCGTCAATGCCGTGTCCAGGGCTATACGGAGGTCGAGGAGCGGTCTCAAGGACCCGAAGAGGCCCGTTGGAAGCTTTCTGTTCCTGGGTCCCACCGGTGTAGGGAAAACTGAACTTGCGCGTTCCCTTGCGGAATTCCTCTTTGGAAGTGAGGAAGCGATGGTCCGTTTTGACATGAGCGAATACATGGAGCGTCACGAAGTTGCAAAACTCATCGGCGCCCCCCCCGGTTATGTGGGTTTTGAAGAAGGCGGCAAGCTTACTGAATCCCTCAGGAGGAGACCCTATTCGGTGGTCCTCTTCGATGAGATAGAGAAGGCCCATCCTGATATATTCAATATTCTCCTCCAGATACTCGAGGACGGGCGGCTTACCGACGGACAGGGCCATACCGTTGACTTCCGTAACAGCGTAGTGATAATGACCAGCAACATAGGAGCAAGGGAGGCAATGAAAGGGCAGGGGATGGGTTTTGCCACCCCGGGCCAGGGTGAGACCCCGGACTGGTCGAGAGCCCGTGGAGCCATTGTCGAATCGGTCAAGAAAACCTTCCGGCCCGAGTTCTTAAACCGTGTCGATGAGATGATCGTATTCGAGCCTCTCGGACGGGGGGAACTGCTAAAGGTTCTGGATCTCATGCTCAACGATGTGGGAGAGCGCCTCTCCGATAAAGGCATCAGGATAGAGATCCCTTCGGAGGCCAAGGCCCTTCTGCTGGACAAGGGTTATGATCCCAAATACGGGGCAAGACCTCTCAGAAGGGCTGTTCAGAGGCTTATAGAGGACAGGCTCGCTGACCTTGTTCTTGAAGGCCGTGTCCCCGATGAGGGCAATGTTGTAGTTTCGGTCAGGGATGGTGAACTTGTCCTTGTCCCTGAAACAGTGAAAGATGAAGGCGGCATGGTGATCGAGGGATCGAACGAAGGGCAATGAAGAGGGCGAAGCCAAGTTTGAATGGCAATACCACATCAAGGTCAGAAAATCATGAATGAAAGGGGGGTCCCGACATGTTCAGGGTAGACTTTTTCTGGATCATCCTGCTGTTCTTTTTTGTGTTCCCCATGATCAAGCAATGGTCGCTCGAACGCTCCAGGGTAATGGCGATAAGGAACCTGGAGAAAAAACGGGGAAGCAGGGTAATAACGCTGATACACCGACAGGAAAGCGTGGGGTTCATGGGGCTCTTCGCCAGGAATTACATTAACATAGAGGATTCCGAAGAGATACTGAGAGCTATCAGGATGACCTCCTCGGATACCCCCATTGACCTGATAGTCCATACTCCCGGAGGTTTGCTTCTGGCGGCCTCACAGATAGCCGCTGCACTGAACAAGCATGAATCCAAGGTGACTGTCTTTGTGCCCCATTATGCCATGTCGGGAGGAACGCTTATTGCCCTTGCGGCTGATGAGATAGTAATGGACAGACATGCCGTCCTCGGACCGGTCGACCCTCAGATAGGTCAGTATCCAGCAGTGTCCATCCTGAAGACAGTGGAGGAAAAACCGATAGCGGAAGTGGACGATGAGACCCTTATCCTCGCCGATATATCCCGGAAGGCCATCCATCAGACAAGGAACTTCGTCGTGGGCCTCCTGGTGGACAATGTCCCGAAGGAGGAAGCGGAAAGACTGGCAGATATCCTGACAGAAGGTCGCTGGACCCACGATTATCCCATAAGCAGCGAGGAAGCTGGTGAAATAGGGCTTTTTGTCTCTACGGACATCCCGGATGAGATATGCCAGGTTATGCGATTCTACCCCCAGACGGGTCAACGCCGCCCGTCCGTGCAGTATGTTCCGATGCCCTACCATGGGTCTCCCGGGAAATCAGGCGGGAAATGACCCCCGTTCCAAAAACAGGGGAAAATACTTTGAGGAGTGATCTGATGCGACGTTCTACCATGAAAGCGCTTGTGCTGGCAGTATTTGCAATCCTTATGGCTGTGACATTAGCTCAGGCCGCGGACAGGGGGCCGGTCATCAAGGCAGGCAGCGAGACCGTAGGCGAGGAAGAGCTGGTGAACCTTATCGTTGAACAGTCAGGTGCCAACCAGATGATGAAACCCTTTGTCCTTGCACAGATGTCACTGGAGGACAGGGAGTCCTTTGCGCAGCAGGTATCGGTGGCCCTTCTCCTTTCGGAAGCAGCGAAAAACAGGGGGCTCCACCTCGATCCTGCTGTAGCCTCCCAGTTGAGGTGGAATGCTGTCAACGTTCTTGCCCAGGCCTATGTTGCTTCTGTCTCATCAAAGTGGGATCTCGGAAGGCCGGTCCTTGAAAAATGGTTCAATGATCACCAGGAGTATTACATGGAACCCGAGGCGGTCCATGTCAGGCATATACTGGTGGAAACCGAAAGCGAAGCTTTGGATGCCCTTGTGGAGGTTTTTGCCAGGGACGGAGATTTCAGGGTTGCCGCTGCCAGGCGCAGTATCGATACCGGAAGTGCCCAGGGCGGCGGGGATCTCGGTTGGGTTTACAGGGGACAGACGGTCCCCGAGTTTGACGAGATGGCCTTCTCCCTGGAGCCAGGAAAGATAGGGGGTCCCGTCCAGTCAAGGTTCGGATGGCATGTTATCCAGGCCCTTGAAAGAAAACCTTCCAGGATGCCCTCATTTGACGAGGCTCTCAGGAAGGTCAGGGAGGATATACAGCAACACTACATGGCGCTTGAGATAGAGCGTCTTGGTGAATCCCTCGGTCTTGATCTGGACCACGAAATAATATCGACTCTTGGAGGATTCCCGGCATTTCGAAGGGATCAGTAGCCGCATGAAGGGCGCGGGCCTCACACAGCCCGCGCCCTTCATATAAGCAGTTCGCCCGTCAGGACGGTCCTTGCTTCCCCTTTAATGAAAACTCTCCCTTCCGAGAGGCTTACCTCGAGATACCCTCCTCGTCTGGATGCCTGGAAAGCCTTGAATCTGTTCTTCCTGATCTTCCGGGACCAGTAGGGTGCCAGCACGGTGTGCGCAGAGCCTGTCACTGGGTCTTCGTTGAGACCTTCCCATGGGCCGAAGTACCTGGAGATAAAGTCAAAAGTTTCCGAGGGCGATGTTACTATGACCCCCTGGTAATTCTCTCCTTCCCTGTCGGCCCGAAGCATGGCCTGGAAATCCGGCTGCAGGGTGCGTACCGTGTCTTCGTTATCTACACGCAGAAGGAGCATTTCGGCATTTCTGGAGATCTGGGCTTCCTCGACCTTCTCAATGCCCAGAGCTGACAGAACATCCAGGGGGATCCCTACAGGTTCAGGTTCGTTCAGAGGGAAATCCAGGGTTACGCCGTTACCGTCGAAGTCAGCTGCAAGCTGGCCGCTGGCGCTCTCAAAAGTTATCCTTCCCGGTTCATACCCCATCTCGGTAAAAATAACATGGGCTGCAGCAAGGGTAGCATGACCGCAGAGTGGGACTTCCACCGCAGGGGTGAACCACCTTATCCTGAAACTTCCCCTGCCTCCGGCTCGCCTGTCCATCAAGGGAGAGACAAATGCTGTCTCGGAAAGGTTCATCTCCATGGCAATTTTCCCCATGGTCTCTTCCGGGGGGAATTCATCAAGGATGCAGACCGCGGCTGGATTACCCGAGAAGGGGGAACTGGTAAAGGCGTCAACCTGGAAAACCGGAAGCCTGATCGACCTGTTATCCTGCTCCATTTTCAAAGACCTCCCTTCGACTCTATACCCGAAGTATACCGTACACCGTGGCGCCAGGAGTGCCAATTGGGTTATTATTTCTGGAAGAGGTGGACGACATGATCCTGGAAAAGGCCCGTTACGAGGTAGTTCTTTTTGGCAAAAAACTGATCGACAAAGGACTTGTCGCCGGAACGGGAGGGAACCTCAGCCTCCGGGTTGGGGACCTTGTGGCAGTTTCCCCGAGCGGCGTAGAGTACGAAACAATGGTGCCGGAAGATGTTGTCGTTACAGACATGAACGGCAAGACCGTTGAAGGATGCCTGAAACCATCAAGCGAGACCCCTTTACACCTTGCCCTTTACTCTTCGCGAGGCGACATATCAGCCGTTGTCCACACCCATTCCACTTATGCCTGTGTAATGGCGTGCCTGGGATGGGAACTGCCTGTGTTCCACTACCTTGTTGCCCTGGCCGGGAAAAAGGTGCCGGTCGCCCCTTACGCCTGTTTTGGCACGTCCGCCCTCGCCGGGAATGTTGTAGCCTCAATAGGTGAGGAGAAAGCGGTCCTTATGGAGAATCACGGGCTTGTAACGGTTGGGGGGAGTCTCCGGGAGGCTTTCATGTTGGCGGAGGCCGTTGAATTTGCCTCAAAGGTGTTCGCCCACGCAAGAAGCCTTGGGTCTCCAAGGCTTCTTGACGGAGAAGAGATAGGGGAGGTCGTGAACGCGTTGCAGCATTACGGGTTTTACGGGGAAAATGATGATGATCTCAAGGGGTTGAAGGAATGAACGGAAGACTTGCAGAGGTGCTGAAGGAAAGGATCATTGGCCTCGGGGCTTCGGGCTGCGGTTTTTCCGACCTGCGCGGAATGCCGGTCCTTCCAGATCCCGGTCTGCCTTTCGGGGTCACCATTATCCTTGCACTGGACCCGGTCGTGATAAGGGGGATAAAAAAAGGTCCTAACCGCGAATATCATGATGAGTACGAAAGGGCGAACAGGGAACTTACGCGAATTGGTGAAGGTGCAGCGGATTTTATCGAAGGGCAAGGTTTCAGGGCTCTTCTTCTGAGGCCTACGTCGGAAAGTTTCGACAAAAAGACACTGAGCGTACCTTTCCCCCACAAGACGGCAGCCATTAGTTCAGGTATGGGATGGATAGGGAAATGCGATCTGCTTGTCAACGAGGAATTCGGTTCGGCTTTCCGCATGTGTACCATCCTCACCGATGCCTTACTTGCCGACGGCAACCGGATCCAAAGTTCGAAATGCGGCCAATGCAGGTCCTGTATTGATGCGTGTCCTGCCGGTGCACCGACAGGCAGGGATTGGAAGCCGGGCACACACAGGGATGAACTGGTGGATATTTTTGCGTGCTACCGGTTTGCAAGAAGCATCTCCGACAAAATGGGTTCGAAGCACACCATCTGCGGGATATGTATCGAATCCTGCCCCTGGACAAGGAAATACATCAACTCCCGAACCGGGGATCTATAAAATCATCGACAGAAGACATGAACAGGGCGGTGTTCTCCGGGGGTCTCGTCATAAGGCTGACCGCAACGAAAATCACGCCAGAAATTAATATTCCCCATAATGAGGGCCAATGTCCCAGGGGTTTTAGCCCCTGGATATACATGTAACCCACAGTTACTCCTCCGACCAGCATGCTGGATATGGCTCCTGCGGCCGTGGCCTTTTTCCAGAAGAAAACCCCAAGGATCGCCGGAAGCTGCATGAGGAGCCCCCCGGATGCCATTGCGGAAAGAACCGCGATCAGGCCGAGCTGCATTTTCGCAAAAAGGAAGCAGATAATTGTGATCACAGGTATGAGTGCCCTGCATAGGCGGAGTTCCGTTTTCTCGGATATTTCCGGGACAAAGGCCCTGACTATGTCCCTCCCGAACATGGAGCTGAGTGTCAGGATGACCGAATTCATGGTGGAGACAGCGGCCGCCATAATGCTGAGCGATACCACAAGAGCAAGGGGTGCCGGGACGACTGAAAGCAGCATGGCCATGGCGTTGTCCGGTTTGTCAAGGCCGGGCATTTTTGCTGCTGCCGCCAGCCCGAAAAGGACGCAAAGTACGGTATAAATGAACCCGAAGGCCGAAAAACCGATGATCATTTTTCTCAGGCTGCTGACGGTGGCAGGTATGTACAGGCGCTGTACAACCTGAGGATTGGTAACAGCAAAGAAAGCCCAAGGCAGGGTAAGCCCCACGAACATGGGGAAGGACCATTTCAGCCGGAGAAGGTCCTGTCGGGCGTAAAGTGCCTGGGAAAGGCCATCCGGGAAGAGACTGAAGGAAATGTACCATAGCAGGAATGCACTCGCTGCAAGCATCACTATGGCCTGGAGCGCGTCCGTCAGGGCTACGGAACGGAGTCCGGCCCACCAGGAGAAAACAAAGGAGACCCCGGCCGCTATTATCATTCCCCATATGAAAGGTATGGTGCCTCCTGAAATGATCTCGAAGAGGTAACCTATACCCATCAGCTGGACCGAGGCATAGGGGATAAGCATAATGATGCAAAGAATTGCGGCTGTGGCGCCTGCGACCGGTGTGCCGTAACGTTTAGAGAGCAGCTCTGACGGTGTCACGAGCTGGAAGATCCTCCCTGCGGCCCAATACCTCGGCGCAAACAGGACCATGAGTATAACTGTGGCGGCCAGGTAGGTCATCTCGAAACCCAGGCTGCCAACCCCCGATGAATAGGTAAGTCCCACAAGACCCACCATCATGAACGCGCTGTAGGTAGTCGCGCTGTAGGTCATTGCCGATATGAACCCCCCGACCTTCCGGTCGGCAAGGAAATATTCGATCATGCCTTCTCCCAGGCTCCTGCGGGCATGCCATGAAAGAAGCGCCCCAAGGGAGAACCATGCGGCAACGCCGGCCAGTAACATAGTGGCGTTCATTCCTGGAGTTCTCCTTTTGTTCGGTCCCTGCCCCAGGGCGATGTGACCCAGACCCCGGCTGCCAGCACTGACGCCGTGATGAGGTTCCAGAAAAGGAATGCTCCCAGGAGGCTTCCGGTGTCTTTCAGAAAGGTATACGGGACGGCAACGTTCAATACCGCATAAACAAGGGCAAAGATCACCCACAATTTCTCACGCCTCTTCAACTGGCAACACCTCCCTGAAACAATGTTCATCAGGTCTCCAGAAAGCCTTTTGCGGCCAGGGCTTTCTCCACACAGATCAGGGTCTCTTCATCGGGAGCCTCAACTGTGTGCAGGTGAAACCCCTTTGAGAGCGAAAGCAGGGGGGATTGGCCTGAACTCTTCAGCATGTTGAGAAAACGGACCACATCATCCCTTGAACCCAGATCCAGGTTGCCGCGGATCTCACCGTAGACGGGATGGTCTACGACCACGTCAAGGATCCGCCCGCCTGCCTCTATGATAGCGTTGAGCTCTTCGGCTATCTCCTCCGAAGTGTGACGGACGGCAAAGATCCTTTGGTGGGATCCTCGTCTCATCACGTAGCCTCTCGCAGTTGCCATAATTCGTACCCCGCGTTCCCTTAGAAGGGCAATATCCTGTACAACGGCCTGGCGGCTTATCCCGAATTCTCCCGCAAGGTGCGATCCACTCAGGGGAACTTCGCTTTGAGAGAGGACCTCAGCCATTTTTTCGATACGCTTTTCCCGTTCCATCCCGCTTCCCCCTAGTTGCTGCTATTGGCAGATAATAGCATAATCTCCTTTTCCCATGCAACTTTTCGTATAATATTTGTATAATATTGATCTGTGATCCAGGACAAGATCGATCCGGGGAGGAGTATGGTCCTTTATGGACGACATAATGATGCAACAGATCAGCGGAAGATCAGCGGAAGATGTGCGGAGTTTTGTCCGGTCGGGGAAGTGGACAGGCCCGACTTCGGGTTTGGCGAAGGGTTATGTTCAGGCTAACCTGGTGATTCTGCCGGTAGACTGGGCTTTTGACCTTTTGCTTTTCTGCCAGAGGAATCCTCGCCCCTGCCCGGTCCTCGAGGTGACAGAGCCCGGTGACCCGGAGCCGAAAGGTCTTGCCAGGGGTGCCGACATAAGGACTGATATACCAAGGTACAGAGTTTACAGGGACGGGGTCCTTGCAGGAGAACCGACCGACATATCAGACCTCTGGAGGGACGACCTGGTCTCCTTCCTGATAGGGTGTTCCTTTACTTTCGAGGGGGCGCTCCTGGATGCTGGCATACCCGTCAGGCATATAGAAATGGGCGTAAATGTACCCATGTATATAACATCCTTGAAATGCCGGCCGGCCGGAAAGCTTTCCGGGCCGGTTGTTGTCAGCATGAGACCCATACCTGCCGGTATGGTCCCAAGGGCTGTTTCTACTACGTCCCTTTTCCCCCTGGTGCATGGGGCACCGCTTCACATAGGGGAACCAGGGGAGATAGGAATAATGGATCTTTCAAGGCCTGATTTCGGGGATACTGTTGAGATAAGGAGGGGGGAGATACCTGTATTCTGGGGGTGCGGGGTTACACCCCAGGCCGCCCTTATGGCATCGAAACCGCCTTTTGCCATAACTCATTCCCCCGGGCACATGTTCATCAGCGACAGGAAGGACTCGGAATTCTCGGTATTCTAGCCTTCAGTCGTTCAGGAGATGCCGGCCCGCTCAGGGTAGGAGAGATAAGCATCCCTTGCGGCGACACGCAGATCCGTAAGGGACATATCCCTTGTGCTTTCAAAAACCCTGTTGACCTGTTCGCTGTATCTTTCGACTATCTCCTGGTTTTCCTCAAGGAGCCGGACGCCATTCTCCCCAAGGTCCCTCCTGAAGCCTGATGGCGTTTCGACCGAGACGAGGTACCTGTCGAAGATCATTTTTTCCAGGAAGAGCTGCAATTCCGGAGATACAGGACGTTCCCTTTCAAGGTCGAAAACAAAACCCAGCGGGACATCCTCCGCGATCTGGAGAAGGAGGATCGATTTGCGCAATCTGGCGTATCCCCACAGATCAGGATTATCGCCCTTTTTTGCCACCAGGCTCAGGATAACAACCCTTCTTTCCAGATCATCCATAGGAGGACCCACCTCTTTAGGGAGTATTGGGCTTTTACTTTATCATGGCAACAGGAAAAAGCAAGGGTAGGCTCCCCTGAAAGGGAGATCCAACCTTTTTATGCAGTTTCTGATACCTCCTTCAGGACTTTAACACCGCGCTTTTCCATCTCCTCGATGAATCTTCCCACTGCTACCGGATTATCGCCTATAGCCTCCGGGGCATGTACTCCAGGCATTTTCACGACGCCTTCTGCGATAAGCCTGGCCATGATCGCACAGGGGAAACCCGTAGTCCTCGCCATCGATGTGTAGCCGGTCTTTTCATCCCTCTCGTCGTAAACCTTGTAGCAGTGGACAAGTTCCTTTCCGCCGCTTGTTCCCCTGACCTCTATCTGCAGGAAAGTGAACTCCTTCTCGTTTTCACCAAGCTGCATCCTGGGGTAGGCTATCGCTGCGAAAAGATCCCTTGGAGCGACCCGGTTGCCTTTAACCGCAACCGGCTCCGTAGAGAATAGTCCCACCTCTCTCAAAAAAGCGAGGCGTTCAGCAGTCCCTGGGTATCTCAGGGTCTTTTCGCAGATGTTGTCGGCGGGGATAGTGGTGATCAGGGACCTGAGACCGTCAGTAAGGAACCCCTCCATTTCCGGAAGTTTGACACCGTCGACCTCGAAACTGTAGGTCCGGTTCTCGGACAGGGCCGGCATCTCTAATACCTTCCCGTCCCTTTTCAGCCTGACGGGCCTTACGTATTCCTCGATACAGTCGTCAGGTGAGAACACGAACTTGTAGTTGAATGGCTCGACCGGGTCAGATGGCAGACCAGTGACATAGATATCGACGCTTTTTACAGTATCAAGCCCGCTAACCGCGCTGCCGATGATAACGTTGGAAAAACCGGGGCTTACCCCTACGTCTTCCATAAGTGTTACCCCTGCCTTTTTTGCTTCTTCATCCCACTGGAAGTAATCCTCGCCCATGAAACTTATGTCGGACATGCTTTTCCCGGCTTTTATCACTGCCCCCATCATGGCGAACCCAAGTGAGCCCGGTACGGCACCAACGACAATGTCGTGGTTTTTCACGGCCATGGTTATTGATTCGGGGCTTGCAAAATCCACACCGTTCTCAGGGGTGATACGTCCATTCGATCTCGCCACGATCCTGTCTAGAGTATCCTTGTTCCCATCTGCTACGGTGACTTCGTAACCCTCATCGAAGGCCAGGTCAAGAGCCATTACCGAACCTACCATTCCCCCGCCAAGTACTATCACTTTCTTTTTCATCTGGTATCCTCCCGTAATTGGTTATGAGATAACATGTATGCAATTATTATGCCACCTGGCAACTGGTCGGTCAAATGGTTAAAAGGGCAGATAAGGTCAAGGGTGTGGATCGTGAATCGTAAATCGTAAATCGTGAATCGCACCTCGTTGCTGCCCCTCGAGAATCGACTCGGTGCCGGTTTCGGCGAACTCGGCCACCGGTCCCGGTTCAACTCGGCCAGCGGCACGGTGAATTCGGCCACCTCTGTTCGGGTGAACAGCGTCGAGCCTGATTCAGTTTAGCTCAAGGTTATTTCAATGACAATTTCCCTTTTTTCT
>DFZC01000043.1 GCA_002383685.1 Synergistaceae bacterium UBA4066 | reverse complement strand
CCCACGAGGGACTGGGTCAACAGTGAACGGTAAACGGTGAACGGAAAGACCCACCCCAAAGCCAGGGCATTTATCCGCAGATTACACAGATTTACACAGATAAAGACCAAAGATATTTTCGTGTAAAACCAGGACACAAACCCTTTTCACCGCAGGCGAGGTGACCGTTTGGGGCTGCCTTTGATCTCGAACCTAAACCCAAATAAAGGTTTGGGTCTATCTGCGTAAATCTGTGTAATCTGTGGATAAAAACCCCGCCCCTGCCTTTGATCTTGCGTTCGCAAGTCACNNCTCCTCCCTCGTTAAACCTCCTCGGGACCTCGTCGGGACTATGTCGGTAGGCTTCGCACTGCCCCGAGCGAATAGTCCCGAGTAGATTCTCGAGGGGTAGCGACTGGGCGTGTCCTTCAGCTTGCCTGAGGGGTATGTCTCCTGTCTCCTTGTTTTTCCGCCTTTCCGCCTTTCCGTCTCACGTCTAACGTCTCACGTCTCACGCTCTAAAGGTTCCCCTGCTTCCTCGCTTTTCCGCCCTTTCGTCACTTTTACAAATTGAACCTAAAGTATTGACAATTATATAAAACTTGCTATTATTTACTCGAAGTCCGTACAAGTTACTTGTATCACTATTAAAACGGACCAAAAGGAGAGAGGACAATGGCTCGGATCCAGAAGGAAAACGCCGAAGTCATGGGGATTTTTGCAGTAGCAGCTTCCACGATCACCGGGACCACTTTCGGTATAGCACAGCTTCTCGCCAACTACCTCTAGTACCTCCTTTCTTAAGAAGCACCACCATAGATGACGGCCCCGGTCCCCGGGGCCGTTCTTATTTGCTCCCCCTGCGCCCCCTGTGGTGAGATGATTTGGAACTTGATCTTCCTGCCGCCTCGGGTTTCCGCTTTTCCGTCTCACGTCTCACGTCTAACGTCTCACGGATTCTCGCACTTCCTGTCTCCTGCTTCCTGTCGCCTGCCGCCTCGCTTTAAGGTATATTATCCCTAACGCACCGACCATTTCCGGGGGTGATCTGCAATGAATGTCCTTTGGATCCTGTTGGGTATAGCCGCAGTGCTGGGCATGTATGTCTGGAGGACCTACAACACCATGGTCCGTTCCCGCAACCTCGTCGACGAGGGCTGGAGCGGCATCGATGTCCAGCTCAAGCGCCGGGCCGACCTGGTGGGCAACCTTGTCGAAACCGTCAAGGGTTACGCGAAGCACGAAAGGGAACTCTTTGAAAAGGTTACCGAGGCACGTGCAGCTGCCGTCAGCGCGGGCTCGGTGGGAGAGAGGGCCCAGGCAGAGAACGCCCTCTCCGGCACGATAAGGTCCCTCTTTGCCGTGGCCGAGAACTATCCCGAACTCAAGGCTAACACCAACTTCCTGGACCTCCAGCAGAACCTCGGCAACCTGGAGGCCGAGATCCAGATGGCCCGGAGGTACTACAACGGCGCGGCAAGGGCCTACAACTCGCTTATCCAGGTCTTTCCCAACAACATGCTGGCCGGGCCTTTCGGCTTCACCAAGCGCGACTACTTCGAGGCGGCGGAAGAAGACCGTGCCGTCCCGAAGGTTCAGTTCTAGATCCTGGGCTCAGGTGTAGGAGATCTTTCCATGGGGACCATCAGGCGCCTCTTGGCTGCCCTGCTTATTCTGTTCGCTCTTGTCTCTGTAGTTTCCGCTGCCGAAAGGATCGTCTCATTCGACAGTTCCATTGGCGTGGCCCGGGATGGGACACTGACCGTACGAGAGGATATCACCGTCAGGATCGAGCACAACCGCATAAGCCGTGGTATCTTCCGCGATTTCCCGACGCGGTACAGCACTCCCGGCGGCGGGACCATGCAGGTGGGCTTTGATGTCCATACTGTGCTCCTTGACGGCGGTCCCGTCCCCTGGAAGACCGAAGGCATCAGCAACGGTGTCCGCATTCGCATCGGCGACCCCAACGCCTACGCGCCCCTGGGAGAACACACCTACACCATCGTCTACACCACTACCGAACAGATAGGATTCTTCGATGAGCATGACGAGATCTACTGGAACGTCACCGGCACCGGGTGGGAGTTCCCAATCGACCAGGCCTCGGCCCTTGTGACCCTCCCCGACGACGTCCCCATCGAAAAGGTGGCATGGTACACGGGGCCACAGGGTTCCCGTGCCCAGAACGCAACGGGAAAGATCGCCGGCCACACGGCCTGGTTCCAGACCACCGCCCCGCTCAGGGCCGGGGAAGGCCTCACCATAGTGGCGGGGTTCCCCAAGGGGCACATTCAGCCGTCGGAGGATTATCTCAAAAGGCAGGCAAGGGCGGCCTTCGCCAAGCGCTTCGGCAAAGTCATTCCTCCATTGGTAGTCATTCTGGTCTTCATCTACTACATGCTTGTCTGGAGCCGCTACGGAAAAGATCTGCGTCCCGGGCACATCATCCCCCTCTTCTACCCGCCGGAAGGGATCACCCCGGCCATGGCCTCCTTCGTATATCACCAGAAACTCAAAGATGACACCTTCACCGCCACACTGATAGACCTGGCCGTCAGGGGCTTCCTGCGGATAGAGGAGCACGACGTTCCCAAGGGACTTTTCAAAAGACCAAAGAACCAGTTCACGCTTCATCCCACAGGCAAGGACCGCAACGGACTTCCTGTCGTGGAGAACGCTTTCCTGGCATCCCTTTTCCCCGGGGGAAGATCCCTGGAGGTCGACAAGGCCAACCACAAGGAACTGGCCTCTGCCAAGGGAGCCATAAAAGACCATATAGCCGACCGGGGCAAGGACTACTTCCTCAGGAACTGGAAGTGGGTGATCCTGGGGATATTCATAACCTTCGTCCTCCTGGGGATAAGCGGCATCTTCATGGGAACCTATGGTGGAGAGATGGGCCTTTCCGTTTTCGCAATGATCTGGCTCAGCGGCTGGACCCTCGGCCTTGGCGCCATCCTCTTTGCGGCCATTACGTCCCTGAGGGAAGGCTTCCGACGCAAGAAGGCGGGTCTCTTCATCCGGGGCATGTTCCTTTCGGCCTTCTCGATACCCTTCCTGGGGGCCGAGGCGGTCTTCATAGCCCTGATGACGGACGAACTTTCGCCCTATTTCACCATCTCTCTGGTGATCGCCTTCCTTATGAACGTTCTTTTCTTCCGCCTGATGAAGAACTACACCCCGGAGGGAAGAAAACTCCTGGATCAGATAGAGGGCTTCCGGATGTATATGTCCACCGCGGAGAAAGAGCGGATAAAGGCCCTCGCCCGGGTCGACATGCCCGAGGACACGCCCCGGCACTTCGAGAGCCTGCTGCCTTATGCCATTGCATTGGGAGTGGAGAAGGAGTGGGCCGCCCGGTTCGATGACGTCCTGAAGAAGGTACAGTACAGCCCGGAATGGTATTCTGGCACCTACCCCCTGTACCACATGAACGCCGCGGCCTTCATGACGGGCCTCAGCGGCGGCCTCGGCACGGCCGTTGCGTCATCATCCATGGCCCCGGGATCCAGTTCCGGCTTCGGCGGGGGCGGGGGAGGCGGCTTCTCCGGAGGTGGCGGAGGCGGCGGCGGGGGCGGCGGCTGGTAAACCCTTTGGGGTCAGACCTTGAATTGCAGTATTTGCATACATTTACCCTTTTTCTTTGAACTCCTTAACCGCCCTGCTTACGGTGCTGTAATGAACTCCCAGGTACCTTGAAATCTCGGCCTGACTGAACCTTCCTTCCAGGAAGGCCATGGCCATAGCTTCTTTGTGTCGTGAGTACTGCTTGAAGTATTCTTGCAGGCTAGCCATGGGTTTTCTCTTTTGCTCCCTGGAAATATCTGCGAGCTCAGGACTGACCGAACACTTTCTCTGCACCCTCTCGACAAATCCATCATCGCCAAGATAAACCTGTTGCTGGACTTTCTCCATCAGGTCCGTTTTTTTGCCAATGCCTGCCATGATGAAATCAAAGTAACTCTTCTGGCGGTCTTCTTTGCTGCCCATCCTTTCGGAAACCGCATCGATCACCTGATCTGCATTCAGCCAGGGTGGGCAGGGTTCAAGTCCCGCCGTTGCCTTGAAACTGCTCCAGGGCCATTTCTCGGGAGTATCAACATGGCCGGAACGCACCGGGTTCAAAGCCACATATCTCAGAAGCTCCATAAGATATGTGTTTTTATCCACGACTATTGATTGAAACCTTCCCTGGAAAAGGTGTCCGACTCTTCCCTTGTTGTTGTTGAAATATTGTGTATATATCCCGTTCAGGAGCCTCATGCCTTCCGACAGGTTCGGCTCAGGGGTTTCTATAACAAGATGGAAGTGATTATCCATCAGGCACCATGCATAGGTCTCCCACAACTGGCGTTCCACAACATCCTGGTAGATCTTGAGGAACCTTCTCCGGTCGTGATCGTTCAGAAAGATATTATGCTTATTGTCCCCACGGGACATAACGTGGTAAACGGCTCCTGGGTATTCGAGTCTAAGGGGTCTGGTCATAATTAACAAGTATAGCATACAAATGTTATAATTCAAGGTCTGACCCCAAAGAGTTCCGAACGATTTGTTTTTTGGGACAATAATTATACTCAAATTG
>DFZC01000021.1:8347-58221 GCA_002383685.1 Synergistaceae bacterium UBA4066 | reverse complement strand
GAAGAGGGGAAGGCCACTCTTACCCCTTCGGAACCGGGGAAAAATACGATATCGGTAACTGTCACAGACAAGGGGAAAAAGACGGCCAGCGCGACCATTGTGTTGAACACCACTGAATTTCCGGTCAAACTGCTGGATGTCCCAGAAAGTGTTCAACTGGGCACAGGGTTCACCCCAAGGGTCGAGTTCCCCGACACTCCGGGGGGGGAAAAGAGCGGCAGCAAGGCTTCCTTGAAAATATTCTGGCATGCCTCACCGAAGATAAGCATGACAAGACTTTCAGGTCCTGAAAAGTCGAACAGATTGACCCCCGACCGGCCAGGCACGATAATCCTCCGGGTGGAGGTCAAGAACAGCAAAGGGACAATAGTCGGCCGCTCTGATAAGGTGTCTTTCAACGTATCGGTCCCCGAATTCTCTCTTAAGGAGATCGGGTCAATACCTGCGGCAGGGAAGGCCCTGCTTGAGGTCATACTCCCGTCTGGACTTGACCCGTCTCTCCTCCAGTTCGACTGGAAAAGCCAGGCTCCCATGTCACCAAGGAACTCCGACGGGAAAAGAACGGCCGACCTGGGGCCGGTGAAGGGCCTTGGCCCGGTAACCTACTCCGTGAAAATAAGCGACAGATCTTCCCGGACACTGCTTGCGGAACTTAAGGAAGAGATAACGATCACTCCTCTCGAAATGAATATCGACATCGGGAAATGCTCTGAGCCGTCAAAAATTGTTCATCCTGGAGGGAAGGTGGATTACGTTCCGGCCGGCACATACACAGAAAAACAGACCATAGAGCTCAAGGCGACACCTCTTTCCCGTGTCGATGGTGCTTCCTTTGCCTGGGAAGCCGATCCGGGTACTCTTTTCAAGGGTTCGAAAAACGGGACCTCGGTCACCGTATCGAGAGAGAAAACCGGCACCGCCGAAGTAACCGTAATTGCAAAGCACTCAAACCAGGAGATCGGAAGGGCATCAATATCCCTTCCCGTGGATACCTCCATAGAAAAGGTCCAGGCGGCGGATAAATTCCTTACAGCCATCAATGCCTGGGGAAGCAAACAGTACAACTCGGCCATTTCTTCCATGAAAGAGGCCCTTGCTCTCGATCCCGGCAACGAAGCCATAAAGAGCGAGGTCGCCAGGATGGAAGGAGAGAATACCAGACAGGCCGAATCGATCTGGAAGAAAGCCGCCGAACTGCAGAACGCGAAACAATACGAGGAAGCCCTTGATAAATACCGGGAAGGCCTTGAGATCAAAGATGACCCCGGAGTAAGGGACCATGTCGTAAAACTGGAAAAATTCATTGCCGAAATGAAGGATAGAGAGGATAAGAGAGCCAGGGCAGAAGCCATCTGGAATGAGGCAGCGAGCCTTCAGACCGCAGAAAAATTCGAAGAAGCCCTTTCAAAATACAGGGAGGGCCTGCAGGTCCATGAAGATGAAAAAGTCAAGGCCCATGCCGACAAACTCGAAAAGTACATCGAAGAACTCAGGGCCAGGCAGGCTAAAGAAGCAAAAGAAGCGGAGGAAAAGGCCAGGGCAAGGGCCCAGGCGGAGAAGATATGGGAGGAAGCCGCAAAACTTCAGGAAGCGGAAAAATTCGAAGAAGCCCTGGGCAAATACAAGGAAGGGCTGGAGATCTCCGACGACGGGAACGTAAGGGGTCATGTCACAAAACTTGAACAATATCTGAAGGACCTGAGGGCGAAGCAGGCAAAAGAAGCCGCAGAAAAGGCCAGGGCAAGGGATAAGGCCGAAAAGATATGGGAAGAGGCAGCGAAGCTCCAGAACGCAAAAAAATACGAAGAAGCTCTGAAAAGGTACCGCGAGGGGCTGGCGATCCAGGAGGATCCCGTCATACGCGATCACGTCGGCAAACTGGAACAGTATATCAAGGATCTGAAGAAAACCCAGGCAGCACAAAGTGAACAGAAACAGGAGGAAACACCGCAGACCCAACCGAAGCAGGAAACCCCTGCAAAGGAACAGACCGTACAGAAGCAGAAACCTTTGGAGGGCAAAGTTTCTACGAGTTCAACCTACGCCCCCAACACAAAGGGCGACGTCTTCAGCGGAGGAAGCTGGAACGGTTCAAAGAACGGCAGCGACTGGCTGCAGAAGGATTTCGGAAGTCTGCAGGAGGTAAGCGGAATTTACATAGGCAGGGCCGGGACCGACATTAAAACCGAGGGCTCCACGATAACCCTCAAACTTCAGAAGGAGAACGGCGAGTGGATAGTCGTGGATCAGTTGAAAAACACGAACATCAACTGGTCTGAACTCTCATACGGTAATGTGGGCAAATCCATACCGTCATACAGCAAGACCCTGAATCCGCCGGTAAGTGCCAAGGCTTTCAGACTGGAACTCAAGGGGAACGGCTGGTTCATAGCAGGCGACATCCGGATCACCGCTTCACCGGCTCCGAAATCCAAGGCGACGTCGCAGGGGGGCAGCGTGAAGGATATCGACGGTTGGAAAAAGCTCTCGATAGGACCCATATCATTCCAGGTCCCCCCTGATTGGCAGAATAAAAAAATATCCCAATCGGACGGAGATGCCCTTGTTGCCTGGAAGGGAAGCATGAACAACCCGGAAATGGGCATATCCGTCGTAATCGGCAATTACGAGGAAATAGCCAAGGCATTCAAAGAGGAACGCTCAAAAGGGACAGTCGGCAAAATACAGGTAGGCGGCCGAACATTCGAGCAGGTCACATCAACAGTTGGCGGGATCCAGACAATGTCAATAAACTGCGGCAAATTGCCGAATGGGAAGGGATTTGGAATTATGGTCCCGACAAAAAGCTGGAGCGCTTCAAAGGCAACCATCGAAAAAGTTCTCTCCACGTTCAGATTCTAGCGTTTCAAAACAAGGGCCGCCCTCAAGGGCGGCCCTTGTTTTGCGCTTATTCGGTCAAGGGCTAATCGGCGAACTCCCGGTATTTACGGTACTTCTTCCTGTCGATCTCGTAGAGCAGTTTTTTCGCATAAGCCACATCGAGTTTTGCCGCCTTCTCAAGAAGAGCTACCCCTTTCTTCATATCCTTCGTAACACCCTTGCCGGTCACGTAACATTCACCAAGGTAGGCTACAGCTTCAGCGGAACCTGCTTCCGCGGCCTTTTCATACCACTGGACCGCTTTTCTTGGACTGTAGACCGTCCCCCATGCCCGTTCGTAGAAAACGCCTACATTCACCATCGCCTCGACATCACCGTGCTGGGCTGCGCGCTCGTACCAGTAAAAGGATTTAAGCGGATCTTTGGGAACACCAAGACCCTCCCGGTAGATAGCCCCGAGATTGAACTCCGCTGTTTCATGGTTCTTTTCCGCCGCGCGCTCGAACCAGAACCTCGCCTGGACGAAATTCTGCTCTGTTCCGTTACCGGTGAGATGGGCATGTCCCACCTCTGCCTGGGCGTCCTCGTCCCCCTGCATGGCAGCACGGTTGAACCACTCGAAGGCCTTTTCAGGGTTTGGAGAAGTTCCCTCCCCTATTTTGTACATTACGGCAAGATTGTACTGGGCGGGCATGGAACCTTTTCCTGCGGACAGGGTGAACCATTTCAGGGCTTCAGGAAAGTTTCCGGCCTCATGTGATGCGATCCCCTTATTAAAAGCCTCCTCTGCAGAAACCTGGGGTTCCTGTGGTTTAGGTTTAGGCTTCGGTTTCGGCTGGGGCTTCGGAGCCGGCTTTTCAGTGGGGACGGCTGAAGGATCCGGTTTCTCCTCCGAAGAGCCAACAGCAGGAGGCGGGGGGGGAGGTGGAGGATTTTCGCTGCCTCCCTGCTCCTCTTCTCCCGGCAGGGGAGGGGGAGTGAAAGAGTCTGACATCCCTGCCGTAAAGGACACGATGCAGGCCGCCGTCAAAAAGAAGACCAGGAAGTTCGTAAAAAGGGATCTGATATGGGATCTCATCTTCAGGGTTCACTCCTTTAGTAATGTTTTCCTCGAACAACTTTATTGCCGAGGGATCTCCTGAGAATAACCTCAGGGGTCGATGTCATGAAATTGACCGTAAGTTTAAGCTTCCTCTGGGGAGTTTCGACGTGAAGTTCAATAGACTCTCCGTGGTAATCTCCCTCGTGGTCTTTTCTGCTTATCCTGTCGAGTCTGGCCCTGGTCACACTGTCAACGGGGATAGCAAAATTTTCGGGATTCAGTGCCATAACTTCCTCGGGATCCATCGAGGCAAAATTCCTCAGAAGGTCTGCAGAAGCGGCCATAGTAGCACCCATCTTGCCAAACAACCCTTTGCCCTCAGCTTTGGCTTTTTCCCCGGCCTTTTTTATGGCGTCATTTGTCATCTGTCTGGTCACAAAAACGTAAATAAGGCGCCGATCTGTCAGAACCAACGCGGCGTATGCCGACTTGAAGATCCCGAGTTTAAGGTTGCCTCCAATAACTCCAAAAACGGTTTCGTCCCCCGCCATAGATAAACCTCCAGTTCGTAGTCAAGATCCGGATCTATGTAGATAATATCAAAACACTTTACAAATTTCCGGGCCAAAAGCTCTTCCCGGCTTTCCCGAAAACCGGCACTTCACATCATCGTACTCTGATAAAATTGACACAAAAGAGAACCGGCAATGGTTTTCCGCACCGTACCAGGACTTTGCCTGACTGACTTCACGGGAGGCAATAAAATGGCAGCTTTCATAAGAAGGATCCTGTTGTTTGCCGGACTTTTTTCATCGATCTCGCTCCTTGTTCCATCACAGGGTTCACGCCCGGTATCTGCCTTGTTTCTTTTACTTGCCGGAGTGGCTGGTTATTTCATGATACCCTGGCCCCCGAAAATGGATGGAGCCCTCAGACATGGCAGGGTCAGGGCAGTGATACTGCCAGATCTTATAGGCTTCGGGATGTGCGGGCTCTTGTGCTTCCTGGGAGCAATGGCAGTTTCGCAAGGTGCGCCTCTTGCGGTCCTGATATGTTTGGCACTTTTCGGAATTCTGTTCCTTTCGCTCAACGTTATAGCGGCATGGTACGAAAGCCTTCAGGTAATTATAACCTCCGAAGGGATGATCATGGACACGATACGGGGACGGCAATACCTGAGGTTCGAAGAAATGGCCGAAGCGGGGACGATCAGGTATACCATGCCTGAATGGATGAAATGGCTGAGCGCTTTTGCCTCCCTGTTCTCACTCAGGGCAACCGTGCCGTTACTCGTCCAGAAGGGGAGACGAGACCAGGGATTCAGGGTAACAATGAAAAACGGCAAGGAATACACGATCTGGGGGACAGCACTGCAGGGGTTCGAAAAGATCGAAAAGGCTGTCATCGGTGCGGGAGTACCCGGCCTCAGGGGAAAATGATCCGCGATGAATGTACGGCTGATCTTTCACGGGGATCTTGCTGATATGCTCAACGGTTTGCACAGGTTCCCGGAACCCTGTCGTGACCTGAGCCGGCTGGCGCCTGTCAAGGATCTCGTTGAGTCCCGGGGAGTACCTCACACCGAAGTGGGTTCCATAGTTTCCGGCAACCGTAACAGGTCGTTCCAGTACATTCCGCATTGGGGCGAGACGCTTGATATACATCCCCATAAACCCCCCGTTGACGTATCCAGGCCCTCGCTTCTCTTTCCGGAACCATTCGACCGGTCAGCCTTCGTGGTAGACGTTAATGTGGCCCGCCTTGCCAGCCTTCTAAGGCTTACGGGGTTCGACACCCTTTATGACCCTCATTGGGGGGATGCACAAATTGCGGATGTTGCCGGGAAAGACAGAAGGATCCTTCTGACCAGGGACAAGGAACTGCTGAAACGCAACCGGGTCTTGTGGGGGCACCTCATCCGGTCCCAACACCCCTGGGAACAGTTGGCCGAAGTGATCCATTTCTTCGGGCTAAAGGACCGGATAGAACTGTTCACCCGGTGCCCCAAATGCAACGTCCCCCTTGTTCGTACGGACAAGGGGGACGTGATAGAAAGGCTGGAACCCCTGACGAGGCTCATGTACGAGCGTTTCACCAGATGTCCCGGCTGCGGTCAGGTATACTGGTCAGGATCACATCACTCCCGCATTCGCGAAAAACTCGCCGCAGCATTGGTTAACCTTCAATAACTACGTTTCATAAGGGATCACTGTCCATGTTCAGTGGTCTGTGGCAAGCGTTTTCTCTGTGTCCTGTGGTGAAATGATCTTCAGGCCTTGTTCGCTCTGAAGCCCTGTCTCATTGGTGCCTGAAGGACCTATTCCAATTCCTTCAGCACTCCTTCAAGGACGTCCGCGGCCTTCATCAGGAGGTCCTCAGAGATTATCAGCGGGGGCAGCAGCCTTGCCACGTTGTTGTGGTGCCCCCCAACCTCGATCATAACCCCCCGCTGATGGGCCAGTTTTCTTACCATTTTTGTCAGATCCGTGGCCGGTTTCCTTGATTTCTTGTCCTCAACTATCTCAAGGGCGATCATCAGTCCGATACCCCTGGCCTCCCCGAGAATCTTGGAGTTCTTTTCAATCTCCTTGAATCGTGCCATAGCCTTTTCCCCGAGTTCTGCCGCGTATTCAGGCACCTGGTTGTCGACCATCCAGTTCAGGGCGGCAGCTCCTGCCGCAAAAGCCACCATGTTGCCGCGGAAGGTCCCTATGCTTTTACCGGTAGGCATGGTGTTAAGTTCTTCCCTGAAGGCTATTGCCGAGATCGGGAAACCGACTCCGCCAAGGGCCTTGCTTATCGTAATGATGTCGGGGACGATCCCGGCGTGCTCAAAGGCGAACATTTTCCCTGTTCGTCCAAGCCCGCACTGTATCTCGTCGCATATCATGAGCACTCCATGCGCCTTTGTTATCTCCCTAACCCTCTGGAGGAATCTGGGGGTAGGGATAATGGTTCCGCCCTCACCCTGCACCGCTTCCAGAATAACAGCTGCGGGTTTGGAGTAGCCCGAATGAGAGTCATCAAGAACACGCTCCAGGTTCTCGGCGGCAAATTCGTCGACCATCTCTTCCGGACAACCGAAGGGGTTACGGTACCTGTAGGGGAAAGGTATGAACTGGACTCCCGGCACGAGAGGACCGATACCGTCCCGGTGCCCGCTGTCGCTTGTCACAGCCAGCGAGGCACCGGTCATCCCGTGATAGGCGCCCTCAAAGGCAATTATTCCGTAGCGCTGTGTGTTGAACCTTGCAAGCTTTATTGCCTGTTCAACGGCATCAGATCCTGTGGGGCCGCCGAAAAAGACCCGGCTCAGCTCTTTCGGAAGTATGCCGCGAAGGGCCTTGACCATCTTCATCCTTGTTTCGCTCGGAATATCAAGGGTGTGGGTGATCTTGTCTATCTGTTCGTGGGCAGCCTTCAGAACTTCCGGGTGACCATGCCCCAGTGCCATTACCCCCGCCCCCGAAAAACAGTCAATGTAGATGTTGCCGTCCACATCCTCCAGCGTAGCCCCTTTGCCCCGCTCGAGAGCCATGGGCATACCCTTTGGGTATGAAACGGAGGAACTCTCAAGATCCTCCTGCATCTTGAGTATTTCAAGGGACCTGGGCCCCGGAGGTGTAACAACTATCCTTGGAGCATCACTGACCGATAAGTACTCGAACTTTTTGCCGTCCATATTGAACCCTCCCTGTCATAATTGGCAACACACTTTTATGTCTCCAGCACACCACCGAAGTGTCTTTCGATAAGAGCACCTTTAACCTCTCTATTCCGGTCTGATTCCCGCCATAATGTGAAAATATGCCGGAGAAGCGTTTTCTTTGCCCCCTCCAGGTCGTTGTTTTCAAGTGAGTCGATTATTCCGTAGTGCATTTCAGCGGAAACCTTCATATCCTGCTCCATGATCATATCCTGCATCATTGCAAGTCTCAGCTGGTAATACATGTCGGTCAGGATCTTGTAACTCCACTTTCGCCCTGACCTCTCCCAGATAAATTTGTGAAAACTGATATCCTTCTCTGAAAAATCAGTAACCTTGTTCTCCATGGGGGCATCATTGCCTGCAAGGGCTACCATGTCATCCACGATACCGCGAAGTCCCATGATGTCGCCAGGGGTAAGTTTCCGGTTCACTACTATAGTCTCAAGGACCCTTGATTCGATCATGTACCTTATGTCCACGATCTCGAGAAAATCGTCGTGGTCAAAGGTCGCGACAAAGGTGCCTCTTCTGGGGAGATAATTGACAAGCCCCTGGTGCTCAAGTTCCCTAAGAGCCTCCCTGACGGGGGCACGGCTGATGTTCAGCTGTTCGGCGATATCCATCTCCTGAATGTGCTGACCCGTTTTGAATCTTCCGGACCAGAGGATCTCTTCACGGAGGTATTCGGCCACTTTCCGGTTCAGGTTCTCGTGAAAAAAACGATTCTCCCTGGGCAATCTTCAACCCCCTTCCGGTTTCCTGAAAAAGAGTTACCATTATTATGTCGTTTGTCGACAATCTGTCAATAAGGACAAACTACTTTCGTTCATCCGGTCACCGGTTTTCAGTCGCGTTCCCTGATACACGGCTCCCTGACATGGAGATTTTTGTAATTAGGACGGATCTGACGTTTGTGCTAAACTCCGTAATATTTTGCCTGGGAGGTCGTATTTTGAATAACCACAACAGGACCGGATGGATCGTCGTTCTGGCCGGAACGGGGATCAACCTGACCTTCGGGGTTCTTTACTCCTGGAGCATCTTTGCGGGGAACATAACACAGAGCCAGGGGTGGTCGAGTACACAGGCATCACTCCCCTACACCTTTGCCATACTCTTCTTTGCGCTGCTGATGATCCCCGGGGGAAGGCTCCAGGACCTGTTCGGAGCCAGACTTGTTTCTACCGTCGCCGGCATCCTTGTCGGGACCGGCTTGATAATTGCCAGTTTTTTCCCGAGTGTCACCGGAATGGTCATCGGCTTCGGGGTTCTGGCGGGTTCAGGCATAGGTATGGGATACGCTTCCACTACCCCGGCTGCAATAAAATGGTTCCCACCACAAAAAAAAGGACTTATCACGGGAATAGTGGTCGCCGGGTTCGGGCTGGCATCACTTTACATAGCCCCTCTGACAAGGTTCCTTATCTCTTCTTTCGGTATCCTGAATGCCTTCAGGACCCTTGGCATTGCTTTTATGATAGTGGTAGTTTTCCTGGCCCAGTTCCTCAAAACACCGGAAAATCCAATAATTCACATTAATTGTCCCGCGACATCAACCCCTGCTGCCTCCAGGGACTACACCTGGCGGGAGATGGTCAGGACCCCGCAGTTCCTTCAGATGTGGGTCATGTTCGCGGCAGGGGCTTTGGCGGGCCTTATGGTCATAGGCCACCTTTCAAAGATCGCCTCGATCCAGACAGGGCAGGACATAGGCTTTCTTCTTGTAGCAGCCATAGCTATCTTCAACTCGGCAGGGAGGCCTATGGCAGGGATGATATCAGACAGGCTCGGAAGATCGAAGACGATGATGTTCCTTTACCTGTGCCAGGGTGCCGTTCTCCTTGCCTTCCCTCTTTTCCGCTCCTTCGGGACGATCCTTTTCGGGGCCGGAGTTGTCACCTTCGCCTATGGGGCCATGCTTTCTGTCTACCCATCGGCGGTATGCGATTTTTACGGGACAAAAAACCTGGGATTGAACTATGGCATCCTTTTCACAGCCTGGGGGGTCGGGGGTATCGTGGGACCGATACTGGCCGGAGCCATAGTTGATAGCACGGGGGGGTACATCTGGGCCTACATGGCAGCCGGGACATTCTGTTTCGTGGCCGCAGTTATGGGCTGGATGATAAAACCCATGCCAGTGGGCAGTTAGCCTTCCCGGGATCTCTTTTCTTCTCCCATAAGCTTTTCCACGGCACTTCGGAATGTACCCAGGTCCTCAAAGGTCTCCAGGGGGAGGTCATCTATGGCTTTTCTCAGTCTTTCGCAGAGAAGGAAATATTCTTCGTTATCCCTGTAAACCTTCCTGTCAGGTGTTACCCTTCTCCGGGGGTAAGTGACACCCTTTTCCTCGAGCCTGGCAAGCCTTCCGGCAAGTAGCAGGCGTTTGATCCTCAGTGTTTCTCCCTGCGAAAGGACCAGCCTGTCAGCTCCAATTTCCCGGGCAAGGCACTCCCCTCCCGTGATGCCATTCCTGACGATGCTATCGGCAGCGGGGGTCCGGCAAAGGACGATCGAATTGCCCCTGGTTTCCCGTGAATATTCTGGAAGCCACGCGTCCATGAAAACCACGTCTGCGGTCTCTCCGAAAACATCGTCGCAGACCAGGCAGCCTCCCTGGATAAAGCCCCCATGCCCCCAGAGGAAATCGGGGACCCCTTTTACGGGGACCGGCTTTCCTGGCTCCCTATCGCGGGATATGGCAACATGCCTGTAATTGCCGCTGTCGGGTTCTTTGGGGGGGAGCCTGAAATTGATGCATCCCATATCCTCCGGAAGTATCCCCGATTCCAGTGAAATATAATCGGAATAACGGCGGGTTGGCATAAGGCCACAGGTAAGGGAGGCCAGAAGTACAATTTTCTCACCCAGGAGCGGGATCTTCCTCATGGCTTTCCTGAGGCCGTAGGCAAGGCACGGCAAAGCCACCACCGCCAGCCGTTCGCCGGTCTGTTCAGAATGAATGGTCCTGACAGCCTCATCGAAGGGAACCGGGTGGTAGACCGAGCCCGCCCGGGATATAACCTCATCGGGGTTTCGGGTCCTTATGAAGGTCCAGGTGCCCGGTCTTCTTTCGTCAGGTCCTGCGGAGATGACAGCATCTGCGACCCCTTCTTCAAGGACCTTCGTTAAAAACCACGATGCCATTCCTCCGGAGGCACCCCTGGTCCTGAATTCCCCCCTGAGGGCATAACCTTCCCACGCCGACAGGAATGACCCGGTCTCATCCTTTCTGTTCAACCCCGGAAGTTGTCCGAAAAGGGTTTGCGAGACATCATCAATGGACGGGCCTTCACCGGAAAAGGGGCATATATCCAGGCAGAGCATGCAGCCCGAACAATGCCCCTTCATGAATGGCACCAGTTCCTTTTTTCCGTTGAGTCCCATCTCCAGAGCCGAAGAAGGGCATATCCCTGCGCAAAGCCCGCAGCCGGAGCAGAAGCCAGGCTCCACTACCCTTTTTAACAGGAGGCTTCCCGGGAGATCAGGCATGGCAATGGCTCCTTTGTAGCGCTATTTGACTTTGTGGATCCACCCCTCGGGGGCTTCTATGTCCCCGAACTGAATTCCCGTGAGTGTGTCGTAAAGCTTTTTCGTGACCGGGCCGACTTCTGTTTCGCTGAAGAAAACATGGAGTTTCCCCTTGTATTGGATGCCACCTATGGGTGTAATCACTGCCGCTGTCCCGCAGGCACCAGCCTCGGCGTACTCATCCAGCCTGTCGATGAATACATCCCCTTCCTCAGCCCCGATGCCGAGATAGTCCTTCGCGACCGTAAGAAGGGCTTTCCTGGTAACACTGGGCAGTATTGAAGGTGAGTCCGGAGTGACGAACCTGCCGTCCCTGGTGATCCCGAAGAAGTTTGCCGCTCCTACTTCCTCTATCTTTGTATGGGTCGCCGCGTCGAGGTATATGCAGTCGGCAAAACCCTCTTTTTTCGCCAGTTCATGAGGCATCAGGCTGGCCGCGTAATTCCCCCCCACCTTTGCGGCTCCCGTTCCAAAGGGGGCAGCCCTGTCGTATTCAGAAACGATGAAGTTCACCGGTGAAAGCCCCCCCTTGAAGTAAGCACCTACTGGCAGGCAGAAAACGCTGAAGATATACTCCGGGGCGGGTGAAACCCCTATTACGTCCCCGACTCCTATGACGAATGGCCTAAGGTAAAGCGTAGCGCCAGTACCATAGGGCGGAACGTAGGCTTCATTCGCCTTCACTACCTGGGTGCAGGCATCCAGGAACTTGTCCACCGGCACATCTGGCATCATCACCCTTTTGCAGCTGTCCTGCATCCTCCTGGCGTTCTGGTCCGGCCGGAAAAGCTGTATGCTGCCTTTTTTCGTCCGGTAGGCCTTCAACCCCTCGAAACAGCATTGCCCGTAATGGAACACGTTGGAGGCCTCGCTGACGCAGATGGTGTTGTCCCCGGTCAGTTTGCCCTCGTCCCATTTCCCGTCCTTCCACCTTGAAACATAGCGAAGATCGGTCTTGGTGTATTTGAAACCCAGGTTGCTCCAGTCAATGTTCACTGCCTTGCTCATGCCATTCCCTCCTGATCTTGATGAAGATATGAACCTCCATTATTCCTGCTGATAATTTCAGTTTAAAACAAGTTGCCTGACTAGTCATCATAAATGGCTGATCGGGAGTGGGAAGGAGATCTTCAGCCCAGTAAATGGGATTCGATGATCTGGTCGATCTCGAATTTATGAACCTGAAGACAGGTTCGGACGACGTCCTGTAAGGCCGCCATCGGCACAGGTCCAACCAGTTCTGCCTCCGCGATCGTAACTCCATAGCTTTCTGCCAGTGTTTTTATCAGATTGTAGACCACCGGAATGGGAGTTTTTTCGTAGTTTGTAAGGTTCATGGAGACTTGAACCATCCTTTTTTCTTCAAGCGGGAGGCCGATCGCCCTGACAAAACGCAACCCGCCGCTGCTGAATCTCATCCTTGTCGCGATCTCCCTGGCGATCTCCAGCTCATCGGTACGAAGGTTGACATTGAAAGCTACAAGCGGGAAACGTACTCCGGTTACGGTTGCGCCGCTCCTTGGCACAAAGGAAAAAGGACCTTCATCGGGCCGCCAGAACTCATCCTTCATCTTTTCGGGCAGCGCCTCGTATTGTCCCTTCCTGATCGCCACAAGGCTTTCCCTCTCAGGTCTTTTCGCGGCTTCCTCATAATAATAGACCGGCACCCCGACAGAACCCAGCCAGCCACCGTAGCGTTCGGCTATAACAAGGGCCTCTTCTTTGCTGACGTTTCTCACAGGCACGAAGGGAACGACGTCGATGGCACCCATCCGGGGATGGCTACCCTTGTGTTCTGCCATATTGATGAGTTCCAGGGCTTTTGAAGAAATATTGACAGCACCCCGCAAAACACATTCCGGCTCTCCGATCCATGTATATACAGTCCTGTTATGATCTTTGTCCGAGTCGATGTCTATAATGGTGATACCCTCGGTATTTCGAAGTTCCCCGGAAACGGCCTCGATCTTTTCTTTATCGGTACCCTCGCTCATATTAAGTTCGCAAAGAAGGATCTGTTTCATTGCAATGCACCTCCTTAGTAAAAATAACTGACCTCGAGCAGAGAGGTTGTGGGAGATCACGTTGACCTTAATTGTCTCAGCCCCGGAGATTTTTGAGGTCTTCTGAAGCCTCCCTGAGCAAATTGTTTTTCTCCGGTGATCTGATCAGCGGCAGGTTGGCATCAATGTTAAGGGCACACCCTCTCACTGCGGCTCTGGCAAGCATCATCCCCACATCAAGATCCGATCCGGCTGCCGGATTGGAACAGCCAACGAGGTTCCTGCAAAGGTCCAATACCCGGGCAGCCATTTTGCCGTTCTCCAGCGGAACTTCGGCTGCCTTTACGGCGGCATTTTCCACGGCATCCCTGCGCTTTATCTTTTCCTCTTCGGAGCCCCTGGGAAGGGAAAAAGCCGCCCTTATCCCGAGAAAGGCCTGTTCGTCTTCAATTGCCCCCGAGATAAGGTCCTGGCACAGTGAGTCCATTTTACACGCTATCTTTTCGTACTCTATATCCTCAAGTCCATGGTTTTTTCCGATGGAAAGACGGGCAACCATTCCACCCAGGCCTGCGGCCATCGATCCCGCGATCGACGAAGCGGCGCCCCCGCCCACGTCAAAATTCCTTGTATTCCATATCTTTTCAATGACTTCCTGAACCGGCAATTTGATCCCTCCTGTTTCACATATCATGAGATTGTATTCCAGACCGGTCGGCCGCCGGAAACGATCGTCCTGCCTTTCTGAATTACGGTATCAACCATGGGACTGCCCAGGTGATAGACAAGATCCTCGTAGCGGTCGATATTCCATATCTGGATATCGGCTCTCTTCCCCTTTTCCAGGGATCCTGTCTTTTCGTGCCGAAGCAGCGCTTTGGCGCCTCCTAAAGTGGCAGCACGGATCGCCTGCTCGGGCGACAGACCGTGATTTCTGCATCCCAGTTGAACTATCAAAGGCATGGAGGTACACCAGCAACCTGGACAACAATTGGTCGCCAGAGCTATTTCCAGCCCCTCCTCTATCATCGGAACGGGGTTGAAGGGCTTCGGATGACGCACCGCAAAATCAATTCCTGGGAGGAGGACACCGGTAACACCTGCCCCGGCAAGTCTCCGGAGGGACTCCCGGGGGGTGAAATTGAGATGATCCGCCGACACCGCTTTCATTTCGGCGGCCAGGTCGGCCCCCCCTATATGCGAATAGGCTCCGGTGTGGATCTTTGGCTCAAATCCTGATCCACGCCCCGCCTCCAGCACATATCGGCACTCTGAAGCAGTGTAATGTCCTTCGTCACACCAGATATCACAAAATTCGGCGAGACCTGCTCCGGATACGGCCGGTATCATCTCCTTTGTCAGCTGATCAATGTAATCCTCTTTTTTCATGGAGGGCGGCCATCCATGAGCTCCAAGAAATGTTGAAACCACTTCTACGGGGTAATTGTGTTCAAGTCTGCGGTTCACTTCGAGGATCCGGAGTTCCGTTTCCATGTCCAGTCCGTACCCGCTTTTGCTTTCGACCGTTGTTGTCCCTGAAAGGATCATCTCTTCCAGCCTCTGTGCCGATTGCCTGTAAAGTTCATCCGCAGAAGCAGCGCGGGTTTGCTCCACGGATACCATTATCCCGGTAGGAACATTCCTTCGCCTTAGCTCTTCCGGGTCATCGGTAACCAGCCGGGCAGAATATTCTTCAACTCTGGAGCCGCCAAACACGAGATGGGTGTGGCAGTCTACAAAACCTGGAGCTACTACCTTTCCTGCTGCGTCTATGACTTCCGCCACGTCAAGGGAGACCGAGGACTTGACATCGGCCTGATCTCCTACGGCTATGATCTCCCCACCTCGAAGAGCCATCCAGCCGTTCCTTACAAGCCCCACAAGGTCAGGGGCTTCCTGAGAACAGGTCAGGAGCTGTGAAGCATTTTGAATTACCAGATCAGCTTCAATTTTCAAAATAAAACACCCCCAAATTACGCGCATTCTGCCATTTCAGATTTCCATACAGAAAGGCGGGGAGGCCAGGGGCCTCCCCGCAGCAGATGATAACCTTGAACTGCTACTCCTCCGGCCCGAAAGTGACTTTCTCTGCCGGTTCCCACCAGAGCGGAACCTTGATGCTTTCATCGGTCAGATCGCCTTTGCCGTTGGCAACATCCTTTGCGCTCTCATATCCTGCCTGTGCATGGCGAATAACACCGATCCCTGAATCCACTGTCATTGCGACTTCCAGGCGCATGGCAGCCTCATCAGTTCCGTCAGCGATCTGAGTAACACCGGTATGTACCGCTTCCCCCATTGAATAATTGGCCTGGATTGCTATAAGATCGCACATTCCGCAGGCATTGAGCAGACCGTTGAGCATGGGCCAGTCGGATATCAGGTCTCCGCCATCCTTCATGCGCTCAGACTCAAAGGTTGGATTGACGATCGAGCCGGAGTCCAGATTGTCCCTTGAGAAAGCGACAGGACCCTTGATCTCGCCCTTCTTTATCAGTTCGTTTACCGCGAGGGCAAATTTCTTTCTCTGTCCAAAGCCCATGTAACAAACCCTTGCCGGGAGTCCTTCGATAGGGAGATGTTCATGGGCCAGCCTTATCCAGCGGCCCACGATCGGGTCATCGCCGAAAAGTTCCAGCGCGAGTTTGTCGGTCCGGTCAAGATCTCCCGGATCCCCTGAAATGCAGGTCCATCGGAACGGGCCTCGACCCTCGCAAAAGAGGGGGCGGATGTAGTCAGCCACAAAAGCGGGCAGCTTCATCGCCTCCTCTTCAGGGAAACCGGCATCACGGCACTCTTTCCGGATGCTGGTCCCGTATTCGAAAACAGGAACACCCTTGTCAAGATACTGGAGCATAACCTTGAGCTGACGCTTCATACTGTCTCGAGCTTTCTCAAGGTAGGTCTTCAGGTCGCTGTTGCGGAGTTTTCTTGCTTCTTCCGGTGTATAACCGGAAGGGATGTAGGAAGCAGGGTCATGGCAGGGGCACATTTCGCTCATTACGTCGGGCATGAAACCCATTTCCCAGGCTTCTTCAAAACAGTCGGCGGCGTTGCCTACTACGCCTATAGCAACGGGTTTTTCCTTTGCGACGTGTTCCTTTGCCAGGCTTATGGCTTCACCCATGGAGTCTACGATAACATCCAGGTAATCCTTCTTTGTCCTTCGCTCAAGTATCTTGCGATCAGCATCGACGATGATAGCCACTCCACCGTGCATCTTCATGGCCCAGCTCTGGTTGCCGCCCATTCCCCCGGCCCCGGCGGTGAGGTAGATCCTGTTCTTCAGTGACCCGTTGAAGTGTTTTATGGCTACAGCATTCAGCGTCTCAAATGTACCCTCGATGACGCCCTGGGTCCCTATATATTCCCATGGAGCCGCAGTGTACTGAGCGAATATCGTCAGGTTTTTGGCTTCCAGATCGTAGAAGATCGGCCAGGTGGCTTTCATGATATTGGTAGTAGCCATTACAACTACAGGAGCAAAACGATGGGTCTTGAAGACAGCCACAGGCATGCCGGACTGGACTACAAGGGTTTCATCATCTTCCAGTTCCTTGAGGGATCTGACTATTGCGTGATAGGACTCCCAGTTGCGCGCACATTTTCCGTTGCCTCCGTAAATGACCAGCCTCTCGGGATACTCCGCGTTCTCCATGTTGTTCTCGAGCATCCTCAGGATAGTTTCCTGCTTCCAGCCCTTACAGCGGAGCTTGTCACCCCGCTGAGCCTTCACCTCGTAAAGGATCTCCGCTTTTCCTGACATGTTTCGTTTCCTCCTTTAGGTTTTCTTTATATAAGATCTATTCCCTTGGCGGTGACATTCATATTGAAGAAATAACACAGAACTCAGAACAGGAGCCTGGGCAAAAATGTCGTAATAACAGGAACATAGGCCAGGATCAAAAGGCCCGCAATAAGGGCTACCAGGAAGGGAAGGATCTTCCTGGTCAATTGTTCAATGGAGATGTTGGCTATCCCGCAAGTAGCAAAAAGCGCTATGCCCACGGGAGGAGTCGCCATTCCAATGGCCAGGGCGACAACCGTTACCACGCCGAAGTGGATCATGTCGATCCCCAGGGTCTGCGCGATGGGCGCAAAGATCGGAACGACAAGGAGAATAATGGCCCCGGTCTCCATGAATGTTCCCATTACCAGGTAGGTAACGAGCATCAGTAGATAGATCACGTACATGTTTGTGGAGAGTCCCAGGATCGCGCTTGAGAACATCTGGGGCACCTTTTCAACTGTCATGACCCAGCCAAACGGGGTGGCAGCGGCGATAAGGAGCATGATCATGGCAGAATTCAAAGAGGCCTTGTAGAAGATAGGGACCAGGTCCTTGACCTTGATCTCCTTGTAAATGAAAAAACTCACGAAGAGGCCGTAAACAACTGCTATGGCCGCCGATTCAGTGGGGGTGAATACACCCGACATGATCCCTCCCAGGATGATAAATGGCATCATAAGACCCCATACAGCGTCAGAAAAGGTGTGCCAGCGTTGTTTCCACGACTGTCTCGTTTCCGTTGGATAACCCAGCTGTCGGGATCTCACGTAATTCACACACAGAAGGATCAATGAAAGAAAAAGTCCCGGAATGATGCCGCCTATGAGAAGCTGTCCCACCGATACGTTTGCCACGATCCCGAAGACTACCATGGTTATGCTCGGGGGGATGATAACTCCCAGGCAGGATGCGGAAGCCACCACTGCCGAGGCATAGGACTTCTGGTAACCGCGTTTCTCCATTTCCGGGATCGTCAGTTCACCGACGGCTGCCGCGGTGGCGGCCGTGGAGCCGGAAATAGCGGCAAAGAAAGTGCAGGCAACGATGGATACGGCTGCAAGTCCCCCGGAGATATGACCTACCAGAGCGCTTGCCAGGTTAACTATCCTTCTCGATACACCCCCGCGTTCCATGATAGCTCCGGCCAGCATGAAGAACGGGATCGCAAGTAGCGGGAAGGAGTTGGCTCCTGCGACCATTCGCTGGGGGATCATCGTAATCGGCAGGGTTCCTGACACGATAAGACTTGCCAAAGCAGACATGCCAAGGGCAAACCCTATGGGAACGTTTAACAGGAAACAGATGATAAGCGTCGAGACAAGGGCATACAGCATAGCTAGACACCCCCTCCTTCGGAAAACCTCTTCCACGCGGAAACGACTTCAAGTGAACAATACAGGAGAAGCATCAGCCCCATTACCGGTACAGACAGGTATACCCAGCTCATTGGTATCCTGAGAGCCGGGGAATACTGCTTTCTGGTTATCTGAACAACTATCCACCCGTAGTGGACCAGATATCCCGAAAAGACCATTATCCCGAGGTTGACCAGGATCTCAGTGAGGGGGATAAGTTTTTTGGGGAGAAGTTTCTGAAAAACGTCGACGCCTATGTGAATATGTTCTCTGATGCCGATTGCCGCAGCCACGAAACTGCACCAGATGAACAAAAATATCACCAGTTCCTCGCTCCAGTGGGAGGCATTATTGAAGACGTATCTCATGACAACCTGGTAAAAGGCAAGTGAAGACATGACTCCCAACGTAATAGCAAGAAACCACTTGACCAGGGTGTTGAAACCATGCAGAAGCCCCGTATCCTTCAAAGTCTTCATGTGTTTCCCCCATAATCCATTTAAGATAGATCTTTTACCCAGGACAACTGTCGTCCCGCGCCTCAAGAATTACGTTCAATGGATCTTCAAAATTGATCTTCCAAGTTACCTTGCATCCCTGTCGGACTTATCCTGCGGGCTCTCCGGGGTGGATGCCCCGGAGAGCCCGCAGGATGCCTTTCTCATGTGCCAGATTATCTACTTTCTTATTTCACGGGCGATATCCATGATCTCCTTGCCTATGATCTCCTCATACTTGTCATAAATGGGATCAGCCGTACGCTTGAACACCTGGAGCTGTTCATGAGAAAGCTGATTGAACTGCATGCCTTTCGCCTTGAGTTCCTCGATACGATCCAGTTCAAGTTTCGCTATCATATCCCTCTGGGCCAGCACGAACATCCTTCCGGCATCCACTACAACCTTTCTCAGGTCTTCAGGCAGCTTGTCCAGAAACGCCTTGCTGGTGAGCAGCATCGTCGCCGAATAGAAGTGACCCGTCATGGAAGTATATTTCTGAACTTCAAAGAATTTTCCATCATAGATCATCTCGATGGGGTTCTCCTGGCCGTCGACAGTTCCCTGCTGCATTGCTGTGTAAAGTTCCCCCCAGCTCATCGGCGTCGGGTTTGCCCCAATTGACTTGAAGTAATCGACATGAGCCGGGATCTGCATGGTCCGGATCTTCAGCCCCTGAAGGTCTTTGGGTTCATAAATAGGCTTGACGTTGTTCGTAACATGCCTGAACCCGTTCTGGGGATAACCCAGGTTGACGAACCCCAGTTCGGGAAGGTGGCTATTGATCCTTTGTCCCAATTCTCCATCCAGGGCCGCAAAAGCCTGTTCCTTGTTCTCAAAGAGGTACGGAAGATCAAGGATCTGGATCGTCGGGTCGAACCCTGACAACGCGGCGGTGGCCGGTATGCAGATCTCGAGTGTACCCAGCTGGACAGCTTCAGTCATTTCCCTGTCCCAGCCAAGCTGGCCGTGAGGATAGATCTCCACCGCGATCCTGCCCTTCGAGTTGGTCTCAACGAGAGGTTTGAATACGTTGTGCATGACAATGTAGTCAGGGTGGGTCTCGGAAACTATGGTTCCCACCTTCAGCGTGAAATCAGCTCCAAAAATGGGAAGGGCAAAGGCGAAAACAAACACCATGGTCAAAAGCACTCCCAGACAGCGGTTCCTTTTCATAGGGATTCCCTCCTTATTCAAGATTAATATTTACAGCCCTTGTTTAGATCTTACGTTTCGTCAGTTTCTGGACTCGACTGACCTCCTTGTTTCTCCCTCCCCTCATGTTAAGCCGAAAGATTTGTATAACAGGCTAAAGTTCTTTCGGCCGGACCTCGACGATACCGCTTTCGGCATCAACTTCGACCCAGTCTCCGTCACTAATTACTTCGAACGGGTCCTCCTCCATTCTGTCGACCATTACCGTACTTACAACTACAGCGGAAGATACCAGGACAGGTTCGGTATCCTTCACGATAATTGCCGCGGGAAGGTTGCCTTTTGCCCAAAGCTGGTAAAAGCCGTCCACCTGGACAACGGAACTGCCTTTACCTGACTTCAGCACCAAAACCTTTCCCGCGATGGACCGACCCCTGAGGGGGTGGTTTTTTTCGATAACCTCACCAGTTTTGGGGTCACACAGGTAAAAACACATAGGTTCCTCTGAGACGATCGCCTCCCCGGATGCCTTTCCCGATACGATCGGCCTGCAGCTGAATGTCTTTGTCCCCTTTTCCATCAGCAGACCTCCCCCCGGACGGCGGCCTCCACGCATTCGGATAACCTTCTGATAACAAAGGGCTGCCCTCTTCTTTCCCTGTAGTAGGCGCATTTTGGAGAATCTGTCATACCCAGGCCTCCTTCGAAGGACTTCCAGCATGGTTCATCGATGCATGTGTCGGCCACCAGTTCTACACCCGATTCTTGCAATCTCTCCTTCTCCCCGGACCGTGATGCCAGTTCCAGTGCATCGAAGGAGGTCAGGATCCAGAACCCGACGCCATCCTTCACCCTGCGCCCTTTAAAAAGTTCCTCCACCCTTCTGATCTGGGAGTAGGTGTATTGAGGGCATCCGAGCATCACAAGGTTGATAGGACCTTTATTCTCGGAAAGAGTTTCTTCCTGTTCTTTGAGTTCCCTGTCGCCGACGATCAACTCAGCTTCTGGGGTCTTGCCTTTGAAAACCGACGGCCATGAAAGTGCCTCAGGCGTCAGTCCCTCTATGTGATAAACAGGGACTGCTCCGCTGGTATTCAACTCAGCGCCCAGGTAAAGGAGGTCTTCCACAGACGGACGGCGATCCAGGTTTCTGAATCGAAGCACCGGGACCCTCGATCCGGCGAAACGCCCGATATACCAGCCGAGAATTCCCCAATCATAGGGCTCATTCATTGAGGCCTCGACAACAACCAGAAAATCACCTTTCCTGTTCTCTTCCAGGTGCAGTCCGTAAAGTGGCGTTTTCCCGATAACCGCAGAGGCCAGTGCGCTGACAGAGGACTCCCTGTTGCTTCGCGCTCCAAGGACAGAATTAACATAGGGAGTCGCGCTGGATTCAGAAAATGCCACATGCTCTCCGAAGAGCGGTACATTCGTGCCAAGACCGGGGGTGCAGCAAAACGTCAACTCCGCCCCGATCCTTCTGTAGACGTCAACTGTCCTGACTGCCAGTTCCAGTTCGTCATCAGTCACATCGAACCTCCTGGAAAGACCCTCTACATCCCAGGCAGGGTTTGTTGTCGGGACGACCTTGCAGCGGGCACCTCCGTCCACCAGGAGACCGCACCAGTAGGTATCGCCTTCCTGCCCGCTTAAGGCCACATGGGCACGGGACACAGGTATCAGCCTCTCGGCATCGAAAGCTTTTCCCAGCGCATAGAGCAGTTCCATCGCTTTCTGGTTCCCGGGGCCCGAATTTCCATCAAGTGTTCTTTTCTCTTCATCCGTAAGGTACATCCCAGATCCCCTTTCCCCTTATCCGGCCTTAGAAAAGGCCGGTGGTAAGGCCCTGATCATCGACATCTATTGCCTCAGCCGCTGGATGTTTCGGCAGGCCGGGCATAGTCATGATCGTCCCGCATATGGGAACGATGAACCCGGCTCCCGCAGACAGTCTCACTTCCCGCACGGTTATCCTGAAACCACGCGGGCGCCCTTTCACAGAAGGATCATCCGAAAGGGACATCTGTGTCTTCGCCATGCATACCGGGAAATTTCCATAACCCCTTGCTTCAAGATCTGAAATGGTCTGTTCCGCCAAATGGGTGTAATCCACACCTTCGGCCCCGTAAACTTCCCTGGCAATGACCTCTATCTTCCGGGCAAGCGGTTGTGAGAGTTCGTATAGTGGTTTATAACCATTCTTCCCGTTGTGGACGGCATCCAGAACGGCCTCGGCAAGGTCCAGTCCTCCGTCCCCGCCCCTTTCCCATACTTCTGATAAAGCTATCCGGGCCTTGTGTTTTTCCGCCGCCTTGCTGACAAGGTCCGTTTCACTGGCTGTATCCGATGTGAACCGGTTCAGCGCGACCACTACGGGGACTCCGAACCTGGAGAGGATGTCGATGTGAGCTTCGAGATTCTCAACCCCTTTTTCAAGAGCGGCAATGTTCTCTTTTCCCAGATCCTCCCTGGGGACGCCGCCGTGCATCTTCAGCGCTCTCACTGTCGTGACCAGGACAACCGCGTCGGGGTGAAAACCGGCATTCCGGCAAACTATGTTCATGAATTTTTCGGCTCCCAGTTCAGAGGCAAAACCCGCTTCAACCACGACATAGTCCCTTAGCTTCAAGGCCATTCTTGTGGCTGTAATGGAATTGGTCCCGTGAGCGATGTTGGCGAAGGGACCTCCGTGTACAAAAGCGGGGACATGTTCTATGGTCTGCACAAGGTTGGGGTTAATTGCTTCTTTCAACAGGGCCGTCATGGCTCCGTGTGCCTTCAGATCGGCTGCAGTTATGGCTTCCCCGCTCCATGTATAACCTATGACGATACGCCCCAGGCGCTCCTTGAGATCCTTAAGGCTTTCGGAAAGGCAAAGGATCGCCATTACCTCGGATGATACGGAAATATCGAAGCCGCTCTCCCTGGGAATGCCGTGGGGTTTGCCCCCAAGGCCCAATACGATATTCCTCAGGGATCTGTCGTTCATGTCGAGAACGCGACGCCATGTTACCCTTCTCGGGTCGATCCCCAACTCGTTGCCCTGCTGGATATGATTGTCTATCATTGCCGAGAGCAGGTTGTGGGCAGTACTTACCGCATGGATATCCCCGGTAAAGTGGAGATTGATATCCTCCATGGGAAGGACCTGTGAAAACCCACCCCCCGCTGCCCCTCCCTTGATGCCGAAGCAGGGCCCCAGTGAAGGTTCGCGGATACATAGCATGGCCTTTTTGCCCATTTTTACAAGGGCCTGGGTCAAGCCTATGTTGGTAGTGGTTTTGCCCTCACCTGCTGGAGTCGGTGTCGTTGCTGTAACCAGGATTAGTTTCCCGTCAGGTCGATCTGACAGCCTGGAGAAAAACTCCAGATCCACCTTGGCCTTCGTATGGCCGTATGGGATAAGATATTCCTCTGGTATGCCCAGGTCTCTTGCGATCTCTCCGATGGGTTTTAATTCAGCTCTCTGCGCGATCTCGATATCTGTCAGCATTGGGTATCCGTCCCTTCTCTGGCTTGTCCTGGAACTATTACTGCATTCTTCCTTGTTGGAATAGCATGTCCCCTCACCTGGAGGTTCATTATTCCGGGATGGAGCAACGTATTTATCAGGAGGACATTAAAACCGGCAATGACACGCCCCCCTTGGGCAGAACACCGATCCTTGCCCCTGGCATCTGCCTTAACGCCTCTTCCATGGCGGAACGGACCGAGGGAAAGGCTTCGTAACCCAGGATCCGGATATCTTCCGTCGGTAAACCCTGAGTAACTGAAAATACCCGGGCCGTCTCACGGATCCTCGCGTTGCAAATGGCCAGAACCGCAGCCACCAGGTCCGCATCTACATCTTCCGGGTCCTCTTTTCTCAGCCTGTCAAGCGCTTTTGATAACGGCAGTTCGAGCCATTCCCTGAATCTGGGATGGTTGTGTGAAAGTCCTTCAGTACATGGTGCGGTAAAGATGATCGTCCCTCCAGGCTTTACGGCAAAGTAGGCAGATATAAGACCTTTTTCGGCCTGCCAGTAATCAATATCGCACGGAGAAGAACTGACTACGACAATATCGGCACGACCGGGGATATCAACCTTGTAGGACTGTTGTGCCATGGCGGCCCCTTTTCTATGGGCCTTCACAAAATCTCCCCCGAAAAGCCCAACTATCTCCCCGTCCAGATTCTTGACGGTATTGAGGATAAAAGACAGTCCAACCTTTTCCGCAACTTTTTCCATTCCTGCCCTGCAGGGATTTTCCATGAGGCCAAGCGGTATATCCGGAAGAAGCGCGGCAGATACATGTGTCGCTGCTGTGGTGGCAAATCCGCAGATCCCGGGCTGAACAATTTTTGCCCCTCCGGAAAAACCGGCGTCTGAATGTGGAACAATGTCTCCAATGCCTATAAGAAGGTCGGCTTCAAGGGCTTTCCTGTTAACCTGCACAGGTATTCTGTACCCTCCGGCATCCACATAACCGAGATCTTCGAGTGTGTCTGCTCTGTTGGCGTCATGCTGGTCGATCCGGAAACGTTTGAATATTTCGGGTCCGACTTTCTCCATGACCTCGTTCCGGGTCATTGTCCGGTGGGTTCCAGGGGCTGTCAGAAAACTGATCTGGTGGTCCTGTATTCCATTATCAGCAAGGTAAGAGATAAGTATCGGAAGGATCAAGGTCAAAGGAGTATTCCTTGTATTGTCTTCGATCAGGATCACAATGTTATTCTTTCCTGAAGCCATTTCCTTGAGGGGCGGGCTCCCGACCGGATGGTCAAGCTGTTCCAGTACCCCTTTTCTGATATCTCTTAAGGCGGGTATTTTCTGATTGCTTCCGGTAAAAAGGAGAGACCCGTCGGGTACTTCGAATTCCTGCTTTGTTTGACCAAATGGAATATTCAGGAGCATTGTCTTTTCCCCTTAGTTTTCGATGAGAGTTACCACTCCGGATTCGGAGTCCAGCACTATCTGCTGTCCGTCTTTCACACTGTCGAAAAAGCTTTCTTCGACATCAAAGACCGACGGGATCTCCATCACCAGGAGCGCCGTGACAAAAACAGGATCCGGATTTCTCAGGACAACTCCCCTGGGGCCTTTCCCTTTGCGGTCGATCTTGAACAACCCGTCCATCTGAACAACTGAACTGCCCTTGCCGGAATGAGCCACTAGCACTTTTCCTTCCATGGATTTTCCTTCAAGCATGTGCCCCTTCTCGATCACAACACCAGTGTCAGGTTTCACCAGGTAGAAACAAACGGCTTCGTCGCTTACAAGTGCAGGAGCCGAGGCTGTTCCCGGGTAAATGGAAGTACACTTGAAAGTCATCTTGCTGCTCATTCCATAACCTCCCCTGTCAAGGCGGCCTCGATCGCCTTTTCCAGTGGCCTGACCTTGAAATCGATATCCCGCATCATGTTGTAGTACATGCACTTTGGAGAATCCGTAACGGCAGACTTGCCGTAATAAGGCCACCAACAAGGCGGCACGTCTATTCAGGTGTCACAGATGATATGCCCCCCGGCTCTGTTGATGACATCGAGATAGCCCATTCTCCCTGCCAGCTCCTTTGTCAGGGAGCTTGTCAGGATCCAGACATCCACGGCAAACTTTTTCCCTTCAGTAACCCTTGCAATGTCTTCAACCTGGCGAATGGAAAGATGGGGACATCCGAACATGGCGAAGTCGATCTTTCCTGGTTCCCCGCATATCTTTTTTCGGACATCGTCCAGGTCTGACCTGGTGATCTCCACCTTCATCTTCGGTTTCTTGCCCCCGAAGGCAATTTCTATGTCAGGGGCTTCCGGAGTGATACCAACAATGTGGTACATGCCAACCGAGCCGGATGTGTTCAGCTGGGCCCCGAAATTCATGAATCCCTCCGGGGTGGGCCTCTCCTCTATACCCACGAAGGCGGGTACTTCCGGCCCTGGATATTTCAGCGGGTAGCACCAACCCAGGAGCTGGTAATCAAAGTCACCCTCAAGGGGGGTCCTGACCTCAACCAGGATCTCAGCCTTCCTGTTCTCTTCCAGAAGGAAACCGTATTCCGGCACAAGTCCGGTGATCGCGGCACAAAGGGCACTCTGGGATGACTCTCTGTTGGAACGAGCCCCGATAACCGAATTTACATAAGGGGTTGCACTGGATTCGGAGAAGCTGATCACCTCCCCGAATGCAGGAACATTCTGCTGGAGATATGGCGTGCAGTTGAAGGTAAGGATCGCTCCGATCTTTCGATAGGCAGCATTTGTGGCTGAAACGATCTGCTTTCCTTCATCGGGGATCTCAGCAAGATGACGGTTCAGATAACAAAGATCAACACTGGGATTCACCGTGGGTGGAATTTTGCATTTTCCGCCCAGGCCAAGCAGTTTTTCCACAAACCAGAGATCCGCGTCCTGGGAACTAAGGGCAACATGGGCCCTGGTAATGGGGACCATGCGTTTAGCCCCGAAAACCCTCCCCAGACCCGTCTGGATCCTCATGGAATAGGAAACGGCTTCCCCTTGTTCACCATTTAGCATGCCTTGCTGTTCTTCTGTCAGGATCATCCATAACCCCCACTTTCAAGTAATGTCAGCCGCAAATAATACAGTCGGTATTATTTTAAGGGGTAAAAAAACTCACCTCCTACAGAAAATCCAGATGGTATCTTTTGTTAAATGCAATATGTTCTTCAAGGGCTGATTTTACTCCGCCCAGGTCTCTGTCCTTCAGGTTGTGAAGAATGTTCAGATGCTGGTCGACAGTTTCTATAACGAACTCACGTGTCTCCCAGGATGCCTTGACATATCGTAGAATCTGGTACCTGAGGACGGAAAGGAATTCCCTGAGCCTCCCGTTATCGCAGTGATCCAGAATGAGGTTGTGCAGTTTCGTGTCAAGCTCGCTTAAAAGGGAAGCCGAGACCGTTGAACCACTTTCGAGTTGCTCCTTTAAATGCTTCCAGGCCCCCAACTGTTCTTCGATCTGTTCTTCAGGGATCCTGGTTACGGCTGTCTCTGCTGCCAAAGGTTCAAGAACCATTCTCAGGTCGTTGATCTCTTTGACATCTTTAAAAGACATTTCCGCTACTATCGCCCCCCGATGGGGGATCATTTTCAGAAGTCCTTCCCGACACAACTCCCCTATCGCTTCCCGGATAGGTGTTCGGCTCATATTAAGAAGTTCGGCCAGCCAAACTTCACTAAGAGGTTCCCCAATAGCAAATCTGTTTTCAATGATCATGTTCCGCAACTCCTCAGTTGCCTTCTCCGCGTACCTTACCTGGGGCTTCCTTTTACTTAGTGCCTTTGTTCTTTTAATGTTAATTGATATCTCCCTTTCCGCCGGATCATAGATTTGACTTATCATAATACAGCCTGTATTTTTGTCAACATGCGAACAGGATAAATGAATATGCAGCTCGAAGATCATCTACTCCTGAAATCTGGTATTGACCAGGTTATATGGAAAACTTATTGTTCCAGGAGTTCAGATGCTCTAATCAAGCCGTTGGGAAGGAGATCGGAAATGATAAAACCGGTTTCAATAAGCGGAAGTGATCTGTCCCTTGATGATTTTCTTGCCGTAACACGCCACAACGCTACGGTCAGAATAAACGAAAACGCCATTGAGGGCATCAGGAAGTCTCGTGAAGTAGTGGAGAACCTTTTGTCTCAGGGAAGACCCATGTACGGCATCAACACCGGCTTCGGGAAATTTGCCGATATGGCTATCCCGGATGACCAGATAGATCTGCTGCAGATAAACCTCATAAGGGCAGATGCTACCGGGGCCGGTGCCCCTTTCCCGAGAGAAATTGTAAGAGGCATCCTTCTGTTGAGAGCCAATTCCGTGATCAAGGGATTTTCCGGTGTAAGACAGGAACTTCCGGAAACGATGGTAAGGATGCTGAACAAGGGGGTACATCCTGTCATCCCCGAGAAGGGGTCGGTTGGCGCAAGCGGAGATCTTTGTCCGTTGGCTCATATGGTTTTGCCAATGATCGGGGAGGGAGAAGCTGAATACCTCGGTCAAACGATTGACGGGGCAAAGGCAATGGACCTGGCCGGGATAAGTCTGCTGAAGCTTAAAGCCAAAGAAGGACTAGCCCTGATAAACGGGACCCCTGTCATGACCTCAATTGCCGCTCATGCTATCGGCACCGCGCTTACACTCCAGAAAAGCGCCGATATAGTCTCTGCCCTCACCTTCGAATCCCTCAGGGGTATTATCGACGTTTTCGATCCCCGGATACACGATGCCAGGAACCAGACCGGTCAGAAAGTTGTGGCAGCCAACATGAGGAAGCTACTTGAAGGCAGCAGCCGTGTGACCAGGCAAGGGGAATTGAGAATGCAGGATTCCTACAGCCTCAGGTGTATTGCCCAGATCCACGGGGCAAGCCGGATGGCCGTTGACTACGTAAAAATGGTGGTTGAGGCTGAGCTGAACGCTGCTACGGATAATCCCCTTGTATTCCCCGACACCGGTGATGTCATTTCGGGAGGCAATTTCCACGGTCAACCCATTGCGATCGCAATGGATACTCTTTCCATAGCCCTGGCCGAACTTGCGAACATATCGGAAAGACGTATTGCCAAACTGGTCGACCCGGCATTAAACCATGGGCTTCCGGCTTTTCTCGTTAAAGAGGGGGGCATAAACTGCGGTTTCATGGTACCTCAATATACAGCAGCGGCACTGGTTTCCGAAAACAAGATCCTTTCTCATCCTGCATCAGTAGATTCGATCCCGACCTCCGCGGGACAGGAGGATCATGTAAGCATGGGAACAATAGGGGCACGCAAAGCAGCGGTCATTGCGGACCATCTCAGCCGTGTTCTCGGAATAGAGTGGATGTGTGCCGCACAGGCTATAGACCTTCAACCCGGACTCCATCTGGGTAAAGGCACCAGGGAGGCTTATATGCTTCTCCGCGAGCATGTCTCATTCATGGAGAAGGACAGAGCCTTCTACAAGGACCAGGAAACGTCTTCAGTTCTTATCAGAGAAGGATCTCTGGTCGAAAGGGTGGGTCGGAAAACGTCCAGACTCGAATGACCAGGCTCTTGAAAAGAGAGGATCCCCTTGAGGGGGGAGCTTTATCTCTTGTGATCTTACAAGTGCCTTATCTCCACATCTTTCCAACAACTTTTTAGGTACTCGGCAAGGGATCTTCTGTGGCAGTGGTCAGGTTCCGGTTCGGCGCAAAGCAGGACCGTAGGGACCTCGAATTCCCTGCGGTCCAGCAGATCTTCAACCTTTCTCCCGATCAGAAGCGCAAGATAATTTTTCTCGAAGATCTCCCAACTTCCGCCCTTCTTCTTGTAGGCTTCGAACATTTCCTTCGACGGAGCCAGGAAAAGGTGGTGCCGGTACTCAGCCCCGCATATCTCCCGGAGGAAGTAAGGCAGATCTTCCTTTTTGGTATAGCCGGCAAGTTGGGAGGTGTTGTACAGCCTGATGTCGATAAGCACTCCTATACTGTTGGCTTTAAGAAGCCCAAAAAAAGTTTCGGCCTTTTTGTGTCCGTATCCTATCGTAAATATGTCCAAAGCAACCTCTCCTCCTTCAAACAGCCATTGGTCCCTCCATTGCCTGATCTTGCTCCGCATACATGGAGGAATACTTATCCCGATAATAAAGGAAAGGGAGGCCTTTGGCCCCCCTTTCTTTACATTCGGACATTTCAGGCTCTGTCAAGGAAAGAAAGTGCCAGCGCCGTCAGAAGGGCCGTGCCGTCGGCCAGTACGTCCTCGTTAGTCTTGAAGTCAGGGCTGTGGTGCTGGGCATCGGTCCCTTTCACGGGATCTCCCATACCAAGGAAGAACAGGACTCCAGGGATCTTCTGCTGGTAAAAACTGAAATCCTCCGAACCCATCTCGATGGACATCTCTTCCAGAGCATCTTTGCCCACAAGATCGCCCGCCACCTCGACGAAAAGGTCGACCAGGTCCCCGTCGTTCACCGTAACAGGATAAACCGGGATGAAGTCGACCTTGACATCACATCTCAGGGCAGCACCTATGCCCTCCCCTATCCTCTTGAGACGACCCGGGATATCATCCCGGATGACAGGGCTTGTGGTCCTGAGGTTTCCGGCAAGACGGGCCTTCTCGGGGATAATGTTGGGAGCCGTGCCGCAGTCGATCTTCCCGACACTGAATACTACCGCTTCCCTCGGGTCCACTTCCCTGCTGACTATGGTCTGTGCCGTGGTGATCAGCGTGGCTGCAGCAATTGAGGGATCTACCGCTTCGTGAGGTCTGGACCCATGGCCCCCCTTTCCCTTTACCTCGATCTCCCAGATATCGGCCGATGCCAATATAGGCCCCTTGCGAAAACCCACCTTACCCGCTTCAAGAGTGGCCCAGACATGAAGGCCGCAAATGGCGTCGACTCCGTCAAGAACCCCTTCGCTCACCAGCTGCTTTGCTCCCGAATGAATACCGGATTCTTCTCCGGGCTGGAAAATGAGTCTGACTGTTCCTGGAATACTGTCCTTGATCTTTGCCAGGACATGGGCAACTCCAAGAAGAATGGCCGCATGAGCGTCATGGCCGCAGGCATGCATAACGCCCGCACATGAGGATCTCCAGGGCTCATCAACTGCCTCGTCAACAGGAAGGGCGTCAATATCCGCCCGAATGGCGATAACCGGGCCATTCGCCTTTCCTGTTATGTCGGCAGTGACTCCTGTGCCGGTACTATCGAACCCCCGGCGGATATTCTCAAATCCCAGCCCGGAAAGGACCGACTCGATAACCTTTGAAGTCCTTTCCTCCTTCCAGGAAAGCTCGGGATGAGCGTGAAAATCCCTTCGGTAGTCGATTATTTTACCTTCGACATCTTTGACAAGACTACGGATAATTTCGATGTCCACGATATACTCCTCCCTGTCTAGAAAAGCTTGACCAGAAATCCAGCCAGGAAAACGGAAGCTATCGTAACGGTCGTAAAGCCTGATACGAGCATCTTGGGAAGTATGCCTGTAAGCACGAACTCTCTTTCCTCAGGCGTCTCGCCAACGGCATTTGCAACCTCCTGGGAAATAATGAAGGTCCCTGGGAAACCGAAAAGGCAGCATACGCCTATTCCCAGGGACATTTCCCATGTGTACTTGAAGAACCTGGAAGAAACAAGTGCTGCCAGGACAATGCCAACAAGTGCGATCGCAAAGGAAGCGATCACGGGGATCAACAGGGACACGACCATTTCGGGGGTAGCCTTGTTCAAGCTCATGAAGATCGGGACAAGAAGAGCAAAAAGGGCAAGACCCGTGGCTTTCGCCTTGTCAAGGATCTGATGCTCAAGAAAACCAGCCTCGTAGAAAAGGATCCCGAAGAAAAGAGCCATGACGAAACTGTTGATGGCACCGCCCAGCAGCTTTGCTACCGTAACCGCAAGCCATCCCACAAGCATGGCTTTCATAATAAGAATAAAGGGAGTCTGAAGGTCCTTTGGAGTCTCCGGGAAAAATCTCCAGGCCGGCTTTTCTTCAACATTTTGTTCATTGGCATTTTTATTTATCGCAAGTCCCTCCCCGCTACGGAAATCTCCGCGAAGACGTCGTCCCTCTCTTGACAGGCAGAAAGATGCGATCGGCAAGCCGACGAAATTCTGAAGGACAAGGAGTAGGGTAAGGAACACCAGAACCGTATCAAGAGCCTTGGCCTTAGCCGCTTCGCTCATGATGAGAGTTGCTACTACACCTCCGGAGATCGGGCCTGCCGCCGGCACCGCGAACTCTTTTCCGATCAGCGGCGATCCTATGATAAAAAGTGCCGCGGAAGCCGCAACAATGGCCCCGAGGGCTATTATCACCGTCTTCCATTCTTCCTTGAGGTCTTTAAGTTTCATAAGTGTCCCCATATGGATCATCAGCATGGGAATTAATGCAAGGGCGAACTTGACTATCTGGGCATCCTCGAACAGTGTTTCAGACACACCGAACCAGAAACCCACCATGAATATCAATCCCGAAACAAACAGCATCGAGAAGATCGCTTTTGTCTTCTGTGCCACAAAATCCCCTATCGCGTAGACCAGTGCTATTACCAGAAGTGCGGTTACCGCGCTCATTTTTCACTCCTCCTGAAAAAAGATGATTTGATGAACAATTCCTTCCATGTTCATGTTCCCTTCCGGTTCAGGCATTCGACACCTCCCTTGCGTTTCTTCGGCAGTCACAATAAAACGGGGAGGGACCTCCAAGGCCCCTCCCCGTTTTGCTAGTTCCAGAAACAAAAGGGGCCTCGAAGTGAATCCCTTACGGGATCCGCCTCCAAGGCCCCTGAACGCCAAAGTTTAAGCTGATCCAGGCTCCTGGGGGCAGACCGATGTGGTCTGCCAATAATAGAAACATCCTGAAGCATTGTTCTTTTTCACGGGTGTTACCTCCGTTAAAAGGTTAAAGGGATTCTAACACCTTGATGTTTTCTGTCAATACATGTGTAGCCGGACAGTCGCCGGACAGTGTCGGACTGTGGCCGGACAGAGGGCTTCCTGTTGGAGTCTTCCTGTGTCCAACCCCTGACCTGGAAAAACCTTACTTGATCTCCTCACTGTCAACAACCGCTACGGCATCCATCTCTATCTGGAAACCGAAGTGAAGGTCCCTCGTGGGAACCACTACCCTGGCAGGCCTGTGGTCACCGAAAAAATCTGCATAAACCCTATTTACCCTCTCCCAGAGCACGATGTTGGAAACATAGACCGTTACCTTGAGGACCCTGTCCCTGCTGCTCCCCGCTTCCTCGAGGATCGCTTCCATGTTTTCAAGGACGCGCGCAGTCTGCTCCTCAATGGTTCCCAGCTGTTTCTCCCCCGTCTCAGGATGTATCGGCAACTGACCCGAAACATAAACCAGGCCTCCATGAACAACAGCCTGGGAATAATGCCCGGCAGGCTCCGGGGCCCGGGGCGTATTTACTATTCTCAAATCACAACTCCCCTTTGTGAAACTGTTACCGTATTTTGACCTTGATCCAGAAAATCCTATAAACCCTGGTCCATCATGTAGGCTCGCTCCCTGGCCCCGTTCATGAGAAGTTCCCAATTGACCACAGCCCGGATGTGTCTACCGGTCGCCACGGTTCCCATATGATCCCATGCGAGCAGATCATAGAAGATCTTGTTTCCGTCAATGCCTTGAAGGGTCGCCTTGAAGGTGACTACTGTTCCTATGTAGGATGGGACCTCATGGGTTATCACAATATTCTGTCCTACAGTGATATGACCTTCCGGCAGGTATTTGTCGGTTGACTCTATGGCCGCCCTGATAAAGGCCTTTACACAGGCCGAGGTGGCAAGAAGCTGATCAAGCCTGGGCGAAAAATTACCCACAGCCTCCTCCTCGGTTACAGTTAACTTGATCTCATGGGACAAACCGGCAGAGAGGAGTTCTGAAATGTTCAGCATTATCTTTCCCTCCCTTTTTTATTGTCTTCCTGGCCCCCTGTGATAGCCAGGTAACGATTTTCCCTTCCTTCAGCCTTCAAACTTCACCCTTCGAACTCCCCTTCTCCCTGTGCACATAAACGCTGCACGGAGAGTGGGCAACAACCTTGCTGGCCACGCTGCCCAGGAAGAACCTCTCAAGGTCCCCAAGACCACGGTGACCTATCATTATCAGGTCCGCATCGACCTTTTCGGCGAAGGTCACGATCTCGTTGTAGGGGTTGCCAAAGAGTATATTAATGGACATCTTTCCGGGCTTTTTTATCCCTGTCTTTTTGATCTGCTCCTTCACGAACTTGTCGAATTCGTTCTTCACCTCTTCTTCATTCGGCGGAACGCTTAGTGCTTGCCCCCCGTAAGCATGGATCTCCCTGTAATCCCTCCACTCGACAACGTGGAGGAACATCACATCGACATTCTTCTCCCTTTCTGCATAGTGCAGGGCATAATCGACCACACCCCTGCTTACGTCACTCCCGTCTATTGCAATAACCACTTTTTTCATGATCCTTCCCTCCTCTTCTGTGCCGCGTCCGGGATATAGTCGTTGATCCAACATTGTTGTACCTGTAGGATTCGTATATATTTTACCGCTTTATCTTATATTCTTAAAGACATAATTCCTTAAGCGCCACACTCTTGTAATCAAACGATGAATTGCGAGGTGAGAACATGTTCTTAAAAACAGTCCTGAAAAAACATTTTGCTTCTTATTCTCATCCCTGGAATAATGATCCTGAATTGTATTCAGGTTTCAGCATCACCAGTGCAAGGGGACACCCCACAGAAAGTGATGGACTCTTTCCTCCCGGACCCACAGGAATACAATGTTGAAACATGGGCAGATGATCTTGATATCCCCTGGGCGTTGATATTTCTTGCGGAAGACAGGGCACTTGTAACGGAACGCGCGGGAAGCATCCGTCTTGTTGAAAGGGGACAACTCCATGAAAAGCCCTACAAGGTGATAGAGGGAGTTTCCCATGCAGGGGAGGGCGGCCTTATGGGATTGGCAAAACACCCCGAATACCCGGAGGAACCCTACATTTATGTGATGTACACCTATCAGGGGACAGGAGGCCTTTTCAACCGGGTCGCCCGTTATCTGGACAATGGCGAAACCCTGGACCTGGACCGCATTCTGATCGACAGGATCCCGGGTCACCGGGTGCATAATGGTGGCAGGATCGCCTTCGGACCCGACAGGATCCTGAGGATCACCAGGGTTCATTGACCTGGCGTTTTTTCTGGATACACCCAGATAAAGAGACCAGGGGCATTCTGTTGCGGGTCAAAGGATATGGCTATACCTGAGTATTCCCCATCCCATTGCATATCGAAAGCCCCTGGAGAACCTTTTGATGGAGGACCCAATTCCTCTTCCAGGGTTTTGCTCCACTTTTCCCACTCTGCCTGTCCGGGATTTCCATGGGCAATAACCCCTTCAAAACGCCCTGCATTGAATATAAAGCTGGGGCTTCCCCTGAAAACTAGATCCTTCCAGCTCCTGGGAGCCTCCAGGGCAACAGCCAGCGCCAGGTCTTTATCCTCGTCATCAACGAGCAAAGGTCCCATGGATTGAAACTCTTCAAATTTCTGCCCCCACCGGTAACCCCCGAAACCATCAGGTTCAACAAAAGAATGAGCGGGAAAGGCCATAAAAAGGATCATTGTGAAAGCAAAAAGGACCTTCACGCTTTTCATCAGCGTTTCCTCCCCTGAGGATCCGGGAATAATGTCTTGTTGTCCAGCATTGATCCTAGAACCCCATCTCTTTGCCGACAAGGAATACATGGATGTCGGTGAGGGGCGGCTTCTTGTTGAGGATAACCGTGGCGTTGCATATCCTTCCGGGACCCTGGCAGTCCATGCATTCACCGGTAACGGTGCAGGGATTCGCGGTATTCAGGCGCTTGTTGTTCACGGGCGCCGCGGTCCGCCTGATCCTTTTCAGGCCTTCTTCAACATCGCTCACCAGCTTGTTGATCCCTGCCACAACGATCACCTTCCCGGGGCCAAATATCATTGCCGCCACCCTGTTCCCGAACCCGTCCACGTTCACGAGCTGACCATCCATGGTGATCGCGTTGGAGCCTGTCAGGAAAACGTCACTGGTAAGTTGCCCTCGACGGATCTCGATCTTCTCCTCGGGGCTCAATCCAGGTTTGCCGTGGTTGAGTATCTTATGCCCCCTGGCTTCGAGCTCCTTAACTATACCCAGCTCTGCCACAGTCCAGGAGCCGCCCACCCCGATAACTGCCTCCCGGGGTACAAGCTCCAGGATCTTCTCCAGGGCTTCCTGGCCGTCCTTGCAGTAGCAGGCATTGAAGTGGTTCTTCTTCAGAGCTTCCACTGCCTTTTTACCCATTGTTTCATGATGCCATTCGAAGAATTCTTTCATTTCTCGTCACTCCCTCGCCAGGATAGGAAAGCTCCTAAAGTGCCAACACCTTCATTCCACTTTTCAGGATTTCGGTAAAAGGTTCTCCCATGTACTTAACATCAATGCCTATCTCTTCCAGATCTCCGGAAACCCCGTAACTGTCGGAACAGGCCTTGCAGGCTTCCACCCTGATTCCCGATTCGATGATCTTTGACATATAGTCCCTGATTTCTTCGTCTTCTGCAAGGAGCTTGCTCGAAGGCCCCCAGACGATCAGGCGTATATCTCCCCACCATCCGCGGGTCCTGGCATTGAACACGTACATGAAAACCATCTTCAGGGCTACTTCCCGGTCCCCGCTTGTCCAAAGAACAACCAGCTCGGCGTTGCTCACCTCTTTGCAACAGGCTTGTTCCAATACCCTCAACCCCCCTTAAAGATCACTTTGTTCCCCAAAAACCTTTATAAACTCCGTTGTCGATTTTCCCCCCTGGCAGTTTTCCCCAAAGAATGAACAAAAATCGGGAGGGATGCAGCCATGGATAGTGCCGCTACAAACAGGTAGAGAAAAGGAATATCGGGTCTTCTGAAAACCGCGCCCACCAGATGCTGAAATGGCGGCGCCATGAACTGGCCAAGGTAGATTATGGCACTCAGAAGGGAAGTGGCCCTGATAGACTGTACAGGAGTTGTCACCTCGGTCGCCTTAAGGGAAAAAATGGGATACACGGATCTGTTTGCTAAACCTATCATTATGGAACCGGCAAAAACCATAAAAAGAGCCCATGACCTCCAGAGCAGAATGAAAGCAGCCCCGTTGAGGACCAGCATAGCGGGAACGAAAAACCTGCCCATGATCTGCCTGGTGCGAGGCAGGATAATACCTGCTGCGAATCCGCCCAACGTTGCGCAAGCAAGCGATATCCCGGCCATTCTTGAACCACCGAGACCGTTAGAACTTAGAAAGATCGCCATTGTCGGGGTCAAAATGAAGAAAACAATGCAGAACAGAAGCATGTAAAAAGCCAGAAGGAAAGTCTTTCCGGGAAGGGGGTCCAAGGAGATCCCCCTCTTTCTTGCGGGATCTTTCCCCAGATCCGGGAGGGAAAAAGCGTTGAGAAGAAGAACGGGAAGGCCGAAAGCGTATATCAGAAATGGAAGGTTCCATGAAATAAAAGCAAGTTGTCCGGCCAACACAAGGGAGATCATTCCTCCAAGCATGTTAAAGGAGCTGGAAAGCCCCATCATTGTTGCTTTTCCCTCGCCGAAGAAGAAGTCTGAGATCAAGGCGGTAGAAAAAGGTATAACCATTCCAAGCCCCATCCCCATCAGGATCCTGGTAAACAGAAGGATATGGATGTTATTGGCTAAACCGCCGGATACCCCCGCTACAGTAAAGATAGCAAGACCTGACAGCAGCACATTTTTTTCGGGAAGAACCTGGTAAGCACGTTGACAAAAAACAACGATGGGATAATTGCGATAGCATGCATTACCGCAACAAGCTGCACAAGGCTCCGGTCGGCCGAAACAAAAAAAAACGCCTATCTCCCCAAGAGCGGGAGAGACGGCACTGGTCGACATTATAGTAAGGAGTGATAGTGAAAGAACTGTTGGTTTAAGCGTTTTGCCTGAGTCCATTTCAACAACCTGCGCGATCATCAAAGTTTTTAGCCAGCAAGATATGTCAAAAGCCATAGAAGAATCATTCCTGCAGCAATCGTTGCAAGAATGCTCCTGGTCTTGAGAGCCACTCCAAAGGCAATAGTACCCGCAGCGATCTTTACGGGGGAGATATCAAAACCGCCTGCGCTTCTTGTGTAAAGGATCGATGGAGCCACCAGCGCCGCCAAAACAGCTGGAGGTATGTATCGGAAACTCCTTTCGAAGACTTGCGGCAGCTTGCTCTGCGGAATAAAACAGAGGAACATTCCTTTAACGAATATAAAAAGGACAGCGATGATCCCGAAAACCAGGTAGAAATACATCTATTCCTCTCCCTCGCTGTTTTCTTTCTTTTTGAAGAAACTTGAAACCATACCAGCCCCTATACCAGCAATTATCGCTGCAAGAAGGCCCGACTGAAGAGGCAGGCAGGGTACCAGGACAACAGCTGCAACTCCCCCCACCACGGCAGAGACCTGCCGGTCCCAACCTTTCAGGTGGGGAATTAGAAGAGACATGAATACAAGCGGTATAGTGAAATCCAGGGAAAGTTCCGCGGGAATAACGGTACCAAGCTTGTAACCGATAAGGATGCTGAAGATCCAGACAGAAAATATCGAAAGGGATGCTCCCAGGAAAAAAACCGGAAGGAGCAGATTATCCGGGGCCCTCTCGTATTCGGTCATGGTAATAGCGTAGGACTGGTCGGAAACGCAGTAGGCGGCGAAAAGTCTTTCCGCAAAAGAACGCCCTTCCAGTATCGGGTAAAGTGAAAGGCTATACATGGAATACCTGAGATTAATGATGATAGCTGTAGCAACGATCACAAGTGCGGAAGCCCCTGCCCCGTATAACTGGACCGCTGCAAGCTGGGCTGTACCCCCCAGCATGGCTGTCGAGAAAAACACTCCCTGGAGTGTTGTAAGACCTGCCTCGCGAGCAGCCAGCCCCAGGACTAAAGCAAAGGGTATTACACCTATTATGAGGGGAACCCCGCTACGGGCTCCTCTTAGGAACTCTTGTTTCTCTTCAGACATCTGCGCCTCTCCCGGGTTACTTTTCATTGGGGGAACGGTAATCACTGGATATTACGCGGGACCATCATAGGCCCTGAGACATTATAAGCGATACCCGGCCAAGTATATCCCGTGCATCCCTCATCGTATACAGGACAATAGTATTGTTGTCCGGGGAAAAGCCGTATTTGGGGATGGCCATGAAACCCTTGTAATACGTTAAGCCTTAGCGGGTTGAAAATGCCTTGGTCTCTGGGAAACCCCCGATCCTGACAGTTTTGATTCATGCTATCCTTGCCCCATGACTGACAGCGGCTTTTTCTTCGAAGGAAATACTGACCTCAGAAGGAGAGCAGAACAACTCTCGGGCAGGGAAGATTCGCCCGAGATCCGCCAGGAATGGCTTCTCATTGCCGAGGAGGCATCCCTTGCCGGCGACTGGCTCCTTTCGGAATACGCCTACAGTAAGGGCCTGGGACTTCGGGTCCTTTGGTGAGAACGATGTCTTCTTTCGCACAAGGAAGCCCTTTATACCGTGCAGCCAGGGGAAGGCTGACCAGGGGTGTTTTTCTCTCCCGGCCAAACCGCTTCCGCGTTGTATGTGAAACGGGAGGAGACCGGGTCGAGGCTTACCTGCCCAACCCCGGACGTCTCTGGGAACTCCTTCTTCCGGGGTCCAACCTCCTTCTTGAAAGATCAGAAGGCAACACCGACCGCAAGACAGACCACACCGTGGTAGCAGTCGAAACAGACCACGGCCCGGTCATGCTCCACACCCACCGCACAAACGATGCAGCCAGATGGCTCCTTGACCGGGGAATGATCCCCGGGTGGGAGGATGCAAAGGTTGTCCGCCGTGAAGTTACCTTCGGAAGCAGCCGCTTCGACTTCCTCCTGGAAGGGCCCGACGGTGTTTTCCCGGTGGAGGTAAAATCCTGTACCCTCTTCGGAGAAAGGATGGCCATGTTCCCCGATGCGCCGTCCGAGAGAGCGGCACGCCACGTATCCCACCTGGCCGAATTGGCAAAGAACGGCCAAAGACCGGGAGTTCTGTTCCTGGTCCACTCTATGGGACCGAAGTACTTCCTCCCAGATCTGCACACTGACCTGGATTTTGCTCTGACCCTCCTTGAAGCAAGGGAAACTGTGGATATAAAGCCAGTGGGTATAGGATGGAACAGCGATCTCACCCTAAAACCCGGGGCCTCTCTGCTCGAGATCCCATGGAGAGTACTTGAGGAAAATGCCTTTGACAGGGGAGGCTACATCCTGGTCCTGGAGCTGGAGAAAGACCTTCGCCTGACCGTCGGGAAGCTGGGAGAAATCGACATGAAGGCCGGGTACTACTGCTACGCAGGCTCCGCCATGAAGGGCCTGACGGCCAGAATGGAGCGCCACCGGAGAAGGCGCAAGAACCTCCACTGGCACGTGGACTACCTCAGAGAAGTCTCCCGGTTCGTGTTCTGCCTGCCCGTACGTTCATCACTACCGGTGGAATGCGACATGGCCCAAGCCCTGAAGGACATCGCTGACGGTTCGGTTCCCGGTTTTGGTTCTTCCGATTGCTCCTGCCCGTCACACCTCTTCAGGTTTTCCTCAAACCCTCTCAGATCGGCACCATTCATAAAAATGCTGCTGCATTTCCGTATCGACCGGTTGATGTGAAAAATCCCCAAAAACCGCAAGCTTTGAACTGCTTTGAACATCTCTCTTGCTAATCTTTGCCGTCATGTCTATAATGAATCACCAATTTAAAGGAGGGGCCTAAGCCATGAATATTGTCATGCTTTCTCCTCACTTCCCCCCGAACTATGACCTGTTTTCTGTCCACCTGAACAGCCTGGGTGCCACGGTCCTGGGTATCGGCGACGCACCATCGGAAGAACTGACACCCCGTCTGCGGGAGGCCCTCACTGAGTATTTCTGGGTCGACGACATGCACATTGAGGATAAGCTTCATGGCGCGTTGCGCTTCTTTATCGACCGTTTCGGGGCTATCGACCGTCTCGAATCGCACAACGATCACTGGCTGGATTCGGACGCATTACTTAGGAAGATCTATGAAATACCCGGCCTAAAGCCAAAAGACCTTCTCTGCATGAGAAAAAAATCGCTGATGAAAGACTATTTTGCAAGGGCCGGTGTCCGGACCCCCAGGTGGAAGATCGCGTCTACGTTGAAAGACGCAACAGCCTGGGCAAAAAAGGTCGGCTACCCCATTGTAGGCAAACCCGACAGTGGTGTCGGGGCCGCAAACACATTCAAGATCCGGAATGCCGATGATCTGAAATCGTTCTTCTCGGCAAAACCGGAGGGGGATTTCTTAATGGAAGAATTCATCTCCGGCGTTATCTTCACCTTCGACGGTCTGACCGACCGGGATGGTCGCATAGTTTTCTGTTCCTCCCTCCGTTACAACATGGGAATGATGGAGCAGGTAAACGAACAACTGGATGTAATGTTCCACACCCTGAGGAATATCCCCGCCGACCTCGAGGAAGCAGGCAGGGAGGTCATCCGGGTATTCGATATCAGGGAACGCTTTTTTCATCTTGAATTCTTCAGGACCATAGACACGGAAGAACTGGTAGGCCTTGAGATTAACGCGAGGCCTCCTGGAGGCCCGATCATTGACATTTACAACCATGCGTCGGAGACCGACCTGTACCTCAAGTGGGCCAGGATGATCACAGGGAACGTCGATGATCCTTGCGATATTGAAAAACACTGGCACTGCTCATTTGTAGGACGTCGCAACATCCGGCCGCATCTTCACTCTCATGGGGAAGTCATGGATCATTTCGGCCACATGGTGATACACCATGAGCCTGTCCCGGGTGTTTTTACTACCGGTATGGGGGATTATTACTACATTCTCAGGTCCAGGGAATTGCAGCCCCTGAAGGAAGCGACAGATTTCATGATGGCCTGTGAAGAATGAACAATATTCTTATGACATCGGAACGGAAGATCGCGGGGTGCCGATAAGATGGAAATCGAATATCACAAATGGCAAAGCCCTGCCCTGGGGCAGGATATGGAACTTAAGGTCTACGGGTGGTACGGAAGGCCCATGCTTGTTTTTCCCGCCCAGGGGAGCACCTTCCATGAATTCGAAGACACGGGGATGCTGGCTTCTGTATCAACATGGGTAGACAAAGGCAGGATCAAGATCTTTACAGTTGGGAGTTTCGACGGACGATCGTGGGCCAACGCGAGTATCCTCCCTGCCGACCGCGCAAAACGCCACCTGGATTACGACAGGTATATTATCGGGGAAGTGGTTCCATTCATTCGCAGGCATTGCGGTAATACGGATCAGAAGTTTATCGCCTGCGGGGTAAGCATGGGAGGCTACCATGCTGCAAATTTCTTCTTTAAAAATCCCGACGTCTTCGACACCATGATCTCAATGAGCGGCATCTTCCAGCTCAGCTCACTGATCGGAGACTATTCCGACGAGACCGTCTACCTCAACTCCCCTCTCCACTACCTCCCCGACCTTGAGGATCCCCGATACCTGGAACTCTACAGAAAAAGTAATATTGTGATATCCGTAGGGCAGGGCCGATGGGAGGGACCCGCCATCGAGGACGCAAAAAATCTCGCTTCAATTCTGGATAAAAAAGGAATCAACTGCTGGCTCGATATGTGGGGCTACGATGTCGACCACGACTGGCCCTGGTGGAGAAAAATGCTGCCCTACTACCTGGAATCGCTGGGGATATAGCCAGGCAAGCAATTTAAATAAATCCAGATCACGACATCTCTCGACATCCGGAACAAACAGGTAGTGACTATTTCAGTCTAAACTGTGTACGTATTGGATCTTTCTCCTGAACCTCAACCTATGAACTCCTCGAAACTCATGGCATGGTACTGTTCCAGGGGCTTGCCGGGCACGCCTATAGCATGGACCGGGCAGAAGGCGACGCAGCGCTGGCAGTTCTGGCACAGCTTCGGGCGTATTACCGGGGCATCATCCTCCGCTACTAACGCCCCTGCGGGACAGTTGTTTACGCAGCGCAGGCACCTTATGCAGACATTCCTGTCCACCTGGATGGGGAAAAACCTGTAAAAAAACGGGAGCGCCATCCCGCTGGTCACGAACCAGTGCCACATGGACGGGAAAAGCGGAATTCCCCTTCTCCACCCGGCTTTGCCCGAAACAAGATCGTCGGCAAAACTCCTTGCCTTCTCCAGTCCGGCTTCGATCAGCTTGCTGTTTTTCTCAGCGGGCAAAGTTCTGTTGTTGTAGTTTGAGGGCATAATAGCGGCCAGGGAGCCCACGGGAACATACCCCTTTGACTCCACCATCCGGCGGAATTTGCCTTCCGATCCCCCCGTTGCCCCCGCGGCAGTGGTAACCATAAATATCTTCCTTCCCTTGCCTTCGGGAAGTTTCGATATGAAATCCAGCACAACCGGATAGGTCGAAAAGAAAGCCGTTGTAAAAGCAAGCCCCACCATGGAGTCATCAGAGGCCTCTTCCCCTGTCGCCCCTTCCATTCGTCGGACGTTGACCTCCCAACCTTTTTCCGAGAGTCTCTTCCCAACCTCTCTTGCTATCTTCAGGGTGTTGCCTGTTCCGGAAAAGACATAAAACTCAACCTTCATCGTTCGTCGCCTCCGTTTCCGATGAAAAACCGGCATGTTTCATTTATCCGGAAAACTCGGGCCAAGGCCTTTCGCACTTTCAGTTACCGGTCCATTCTGTCCTTACCAGGGCGCAGACCTCCCGCGACTTGCCCGTCTGCAGCCTGTGAAGGTAGACACCGTAAACATCCTCCACTTTCTTTACCTGGGAGACTATAACCTCGCCGTAACGGGCTGGCGCTCGGAAAAGGGCTTCTACCACCGCAGGCCTGGATGAACCCAGCACCTCCATGGGTATCGCCTCCAGGGCCCATTCAAGGTAACGGGCGTTGTTAACGTGTCGGTTGATGTCAAGATCGTGAAGGCGGACATTGAAAAGGATCTCGGTATCAGGATCGTCCAGCTCCGGTACCTCTGTAAAACCGGCAGGAAACTCCTCCGCCCTGTTCTTTTCATAGGACGCCGGCATCGCGGCACCAAGCCTGACGGGACGCCCCTTCTTCAGGTCCAGTACCACCCATGAGGATTCCGCGAACATGATCCTCTTGCCGCATGCGTCCTCCATGGAGAAGTTCCTCAGAGAGTAGAGATTCCGTTCCGGGCGGTACCAGGTGCGGACAGTTAGTTCCTCTCCCGCCACGGCTATCCTGCTGAAAGTAAGCCTCATCTGGTAGAGCACCCAGGTATACCCTTTTGAGATCAGATCCCTGACTCCCAGTCCCAGGCTGTCGGCGTGCTCGCCGGCAATGTCCTGGAACCGGTTGACGGCGTTCACAACCCTCATTCTTCCGTGAGCACCCACCTCTGAGTGCCCCACCCTGAAATCGATCCTGTACTCCACTTTCTATCGCCACCCTTGTATCTTTCAAAGAAAGACTTGCCGGGCCTGGAATATTTTTCCCGGAGATCTACTTGTATTCCAGTATCTTTTCGAGCAAGGGAATAACTGGAGGAAGATCGATCCTCACCGTATCCCGGATTATCCGGGTACTTACACCAAAGTATTCGTGAACCACTATATTTCTTATTCCTTTCATTTCCTGCCAGGGGATAGAGGGATGATCAAGAATGATCTCTTCGGGGACATTGGTTGCCGCTTCACCTATGATTACGAGGTTGCGAATAACAGCATCAACGGTCTTTTGGTCAGAGGCAAAATCCTCGAATACCATCCCCTTCGCATATCTTTCGATAGCCTGAATGGCATTAAGGATGTCATGTATGCGGACCCGCCAGTTTCTAGGCGACAAGGATGCGTTCCTCCAAGATAGAGTCTTTCATCATAGGATGCAGGGCATCAACTGTAACCATATCTACAGGACATTCAAGGATATCTTCCAGAAATCCCTGGAGCCTGACAAAAAGGAAAAGACCTGCAGAAGCTCCGGGTGTGAATTCCACAATGATGTCGACGTCGCTTTCAGATCCTGCCTCACCCCTGGCAACTGAACCAAAGACATAAAGGGCCTGGACATTAAACTCCGACAGCCTGTACTTTTCTTTAGCTATCTTTGCGGCAATTTCATTCCTGTCCATGGTGCAACCCTCCCCGAAATATTCTACAACCTCTTGATTCTTCGCCAAACACAGGATCTCTCACGGAACGAACCGAACCCCCTGCATGGGGGCTGTATTCACCGTCAGGGAGAAGACATCCGGCCTGGAGTAGTGACCGTCGGAATCCATAAGCAGATGCCCCTCTGTTACAAGGTCCAGGTCCACCGTGGCATGTATCGTCCCGCAGGCGTCAAAAAGGGGCTCGACAAGGCATGTTGAATCAGGCGATATTACCGTGCTCCCCCCCCTCTGAAGAAGTTCCCCGGCCTTCCCCATGGAAGAAAGCATCTCTCTGCCATCGGCCGTAGCCCCGGGAAGGGAACCGTAGCCCTCAAGCACGTCGTCGATGGTAAGCACTGTCCCTGCCGCAAGAACAAAGCACTGCCCCTCGAAGGCGTAATGCCTGCTGGCGACCTGGTGCAGGTCCCTCACCCCGGGCCATTGGGCAACGTGCACAACTTCCCTCCTGGCATGCATGGCCGCCCGGGCCAGCGGCAGCCAGTGCTCCCAGCAGATAAGGCCTCCCAGCACCCCGAAATCGGCATCGACCGAAACAAGGGTGCTCCCATCGCCCATCCCCCAGACCAGGCGCTCTGTGTAAGTGGGGGTAAGCTTCCTGTGGGTCTTGCAGGAGCCGTCGGGGGAGATGAAAAGCATGGTGTTGTAGAGGGTGCTCCCGATAAGCTCATGAGCCCCCATAACCATGTGAACGCCGGACTCGGTGGCGACATTTACAAGGGATCCGAATTCTTCCCCCGGTATGGCAAGGGAGTTCTCAACGAGCCTGCGGTAAAGCCCCCTGGCAGTGTTGTCACCCCAGATAGCCGCCCGGGGAGCGGAATCTATCCAGACCGGGTAGCCTGGGAGCCATGTCTCGGGAAAAGCCACTACCCTGGCGCCATCCCTGGCTGCTTTACGGGTCAGGCTGCAGGCTTTCTCCACGCTCGCCTTGAGGTTCAGGAAAACCGGCGTTTCCTGTATTATCGCGACGTTCAGTTTATTGTCTTGCTTTGTCATCATTGCCTCCTGTAGTCATGCGAATTGGTTTTTACAATTATATGCGTTAACAGGTTCAATGCGTTAAGAGCGAAAGGATATAATAGCGAATGATAACAAGGGGTCGAAGAACATCTCATGAGATCCGGGGAAAGAGCGGAGGGAACAAAGATGCCGAAAGAGATCATCCTTGAAAGAATGACCTGGCCCCAGGTCGGAAAAGCCATTGAAGACGGATACGATACGGCAGTCTTTTCCTGCAGTGCTACGGAGCAGCACGGCCCGCACCTGCCTCTCTTTGTCGACGCCGAACACGGTGAGCGCATGGCCCTGGAAGTTGCCCGAAGGCTGGGGAAAGCCCTTGTAGCCCCATCAATAAGGGTGGGCTGTTCTGAACATCACATGACCTTCCCAGGCACGATATCGATCCGCGCCGAAACGCTGGAAGCTCTGGCACTCGACTATTGCGAAAGCCTGTCCAGGCACGGCTTCAAAAACATTTGCATCATCCCTTCCCACGGCGGCAATTTTGCCCCGATAGCAGGGATGCTGGACCGTCTCCGTGAAGCCGTGATGCCCGGAACCTGCGTATTCGCGTTTACCGACCTGGACGGGATGATGAGGGCCTGGAGAAATGCCGTGCAAGAGGAAAGCGGACTGGGTAACAGGGTGGGAGGACACGCGGACATCGCCGAGAGTTCCATCATGATGGTGCTTCATCCTGAACTGGTCGATGAAAACATTGCCGAGCCGGGGTTTACAGACCCGGTCACACCCGAAGTGCTCGACCGCATGTTCAAAGTGGGATTGCAAAACCTCACCCCCAACGGCGTCATGGGCGACCCCCGGGGGATGTCGGTCCCGATCGGGCTCAGATGTATAGACACCTTCGCGGGGATGATATCCGATTTCTTTGTCGGCCAGATCAGGAAAGAAAAAAAGGATTCCTGCTGAATCCTGTTATTTACCCTCTATTATCCTCATCAGCATGACCGTGACGTTGTCCTGGAAGGGATGCTTTTTGTCCATTACGCGGCCCACTATCATCTCCGCAAGGTTGCCCCTCCAGGGTTTCGAGGGATCTTGCTCAAGTATCTCCGTGACCTCCCGTTCAGGCATGAAGTTGTAAAGGCCATCGGTGCAGAGGAGGATCACATCCCCGTTCTTCAAAGATAGAGGTACCGCTGAGGTGTCGTATTCTTCGAGGATATCGATGCCGATGAAACTGGTCAGGGCATCCTGCATCGCGGGGGAGATCACGTCTTCAGGGTTTAATTCGCCTTTCTCGACCATCATCTGGAGTCGGGTCGCTACGTTATGGTCCCTGCTAAGGGGTTTCAACAGCCCTTCCCGGAAAAGGTATACCCTGCTGTCGCCGACAGATATCCAGGAAAGGCAGTCCTTTTCCACAACTGCGGCTACAAGGGTCGTACCCGCACTTCCCCGGAGGCCTGACCTGGCGGCCATCCCGAGCACGGCCTCGTTGGCGGCAAAAGCGGACCTGATCAAAGCCTTTTCCAAACTTTCGTCAGAACGCCTGTCCTCACAGGCCTCGATAAAAGACCTGACGGCCAGCACTGAAGACTCCCTGCCCAGGGGCATTCCTCCCATCCCGTCACACAAGACGGCAAGGGTCCCGGGTCCTTTGTCTGAAAACCCGAAGGCGTCCTGCTGNNCTTGCGGGGCCTGTTCTTTGAGATTTACTCCCTGTTGTCTTCTCCGGGCCAGCCGTTTGGCAACCTTCGTGGAAAGCAGGTCCAGGTCTATGGTCCTGCCGATGCGTTTCAATTCCAGCCGGTCCGCGTCCCACAGACATCCCGTGAAGGGATCTGAGGTTACCTCTCCGTCGGCGTGACCGGCGATCGCTTCGCAAATACGGTCCACATCAAGATGGGAGTAGAACCTTTCTATCAATCCACGGGCCAGGACTTCCGAATCACGGGCGTGGTCAATATCGTTTTTATCGTTCCTCCTGGCGCAGTCGTGAAGGAACCCCATCACGACCGCCGACTCCACGTCCTCACCCACGGCATTTGCCAGCCTCCCCGACAGGATCGCCACCCTTCTCAAATGCGAGATCCCGTGAAGGACCAGCCCCCCGCATGTACAGAAAGGGGCCAGCAGGATCTCGGCATCTTTTACCATGACAATTATCTTATCTTTCTTCATCTTCGTTCCTTCCTGTTTTGGGAGATGACCTTGTTTCAAACAAAAGCAGGCATTCTTATCATACCGTCCGAAAGCCGCAACAACCAGTACTCAGAACCACTCACAACATACGAGTAGACTTTTCGCTTCCACACCGGTTATCAGTTCCCGTAAAGCACGTGGAATGGGAACGGAAAATACCCTGACTAAAACGTTGCGGATCCTGGCCATTCATTTTTCAAACTGTTTCAGCCTTAATGGGGATTGTGTCAAAGGGAGCAATTCAGGCATGAACCAAAATAACAGGGGAGAGGGTCACCCCCGGGAAGATCCTTTTCTCCCGCTGTTGGTTCCCCTCTCCCGTTATTTATGGACCACTGTTAAAAAAGCCCATCTCAGCCCTTGTTCTTCAGAGCTCATTATTTAACTTGACTGGAGGTTTTCACCTCAAAAGAGGAGATCTTATCCCCAAACCCAGCAGAACGAATATCCTCAACACCCTGGACATCGATACAAGCCTCCTCAGGCAACTCTTCGGGTAAACTCCGGGGCTAATATTGCGAATTATACGCCTGAAAAGATCCAAACAGCCCTCGAGCCCGACTGGTATCTTGAGTCAGGGGAATTGCATGATCACACTAAGTCTTCTTGCTCAATAGAACAGATGGCAGGAACCACTTGATTTTCATTGACATTTCGTGTGAACTGCCGGAAACTTGATTCTAGAATATTGAATGAAAGGAGGTTTGGCAATGAATAGACTGAAAAGGGTCGAGGATATCGATTTCGAGGCCGCTAAAGCTATCAAGGGCGGTAAAACATGCGACTGCAGCTGCGACTGTACTTGCGCTATCGACACTGTTACCGATGACACTATGACTTCCACCAGGGATTCGAATATGCTGAGCACCTATGCCAGCTGAGCGGTCGGGTAAATATAAAAAACTCAATACCTCCTGGTGCTTTCAGAATTTCCCCGTGAGCGCCGGGAGGCAGTTTTTTACCTTGCCGGAGGATCCTGAATGAATTGGCCGTCCTGAATATGATCCGATCCTGATGCTGCGAGGCATACGAAATGTTGAGCGATACCGCGATCACCTGTTTTGAAAAAGAATACCCTCTGGTCAAACTTTTTAAACAAAACGGCAAGAATGTAATCTACGACGCAAAACCCCATTTTGCCTTCATCCTGTCCGATGAAGAACTTGCGGTACTTCTGGATGTTCTGGAAAGCGAAGAAAATGGTGATACAGCAGACATTAATTTCCCTTCCCCAAGCCCCGAAAACAGCAGGGACCTTCGCCTTAAATTCATGGAGATGATCAGAAACGGCGTCTTCATCAAGGGCCCCCTTGAAGAGATATCGCCTGTCGACCGGGACAGGATCAAGGACCAGCTGAATTATTACGACGAGAATATCCTGCTGAGGAAGTTCTGCCTGGAAGTCACGGAGAACTGCAATTTCCGATGCACATACTGCAAAAGGACGATAGCTGCCGCATCCGGAGGCCATTATTCGACCGACCTGAGCGAGGAAAACGCGTTTATGGGGATCCGGTACTACTTCGGGAAATACACTTCGTTTTTTGCCGGGTTGTCCGAAGAGAAAAAGAAACTGCTGCTGCATGTCGTACCTCCCGGCCTTTCGTGGTACGGCGGCGAACCGTTCCTGAATTTCGGTCTCATAAAAAAGACTGCCGAATACTTCAAGGCTCTCCCCTGGAGCGAATATTCCATAGATAACGACGCCCTGCATTTCACAGCTAACACCAACCTGTCGATAATGAATGAAGAAATACTCCGCTTCCTGGTCGACAACCAGGTCGGGCTTTATGCCAGCCTCGACGGACCTGCTGAAGAACACGACAAATGCAGGGTATTCGACAACGGTCGGGGCACCTTTGATCTGGCATACTCCAACCTTCTGAAAATAAAGGACTTCGACGAAGAGTATTTCAACAAACATGTTTCCCTCTTCGGGGTCTATACGAACAGGCACGATCAAAAAAAATGCGCCGAATTCAACAGCTCTCTCGGGGCTTTCCGGTGCGAACATTTCCCGGCCCAATATACCGGCATCTTCGTACCCGACGTGGAAACGGCCATCAAAAACTACGAGGGGTCCTTCCAGGACAGCCTGCAACATTTCAGGGACCG
>DFZC01000021.1:0-8308 GCA_002383685.1 Synergistaceae bacterium UBA4066 | reverse complement strand
GCAAACGGCGATCTCCTGATCTGCCATAAGTCCGACGGAAATATGCCTATAGGCAATTGCACATCCGGGCTGGATATGGAAAAGCTGGTGGACCTGAACGAAAAATACAATTCGTCCATCAACAACATGGAGTGCAAAAACTGCTGGGCGATCCATTTCTGCAAGATATGCGCGGCCGCCAGGATGAGCCCCGACGGTTTCATCAACCCCACACGCAGGGAATGCGACTTTTTCCGCCTGGCAACTGAGTTCCGTTTTGCATGCTACTTTCACCTTTCGGAGGAACATCCAGACCTGCTGCAAAAGATCGCCGACTACCTTAACGACCCGAAACACTTCATAGGGGTCATCGACAAAAATGAATTTGAGAAATGACTTCCCGTTCTACAAGCAGAACGAGGCTATGGATTGCGGCCCCACGTGCCTTCGCATGATCGCAAGGTTCCATGGAAGATCCTATTCCCTTTCCTTCCTGAGGGATAAATGCTCGGTAACCCGGAAAGGGTCTTCATTCCTGGATCTTTACGAGGCTGCGGAGACCATCGGGCTGAAGGGCAGGTGCGTTCTGGCCTCCCTGGAATTTCTTTCTTCCGAGGCAAGCCTTCCCTGCATCGTCCATTGGGACCGGGACCACTTCGTAGTCGTTTACAAGGTTAAGGACGGACACATCCATATAGCGGACCCCGCCTACGGGAAGGCTGTCCTGACTGAAGAAGATTTCCTCGCTCACTGGGCAGGTACAGGCACTGAAGGACACATCCTCCTGCTTGAGCCCACGGAAAAGTTCCTGTCCCTCCAGGGATTGGAGGAGCCCAGAAAAGGACTTCTTTACCTGGCCTCCTACCTGCGGCCCCACCTGCAGCTTCTCTTCCAGATCGGACTGGCAATGCTCCTGGGCAGCGCCATCCAGATGGTTCTGCCGTTCCTGACAAGGATGATCGTGGATCGGGGCATCGGGGAACTGGACGTGGGGCTTCTGAAGTTGATCCTCCTGGGGCAGTTCGTCCTGATACTCGGTCGCGGGTGCGCGTATTTCCTGCGGGAGTGGATCCTTTACTACATCAGTACCCCGATAAACATTACCCTTGTTCATGATTTTCTGCTGAAGCTCACGAAACTTCCCCTCGGATACTTCGACACAAAAAGGATCGGGGATACGCTGCAGCGACTAAACGACCACCAGCGAGTGGAATCGTTCATCACACACTCGGTGCTCGGCCTGCTGTTCACCGTCATGAATATCACCGTTTTCGGAGCCGTCCTGGCTGTGTACAGCATACCCATATTCCTGATATTTCTGGCGGGAACGCTCCTGTATTTCCTGTGGATCCAGATGTTCCTCTCGAAAAGAAGAGAGATCGACTTCCTTAAATTCCGGCACATGGGCAAAAGCCAGAATACCGTGATCCAGCTGATAATGGGCATGCAGGAGATCCGGCTCAACCGGTGTGAACGAAGAAAGACCGCGGACTGGATCGCCATTCAGGAAACCCTCTACGACATTGGACTAAGGGGCATGGCCCTGGTCCAGAAGCAGCAGTTCGGGTGTACCCTTCTGCAGGAGACGCAATATATCCTGATCACCTACCTCGCCGCGGTCTCGGTAATTGGCGGCAGTATAACCCTAGGGACGATGCTGGCAATACAGTTCATAATGGGGCAGCTTCGAGGCCCGGTCGACCAGCTTCTGCGCTTCATCGGAGAAAGCCAGGACGCCAGGATCAGCTTTGAAAGGATCGAAGACATCCACACCCTTCCGAACGAAGAGGATGAAGACGACGCAACAGAAGAAACCGTCCCTGAAAACGCCGACATAATCCTGGACGGTGTCTCGTTCCGGTATGGTGGGGGCCATTCTGAAATGGTTCTCAAAGACTTGTCCATAGAAATCCCCTACGGCAGGACGACGGCCCTTGTCGGAACAAGCGGGAGTGGAAAGACTACCCTGCTGAAACTTCTCCTCGGCATGTACAGACCCGCAGCCGGGAACATAAAGGTGGGCAATATTCCGATGACCCGCCTGTCTCTCAAGGCATGGAGAGGTAAGTGCGGAATAGTTATGCAGGACGGCTACATATTTTCCGACACCATCGCGGACAACATCGCTTTGACTGATGAGGCCGTCGATGAGTACAGGGTGATAGAGGCCGCAAAAGCAGCAAATATTGACGATTTCATCCAGTCGCTGCCTCTGAAGTACCGCACGATGATCGGCATTGACGGGCACGGCCTGAGCCAGGGACAGAAACAGCGCATCCTCATTGCCAGGGCGGTATATAAAGATCCGCGATACTTGTTCTTCGACGAAGCGACCAACTCTCTCGACACACGGAACGAATCCGTCATTATGGGGAACCTCCAAAGGTTCTTCTCAGGAAAGACCTTCGTCGTTGTTGCCCACAGGCTGAGCACCGTAAGGAACGCCGACCGGATCATCGTTCTCGACAAGGGCACCATCGTCGAAACAGGCAGGCATGATGAACTGATCGCAAGAAAGGGAGCATACTACAAACTGGCAGGCAACCAGATCGGATCGGGGGGCTGACGATGAGGAAAGACATGGACCGGTCTGAACTCGACAGGCTGATAAACCGAAAACCCCGATGGATCATCCGTTGGGGAATGACGATCCTGCTCGCCATAATGATCCTGGTATTCATGGTCATCAAAGGCGCCCTCGCCCCCTGACCTCTCTTATCTCCAAAGGTGAAGTTCCGGAGCCGGAAGCAAATGCCCCGCTGGAGGATGTTTTGCGTTATCTTTTCAGGGAACAAGAAATATTGAAAGGGGACAACAGAAGATGGAAGATAAAAAACGCACGGCAACGATAAGACCTTCGCCCTTTGCATCTCTGGCGGGGGCCATCGTGAATGCCCTTTTACTGCTCTTCGGGGTAACCCTCATTTCTTCCTCACTCCTGGAGAACAACAGTGAAACCGGAATGAATGTGCTGATCGCCATGTTCGGCTTGATCTGGGTCACCGCGTGCGGCCTGGGGATCTTCTACAACATCCGCAATTACAGAACCTGGTCCCGATCCTCCCCCGATAGCCATGCGGCAACTTCACTCGGGGTCATAGAGTACGACGTGACCCCTGACAAGGACAGCCCCGTCGATTTCGAGACTATATTGAGGAAGCTGGAGTCGCTGAGAAAAGACGGACTGATAACGGAAGATGAGTACCAGGAAAAACGAGGGGAGATCATGGCCAAAAAATGGTGATCCCTTATCTCCCTTTGCTTACCCATTTTCCGCCCTGTTTCGCCTTTTTCTGAGGCCTGCCAGGGTGACCAACCTTCGTTAAAAACTATTGCGGGGATCTTTTCGACACCCTGGCCGGTGTGAAAAGCAGGTTATTTGCGGTACAGGCTGTCCCCGATCTTTATGACCTCTGCTTGCCCTCAAGTTCCAGGGTCTCCTCGTCTTTTCCGATCACGACTTCGCTCAACAAAGGGCCACACCTTTCCAGGAAATGAAGGGATCGAACCAAACCCGAATCCAGTTAAACAATACGATCTTTGAGACGGTAAAGATCCAAAAGCCCCGTAATTGCGGCTTTGCTAAGCAAAAAAGCATTATTGAGGTCTGATCATATAAAGTCCTCTTTAATCATGATAGTATATTAATATTGAGAATAATGAAAATAATGCCACCCATTATCGTTGTCGGTGATGCTAACAGGATTGGATGTGGCTGCCATGGAGAAATGCTGTTTGTCGATCAGATTGGAAGGTTTCTTACTATCCTTGATTTTGCGTTTGCTGCGTCTGACCTGGAAGGTCCGCTTCAAAGGCCGTGAACATCTGGATCAATGTTACAACATGAGAAACAATTTCCTGATTTGCTTCTGGCACGGCAAGTACGTACCGATATTTTCCCTTTTGGAGGGTTTAGAGGCGTGCGTGATTAGCAGTCAGTCAAAGAGGGGAAGCGTTATCGCTGAATTATGCAAAAACTTCGGCTTCCAAAGCACCCAAATATCAGACCGGCCAGGAAGCGGATCCATAAGACACCTGAGCGAATTGCTGCACAACGCTCGAATGGGCGGAATTGCAGTTGATGGGCCGTTGGGTCCCCGGAACCAGGTTAAACCAGGCGTCATATGGATGGCATCAGCATTTGAATTTGACCTTTTGCCTGTTTCTGTAGGCAGCAGCCGGACAGCTGTATTGAACAAAAGGTGGGACAGGATGGAGATCCCGCTACCTTTTGCGACTGTTTGCCTTGCATTTGGCAAACCCGTAAAGGTTCCTGCCAAGATTAGCAAAGAGCAGACCCTAGAGTGGGCTGACCGTTTTTCCGAAGCAATAACAACACTGGGCGAAGAAGCCCGGAACTTGGCCTGCGGAAGCAATAACTCATGAAGAAATTACTTTATTCACCCTTACTGAGTACCAACCAGATAATGGGTTTCTCCGTTACGCCGTTCCAGGTAACGGCGACATTGTTCATGTGCTTTGCCCCAACATCTGAAGAGACAGGTGTTATCGAAGACGGATGTGGGCTTTTGTTCGCCCGACTGGTGCAAACAACAGGAGATTAATTTGTTTGCCCTGTCCTGTTGTTTTTTTTGCCACTCATACCGGAATAGTGATCGTATTAATATTTACAGAGAAATTATCAACGTCAACAAGACGGAGCGCCCATGAATCACAAAAAAAATTTAAAGCTGTATCTGATATCCATTCTATTGTTAATAACGGTTCTTATTAGCTACAAGATCTATCTTGTTGTCTACGAAACCGACTATCAGGCACTTAACACCGAAAATTTATACCTGATCGAAGCGGAGCTTAACGGCAAAACCAGTTACAGTTTCGCGGTTATAGGTAATATCAGGAACTCCATGCGAATTTTTGAAAAACGCATAGCACCACTAATTCAAGACAATGAAGCCGATTTTATGATATCAGTCGGGAATGCAGTTTACGACGGAGCGGAAGGCAGATACCGCCTGTTGTGCCGTGGCCTCGGGAAACTGGGCATCCCCTACTTGTTGACCGTCGGACATAACGAGACAGAAGATTTCGGGGCAGGAAGGTTTTACCGACATTTCGGTCCCTATTTCTTCTCTTTTCATCTCGAAAACGCCTATTTTATTTTCCTCGATTCCACGGGGTTAACTTCATGGGAATGGCAGATCCGCTGGTTGAAGCAGGAACTCACAAATGCCGGTAATTACCCGTACCGGTTCGTGTTTTTAAACCATTCCATCTTTCCTTTGCCTGGTTATGCCCCGAATAAAACCCATTATGTCATTGAAGAAAACCTGAGTCGGGATTTGCAGCGTTTATTTTCGGAACATGGGGTGAGCGCTGTATTTTCCGCCGGATATCCCACATACCATGAAACAGTATCCCAAGGCGTCCGATACATTATTTCCGGCGATGGCGGCGGCTTGCTGCTTGAACGGAGTCGACCTTACCAGTTTTTGAAGATCGATGTTAAAGCAGGTCAGATAGTTTATCAAAACGTATCAGCTGCAGCCAGGTTGGGTCTGTTTCAAGAAAAACTGGAGATCCTTAAACTTTTTCTGCATTCGTTTTTCTATATGAATCTTTTTAACTCCCTGCTTATCCTGTGCATCGTGGGTCTGATAGCGGTCAGGCTGTACTTACAGATTCTCCGTCAGGAAAATCTTTACCGGGATTTCAACTTCGATGAACAAATGATCCCGCAAAAACCCCTTCGCGTGGCCATGTTCACCAACAACTACCTTCCCTTCATCGGCGGTGTTTCCCTCTCCGTCGACCGACTACACAGGGGGCTCCTCCAGTTGGGCTCGGCGGTGAAGATCTTCGCCCCGGACTATCAGCAATCATGGACGGATCCTGATGACGTCAGTATCGTCAGGTGCCCTGCCCTCTTCCATACCCGGAAGGAGCGCTTTCCCGTGGCCAACATTTTTTCTCGGAAGATCGAGATGGAATTCAGATCGTTTGACTGCGATCTGGTGCATGTACATCATCCTTTCTGGCTAGGGGGAAAAGGCATGCGGCTCGCCAGAAAAGGGGGAATACCGGTGATCCTGACCTACCACACCCGCCTGGAACACTATACACATTACTTCCCGCTCCCGGGTACGGCTCTGAAAAACATTGTTGCTCATTACATGATCAAGCGCTTTGCCAACAACTGCGATGCCATAATCACTCCAACAGCATCCACGGAGGAATACTTGCGGAACCTTGGTGTCAGTGCCCTTATAGAAACAATTCCTACCGGGATCAGCCTCGAGGATTATAAACAATGGTCTCCAAAGGAAGTTCGATCGCTGCGGGATCAATATGCCAGCCCAGGTGAAAGCCTTCTGATAAGCGTTTCGCGAATGGCTAAAGAAAAGAATATTGATTTTCTCATCGCCGGACTTGCCAAAGTCAAAGAGCGATCCCATGTCCCGTTTAAATGCCTGTTGGTGGGAGACGGACCGGAGAAAACACGACTTGAAGAGAAGGCAAAAAAACTTGGCTTGAAGGATCATCTCGTCTTTACCGGCAATGTCACACCACTTGAAGTTGTTCGGCATTATCTGGCAGCCGATCTTTTTGTCTTCACCTCGACATCCGAGACCCAGGGGATGGTGTTACTGGAAGCCATGGCCGGCGGCTGCCCGGTAGTAGCCGTGCGGGGCAGTGGAGTCTACGATGTAGTAAAGGACGGCTTCAATGGATACAAGGTGGCAGAAAGCACCGACAATTGGGCGGAAGCAATCATATGTCTACTTTCGGACAGGAAACAGCTGTCAATATTGTCTGAAAACAGCAGGTTATTTGCTGAAAAATTTTCTTTGGAAAACATTACAGAAAAGATATTAATACTTTACCGCCGGACGATCGTCCACAGTGCATCAAAAAACAGATGAGTTTACTGTAATTGTTTGCCTGGCACTGAAAACCAGAAACTGGACTGCTGCAAGAACTTGAACAAAGGTCACGGGGGCTATCCATTTCTTCCAGCTCCCTCTTCGCCTCCTCATCCCCCTGGTCGGCCTTTTGCTTGGGCCTGCCGTCACGCATCCAGTCATCGTCCAGTTCGGTGGCGGGTATCTTCTTTCCATCGATCCCGGTAAAGATCCCGGCATCTACCGGCGGTAGAGCTTCTCCCCCACCCTGACGATCTCCCATAGTTGGTAATGATTGTCCCCGAGTTCCACATTTTTTGCTCTTGCCGATGACGAATTCACTCAAAAAACAGGCCCCTCCTTCCCAGGCAATAGAGGTATCTAACCCAACACGGATACACTTAGAAACTGCATTTATTGTGGCAACAATGATCCAAAAGCCCTGTAATTATCTTGTTTTTTAGCAAAAAACATTGTTTAGACCCGACTCTTCCGGAAAGTGCCAGCCTGACATCATTTAGTGATAGCATCTATGTTATAATATTTTGCATGTTAATATTGCTACCATAAGGAGACTTCCAACCATGAACCGTTCTGTGACAGTGAGAATGCCCGATGAGTTGCACGACAAGTGCAAGAAGACTGCGAAAGATCGGAAGGTAAGCATGAACGAACTCTTTATCGAAAGCCTCACGGCTATGCTCGAATCTCAGGAGCAACAGGCTCTCTACGAGGCTTTCGGAAGGGTTGCCTCAGGGGCGGATGTCACCTTCGCCCATCAGGCACAAAAGGAAGTGCTTGATGATGAACGATAACGGTCCTGTCCGGGGGGACATATGGCTTGTGGACTGGAGTCCCTCACGAGGCTCGGAGCAGTCGGGCATGCGACCGGCGCTGGTCGTGCAGACCGATGCGGCGAACCGGAACCCCAGGTACCCCAACGTCATCGTTGCGGCGATAAGCACGAAAGGTAAAGATGTCCCTTTTCATGTCCCGTTGATACCGAAAGAGTCGAATGGCCTTTCGGAGAGATCATGGTGCAAATGCGAACAGATACTTACGATCTCCAAAGATCGGCTCATCAGGCGTCTCGGCAGGATAAATGATCAACAGATGCAAGAGTCGGAAAAGGCCCTGTGCCTTGTCCTCGGGTTGAACTCTCCCGGTCGCGACCCGAAGCGGTACGCCTGATCTTGTAAGGATTCCAGACCTGAGCCTCAGGGAAGCCAGATTTCGGCAACCTTTAAATTGAACATGCCCAATAATCGATGACCTTCTCCAGGATCTCTCCTGTCTTTTGAAAAACCATATCGATTCGCGGGAGCTTTTCTCCCGTGTTCTCATCCATCAGAAGCCGCCTGTTGATCTCGATCATCAGGGAAGGAACCCTTTGATCCTTATTGTAGAAGGGCAATGGAACGATGGCGCCGGAGAATGAAGAATTGAGGTACTCCCTACTCACTGGA
>DFZC01000042.1 GCA_002383685.1 Synergistaceae bacterium UBA4066 | reverse complement strand
CTAGTAAAGACTGCCTATTGACGGGCCCTTCAATAAAGGCTATCCTCCTCACCAATTATCCTGACTCAGATACACTGACGGAGAATGACGATGATCGACATTTTGAAAAGGACAGCTCGACCTAACCCGTGCGTTCCGCCGCGTACCCGAAGAAATATTTCCCGGGAAGGGTTGGTCATGTCCTGATCAATATTTGAGTTCAGGTTGAACGAAGAGAATCAAGGGCCGCCGACTTCCGGGTCGGCGGCCCATTTTTATTTTTGGGGAGGGAACAGCATGAAAGGGAAGAACGAGACCAGGGTTTGTGTCATCGGTGCGGGCATCATAGGGGGAGCAATATCGGAGGCTATCTCCCCGTATTATCCCGTGACGGCAACAAGGAGAAACATCCAGAAAGTTGAACGTCTTGCGGAAAAAGAGATCAGGGTCACTTCGGACAACAGTCTGGCGGCGGCAGAAGCGGACCTGGTGATAATTTCGGTAAAACCGGTACAGGTTGTCCCGATCCTCAAAGAGATCGCGGAACCGGCCAGGGGAAAGACGGTTATCTCCTTCGCTGCGGCAATATCGACTGACATACTGCGCCTTGCCGCTCCGGGATGCAAATTTGTAAGGGCAATGACGAACATCGCCGTTGGAGTGAGGAAAGGTTACACACTCTTTTCGCCAGGGCGGGATATCTCGCCCGAAGAAAAGACGATACTTGAGGACGTGCTTATGAAACTTGGGGAGATACAGCAGGTTGAAGAGCAGTATCTCGATGTCCTTACAGCCATGTCAGGCTCGGGCCCTGCATACATCTTCACCGTTGTAGAATCGATGATATACGGGGCTCTCAGGGAGGGCCTGCCCAGAGATCTCGCCCTCAAGGCTGCCGCACATACAGCTATCGGTGCGGCATGCCTGCTCCTGGAAACAGGGAAGCACCCATCGGAGTTGAGGGATATGGTCCTTACGCCGGGAGGGGTTACTATCGACGGTATTTACGAACTTGAGGAAAGCCGGATACGGACCGCTTTCATGAAGGCCATAGGCGCAGCTTCGGCCCGCGGTCGGACTCTTTCGAATGAAGCCCGCGCCCAGGCCATGCATGATATCGAATGATGTGTAATGTCCTGCCGCAAGCCTACATTTCGGAGCAGTCATGAAGGCAGCGCTTGGCACGTAGCTTTCCAAATTACATGTTTTTATACATTTCTATACATTACGATAGGGCACGTTAAGGAAGGGCGTTCTACAATACCCCCGAAAAGGAACAAATTTCTTTGAATATCCTGAGAAGGACGGGGGTTTACCACCATGAAGAAGTTCGTGGCGATCCTTGTAATGGCAGGTCTATTAATGGGCGTCGGGCTTCCCGCAAGTGCTTCCGCGATCGGGAACTGGTCTGACGGGGTGCTCTACTGGTCACGGAATGAAGTGGACAGCCTCTTTTCCCCGGAACTGGTGAGAAAGCTGAACCTTTCTTCGAGCCAGAGGAGCTCGCTTGACGGCCTGTTGAAAAGGAACTGGAGTTATCGTTCCAACGACCGTTATTCAAGTCAGCTGGAAGCCATTTTCAGGATGGGAGGACTTGGCTCGGGGTCAAGGGTAGTGATCCAGCGGGAGAACAACAACCTTCAGACATTTCTGACCATCCTGGCCTTCGGAACCATGATCAGCCAGGCAAGGTACGATCGCGGGTATTACGATCAGGGTATAAGGATCGATGATCTCCTGTACCTTTTCTATCAAATACTGGACATGAACCAACGCTACTCCTTCAAAATCTATTTCGACAGGTGGTATGAAGACCGCTTCTATCGAAGCACAGACTGCCGCGTCAGTGACCGGTACCAGTGGGATACCTGCAGGGACCTGGAAAGCCGCCTGCGCCTTAGCGAAAAGCAACGGCTTGAGATGGATCGCTCTATAAGAGATCTCTATTCCAGGCAGGCTGAACTGGGAAAACGCTACAGGGATATGGAGAAGGAGTACCTGAAAAAGAACTGGGAACGATCCTCATCACAGAACTTTGACCGGCACAGGGAAGAACTCCTCAGGGCAAGGAAGGAGAGTCTGGCTCCACAGATCGAGACAAGGGACAGGTTCCGCTCAGTGCTGAACGAACAGCAAAAAAGGACTTTCGATTCCCTTAATAATGATATAGCCTCAAGGCAGCCGCAGCATACAAGCCAGGCATCCGTTGGAGCCAGTAACAACTCCTCACCGCAAGTGACAAACATGAACCAGGTCCCGGTGGAGGTCAAACAGAACCAGAAACCCGCTGTTCAGCAGAACAGACAATCTCCTGCAACTGTAAAAAAGAATGAAGGACCCTCAGCAGGGCAGAACAACCCGGAGCCAAAGCAGGGACCGAGGAAAAGCGACGGCTCGACGATAAAGAAACCTGACAAGAACTGACAGGCAGGAAGTTCAAGGGAAAGCGGATATTTTCAAGAGGCCCGCTTCCCTTGCTGCCGATAGTATCCTGAAATGCTTCCTGGGCTCATCCGGAGCCAAAAGCATTAAATTCTTCTTCTATACAATTCTTAACATTTCAAAAGAGCACCTTAAGGAAAACCATTTTAGAATAAGATCGTAAAAAGGTTCCGAATTGCAGAAGGGCAACCTTTTGAAGAAATGGAGGTAAACCCAAATGAAAAAAATAGTGGCTGGGCTGGTAATCGCAGGATTATTCCTGGGCATCGGCCTTCCTGTTGCAGCTTATGCAAGAGAACCTTCACTTGACGGAGTAGTTTACTGGTCCGAGGAGGAAGTGGACAGCCTTTTCTCTCCGGATCTGATGAGGACCCTGAATCTTTCTCCCAGCCAGAGAAGTTCCTTCCAGGAGCTTCGAAGCAGGGATTGGGGCTACCGTCCTGACCATCGTTACTCCAGAGACCTGGACGTCCTGTTCAATCTGGGCAGAATGACAAGACCAGGCGGCAGTTCCAGGGTCGTGATCGAAAGAAGGAACGACAACTTTCAGACTTTCCTGACTCTTCTGACCTTTGGCATACTCCTGAGCCAGGCTCAGGACAACGACAGATATTACGACTACGGCTACGGCTACGGACAGGGCCAGTGGATCAGGGTCGACGATTTCCTCTACCTGTTCTTTAATATCCTGAACATGAACCAGCGTCGCACTTTCACGGTATACTTCGACCGCTGGTACGACGACTACTACTACAGACGGGATTACAGGCGGGACTACGAACGCTATCACTGGGAAATGATGAGGGACTGGGACAGAAGGCTGCGTCTAAACGAGAAGCAACGGCGAGACATGGACAGGTATTTCAGGGATCTTTACTCCAGACAGTGGGAAAGGGACAAAAGGTACAGGGACCTTGAAAAGGATTACCTGCGCAGGAACTGGGACCGCAACTCTTTCCGCGATATCGACAGGTACAGGCACGACTTGCTGAAATATCGGAGGGAAAGCCTTGAACCTCCAAGAGATGCAAGGGACAGGTTCCGGACGATCCTTGACGATCAGCAGAGAAGGACCTTCGATTCCATGATCCGGGAACAGGCTCCAAGGCAACTGCCGAACACGAGACCGGCCCCACCGAAGATACAGAACAACCCGGGGCCTCCAAAGATGCAAAATAACCCGGGGCCTCCGAAGATACAGAACAAACCGGCTCCGCCGAAGATACAGAATAACCCGGGGCCTCCAAAGATACAGAACAAACCTGCGCCGCCTTTGCCAAAGAAACCGCAATATGAAAAGGATGGCGGTAGTAAGGGTTAGAAAACAGAAAGGGCGGCCTCAAAAGGGGCCGCCCTTTCTTCTGTGATATTTTCCGCCCAGTCCATTAACCTGTTTGAATTGCCGGGGCTACCGTTCCCCTGACTATAAGAATAACACCCGCCAGAATGACTCCCGCTGCCGTCAGGCTGCCGGCGTTAAGGCTCTCCCCAGCCAACAGCCACCCCAGGATAATTGCCACCACCGGATTGACATAGGCATAGCTTGATGCCAGGGCCGGGTCTGTCTTCTTGAGAAGCCATATGTATGAACTGAAACCTACGACCGATCCAAAGGTCACCAGGTACCCCAGGGCAACCACGGAACGCAGGGAGATGGCAGCGAGATGGATCTGTCCAGCCCCCCCGATAGCCAGCCCTGCGACAAGGCAGAAAAAACCCCCTGTAAGCATCTGCATGGAGATGGCAAGGACAGGGGACTCCGGCAGGTCCGCCACGCGGGAAAAGAGTGACCCCGATGCCCATAACAGCGACGCGAAAACAAGCATTGCCAGGGCTGCCAGGTGCCCCTGGGCCGCGGAAGGTCCGCTTGTAGAACGGACAAGCATAACTATCCCGGCAAAACCCAGCAGAAGGCCTAAAGTTGCCAGCCTTCCCGGCTTGTCGTGCCGGAGCGCGATCCAACGGATAAGCGCTATCCACAGCGGCATTGCGGCTACCACAATGGCCGCTATATTTGAGGGGACATACTGCTGCGACCATGCGACACCACCAGTTCCCCCCAGCAGCATAAGCCCTCCAACAACAGAGGCACCCCGCCACTGTTTCCAGGTGATGTCTGGCCTTTCCCTGATCCATGCCCAGGCAAACATCAGGGCTCCGGCTATCATGAAACGGATCCCCAGCATGATATGGGGTGGAAATGCTTCAATAGCGAACTTCATCGCCAGGTAGGTCGTTCCCCAGAAAAAATAGACCGAGAAGAGGGCCACTACGACGGGAAGTGTCAATCGTGTATTCCCCAAGAACTTGTCTCACCTTTCATTGAACTGATCTGCACGGAAAGTCAATTATAGGCTCTTTTCGGGGTTATTCAATTGCAAAACCGGGTGACGTTCACTCCTGGAAGATCCTGGAGCATCATCACCCGGATAAAGGATATCGACCCGCGGAAGTGATCAGACGGGAAGCCACATAACCACAAGCAAACCTCCCCCGGGGGGAAGTTCGGCGTGGATCCTCCCTCCATGGGCAAGGATAGCCTTTTGTGCTATTGCCAGGCCAAGGCCTGAACCGCCAGTGTCTCGGGAACGGGAAGCCTCAGTCCGGTAGAATGGCTTGAAGATCAGTTCCAGTTCCTCTTCCGGAACTCCCGGACCGTGATCGGTAACCTTGACCACAACACCTTTATTGTCCGATCCGGATTCGACGGTTACCGAGACCGACGTTCCCTCCGGGGTATACCTGACAGCGTTGCGGACTATGTTCTCCACGGCCCTGCGGACCAGTTCCGGGTTCATCCTTATCTCCTCAAGGCTTTCGGGGCAGGTCATGATCACGCTTTTGTTTACCGCTCTCGCCTCAAAGTTGGCATCCTCGACCACGTTGTCCAGAATAGCCAGCAGATCCGCCTTTTCGAAAGAAGCGTGTTCCATTTCGGCCTCAACTCTCGAAAGGGAGAGGAGATTGCCTATCATGTCGTTAAGGACCTCCGACTCCCTTTCTATCCGGTCAAGTGATTCCGATGCGCTCGTACCTGCTTTCTTCCTGGAAAGTTCAAGGGCGACGCCTAGCCGTGCCAGGGGTGTCCGCAGTTCATGTGATATGTCTCTGATCAGTCTTCTCTGGGCTTCGAGAAGAGTTGTCAGATGCCTGGTCATGGCGTCGAAAGTCCGCGCCAGTTCTCCTATCTCATCGGAACGTTTCTTTATAAGCTCATCGACAGGTGCATCGAGATCGCCATCCGAGACAGACCTGGCTGTGCGACTGAGCCTGACCAGCGGGTCTGAAAGGTATCTGGCCAGGATTGCACAAAAAAGAAGGGCCACGACCAGCAGGCCCATCAAGTGAATGAAGAGAGCCTTCCGGTTGCCAGTCAGGACCTTTGCTATGTAGGGGGAACTTCGCAACGATCCTACCAGGACATATTTTTCCCCCGAGGAGGACTCCATCTTGCTGTAGACCGATGAGAAGTCCCGCCTGACCTGGAAAGTGGTCCCCTGGGAGAGAAGGTTGACGGCGTCCTTCCCCAGTCGCTCCAGAAATTCGCTGGGAGCCCCCTCTTCAACCTGTACCGGGATCCCGTTCTCGTCGAAGACAAAGATCATCAGGCCCGTGTCCTGGCGGATCTTCTCGACCTCTTCCGCAAGAAGTGAAGGAGCCTCTGACTCGATGATCCCCAGAAGCCTGTTGCCGTTCCTGTCCAGGGCACCTGAGAGAACTTCCTGCTGGCCTGTGAGTATTATTCCCTGCTTTGTCATGAAAACCGTCAGAAGAACACTCACACCAGCCATAAGGAGCATTGCTCCAAGGAACCATAAAAATATCCTCTGGAACAGCCTTAAACCCTTCACGACTTGCTGTCCTCCGGCGGAAGGGCAAGAATATAGCCGATACCCCTTACCGTCTTGATACGCTCCGATCCGTCGGAATAATTGCCGATCTTGCGGCGCAGATTGCTGACATGTACGTCAAGGCTCCTGTCAAAGGGGGAGAAGGATCTTTTCAGGACGTTCCTGACAAGTATTTCCCGAGACATGGCTGTTCCTGCCGACTGGGCCAGGGTTTCCAGGAGGTCGAACTCTACGGTGGTAAGATCGATCCTCGATCCGCTGGAACTGACATGCCTTGCGGCCGTGTCAATTATCATGTCGCCTACCCTGTAGACGCTGGCCTTTGAGTCCGGAGACCCCTCCATCCTTCCCCGCCTGAGTACGGCTCTGATGCGGGCAACAAGTTCCCTGGGGTTGAAGGGTTTGGGGAGGTAGTCGTCTGCCCCCAACTCCAGGCCGACGATCCTGTCGACATCGTCTCCACGCGCAGTCAGCATCAGCACAGGGACCTGGGATCTCCGCCGTATCTCCTTGAGTACCTCCATTCCTGAAAGGCCCGGAAGCATCACGTCAAGGATCACCAGCGAGAAACGTTCGGCCAGCGCCTTCGAAGCTGCTTTTGCACCATCATGGATCGACTCGACCTTGAACCCCTCCGACTCGAGAAACTCCGTCAACAGTTCGCAAAGGCCCGTATCATCATCAGCCAGCAGTATTCGCTCCACGGCTTTTTCCTCCCGGCAGGAAGTTTTTCTAAATAGTACTTCCTCAGGAACCCCCTTGCGGTCAAGAAAGGTTTTATCGTGTTAAGACCTCTTTACGTTTCTTTACACAAACCCGGCTTTTCTCCGTATCAGTCAGTCTCCAACGATCTACCCCTGGATCTCCGCAATGACGTCGATCTCCACCAGTATATCGAGAAGACTGCTTCCGACGGTCGTTCTTACCGGGTATGGGGCTTTGAAGAATTCCTTGTATACCCCGTTGAAGGCCTTGAAATCCTTCAGGTCTGCCAGGTGAACGGTGGTCTTCACAACATCGTCCATGGTCGCACCGCCGGCCTCCAGAATGTTCCTGATGTTAGTCATAACCTGTCTTGTCTGCTCCTCTACTGTCTCAGGGGTTTCCCCTGTCTCGGGGTTGAGCGGTCCCTGGCCGGACACGTAGACCCTGTTTCCTACTACCATTCCCTGAGAGTAGGGACCTATCGGATCTGGCGACTTCGCGGTGCGGATCTCTTTCTTCATTTTGAAAACCTCCTTTTTTTAATACCGTGACGCGTTACTCGTGACTCGTGACTCGTGACTGGAAAGGTTAAAAAATCTTACAAAGACCCCGACACGTTTTTCGGGAGTCAACTATGTTGGGCTTTTCCTTCATCGTTCACTGGCTCCCAGGCCTGGATCTTCCGAGTTTCGCGTAACGAGTTACCAGTTACGCTTTACGCTTTTTGCTCTTCAGGTTTCCGAGTAACGAGTTACCAGTCACGAGTCACGCTACACCCTGTCCTCCAGCATCGCCCCCAGGTGAGCCTGAAGTGCTGTCTTAGCGCAGAGCCCCAGTATCCCCCGGCCCACCTTTGGTTGCGGCGGTGTCCACTCCAAAAGCCGCCTTCTCATCTCTTCAGCCGGAATGTCGAGGTCTACCCTGCGGGCAGGAATATCGATGGAGATAATGTCCCCATCACGGATCACGGCGATGGGACCGCCGACATCGGCTTCAGGAGACAGGTGTCCCACTGCGGCGCCTTCGGTAAAACCGGAGAAGCGCCCGTCAGTGACTACAAAGACCTCCTGTCCCATTCCCAGCCCTACAAGCGCGTCAGTGGTCATCATCATCTCCCTCATCCCCGGAGCCCCACGCGGCCCCTCACGCCTTATCACCACTACGTCCCCTTTCGAGATCTTCCCCTCAACCACGGCGGAATGGGCTTCCTCGTCCGAATCAAAGACCCTCGCTGGACCCTTGAAATGAAGAGCTTTTTCAGTGATCGTCGAGGTCCGGCAGATGGCCCCGTCAGGGGCAAGGTTGCCCCTGACAACGGCAATTCCGCCGTTAGCCAGGACAGGTTTATCTGCCGTGGTCAGAACCGAAAGGTCTTTGGATCTCTCGTTATTGAAAATTTCCTCCGCTCTGAGACCTGATACAGTTAGCACTCCGCCATGGAGATATTCTCTCAGTTCACCCATTATCGCCGGTACTCCCCCCGCGTGGTGAAGGTCGACAACGGTGGCCTTCCCCGTTGGGATGACCCTTGATATCACAGGGACCTCCCGGGATATCCGGTCGAAATCGTCCAGGTCCAGATCGATATCAAGATCCCTTGCCAGGCTGAGAAGGTGCAGAACGGCGTTGGTGGAGCCGGCTATACCCATGGTAAGGATGATCCCGTTGAGGAGGCTCTCCCTGGAGATAATTTTCCGGGGGGTCAGATCCTCCTTGACCATGTCGACGATCCTGCGTCCTGTCCTGGTGGCAAATCGTTCCTTTTCGGCGTAAACGGCCGGGACCGTTGCCGATCCGGGGAGTGACATGCCTATACCCTCAGCAAGTATCTGCATTGTGTTGGCCGTCCCCATGAGGGCACAGGCACCCGGGCCGGGGCATACGTTGTCCTCAAGGAAGCGGAGCTTTGCTGACACATCCTCATCGCCGTACTGGGCGCCGAAGACAAGCTGATCCAGTTCGCTCATCACGGCCTGACGGCCTTCGAAACGGGTTACGAGCTGGGGGCCCCCGGAAAGGAATATGGAAGGGAGGCCTGACCGGATTGCCCCTATGAGGACCCCGGGAATGATGCTGTCACATGATGCCAGCAGGACCAACCCGTCCAGAAGCTGGACGTTAGCCATTATCTCGACCGATGATGCAATGACGTCCCTTATGACCAGTTCGTAGCGAAGATGCGGAGTTCCAATGGGTACCGCACCGCAGGTGGCTATGGTGCTGAATTCAAAGGGAGTGCCCCCGGCCTGGAGTATCCCGGCCTTTACACGCGCCGCGAGCCTGTCGAGATGCACGTGCCCCAACCCTGCGTCGTTTGCGGTATTTACCACACCGATCAGCGGGCGCGAGAGGTCTTCATCGTCATACCCGCAACCCTTGTATATGGCCCGGC
>DFZC01000018.1 GCA_002383685.1 Synergistaceae bacterium UBA4066 | reverse complement strand
TCACGGTTATTGGAACAAAGCTTTTCGAGGGTCTGTTTTCTTTTTTCAAGATTCCTCGGCAAGGTCACTCGAAGTTGCATTCATCAACAGGCATATTGTCCTGCCTGATCTGTTTGGACAAACCTTGATTGGGCAACAGCCCGTGTAGGTCTGACACCTACAAGAAGGAGGGGATCGTTTTGGGTAAACGTCCGGTTATAGCAGTGATCTGTCCACCCGACGAGGAGACGGATCATCTGCACCTGTATGAAAAAATCCTGGGGGACGTCGCAGATATACATTTCCTGAGCGGTTCCGAACCTGGGGAAAGGGAGAAAATTCTTGCGGTATCAGAGGTCGTCATTGCAGCCAGCTGTGCTCCCTGGGAAATTTCCACATCCGAGATGGCCTTCCTGAAGCCGGAGGGATTGCTTCAGCTCCTTTATTCGGGGGCCGATAACATACCTTTCGGCCTTCTCCCGCGGGAAATGAAGATCGCATCCAACGCAGGGGTTTTTGCCGAACCTATTGCCGAGCACGTTCTTGCAATGGTCCTTTGTCTGCTGAAAAGGATCGTCCCGGGATATGATGAGTTGAGGAATGGCATCTTTGACCGGAAAAACCTTAACAGGACCCTCAGGGGAAAGACCTGCGGGATCCTCGGGTTTGGCGGGAACGGCAGGGCGATAGCAAGGATCATGAGGTCCGTGGGAGTTAAGGTCGTTGCCATGAACAGGAGCGGCAAAACCGGGGAACCTGTCGACGAAATATGGGATATAAGCAGGATCGATGACCTTTTAAGGTTATCCGATCTGCTTGTGCTTACCGTTCCATTGAACAGGTCAACGAGGGGGCTGATAGGGAAGAGGGAACTGTCGCTCATGCCCCCGGACGCAGTTCTGGTGAATGTCGCAAGGGGGGCAGTTATTGACCAGGGGGCACTTTACAGTCACCTGGTTCCCCATCCGGGTTTTTGCGCGGCCATTGATACCTGGTGGTCGGAGCCGGATGCCCACGGTCAATTCAGGCTTGAGTATCATTTCTTTGAACTGCCTAACTTTTTGGGTTCTCCTCACGTCGCTGACAACGTCCCGGGGACGATGGTCCTGGCTGTAACGTCGGCACTTGAGAACGTCAGGGGGTATCTCGAAGGCGGAAAACTGAAGGGGCTGCTTGACAGGACCGATTACCAATAACTTCGTAAGGCCTGCTTTACCTGTTCCCCGTTCACGATATTTTTTTCTTTTGTGCCTTGTACCATTCCCGAAGTTCGGATATCTTCCCGGGGATAGTGCTTTTGTCGATCGTCCCGTCGTAAGGGAAAGTAGCGGCGACTTTCCCAAGGTAGTAGGGGTACCGGCTGATAGGGAAGAACGGTCCCCTGTAGACGATATAGTCGTCGTAAAGGATCCATTCCAGGATACCGGGTTCAAGGGGTTCTTCGGCATCCAGTTCAGGACCGGGGCCGAACTTCTGCATCATGGACGCCCCGCGTTCGTCACCGGTGAAAGCAAATGATCCTCCCTCGGCCTTGAGGCAGACCAGGAGGACCCTCCCTTCACCATCGACGAACAGATCGTGGAAGCCCCAGAAAGGGGGATCGAAGACCAGGACCCTTTTGCCCTGGAGGCGCTTGAAGTAGTCATCAAGGGAGGATGCCCTTCTGATAATGTCTTCGTGGGTCAGTGGCAGCTTCTCCCTCCGGAAAAACCTGCCCAGAAGACGGAGCGGGTCCATGAGGTCATTCGGCCAGGAACGATGCCAATTTGCCCGACAGCTCGTCCCAGGTCATGGAAAATGTCATGACCGATGCCAGCTTGATGCTGTTCTGTTTCTTCTTGTTCAGGCCGCCCATCAGGCCTTCCTTGGCCTGGTCCGTAGTGAAGATGCTGAAACGCCTGTTTCCCCGGGGTTTGGTTATGTCCACCAGTATCCACCGGAAGGCTCCAGCGGCAAGGGCAGACCTTGCCGTGTTCAGCTGGAGCAGTTCTATTTCGGGTCCGGAACCGTTCTGGTCGCCGATCTCAACGGCCCTCGGTTTTGCCCCCATGTACATTTTGAGATTGAAGAAAACAGTCTTTGTCTGACCGTTCTTGCTCAGGAAGACGCCCAGGTCAAAACCGAAATCCGGCAGAAGGAAGAACTCATCTATCTTCTCCTCCTGCTGCAGCCTTGAGAGTATCTCCAGAACCTCGTTCAGAAATCCGGTACGGAAGCTGTCTTCGGGGTGTGATCCCTTCTGAATTTCGGGCTCAAGGCTGTATGCCGCCAAAGCCATCATCCCCTTCCTTATCAAAAGCGTACTCCCCCGGTTCATCCATTCGGGGGAGCTGAGTTTACCCGACTTTGGTCCATCCACATCCGATTATAACCCAACAATGTTAGATAGTGAAAAAACTGGCCTTCCCGGCGGCATGGCCTATACTTATGATACAGATGGACATGCTGGATCTGGAAAATCATTTGACCGCAGGAGGTACGTTGTGATGCTTTTTTCAAAGACCTTCATACCCACAGCCAGGGAGGCACAGAAGAACATCACTGACCCGTCGGTAGCGCGTCTTTCAAGAGCGGGTTACCTTGCAGCCGATCAGGAGACGAGAACGCTGAGGCTACTGCCCCTCGGCTTTCTGCTGTGGCAACGCGTCATATCAGATGCCCTTGACCTTGCAAGAGAGGAAGGGCTCCAGGTCGCGGGTTTCGAGGATGTCCCGGAAGACGCCATGACCGTTTCAAGGAAGCTTTTGAAAAGCTACAGGCAGCTCCCCCTTACTTTTTTCTCAGGGGACATGAAACGATGGATAGCCTCGGGTTTAGCCCCCGATCCCGGTTCGGCCGGAGATATGAGGGACAGATTCCTCGAAATGGCGGGCACCCTTTGCCGCCATGCCGGTCTTGACCCCCGGTCAGGCGAGACGATCAAGGACGGGAGGAAGTATATCTCTCTTGCAAGTTCAAAAGGAGCCTGGTTTGCAAAAGAAGGTTTCGTATGTTCCTCCTGCAGCTGGTGCGGTGATGACGCCTCTCCTGCAGGTCCGGTCGAGAGACCCGGTGGGGAGGCGTCACCGATAAAAGAGGTCGAGACGCCCGGGGCGGACACCATAGCAGAACTCTGCAGCCAGCTGGGGGTAGAGCCTGCCGCCACAATGAAGACCATGTTCTACGCGGCCGAACAGGGCGGCACAAAAGAAGTGTTAGCGGTCCTGGCAAGGGGTGACCACCAGATTAACGACAGGAAGCTTTCCCACGTCCTCGGCGGAGCGGTGGTCAGGTTCGCCGACCCCCTGGAGATCAGGGAGGCTGTGGGAGACCTTGCGGGCTACCTCGGCCCCGTTGGTCTGCCCAAGGGGATCAAGGTCCTTGCCGACAGGCACGTGGAGGGAAGCCAGGGGCTCGTGGCGGGGGCTAACAAACCCGGATTTCACCTTCTGAACGTCTGCTGGGGGCGTGATTTTTCACCCTCCGTAGTTGCTGATCTTGTAAGCATTCAGGAAGATCTCCCGTGTCCGGCCTGCGGATCCAGGATCGTTCCTTCTCACCTGGCCCGCGTCGCCGTCGCTGACAAAGGGTCCGGGCCCTCTGAGCTGTCCTTCCAGGGGGAGGGCGGGACCGCATGTAACGCCTACAGCTGGGAGGGCACCCTGTGCATAACTCCCCTGGTGCTGGCTCTTGCAGGGGGGGACAGGATACCGGGGCGTTACGCTCCGTTCGATGTGAACGTTCTTATAGCCTCGATGCAGAACGATGACGCCGTGGGTCTCGGCAACATTATGGCTGAAAGGCTTGAAGAGAAAGGGTTGCGTGTCCTCCTTGACGAGAGGAACGAAAGGGCCGGTGTAAAATTTTCCGATGCCGAACTCCTGGGCATTCCCGTCACTATAGTGGCTGGCAGGGAGGCTTCAGAGGGTGTCGTTGAAGCGTGGCTTCCCGACGGAAGCCGCGGGGAAATGCCGGCGGACTCGATCATTGACCAGGTTTTGCGCTGGGTTAGGTAGATACCCCTAAAGGAGAATCGGTCTTTTTACCCATCACCGGTCGCGCGTCCCGGAATAGAATGACACAGTAAGGGACTTTTCCAACTTAATCCGGAGGTGGGTAATGTGACGAAAAAAGTAATACTTCTCGCGCTAGTTGTAGTTATGATGGCCAGTACAGCGGCGCTTGCCTTTGGGGGCGGGATGAAGGATTTCGGCCCCAGGATGGACTTTGACTGCTCAGGGAGCACAAGGATGGTCCCACGCCAGGGGCTTCAGAGGGACAGGAATGTTCAGCAGATAGAATATCCGCAGGAGATCCAGGCGCAGTTCAGTGAACTCAGGAGGACCCATCTTGAGATGAGGCTCGCTCTTGCACAGGAGGAACCCGATATCGACAAGGCGAAGCTTCTTTTTGAGAAAGCCCAGGGCATAAGGAACGAGATATCGAAATGGCGGTTTGAGAGATACATTGAATCCCTGAAGAAATAGATCCTTCTTCCTTCCCTTGCGCGGGGCCGCAATTGGCTCCGCGCTTTTTTGTGTCCTTTCAACGAAATACAAAGAAATAAAGCCTAAAATAGAAATAAAAGCTTAAAACAGGGAATAAAATCCCTTCAGGCCCCGAGACTAAAAGTCAAAAAATTGCCTGATTAATGTTGACCTATATAATAATCCCGTTGAAGGTCAATATTAGTCAGGCCATTTGGGTTTCTCCGGATGCGCCATTAGGAGGGAGACAGAATGTCTCGAACAGTGGGGATCGATCTTGGAACCACAAACTCGGTCGTGGCAGTTCTCGAAGGGGGACAGCCCACGGTCATACCAAATGCCGAGGGAAGCCGCACGACCCCTTCGGTGGTGGGTTTTACAAAGGATGGAGAAAGGCTCGTGGGTATTCTTGCCAGGAGGCAGGCTGTGCTGAATCCCAGGGGAACAGTCTCCTCCATCAAACGTTTCATGGGCAGGAACTACGACGAGGTCGGGGAAGAGATGAAGATAGTGCCCTACACCGTGACGAAGGGGAGCAATAACTCGGTCCGTGTGGAAGTCGAAGGCAAGGAGTACGCTCCGGAGGAGATAAGCGCCCAGGTCCTCAGGAAACTGGTCCAGGACGCATCTTCATGGCTGGGCGAGAAAGTTACCGAGGCTGTGATCACTGTCCCGGCCTATTTCAACGATGCCCAGCGGCAGGCCACGAAGAACGCCGGCAAGATAGCTGGTATCAACGTGCTCCGAGTGGTGAACGAACCGACCGCCGCGGCCCTTGCGTACGGGATGGACAAAAAGAACAATGAGACCGTAATGGTTTTCGACCTCGGAGGCGGAACGTTTGACGTATCTATCCTCGATGTCGGCGAAGGGCTTTGCGAGGTGCGTTCCACCGCAGGTGACACCCACCTTGGGGGGGACGACTTCGACAAATGTGTCGTAGACTGGCTGGCTGAGGAGTTCAAAAAACAGGAAGGGATCGATCTCAGGAAGGACAGGCAGGCCCTGCAGCGCCTGTACGAGGCTGCGGAAAAGGCCAAGTGCGAACTTTCAAGCCGCACGACTACGGAGATAAGCCTTCCCTTCATAACTGCCGATGCCAACGGCCCGAAGCACCTTTCTTTCAACCTTAGCAGGGCCAGGTTCGATGAACTGACCAGGCACCTGGTGGAGCGGTGCACGGAGCCCATGAAGCAGGCTCTGAAGGATGCCAAGCTCGAGGCCAAGGACATTGACGAGGTCATCATGGTGGGAGGGTCTACCAGGATACCGGCTGTTCAGGAACTGGTCAAGCGCTTCACCGGAGGCAAGGATCTCAACATGACCGTGAACCCCGATGAAGTGGTGGCAGTGGGGGCCGCTGTCCAGGCAGGCATAATAAAGGGAGAGGTCAAGGACGTGCTTCTCCTTGATGTCACACCCCTTTCCCTGGGGATCGAGACCCTTGGCGGCGTGATGACGAAGATCATAGAGAGAAATACCACCATTCCCTGCCGGAGGTCCGAGGTCTTCTCCACTGCTGAAGACAATCAGCCTGCCGTCGACGTGTTAGTGCTCCAGGGCGAACGTGAAATGGCAAGGGACAACCGCAAACTGGGCAACTTCAAGCTGGAGGGGATCCGCCCTGCCCCGAGGGGGCTGCCTCAGATAGAAGTGACCTTTGACATCGACGCCAACGGAATTCTGAACGTATCTGCAAAGGACAAGGAGACGGGCAAAGAGCAACAGATCACCATCAGCAACTCCACGAACCTTGACGAGAGCGAGATCAACCGCATGGTCGAGGAAGCCCGGATCCATGCCGAGGAAGACAGGAAACATCGTGCCTGGGCGGATGCCCGCAACGAACTCGAAACCGCTGTATACCAGGTCGAGCGGATGATAAACGATCTTGGCGAAAACGCGCCGGCCCATGAAAAAGCCCGGGGGAAAGAACTGATCAGGGATGCCAGGGAGGCCATCTCCAGGGAGGAGGATACATCCAGGCTCCAGTCGCTGACACAGGACCTTAAACAGGCTGCCGCGGCGCTCTCGCAGCACTCCGCACCTGGTTCAGGTGATACCGGGGAGCCCTCTCAAGGGGAAACCGGCAAAAAAGAAGGCGAAGATGTGATCGACGCCGAGTTCAACGAGGGTTGATGCGGATAGAATAGTGGCATGCCGGAGGCGGTGCCTTAACAAACAGCAAGCTGTCAGGGTGGAGGGGTTTCAATGAAGTTTCGAGACTACTACGAGATACTGGGTGTTCCGAGGAACGCATCGCAAAGTGATATACAGAAAGCTTTCAGGAAACTGGCAAGGAAGTACCACCCTGACGTAAACAAGGATCCCGAGGCAGACAAGCGTTTCAAGGAGGTCAACGAAGCCTACGAGGTTCTCCGGGACGCCGGGAAAAGGAAGAAATACGACGCCCTCGGGGAGAACTGGAAGAACGGCCAGGATTTCTCACCCCCTCCCGGATGGGAGGGGGTATTCCAGCACGGAGGGGGAGGCGGCGGCAGCCCCTTCAGTGAATTCTTCGAAGCCATCTTCGGTTCCATGGGAGGTTTCACCACCATGGACGGACAGCCCTTCCAGGGTCGGGCCATGCGTCGAAAGGGCAGGGACCTGGAATCCAAAGTTGAACTGACTCTTGACGAGATAGCCGCCGGAGGCAAGAAGCACGTGGAGTTCGAGGTCCTGGAACGGGGAAACGACGGGCGCCCGCGAAGAACGAGGAGATCGCTGGATGTGACCATTCCGAAAGGGGTGACCGAGGGCTCCAGGATCCGTCTTCCCGGCCAGGGTGAGAAAGGCAGCGGGGGAGCACCTTCAGGTGACCTCTACCTCGAGGTTCATGTCAGGAAGGATCCCTGTTTTGATATTGAAGGGCAGGATCTCAGGACAACGGTGGACATTTCGCCCTGGGACGCTGCCCTGGGAGGTACCGTACAGGTCCCTGTCCTCGGTGGTTCTGTGACAATGAAGATCCCCCCGGGGACACAGAGCGGACAGGTCCTCAGGATAAGAGGAAAGGGTCTTCCTGGAAAGGGCGACTGCGCAGGCAACATACTTGTCAACGTCAGGATCGTTGTCCCCAGTCAACTCTCCCCCCGGGAGAGGGAGCTTTTCGAAGCTTTGAAGGAAGAATCGAAATTTAAACCTAAAGCCGTAACGCGCTGAAGAGCGGTGTCAGACCTACACTTTTGACAAAGAGAGTTTTCGCCGTATCTTTCGGAATTTTTGGCTGCTTTTTCGAGAGGCGAAACCCTGTTGACTCGGGGAGATAACGGTTTTGTCAAAAGTGTAGGTCTGACACCTCTAAAGGAGGGTAACCATGGACCTGAACAAGCTTACCATGAGATCACAGGAGGCGCTTTCAAGCGCCCAGAATATTGCCGTAACCATGGGCCATACGGAGGTTGACGGTGAACACCTTTTGCTTGCCCTGTTGCGACAGGAAGAGGGGCTTGTTCCAAGGCTACTGTCCAAAATGGGTGTTTCGGCGGAGAGGGTGGCTGAAGATACAGAAAAGGAGCTAATGAAAAGGAGCAGGGTCTCCGGCCCGGGCGTAGAACCGGGGAAGATCCACATTTCGATGCGGCTGTCGCGGCTGCTGGTCTCCGCGGAGGAGACCGCCGCCAGGATGAAGGACGAGTACGTATCGGTGGAACATCTCTTCGCACGCCTTCTCGACGAGGGGAACTCGACCGCCGCCGGGCGCATCCTGGCCAAGGCGGGTATTTCTTCCCAGTCATTCCTGAAGGTTCTTCAAGACGTAAGAGGGAGCCAGAGGGTCCAGAGCGCCGACCCCGAGAATACCTACGAAGCCCTTGAAAGGTATGGTCGCGACCTGGTGGCCATGGCAAGGTCCGGTAAGCTCGATCCCGTCATAGGCCGTGACGAGGAGATCCGAAGGGTTATCCGGATCCTTAGTCGAAAAACCAAGAACAACCCGGTCCTTATTGGCGAGCCAGGCGTAGGCAAGACCGCCATCGTGGAAGGGCTTGCCCAGCGCATAGTCAGGGGCGATGTGCCGGAAGGTCTGAAGGATCGCTCCGTCTTCGCTCTCGACATGGGGTCTCTCCTTGCGGGCGCCAAGTACAGGGGCGAGTTTGAGGAACGCCTCAAGGCCGTGCTGAACGAGGTCAAGGAGAGCGACGGACGGATACTGCTCTTCATAGACGAACTGCACACAATTGTGGGTGCAGGTAAGGCCGAGGGCGCAATTGACGCCGGCAACATGCTCAAACCCATGTTGGCCAGGGGCGAGCTCCACTGCATCGGCGCCACCACCGTCGACGAGTACCGCAAGCACATAGAAAAGGACGCCGCCCTTGAGCGCCGCTTCCAGCCCGTCATGGTGGAGGAGCCGACCGTTGAGGACACCGTATCCATTCTCAGGGGACTGAAGGAGCGCTTCGAGGTACACCACGGTGTGAGGATCCAGGACAACGCCCTGATCGCGGCGTCAGTTCTCTCAGACAGGTACATCACCGACAGGTTCCTCCCCGACAAGGCAATTGACCTTGTTGACGAGGCCTCGGCAATGATCCGTACCGAGATCGACTCCCTTCCTGCGGATCTCGATGCCGCCACCCGAAAGGTCATGCAGATGGAGATAGAGGAAGCCGCCCTGGCTAAGGAGACAGACAAGGCAAGCAGGGAAAGGCTCGATGCGCTTAAGAAGGAACTCCAGGATAGCCGAGCATCGGCCGATGCCATGAGGGCCCGTTACGATGCAGAAAAACAGGCTATAGGAAAACTGCAGGGCATCCGTGAAGAGATCGAAAGAGTAAAGAGAGAGATAGAGAAAGCCGAAAGGGATTACGACCTGAACAAGGCTGCCGAACTCAAACACGGCAGACTGCCGGACCTCGAACGCAGGCTTGCCGCGGAAGAAGAACATCTGGTCACGAAACAGGGGGGCGACAGGCTCCTCAGGGAAGAGGTCACCGCCGAGGAGATCTCCAGGATTGTATCGAAGTGGACCGGAATTCCCGTCTCAAGGCTCCTGGAAGGTGAGAGGGAAAAGCTCCTTCGCCTCGACGACATCCTTCACCAGCGGGTAATCGGCCAGGACGAGGCGGTCCGGCTTGTGGCAGACGCCGTGCTCAGGGCCCGGTCGGGTATAAAGGATCCCAAAAGACCCGTGGGCTCCTTTATATTCCTTGGTCCCACCGGTGTGGGGAAGACCGAGCTTGCCCGCACCCTTGCCGAGGCACTCTTCGATTCCGAGGAGAACATGATCCGGATAGACATGTCGGAGTACATGGAGAAACACTCCGTATCGCGCCTTGTAGGAGCGCCTCCCGGCTACGTGGGGTACGACGAGGGAGGTCAGCTTACCGAGGCAGTAAGGAGGAAGCCCTACTCGGTTATCCTCTTTGACGAGATCGAGAAAGCCCACCATGATGTGTTCAACATCCTGCTCCAGATCCTTGACGACGGCAGGCTTACCGACAGCCACGGGCGAACGGTGAACTTTACCAACACCATAATTATTATGACCAGCAATATCGGGGCTTCGGACCTCATGGAGGGTATTACTCCCTCGGGAGAGATACCTGATGGGGTCCGCGACAGCGTCATGCGCCAGATGAGGGCCTCCTTCAGGCCTGAATTCCTGAACCGGGTGGATGACATAGTGCTCTTCAAGCCCCTGAGGATAGAGGAGATAGAGCAGATCGTCGAACTGTTGGCCGCCGGTCTTCAGAAGCGGCTCCAGGACCAGGGGATGGAACTGGAGATCACTCCGGAAGCGAGGAACATGATCGCAAGGGAGGGGTACGACCCGGTATACGGTGCCAGGCCGCTCAAACGCTTCATATCCCGGGAGGTCGAAACCCCCATAGCCCGCCTGCTCATTTCCCAGGGGCTGACAGAGGGCTCCCGGATCGTGGTTGACGAACGTGACGGCAAGATCGTAACTCGTAACCCGGGTTCATAGGAGGTTCATAGGTGTCAGACCTA
>DFZC01000045.1 GCA_002383685.1 Synergistaceae bacterium UBA4066 | reverse complement strand
CGTACACCAGATTTGACAATTACTCAATTTTCTGTTCAGTTACTCCAACTAAATGGGATCGTTGTTGCATTTCTCCTTCTGATGTTTCTTTAGTTCGAAAACGTTTGTCGAACGTCAGAGTGATCCCTTTGTTGAGCTGATAAGTTTCATTGTTTATTCTCTTATTTGAAAGATTCCCAGAATGGTCGTCAATATATCGAACCATCGGAGGATTCAACATTCGGTTTGGGGAAATCCAAAGATCGTATTTTGTTTTCCCAATGCTTTTGCCCATTTGATGTGTGTGTTTTACCCTGAGATGATTTGGAATCCCGGTAATTCGGCCCCATTGCCATCCACCGCCATAATCAACTGAACCATCTTCACTTACGAAAACGCTAGGGGAATAAAATGAGATAAAGGGTTTATTTCCAAGGCCAGATATCTGCGCTTCGAAAGAGAATTCTATAGTTTCATTCATCCACTTACTCTGATTTCCCGTGGGGAAAAACTCCAATTTGGGTTTGTCAACAACACCCACTGGAAGGTAAACGCTGCAAAGGACATCATTTAATTTTTGGTCTTCATAAGAAATGGTTGCTCTAACGTTGTAAACTTCAAAATCCTGGTTTCCTTGCCTCATAATCAAACAAGCCTCCATCCAATCCTGTATCTCCCAACCTTTTCCCAAATTTCTATTTTTTGGAAGAATTATTCCAATAGCAAAGGAACAGATTATTTCTTCCCCATAAGTCAATCCTTTCATTCTTCCAGACTTATCGTAATAAAAATTCAGGTGAGGAAAGACTCCCACATCATTCCACAGTTGCTCAAGGTTGTTTAGCGACTAAAAGGGGACAGAATCAATCTTCTCAATCGAGCGCTATAATCCAGGGACCTCCCACCTTGGATCGTTCAGGGCCGCATCGATCTCGTTCCCAAGGAGACGTGCTTCCCTGTGGCCCCGGTCAATTCTCTGGATTTGCTCTCTTAGTCTGTTGATAGTGGGGATGTCCCAATCGGGGTATCCACCCAGTTTTTCGAAACATTTCTTAAGCCGGGCCGATCTCGGGCCGCCCTTTTCCATTTCCTTGTAGAAAAGACCGTTTATACCTCCTACAGAGCGAAGGTTGGGATCCAGGCTCAGCAGGAATCGGCCAAGCTCCATTTTTAGCCTCATGGTACAGGCATCTTTCTGAGCCTTCAGGTCAGAGATCCTTCTCTCTTCCGCAATGGAAGAAATATTTTCAACCATTTCCCGGACCTCCGTCTGGATCTCTGAGAGATCTATTGTGGCAGGACCGCTTCCATCCCATGCTTCCAATAGATTGTTGAGTTCCTCCAGATTCCTGACTGGCATAACATGCCCGTCCCCATCTATCCAGAACATTGACGCTCTCTTGAAAGGTCCCTTCTCGAAGGAAATGCACGTAAGGGGGAGATTCCCGTCTGGATAAAGATATTGATGCAAACCTTTAAGAAAGTTGTCAGTAGGAGAGAGTGGGTGCAATCTGTCATCAGCCTCCAGTGCCTCAAGGCCAGTGGCGTATTCTCTTCTGGTCCCGTCCGGGAGCCTAAGGCTTATCTTATCCAGCCGGGTAGAAACGGATATCCCGGAGACGTTATCCAGGGCTCGCATGGCATCAACAAGGTTTTCTCTCTTAATTGGTGATTGCTCCGATACAACAACCTCTGGATCTGAAAGCCGGTAGGTCTCTGCTGCCAGGAAATCCGTCTCTATCCGCTCCGCCTCTAGGGTAAGGTCGATAAGGTCCTCCTCGGTCTGCCCCAAAAGGATCTTCTGCGCCTTGGCAAGTACTGGCTGCATGGGACCAACGAAGTGTTCGAAAAGTCGACATCTCTCCCTCAAAACTTTGTAGACTCTGTCGTCAATGCTGTCACGCAGGAACATATTGATGACCTTAACTTCCGGCCAACTCTGACCGATCCTGTCAATACGTCCTATCCGTTGCTCAACTTTGCTCGGATTCCATGGCAGGTCATAGTTGATTACAGCGCCTGCCTTTTGCAGGTTCAGCCCCTCGCTGGCGGCATCGGTACACAAAAGTACTCTCAGTTCTCCATTCTGCAGGGAGGATGTTATCGCATCCTTGGTCACTGAAACCCATCTTTTCCCGTCCCAGCGCTCTCCTCCCCTGCCGCAGAATGTGGCCAGTTCCTTCCCGTAAAGCGGACTAAGCCAATCCTTGAGGAAATCCATAGTATCGGTGTATTCGGTGAAAACGAGCACAGATCTGCCTTCATCCTGGAGCCTTCTCAATTCTTCGGTAAAACGGTCCCGCTTGGTGTCGATGCCGGGGAGTTCCCTGATCTCGGACAACAGGAACTCGACCTGCTGTAACTCCTGGGCGGCAACAACCGGATCTTCGGGGAAAGCAGACGAAATCTTCCCACCTTCGGCAATGCCCTCAACTTCTTCCAGATCTAGCCAATCGAGGCTTTCGTCTTCGAGATAGGGATCCCAGGACCCTCTTTCTATTACCTGGCGAAGCCCCTCTTTTCTTCTCAGGAGACTCTTCTCAAGGGCGAAGAGGGAACTTGTACATCGCCTTCGGTAGACTGTCATTACGAAACCCTTGCCCCGCTTCTCCCTCTCCAGTGCCTGGAACCTGCTGTCTATATAGTCTTTAATGGCGTTATAGACACGACCCTCCCTGGCATCTTCATACCTGTAACGGATGTCCTGCACTATTCTCCTGGGCGGGGCCGCCTCGAGAAGGCCATCCCTGTAGTATTTCTGCAGGGTCTCCTTTCCGTTACGCAACATCCTTCTACCAAGCGGGGAGGCCTTTCTCATCCAGCTGGCGTATCCCCTCATACCTCTCTCGTCGGCAAAGATCAACCTGTCAATAAAATCCTCTTCCCTTTCAGGGATAGGCCCTTCGGGTGATATGGGTAGATCGGGATCTAGCATCACTGTCCTGTATAAAAACTTGAGGTCCAGCTGGGAAGGTTCCTGTGATCCCTCCAGATTCTGTATTACCGAGTAGTATTTCCGCACAATGTCGAACTCGGCGAGCCATGCCCCTCCTACACCGAGACAACTCAACAGGTCCCAGGGCTCCCAGGGGTGGGTCTGCATGGGGGTGGCGCTGAGGAACATGTAACTGGCGGTCTTTCCCCGTAACTGCAATCTCCTGACCAGGTCAAGAAGAAGGGTCCCTGTGTTGAACTCACCCTCCTCCTGTTTCTTTCTCCTCGCCGCATGAGCTTCGTCAAGGATGACCAGATCCCAGGAGGGGCCATCAAGGAGCAACGCCTGGTTGGCCTCAATCCTTGCCAGTTCCCGACTGACCAGTAGCATGGGTTCCTCAAGGGCCTCGCTAAAACCCGAAACAGCCCTGGAGCTTCCATCGGGCCAGACGATGCGCTGGGACTCGAATCTAGGCGCGAGGATGTTGCCCTTTTCCCGCAACTCGGCCTGCCACTGAAGGACAAGCCCTGCAGGCAGCAGGAAGAGAACACGCCTGACTCCGCAACCCGCCAAAAGGCGTCTGAGTGCAGCTATCGCCTCAATGGTCTTACCCATCCCGACCTCGTCACAAAGAAGTTTCCCCTTGGGCCAGGCTGATAAGACCTCCTGCACCACAGCTCTCTGGTGGGGCCAAAGGGATACGTTCATTGTGGCGTCACAGGCCGTTTCCCCGTTTTGCATGTAGGGCGATTCGACGATGAATTGCCATTGCATCGCCAATTTTTTCCTCTTGAGATCATCTGAAGTATCCTCCGGAGGAAGCGGTTCTTCCAGGGGAGGCTTATCGGGGGCGTATGATATTATGCCCTGCCTGATGGCTTCCGGCAGCCTTACGACTCTTACATCCGGGTGGCTGCCCTCCCAAAGCCTTTCGAACTCTTCGGCAAATTCCTGGTATCTTTCCTGATCATCCCAGGATCCCGATACCTCCAGGTGTTCATAGTTGGCTGTCAGCCCCGACCTTGATTCGTTCCCGCTTCCGCTGAAAACAAGAGCGTTGCCGTTCTCATCATAGAAGAGGCCAAATTTGGCGTGGAGTATTCCCTCTCCGTGCCTTAAAATACCAACCCTGATCTCTACCAGTTCCCTTGATACCAACCAGGCGAGCATCTCAAGGCGGGCTTTCTCTAGAGCGGACTCCGGTGATGCAAACCTATTCATCAGAACCTTCTCAAGCGCTGCTGAATCGGGAGTATCTGACAAAGCCCCCACGTCTTCCCTGGTAAGCTGTTCGTTCACCAGAAGGCGGACAGCAGGTCTGGGCAGAGAATTACCATCCGTTGCAAAACGTCTGATGAGGCCGGAAAAACCACGGGCAGCAGTCGAGAGGACAGAACTGGAGAAGTAGGCACAGCAACGGTCATACCGCAACGACCGCTGAAGGGCCGGAACATACAGATCCTCAAGCAGCCTAGGATCAGGGCCCCTGAGAAATCGAGGCCAAATTCGAGAGGTAAAATCGCTTTCGGGCAGAGCAGAAGATCCTGCCCGCCATGGGCTTTGTTCTTCCGGCATCAGATTACACCTCCATGCCGTTTGTCATACCCTTGCAAGAACTAATCCGATCCTTCTTCCTCCGACTCTTCCTCATCTTCAAGAGACAGATACCTCTGCGGTTCAGCGGTCTCTTCCCATTCTGGCGGAACGATCCCGAAAAGGGGCTCCAGCATGGAGTGCCAAGCCCTGAATTCAGGATAGAGAGCAGCTGCGCTCTGTTTGCCCCTGTCGAACCACAGCGCGGGCGGCGCGGCTTTGAGGAGGGCGTCCATCAAACGGGAGACGGCGGAGCCATCTTTCCAGCCTTGCCTTCTCGCCAGGGCGCTGGCTGCCCCGATCCCGGCGGCACCTCCTCCGGCTTCAAGATATGCCAGGGCCAGGGCGTGGCATCCATCCATGGCCGTCCTGAAAGAATCGTCCTGGGGGTGAACCTTCAGAGAAACCCCTCTGCGACCCCGACCGCCTCCCGAATTACCTTCCAGGAGCAATTGCTCTGCCTGTTGAGCGTTCAAAGGCCTTTCCCTACGGCGATCCCGCGCCGAGAGGATCTTTACATTGTCCCCGGACTTCACGACCAGACCGGCTGCTACGAGTTTGTCTATCTCCATTCCTACCGCATTCCCCAACAACTTGGCCTCGTTGAAACGAAATTCGGCCGCCCTCAGGACATCCCAGCAGAGAAGAGCAAAACGCCCTTCCGGTTCAACCCCTTCGAGCCCTCTCTTGGCAAGTTTCTCCACCCTCCAGGCACTTACAGCATCGGAGGCGATCCTGATAGCCTCACCCACTCGAACCCTTTCTCCCGTATCGGTCCTGACCTCATCGTATCGGCTGAAAGCTCTCATTGCTGGCCCAAAAGTCCCCACCAGCTGGTCGACGGGGTTGAGCCCATCTGCCTCAAGCCGTTTGGCCGCTTCCGTGGCGTTGTAGTGGATGGCCTCGATCATGGTCCGGTCGAAGTAGCCCGTTCCTGCACCATCCGGCCGTTTTCGTGCGACCAGTATGACCGTGCTCTGGGCAGCGTTCTTTTTGGCCTGGTGGAGGCTGTGCTCGCTCTCGGTCTTGATGGGCCAGGTTGCGGTAACTATGAACCCCGCGGCTATGAGGCTCGCAAAGAGCGACTCCCAGGCCTCCTGCTTCTTGTGGGTGAACATCACAGAAAGGACCCCGTTATCCTTCAATATTCTGCGAATCTCTCTGAAACTCGCCGTCATCTGCCTCTCGTACTCCGCGTAGGCGGAATCTTTGGCCTTTACCCCGGACAAGTCCGGAAGGGCGGCTCGCACACGTGCCTCGTTGACCACCATCTCCATGGTGTTTGGAGACAGGGGGGTCATGTACCACTCTGGGTAAATGTCCCCGACGGTGCGCTTGAGCCAGACGTAGAAAAAGTCCGCTAGTTCGCTGTACTGGACGTTGTCTGCGTAGGGGGGGTCCACAACCACCGCCGTAACGGACCTGTCGGGGATCGTGAAAAGATCCGAAGCGGAACCCAGCATTATCTCGACCGGTCTCGCATCAGGGTTTTTGGGGAGCCTGCACATATCCCGGTAGGCCTCAAGACTGTTCATGATCGCCCAATCAAGGCCCGATCCGGCATTGCAGGGAGCCATTTCGGCATAGGTGGGTTTGAAAGCATAATCATGCCTATCGAATTTACCTTTAATTACAGATCTTGTGTTCTCCCATCGTGTGGAAAGGCAATTATGGTTAAGAAATTTATCAATCCCGAAAGACAAAAGAGTTACAACTGCATTACCCTTTTCTTCTCCCTCGCTTTTGCGGATCTCCTGTTTGAGTTTCTGGAGTTCCTCCACAAGCACTCCGAAACAGAGGAGTTGCCTTGGGGAGAACATGTCGGCCCATTTAGGCATTCCGTAAATCCTGGGACGAGGGTCAGTCGTCACATCCGGATACCATTCTGTAGGTATTATGTTCCTCCGCTCCCACTCGGGACGCCTGCGAGCCAGTTCTTTTTCGGCCATTTCAAGCGCCTCAAGATCCTCTTTCTGGGGCGGTCGGAAGATCAGTTCGCCCGGGCCCTTTTTTACGGCGACCGCGTAGAGAGCGCTCCCCATCTTACCTTGTTGTGCCATGGCCTTGATGTATTCGGAGTCCATCTGGCTTCCAGTAAAGAGAGACACTCCCTTGCCGTGGCTGTATGTGGGAGCTGGGAGTACAACGACCTTACCTAAGGGAAGAACTTCAATTGGCCATTGTCCGGTTTCTTTGTCCGGCCTGGGGAAAGCGGCCCATCTCGTCCCGCTTTTCGGCTTCAACAGGTGCCAGTCGGGAACCAGCGGCGTTGGATGCCCCGTGTCGGGGCAAGGAACAGTCCGGGCAAAAATATAACAATGAGGGGGAAAATCACCGTCACGGAAGGAAAAATATTTGGACATACGAAAAACGAACCTATCCCAAAGGGCTTTCTTCCATTCAATTGCCGATCCAAAAAGATCCTCGCCAAATCTGAATGGAAAGTCGACCGAAGCCTCCAGAATAGTACAGGCTACAGGGTTATATTCATTTGCCATCGTTTTAATCCCAAGCCGGGCTGATTCATAAGGAATTGAACCGCCTCCGGCCATGGGATCAAGAACCGTTACAGCATCACCCCAAATGCTTTCCATGTGCGTTTTGGCCTTGAGGAAATCCGCTTCTTTAATTGGATTTTTGAAAGCCCTCTGGCCGTGAGGGTTATCTATTCGGACTTCGGATGAAGAGAGCCTGACGGAATCAAGGTTTTGCTGTGCTTCCAAAATCTCTGCCGATGATCCCCAAAACCCCAGCAATCTCTCAAATACGTCTCTGGGAAAATCGGCCGGTACAAGAGACGCAAGCACCGCAGCCCTGCTCACCACTAAGGGGCGTCTTGCCCACCAGACGTGTAGAAAGGTATTAGGAGCCAAAGCACTCGCGCTTCCCCTCTCCCTCATACACTCCACACCAATGGCTGCAGCGGGGAGCCACTCCTCTATAAGAACCCTTGGATTATCTTTCCCGGGCACGATGGTCACCATTCCCTTCGATTCGAGATGTATCTATTGCCGTTTCATTCCTGCCTTCCCACGGCTCCCACAAGTATTCGCAGGGCTCTGATAGGGCGGGATGTCTGGCTGTTCCAGATCTTCCCCAACCACCAGGCCGCCTCGGCACCGTCGGTATGCTGCAGATTTATTGCTGCCCGGTAGATCTTTTCGGGGTCGGCCAGACCTGCGGATACAAATCCGAAACAGGCTATCCTGGCACCCCAGTCAGCATCAAGGGGCTGGTGGTGCCCATTGGACGAAACTGTATTACCTTTACCCCGAATGTCCTTGACGGCAGCATTGAAGAGCCCCCTGGCGGCCGCAAAGGTCTGCGGCGATACCGCCACGATCCTCTGAAGGGTCTCCCGGGATTTATTGTCCAGCATCCGGCGGTAGATTATCGCTGCCTCTCCGCCCTTCCTGAATGTGATCCTGAATGAAAAGGGAGCCTCCTTGAGTTCTATCATTGTCCAAACTCCATGGGCCCAAATGTTGCCTCCCCGGAGATGTTCTCAATATCCTGTTCTTGAATAGTCTTTAGCATTGCCTCAATCCTCTCCTGTGCCCCTTCGCAACCCGTTTCCGCAAAATCAAGTTTCATTTTTGCCTCGTAGGTTGCAACGCTTTCCATCGCGCTGTATAGGGTCCTGGCGACGACAAAGGGCTGAACGGGGCTGTTGGCCTTGAACCCCGTGACCTTGTAGTTGGCCTGCCCTCCACCCCTGAGCCGGCCTGAGATGGTAACGGACATCAATGCCTCCCTGGCCCCAAAGGGCTGTCCCAGGGCTGCCAGCCTGAGGGACGCATCAGGGTGCAAGGCCTTGAGGTCGAGAGCCAAAAGGGGTCGCCGCACAGATTCTTCGAGCATCTGGTCCCAGCCGTTTACAGTAAGATTTCCATCTCCACTGCCGGGAGGATCAGGAGGTGGCGGAGGAGGGGGGTCAATAGGACCGTCAGGCCTCTGGTCCTCTTTAAGCCAATCCGATGAACATTCGCTTGTTGGATAAGTGACCAGGGTCTCATCGTCCAGTTCAGGGAGGGGTATTCTGCCCCCATGAGGAGAACTCCTCCTCTCCCCAAGCGGCCCTGAGATCTTTATTTCTGCAGTCCATACGGTGCCGTCGCTCATATCCTTTACAAGGATCCTTCCCTGCTGAATAGACCTCTGGAGGGTCCTGCGGACAAAACCCTTCTCCGGGATCAAGCGCATGTTCGGAGCTGCGTAGAGTCTCTCCATAACGGACCTGGTTTTCCATGCCCCTTTCACTTCCAGGGAAGGAGTGGCTCCCTTGAGCAGGTCCACGAACCTGTTGGGATCCAGGGAGTCGCTGTCTTTATATATCAGTTGATTTGCTTCCAAAAACTTATGAAGGGATTCTTGACCCTTCGGCTGAGCCAAGGCCGTCTCCTCGGGGAACTGGAAATGTTCGTATAGTTTCCCCCTTTCGCCATCGGCCATGACAACCACGTCGAAGGCCCGGAAGGCCTGGATCTTCAGTTGCTTCTCAAGGGCTGGTTTGATACGGGCTATCTGCTGCCTTACGACTTTCCCGGATTCTCCCTGGTTCTCGTTATCGATCCTTTCAGTCGCGATCAGCTTCTTTGCCCGGTCCAGTGCGTCGGCAAAAGATGTCGGGCTTGGGGCAATGGCAATGATCGCATTCCGAAAGCGCCTTGGCATCGGGGCTTCGACATTCGTATCATCAGAAAACGAACACACTCTTCCCGCGGAGGAGGGATCCATACAGAGGGCAAGCTGCAGATCAGCCACATCCTGGACCGCGCGGGGAGAGGTAGGCCACGGAATCATTTTGAACCTCGGGCCCTGGAAATACCTCTGCACAAGGCTCTGTACCTTCAGGTTTGCGTCTGCATCGGGGATCCTCGCTTTGAGCTCCTCGATCTGTTTGATGACGTTGGGCTCGTATCTGAACTGCCACCCTCTCTCGCCCGGCATGGGGTAGGTGTGCCAGCATGCTGACAGTAATCTCTCCAATGCTTCTGATGGTTCCGGTCCCGCATCCTGGAGCCGGAGAACAGACAGGGTCAGCTCCGCTACATCCAGGCCGCTCCTGCTTTCAAGGGGCAGGCTTTCAAGCAGCAGCGCTCCGGCGACTCTACGGTGCAATCCGTTCGGATCCGTTCCGTCCAGGTTTGAGGCATGGTTCCCTATGTCGGCAGTGACGGCAGAACTGAAAGGATCCCTTTCGAGGCGATGCAGGAGTTCTCCCTGGATGGCGCTGTCCATCCAGTCGATATCTCCTGCTGTGATAATGTCGGGGTTCCAACCGTGCTCCCATACGTTGCGGATGATCCTTGCAAAAAGACGAAGGACGCCTCGGCTCTTCTGGAAAGCGGGCATGCTGCCCAACCGCCCCTGCGCAGTAAGCAGAAGTCTGGGGTGAAAGGGATAACTTTTTGCAAAGCCATCCCGGTATTGCGGGGTGCAATATTCTCCGGAGAGGATCTCAGGATACTCCTCAGAAACTCTTTTATAGAGATCGGAGTATCTTTGAGCGACAATACCTGCGGCAGAAGCATCGACAGACTTGAAAAGGCGCCTTGCGATAACCTGGGCCGTTTCGTCCCCGATGGGATCATAATCTGTCGCAGAACGGCTCAAGACTTCGTCGAGCCGGGTGGTTGTCTGCGGCAATATCTGGTGTATACGGCCCGCTTCTATGGAGTAGGCAGACTGCCCGGCCGTATCCGTAACCACAAGCACGGTCTGGGGCCGACTCTGCACGATCGAGGCCAGCGAGTTGATATATCCCAGGAGGTTCCCTTCTCCCTGTTCGCTTAACTTGGCCATGTAGATGACAAGCTCATCCAGCAGGATCAGGAGAGGACCATCGGGAAGGACCGATTTTATCAATGCGTTGCTGGGCGAAGCGTTAATGTCATCCGCCGCCCCAAGTCTGTCCAAGCCTCCCACACCACCGAGCTGCCAGAACATTTCGCCCCACAGGCTTCGGACCTGCTCCCCTCCGTGTTCCTGGAAGATCGGAACTCCTGCCTTACCCGCATCGATACCGATCACTGTAACTTTCTCCGGTCGCATATCAGGCGGCAACAGTTCGCTCCCCAGGTCGGGGTTGTCGATGCTTTTTGCAAGATGCCACAAGGCCATGAGGGTATGTGTTTTGCCTCCCCCAAAACCTGTGCTGAGTCGGTAGACGGCCCCGCCCTCAGTGGGATCGGATAACCTTCTAAAGACCTTATTTACAATATTCTTAAGCTCTCTGGCAGGGTGGGTATTAGCGAAGAAAGTGGCAGGATTTCTATAGACCTCCGGGGCACCATCTGAAACAAGATCTCCAAAATCGGCTGCGAAGATGGCATCGTTTATCTCCCCCCGAAGCACATCCTCTCTGGGTACACAAAAATCCCTTACTCCCATGGTTTCACCCCTCAATCTTTTCTCCCTTTGCGGGGGCGAATCAGACAATACCAGCTAGGTATTCCCTATTAAAAAATGGTGGAAATACCTAGCGATATGATACCACGTGATATAGAGGTTATCCAATGCCCTATCTCGACATTTGCCCTTCCTTCATTATCCGCAAGTCGTTGATATTGCCCTACGGAAAACTGACCGGCCCTGAAAAAGACACAGGTACCCAAATGGGAACAGATTCCTGGATGGGTACAGGTTAGAGGTAGTAAATGACTGGTAGCGGAAAAAACGACAGGTACGGGGATCGAAATAATTGGCAACAAGGACAGAACATGTTTCAAAATGATAGGTTTATAAATAGTTCAGATTTGTCCAAAATAGCTTTTTGTAAAAATTAAAAGTGCCTCCCGCAACCTTGGGATATCATTGGTTTGCCCAACGCAACAAAACCCCAGGAGGAGGAGGCAAACCAATGCTAAAGGCTGCAAGCCTGTTCAGTCAAATACTGAAAATCGAATTAGCATGAAATATTGGATCCCTGTATTCAAGACTCCGGAGGTTTTCCTTTTCCTAAACCTTCTGCTTCAACCAACTTTTCACCCTATTCCTCATTTCTGCAGGTGAGATGTCAGTCTTCATCGATGTATCCCCCATTCGAGAAAACATTTTCCGGACAAAGGATTCGACTCTGTTTGCTCTCTCTCTGGCCTCTTCCAGGATGGAAGTGCGCAAGGTTACCTTAATTTCTCTCATGCCGATTCTACCCGATAATCCCGGGGGAATGGCCCTTCGATAGTGGTATATTGTTCCAATTCTGACAAGGTGACTCGGAGTTTTGCCGGATTTTCCCATTTTGTACAACTCCTTTGTACAAAACCTCCGGCGGCTTCAAAATTCATCCAGTTAAAGAGCATAAAAAAGCAGTCCCTGGAAGGATTTCCAAGGACTGCTTCGGGGTTTCCTGGTGGAGGTTGGGGGATTCGAACCCCCGACCCCTTGCATGCCATGCAAGTGCTCTCCCGCTGAGCTAAACCCCCTTCAAGTGACGGCGCTCATTATACGAAGCGACAGCCCAAGTGTCAACAATTCTGTAACTCGCAACTCGTAACTCGTAACTCGTGACTCGTGACTCGGAAGGACAAGACCAATACCCTGAACATAGGGTTCCGGGGTTCCGGGGTTCCGATTTTTACCAGTCACGATTCACGATTCACAAGGTGCCCCAAGCGCAGCGACAGGGCGCGCCCCTCGTTAAAGCACCTCCCTCGTTAGTGCACCTCGGGACTATGTCGGGACCAGGTCCTTCAGCTTGACTGGAGGGTACGATTCACGGTTCACGGGTCACGTACTTTACATACGTCACCAGGTCGTCTCCGTCGCGGTAAAAATCCTTGATCCGCCCCACCTCTGAAAAGCCGCAGCCATGGTAAAAGCGGCGTTGGTGATCATATTCACTCCTGCCGGAAGTCTCCAGGCGGAGGATGCAGCCTCCTGACTCGGCGCTGGCTGTATCCTCCACCCTTTCCATCAGATCTTTCCCGAAACCTTTACCCTGGAAGGCGGGGTCCACCGCTATCCAGTAGATGTCGTAACCCTTCTGGGTCATAGGGGTTCTCCCCCAGATCAGGAAGCCGGCAAGAGCACCTTCCTTGTGGATCTCCTCGATCCTGTAACCCAGGTCGGGGCTTGACAGGCAATCGCCAAGGACTTCCTCCAATACTAAAAGTTCAGATCCCGAGAAGGCATTTGTCCTTTTCGCCAGATCCATTGCGGATCTGGCCCTTTGGCAGACCTCTTTTTTCATCATATACCCTCCAGTTCATTGAAGCCTCCACAAGCCGGGCGACCATACCGGGATAGGTGAAACCCCTCCGGGCGCTTTGCCTGACAAAACCGCTGTCGGTATTGATATCCGGGTTCGGATTTACCTCCAGGATGAAAAGTTTGCCGCCTCTTTCCCTCAGGTCCACCCTGAAATATCCGCGGCAGCCCATCACCCTGCCAGCTTCCCTGGAGATACGGCATATCTCGCGTCTCATTCGGGGGTCTATTCCCTCTTCAGGAACAGATTCCGAATTGCGGTACTCATCACTTTCCGGGTCCCACTTGGAGTCATAGCCCAGAAAAGCCCTGTTCTCACGGATATGTTCAAACCGTATGGAAGACACCGCCATAAGGTCATAGGGGTAGGACCCCATGAACCCCGCATTGAACTCCCTTCCGTCAATGTACTCCTCCACAATCAGACCGTCGGGAAAGAGTGCAAGCCTTTCGTCCAGCAGCCGGTATAACCCGTCTTGTGAACGTACCATGGACCTTTCGTCTATCCCGACGCTGCTGTCCTCCATTCTCGGTTTTACGAACAGGGGGAAACGGAGGTCATCGCAAATATTCTGCGGATACCCGGGGAAGACGCACCTGCCTGGTGCGACTGGAAGCCCTCTTGCCGCAAGGGTTCTTCTGGCCAGGTCCTTGTCAAGGCAAAGCGCAAGGGTCCTCGATGGGTTCCCCGTGAAGGGGATCCCCGTGGATTCAAGGATCCCGGCAAATTTGATCTCGAGGTAGGACGCATCGGCGAAACCCTCGAAAAGGTTGAACACGCAGGAAGGTTTCTTCTCCCTTATCTTTCTGGTGATCCTCCCCTTGACCAGGAAATCCTCCCTGGTTATATCAACAGGGCAGGCGGAAAAACCGCTTGAGGTCAGTCCGTCGATCACGCTCTGCCGGCAGCGCAGGACATCAAGGACATCCTCCCTGTCGGTCTCTTCCCTCCCTGCCACAACTGCCACGTTGATATCACGCAGCATCACGATGCCTTGCCTTTGTAGAGGTCCTGGGCCATTTGAGCCCCTGCCTCTGGAATGCTTCTTTCAGTATCCCCTTGACAAGGGAAGGGAAAGAGCCGCCGCTCATCCTGTACAGGATCGGGAGATCGCTGTAGGCCTCCGATATTCCCGGAAGCGGGTTTATATCGATAACCTTGGGCACCCCTTCCCTGTCGAGTCGGAAATCAACCCTCGCTATGTCCTTGAGTTCAAGGACGCGAAAGACTTTCAGAGCTTCTCTTCCTACTTTCGAACGGACCTCGGCGTCAATGCTCTCTGGCCCCAGGTAGCGGACCTTCTCCTCCCAGTTCCTCTTGTGATCCAGGGAATAGACCGCCCTGCCTTTTTCCGCCTTCGGATCAATGGCCATCATGCCTATGACCGCCGGATTTCTGTTGCCCATGACCCCTACTGTGATCTCCGAACCAGGGAGAAATTCCTCCACTAGAGCCGGCTGTCTATAGTTTCTCCATATCCTGCGAACCCTTTTGGCAAGATCCACCGGGTTATCCACCACTGAATCAGGAAATACCCCCTTGGAAGAACCTTCCCATCTCGGTTTTACGATGTAAGTCCCGTGTTTTTCGAAAAGACGGATCGCCTCCCCCAGATCCGCGTCGGAGGAGAACATGAAAAGGTCGGGGACAGGTACTCCCCCGCCCGCAAGAACATGATGGGTAAGCCACTTGTCAAGGGTTATGGCAATAGCAGTTGAATCGGAGCCGGAAAAGGGTATCCCGAGGCTCTCGAGAATACAGGGAACCTGTGATTCCCTTCCTCTTGTTGTCCCACGGCCTTCGGCTATGTTGAAAACAAAATCTGGGGGATTCTGGGAGATCCTCTCAAGAAAATGATCATCCTGCTCGTAGTGCCCGGTCTCGAAACCGAGCCTTGAGATCTCCCTCTCGAGGGTTTGCACCGTTTCCAGGCAGTCGTATTCCTCATAACGGTCATCGGGTTCGCCTGGAAGAATATCTTTTTTCTTCAGATTGAACGTGATACCGATCCGCCGGACCGGCCTTGCAGAATTGAAGGATGATCCAGGATCTTCCTTCTTCACATTATTCGCCCCCTGCGTTGATTGATACACCGCCCTTGAGGACAGTGCCGTGACTGGTGATGTGCCCCTTCATCCAGCCGTTCTACAGACTTCACCTCCGTAGATCCGAACCCCGCTTCCCGATACTGCTCCTGACCCTGGCGAACCAGTTTCGGATGACCTTTCAGGGACAGTCAAAGGAATATCGGGCTGTCTTAAAAGCCATCCTGAGGAAAGACGCCCGGGGGCCTTTTCGGGGCTTTCTGGCGCCCTCCCTGGGGCAATAACGGTCATGGGGTTCTTGATGACATGTATTCTTTTGCGGATTATACATCTCCTTTTATAGAATACAATAGGTACAGCAGATCGATCTTTCGGTTTCAGAAAACACTTCGCAAACCTGGATAGGGGGGAGGCGAAATGGCTGCCATTATGTCTTCGAGAAGAACGGTTTTGGCCCTGTTTGCAGCCGCGTTCCTGTTATTACCGGCAGAACCTGTTCCCGCCGTCACAAGGGGTGAGACTATCCACGCAATAGTTACTTCCCTGGGGTTGCCGGAATGGTCGGGGGCAAAACACTTTGCGGACCTGGAGCCGGGGCACCCCTACTGGCGGTCCGTTGAGACAGCATCAGCGCTGGGGATCATCCACCCTTCGGAACGCTTCTACCCCGACATCGAAGCCAGCAGGGCTGAGGCTGTAATGTTCTCGATGCAGGCTATGGGTCTTCGCCATGAGGCATCCATCCTCAACGATCTGGACCCCGTCCCCTGGCCCGGTCTACCCTCGTACATTGTCCCCTACATGACATTGGCTGCCGATCTTCAGCCGCCTCCTCCACCGGAATTCCTGTCCGCCCCCAGGGAACCAATGACACAGCGTGATCTCCAGTCGATGAAAAGCTGGCTCAGGGAATGCACGTACCGCCTGAGATGGTCCAGGGAATTCAAGGGACCCGACTCCGTGCTGACGCTGTTAAGAGAGAATATCGGAAGACCGCCCTCGGAGTGGGGACTTCAATCAAGGGAATTCGGCAGCGAAAAGGAGGCGGCAAGCGCTGCAGAGACCCTGAGGAGGATGGGGCTGTCGGTGATGATCCATGAACTGGAGTGGTCCTGGATAGTGCGTATCGGCCCATTCCAGCACTACATGGAGGCATGGGAGACGATGATAAAGATACCCGCCCCGGAGATGACAGTGGTGCCCTTCACACAAAGCCCAAGCAGGGCCATGTTCGTAGCTGCCCTCCGCTTCGATCCCGCTGCGACTCCCCCCAAGGTAGTACCGGCCGCTTCCATTTCTGGCAAAAGGCTCCCCCTGGACATCATTGCCGATAACTCCGGAGCCGAGGGAGCGATAAACGGTGGATTCTTCAGCGGGTCAAGGATAGTGGGATCCCTTGTGGTCGACTCCAGACCTCTTAGCGGCCCCTACGGGGAAAGGTCGGCTGTTGGATGGAAATCCGATGGTTCAAAGATCCACTTCGGAAGAGGAAAATTCAAAAGCACCCTCTCCCTGGGAAGCCTTACTGTTGCCGTCTCAACGATGAACACCCCGCCTCCACAGGGTGGGGTGGGAATTTTTACCCCCGATGTCTGGAGCTACGTTACGGGAGCTCCAGCGGACGGCTGGGAGGTGACCGTAAAAGGGGACACAGTATCGGGTGTAAGGCATTCCTCTTCATCCAATCATTTCGTAACGAGAGAGGGTTTTCTGATCATTGCCCGGGGACAGGCAGGCAACCTCATGAAGGATATTAAGGAGGGAACTCCCGTTTCAGTCAGGGTTGAATGGACCGATCCAGGGTTCAGGGACCTCGATAACGTCCTGCAGGCCGGTCCCATGCTTTTGAAGAACGGGACGACATCGGCCGACCCTGAGGGTTTCAGCTCCAGGACCCTTTCTGTTCCTCACCCGAGGTCACTGGTAGGAAGCGACGGGGAATACATGTGGTTCGTCGTTATCGACGGGAGGGATCCCTGGCACAGCAACGGGGCAACAATAGGCGAGACCGCCGCAGTGGCAACAAGACTCGGGCTGGTCAATGCTCTTAATCTGGACGGAGGGGGGTCTTCCTCGATCTGGTGGAAGGGAAGGATCGTTACCTCTCCTCCGGGAGGAGTGATCCGTCCTGTTCCTTACGCTCTGGTTTTCTGATCTGAAACCCTGAAACCCTCCTGGGACCGGATCCAGACATCCGTCTGCGGGAAGGGTATGGTGATGCCTTCCTTGTCGAAGGCTTCCTTGAGGCGCAGGCGGTACTCCCTTCCTATGAACCAGTGCTCGCCCGGGAAGGTCCTTATCAAAGCCCGCAAGGATATGGAACTGGCGTCAAAGGAAAGTATCCCCTGGACCTGGGCATCTTCCTTTACCTTGTCAGGGTATTCTCCCTTGATCTCCCTTGCTACCCTTTCCATTACGCCGAGAGCCTTGCGGATGTCCGTTTCGTAAGAAACTCCCACTATAACCTGGGCCTGTGACCAGTACTTCGTTGCGTTGACAAGTTCGGAAATATTGCTGTTGGGGATAATGATGTAGTTGCCGTCAAGGTCTGAAAGATGGGTGGTCCTCAGGGTAAAATTTTCCACGAGTCCGAAATATTCCCCTATCTTCACCACATCACCAACGGCGTAATGCCCTTCGATGACAACAAAGATGCCGTTGAGGAAGTCGCGGATAATGTCCTGTGCGGCCAGGGAAAGTGCCAGTCCGACTATGCCCAGACCCGTCAGTATGGGAATGATATTTATGCCGATGGAACCCAGGAAGGTGAGGAACGCTACGGCGCCGAGGGCCCAGCGAAGAAGGTCTATTACAAGGCTCCTGAGCGTCTCGAGCCTTTTTATCCTGGACCGGCGTTCATGGTCGTTCTTCTGGTGGTTGCTTCCGTTGCTGACCTTGGATATCCCCTGGTCAAAGAGCTTGCCTGCAAGTTTTACAAGGACCTTGTCGGCAATATACCAGCCGGCAAGGACGAGAAGGGGTGAGAGGGATCTTGCCAGGTATTTTTCAAATGTTTGCCATTCCATGAAAGGCCCTCCTCTTTTCAAGGGTATCCAGCACTATTCCTGAACCCGCATTGTTATGATTATACTAGATGCCAGGAACGTTACTGAAACGCTACTTAAAGTGACAGGAGGAATCGAAGATGGGAAAGGTCGTGGCAGAGGTAGTGATAGTCCCTCACGGTACCTCATCCCCTGGCCTGAGCCGGTACGTGGCCGAGGTGGAGAAAACCCTGAGGGGTTTCGGTCTCAAGACAATGCTTACACCTATGGGGACCATACTTGAGGGAGACCTGGACGCCGTCCTGGAAGCTGTAAGGGCTGCCCACGAGATCCCATTCAGGGAGGGCGCTTTGAGGGTCGGGACCACCCTCAGGATAGACGACAGGCGTGACAGGGAAGTAACGATGGAGGGAAAGGTAAGTTCCGTCGAAGACAAGATCCTGAGATCCTAGTGTTCTGGAATAAAAAAACAGGGGCGGGAGGTTGCACCTTCCGCCCCTGTGGGGTCTTGCGTCAAATACCCCGGTAAAACCGGAATTTACGGTTTCTGCCTTGCTATAACGTCGGTGCCGTCCTCCTGCCTCCAGTAGATGCCTATCTTCATGTAGGACATGACAATAGACACCAGCGGGTTCAGATAGTTCAGGAACGCGTAGGGAGCGTAGGCAAGGGCCGGTACACCGAGCACACTGTACATGAAAGCTCCGCACGTGTTCCAGGGGATCAGGGCCGATGTGAGAGTACCTGAATCCTCCAGTGCCCGAGAGAGCATCCTCGGAGCAAGCCCCTTCTCCTCGAAAGCGGTCTTGAACATCCTCCCCGGTATTACCAGGGACAGGTACTGGTCACCGAGGAAAAGGTTCGCCAGGAAACAGGTCCCCATTACCGAGGCCATCAGACCGCCTACCGTCTTGACCTTGTCGGTTATGGAGTGGACTATGGTCTCGAGGAAACCGCA
>DFZC01000036.1 GCA_002383685.1 Synergistaceae bacterium UBA4066 | reverse complement strand
AGGGTCCCCTTGGCAGGATCCCCTTGTGAAACGTAAAACGTTAAACGTGAGACGAAAAACCAATATCATCAAATTATTCAGGGGGCTTCTTCCTTCCCGGAAGGGGGCCTTGTTTTATGATCGCCCTGATCAGATCCCTGTTGTTTGCCCCTTGTTCTCCAGAAAGGATATCAATCCACAGATCAGCTGGAATACCCTGTTCGACTGCCCGATAATATCGTCAGCCTTATTCATGTATCCAAGATCTTCTGCAAGCAGAGTTTGGGTCTCGATCTCGCAAAGAGAACCCCTGGCGATGTGAAGGAAACGGATAAAGTCCTTCGTTGTACCTCTTCCCGCCCCTTCGGCAATATTGCTGGGGACAGAAACCGCACTCCTTCGAAGCTGTGACACTAATCCAAATCTTTCATGATCAGGGAAATCCTTTGTCTTCTGGTAAACGAACTTTGCCAGTTGCATTGCCTGTTTCCAGGCTTCGAGATTGCAATGAGCGCGTTGATCAATTATCTTTTTCATTTAAAGTCCTGCCTTTGCATCGATTTCTCCAAACCACTCACGTCTCACGAGTTTAAAGTTTACCTGCCTCCTTGCCGCCTGTAGCCTGTCGCCTTTGGTGTTCCGTCTCACGTCTCACGTCTCACGAGTTTCAAGTCACGAGTCACGGTCCCTTCCCCCTGCCGCCCTTCGCAGCCTGTCCCGGACTGCAAGGCCTACTCCCGCCTCGGTCGGCATTTCGGCAAGAATGACATCCGCGCCCGACCTTTCAAGTTCACGCAGGGCAGAGAAAAGGCCTCCCGCATAACCTGTTACCGACCCGAAACGTATCTGTTCAAATACCGGGACCGGGGGAGGCGACATGCCTACGTAGGCGATCCTGAGCCCCGCCTGGGAAAGCCTCGGGCCATGGACACAGCGGTCTTCGGGTTCCAGGAGTATGACAGGGATCGACGGGGCATAGTGCCTGTACCTTGTTCCCGGAGATCTCCCCGCATTTTCACCACAGGGAGATGACAGGACATGGCCGACGGCTTCCCTGAGGCTTTCCAGCGATATTCCACCCGGCCTCAAAAGGACCGGGATATCACCCGTCACATCCAGAACGGTGGACTCAACCCCCACTGCCGTCGGGCCTGCATCCAGGACAATTTCAACCCTTCCCGCAAGATCCTCCAGAACAGCCGCTGCCGTTGTGGGGCTCGGACGCCCGCTCCTGTTGGCGCTTGGGGCGGCGATGGGGACGCCTGACAAGCGTATAAGGGCAAGGGCTACCGGGTGGGCCGGCATCCTTACAGCCACAGTATCCAGTCCACCTGTGGCTTCGGCAGGTACTTTCCTGCCTGCGGCGATAACAAGCGTCAGGGGGCCAGGCCAGAAGAGTTCCATAAGCCTTCGCGATCTTTCATCGACCCTTCCCAGGAGTGACGCGCTTCCCGGTTCGTGAACGTGAAGTATCATGGGATTGTCGGCAGGTCTGCCCTTTGCCGCAAAGATCCTTCTTACCGCATCCGGGGAAAGGGCGTTCCCGCCCAGGCCGTATACCGTCTCGGTGGGAAAAACCACAAGTCCGCCGTCCCTGATCACCGCTGAGGCCTTTTCAATAGTTTTTTCCTCCGGACGCAGAGGATCGACGGTAAAAACTTCTGTCTTCAGCATGGTGTCGCACCATCCCTGAAGGTTTCGTGAAATCTCCTCCTGAATTCCGGGAAGGTCCCCTCCGCTATGGCCCCCCTGATCTTTCTCATCAGGTCCAGGATATAGTGCAGGTTGTGCCAGGTGCAGAGGCGCGAACCAAGTATCTCTCCTGACCTGAAAAGGTGGCGGATATAAGCCCTGGAAAAATTCCGGCAGGCATAGCAGCCGCATTCGGGGTCGACAGGACTGAAATCCCTCTCGTATTCCAGGTTCTTGATGTTGATCCTGCCGGTGGGGGTGAAAAGGGTCCCGTTCCTCCCGTTCCTTGTGGGGAGGACACAGTCGAACATGTCTATCCCCCTGGCCACGCCTTCGACCAGGTTTGGAGGGTAGCCTACCCCCATGAGGTATCTTGGTTTGCTGATGGGCATCTCGGGGGTAACCGTATCGAGGATCCTGTACATCTCCCCGTGGGGTTCCCCCACGGAAAGCCCCCCGATGGCATAACCCGGAAGGTCCATTGCCGCAAGTTCCCTTGCGCAAAGGACCCGCTGGTCTTCGAACACCGATCCCTGGACTATTCCGAAAAGGGCCTGCCCTTTCCCTGCATGGGCATCACGGCATCTTTCAGCCCAGCGAAGAGTCCTCCTAACTGCTTCTTCAGACTCTTCCCTTGAGCATGGCCAGGGCACGCACTCATCGAAACACATGGCTATGTCGCTGCCCAGGTCTTCCTGGACCTTTATCGAGAGCTCCGGCGTCATCAGGTGGGCCGAACCATCAAGGTGGGACCTGAAGGTCACACCCTCATCGGAAATGTCCCTGAGGGTCGAGAGGGAGAACACCTGGAAGCCTCCACTGTCGGTGAGGATGCTGCCGGGCCATCCCATGAACCTGTGAAGCCCGCCCGCTTCCCTGACGACATCGGAACCGGGACGGAGGTAAAGATGATAGGTATTGGCAAGTATTATCCCTGCACCCATCTCCTGCAGCTCGAACGGGGCCATTGCCTTGACGGTCGCCCTTGTCCCGACGGGCATGAAAACCGGAGTACTGAACGAACTGTGGCCGGTTTTAATTTCACCGGTCCTGGCGCCTGTGAACTTGCATTCGGCATCCAGCCTGAACGAGAACATCAAAGGACCCCCCACCTGAAAAGCCTTGAAGAGTTCTTCCAGATCTCCCGGGCACACTTTTCTACCGATATTCCCCTTGCCTGGGCAAGGACCTCGTACACCCAGGCAACGTGAGCTGGCTCGTTCCTCCTGCCTCTTTTCGGCTGGGGAGACAGGAAAGGGGCGTCTGTCTCACAAAGGATAGACTCCATTGGAAGGGCAGCAGCGATCTCCCTCAGTGAACCATTTTTGGGCCAGGTGACGGGACCGGCAAAGGAGATGTAAAAACCCAGGTCGATCGCTGCAAGTGCATCTTCCCTGCTCCCGGAGAAACAGTGGATGACGCCCCCGCACTCTGATGCCTTCTCCCTTCGCAGTATCTCAAGCGCATCACCGTATGCGTCCCTGACATGAACAACAAGCGGTTTCCCTGTATCCCTGGCAAGACCCACATGGAACGCGAAAACCCTTTTCTGGACATCCCTGGGGGAGTGATCGTAAAAGTAGTCGAGCCCAGTCTCTCCCACGGCAACAACCTCGGGACAGACTGACAGTTCCTCAATTGTCCCCGGTATCCCCGAGGATGCCATGGCCGAATCGTGAGGGTGTATTCCCACCGCTGCAAAAAGCATCCCGTCATTGCGATTCCGGACAAGCCTGAAAGCTTCCAGGCTGCCCTGTTCATCGGAACCCACGACAAGGATCCTTTCCACTCCGGCCCCGGATGATCTTGCCAGAACCTCGGGAAGGTCTTCCTCGAATTCTTTCATTGCCAGGTGACAGTGAGAATCTACGAGTTTTGCCATTTAACTCCTCCTGCAAAATCAAAAGGGGCCGGAAGCTCCCGGCCCCGATCTCAACCGTTGGGAAAATGTTAATGGATCCTGGAACCGGGGGCTATTTCCTGGTCCACCGTAAGAAGGGCAAGGCTCTTCCCGTCGGGAGTTTCCGCGGCGAGAAGCATGCCGTTGCTGGTAACTCCCCTTAACGATGCAGGCTTCAGGTTGCAGATAACAACTATCTGTCTGCCCTCAAGTTCCTCGGGGGAACGGAACTCCCTTATCCCGGACACGATGGTCCTGCGCTCGTATCCGAGGTCCAGGTCCATCTTGTAGAGTTTGTCCGCCTTCGGCACAGGTTCAACCTTCACGACCCTGGCTATCCTCAATTCTATCTTTTTGAAATCCTCGATCGCTATCTCTTCCTCATGATCGCCCGGATCGGGTGTTGCTGATCTTTTCGCATCCCTCTCTGTCTTCTCTTTCTCCCACTCCTTGAGATCGATCCTGGGAAAGAGCACTCCCTTCTTGTTCACGACGCAGCCTTCGGGTATACCGCCCCACTTCAGCCCTTCCAGGGATAACCTGGACGGGTCATCCCCAAGCCCAGTCTGTTCAAAGATCCTGCAGGCGGTCCCAGGCATGAATGGTGCGAGCATCGCGGCGGAAAACCTGATAACCTCGCAAAGGGAGAAAAGGACGGGGTCCAGCCTTTCCCTGTCATTATCCTTGCCGAGTTTCCACGGCATGGTCTCGTCTATGTACTTGTTGCCCCTCCGGATAAGGTTCCATACTTCCTTGAGCGCTTCGTCGAAGGCATAGACATCCATTTTTTCGAGATAGGTCTTAAGGGTAGAACGGGCAAGACCCTCTATCTCCAGGTCGAGAGGCGACGGGTTTGAGGCAGGTGAAGGGATCATGCCTCCGGTAAAGTTGTTTATCATCTGAAGGGTCCTGTTGAGAAGGTTGCCCAGGTCGTTAGCCAGGTCGGAGTTGATCCGGCCTACAAGGGCTCTCTCCGAAAAATCGCCATCGGAGCCGAAGGGTATCTCTCTCAAAAGGAAATACCTGAAGGCGTCCGCCCCGTAAAGCTCCACCATTTCAAAGGGGTCCACAACGTTGCCCCTTGATTTGGACATCTTCTCCCCTTCAACGGTCCACCACCCGTGAGAGAAAACCCTTGCCGGAGGTGTAAGGCCCAGCGCAAGCAGCATTGCGGGCCATATTATGCAGTGGAACCTGATTATGTCTTTTGCCATTATATGGTTGACGGAGGGCCAGAACTTCGACATGGAATCAGTGTTGTCAGGGTATCCTGCCACGGTGAGGTAGTTTATCAGCGCATCGAACCAGACGTAGATCACGTGACGCTCGTCTCCGGGAAGAGGAACACCCCAGGAAACAGAGGTCCTGGATATGGACTGGTCTTTCAGGCCGCTACGAATAAAACTCAGCACCTCGTTGAAACGCGACTGGGGAAGGATCGCCCCTGGATTCTTTTCATAGTAGTCCAGCAACGGCTTTTCGTACTTCGACATACGGAAAAAGTAGCTCTCCTCGGTCATGTTCTGAAGGGGCCTTCCGCAGTCCGGACACGATCTGCCTTCCCCTATCTGGCTCTCGGGGAAATATGTCTCGCAGGGCACGCAGTACCAGCCTTCGTAGGAACCCTTGTAAATGTCTCCCTTCTCCATGAGCCTGCTGAAAATGTACTGGACGACCTGCTGGTGCCTGGGTTCGGTGGTCCGGACGAAATCGGTGTTGGTTACATCCAGTTTTTCCCAGAGTTTTTTGAAATTGACGACAACTTGATCGACCAGTTCCTGTGCCGTCACTCCCCGGGCATCGGCTGCCTGCTGGATCTTCTGTCCGTGCTCATCGGTTCCGGTCGCGAACATGACCTCGAATCCCCGCATTCTCTTGTACCTGGCCATCACGTCGGCGGCAATGGTCGTATAGGCATGTCCGATATGGGGGACATCATTGACGTAATAGATAGGGGTAGTGACGTAGAAAGATCCTGACATTTCATAAAGCCTCCTTTTCCTGTATCCTGCCAAGAAGAAAACGCTTGACCGTGTTTTTCGGAATACCATACTCTTCAGTGACCCTCTTGACAACCTCTTTATCCGGGAGTCCCCGGGCTGCCATGCGGAGCGCCTCCCCTTCCCATCCCTCACTGACCTCCCCCTTGGCCCCCCGGGTCGGGCCAAGGACAAGGACCATCTCCCCCCTGGGCGGCCCCTGGTCAAAGGCCTCAATGATAGAGGAAAGCGTACCTGGTATCCTCTCCTGGTGTATTTTAGATATCTCCCTCAGCAAAGCTGACGGCCTGTCCCCGAGTATTTCCATCAGGTCTGCGAGGACCCTGTTCCCTCCATGAGGCGACAGGTAGATGATCACAGCGCCAGTGAACTCTTTGAGTATCTCTATCCTTTTTCTCCGGTCGCCTCTCCTTTTCGGAAGGAACCCCTCAAAGAGGAAGGGCTGGGTAGGGAATCCGGACATGACAAGCGCCGGCACCAGGGCGGTGGCTCCGGGAAGAACGTCCACTTCGTACCCTTCTTCGAAGGATCTCCGGATGAGCTCGTACCCGGGGTCCGATATCCCCGGAGTTCCGGCATCGGACACAAGTGCCACGGTTTCCCCACGGGATAGCATTTCGGCAAGTTTCACGGACCTCTCCTTTTCGTTGAAGGAGTGGTACGAGACAAGCCGGGTCCTGATACTGTACCTGGACAGTATCTTTCTTGTCCTCCTGGTATCCTCGCAAGCGATCAGGTCTGCCGCCCGGAGCACTCTCAGGGCCCTCAGGGTGATATCCTCCATGTTCCCGACCGGGGTGGGTACGACGATCAGAGGCATTTGGGGTCCCTTATTGAATAGGCTTCCAGGAGTTCGTCGGTATACTCCCCGCTGGAGTCCTGGATGAAAAGGGGGCTTTCGAAAATGGTCCCCTTCCCGGCGGATCTTGTCGCCTGGACAAGCACTACGGAGGCCTCGCGGCCGGGAGATGGATACACTGGGCGTATCCTCTTTGGTTCGATCTTTTGCCCGGAAAGAAGAGACATCAGTTCCGCGCATCTTTTTGCCCTGAGAACCATGAAAAGTCTCCCCTTGTTCAAGAGAAGGTACCTGGCCGCACCCACAACTTCTTCAAGCGTGCAGTGGGTCCCATGCCTTGCGGCAGCCTCCGATTCACGGGGGCTGTGCCGGCTGCTGGCCGCCTCGTCATAAGGGGGGTTCACCACAACAACGGAGAAAGACTGGGCCGGGTAGACCTCCCTCACCGTCCGGAGATCCCCTTCCCGAAAACTGACCCTGTCTTCGAGACCGTTCTCAACGGCGTTCCTTCTGGCCATCTCCACCAGTGCCGTCTGGATCTCCAGTCCTTCGATCACAGCTGAAGGGAATCTTCTGGCCAGGAGGAGCGAAATGGCCCCGTGGGCGGAGCCAAGCTCTATCACTTTTTCTTTTTCCCTGACCTGGACGAAGGCCGACAGAAGGATAGTGTCGACGCTCACCCTCGGGCCTTCCCCTGGCTGTTCGATCATCAGTTCCCCGTAAAGAATGGCATCACGGGTTGACTTCATCACTCCCAGTCCTCCACCCTGACACCGACCACCTGGGAAAGACCGGGTTCGGACATGGTAACTCCGTACATTATATCTGCCCTCTCCATAGTGGCCCTTCTGTGGGTCATGCATATAAGCTGCATTGTCCGGGAATACTCCTTGGCCAGGTCTGAAAAGCGTCTGAGGTTGACCTCGTCGAGGGAGGCATCCACCTCGTCGAGAACAGCCAGAGGAACTCCGGCGACCTCCATGGATGCGAAAAGGAGAGATATGGCCGAAAGAGACTGCTCGCCCCCTGACAGCTGGGCAAGATGCTGGGGTCTTTTCCCCGGAGGCCTGGCAATTACTTCCACGCCTGCCGCCCACAGGTCATCTTCGTCGGAGAGCCTGAGGTGTGCCTCCCCCCCACCGAAAAGCCGCTGGAAGAGACTGCAGAACTTCCGGTCTATCTCCTTCAGGGAGGCTGAGAAAAGTGCCCCGGCCTGCTTGTCCGTCTCCTCTATCAGCTTCCTCAACTCATCTATACCCGTAGCAACGTCCTGCAGCTGATCCTCCAGGAAAGCAAGCCTTTCCGCCAGGGAAGAATCCTCCGACAGGACCCCGATATCCACATCCCCTATTTCTCGAAGACCTTTCTCAAGGTCCCTGACGTTCCTCCTGATCCTGTCATAGTCCCTGGTATCTATCTCGTTGCCTCCCGGATAGGGGAATCTCTCCTCCCACATATCGAACGATTCCGCCATTTCGGTTTCGGTGGACTCCATCCGCTGTCTTGCCTGCCTTATTCTCTCTTCAAGGTTCTCTGCCCTGGCGGCTGCCGAAGCTGCTCTTCCCGTTACCCTGTCCCTTGAAGCAAGCGCACGGGAAAACGTGTTCTCAAATCCCTCCAGCATGGAGACTTCAAGACGGAGGTTCTTCCAGATATCAAAGTAAGTCCGGCCACCTTCGGAAAGTCTCTCCCGAAGTGATGCTTCTGCAAGGGCAACCTCCTGAAGGCTTTCCTCCAGCGCCCTTATCCTTTCGGAAGACCTGTTTTCTTCCTCCCGTACCAGTGAAACCATCCTCCTTGCGGTTTCATGCCGCCCTGCTGCAACTTCTGCCCGGGACCTTTTCTCTTCAAGATCCTTGACCAATTCAACTTCACTGGCAGTTTCATCACTTACAGGGCCTTCTCCAGAGAGGGTTTCCAGCCTTGTCCTTTTCTCCAGATACATCCTGCCGCACCTGGAGAGTTCCGAAAGAAGCTCTTTTCTTCTCTCCTCATAACGGGAAACGTCCCTTTCGGCCTCGGCTTTTGCGGACTCCAGGGCCCGGATATCCTCCTCGAGGCCCCTTCTTTTGTCGAAGAAGAGCCGGGACCTTTCAGAGGCAAGCCGTTCCTCCTCCTCAAGAAGGGCGATCTCCTTCTCGAGCTCAGAACGTTCCGAACGGATCGATCCAGCAGCAGCCTCTTTTTCCGAAAGGCGCCTTTTAAGCTCTATAGCGCCCTGGTCCCTTGACGACTTACCCCCGCTTATGGTCCCTCCGGGCTGAAAGACATCTCCCTCAAGAGTTACGGCGGGGCCCCTGAAACCACCCCGGGAAAGATCCCTTGCCACGTCAAAGGACTCAACGATCAGAAGATCCCCAAGCACGTGGAGAACGCACTCCTCCCATTCCTTCTCCATACCGACAAGGTCTGCGGCCCAGCCGACGACACCCGGCCGGTCGACAGGGACGCCCCGTGAAGGGGTTCTTCTCCTGGCGCTTTCCAGGGGCAGGAAAGTGGCTCTTCCTGCGGATCTCGCTTTCAGGTGGGCGATACAGCGCCCGGCTTCATCAATGTCCCGGACCAGGAGCAGGAACTGCCTTGCGCCCAGGAATGACTCGATGGCTGTCGTCAGCCTTTCGGGACAGGTTATCACCTCGGCAAGGGGTCTGGGAGAGGCGTCTATGCGCCCAAGCCTGACCGCTGACATCAGATGCTGCACTGAGGGCGGATATACTTTTGAAAAGGCGGAATCCCTTAACGTGTCTATCTCCCCGTCCAGCATGGACAGTTCCCTTGTCATCTTCTGAAAATCTGCCGCCGCTTTCTGGCAGGAGGCATAAAGGTCCCGCTGCCTGCTTGCGGCTTTTTCTTCCTCCGCCCTTGCCTCCGCAACGGCGTCATTCAGCCCGGCGATCCTTTCCTCAGATCCCTTCACTGACAGGGCGGCCCTGGATGCCTCTCCCGATATCTCTATCAGGGACCTCCCGAGGCTCCTCGATCTGGATATCGTTTCCCCGAGCGCAGTTTCGCATGCGGCCTTTTCTTCCCTGACCGCCCTTATCATGTCTGCATTCTTCTCGACAGTGCTCTGGTAACGATCCCAATCCTTCATTGCGGCCCTGAAGACCTCCGAAGCAGATCCCTCTTCCTCGGAAGCCTTTCTGGCCTGTTCCTCAAGACCTTCAAGCTTAAGCACGGTCCCGGCAAGGCGTTCTCTCTCCCCGGCAAGGTCCCCGGCAAGGGAGTATCTCCTTTCGATGGTTCCCCTGAGAGATGAAGAGAGAGAGAAGAGTCCTTTTCTGGCCTCCCCGATGCGTCTCTCAAGGTCCGACACCGCCGAAACCTTTCCCCCCCTGCTCCCGGAAAGGTCATTGATACGAACCTCCATCCTTGAACGGGCCTTTGCCCACCCCGAAGACCAGAACGACGAAGCCCTTTTCTGAAATTCCAGGGCCTCTATCTCCGCTCGGATAGCCTCCAGGAGTTTTTCCGAACGCGCCCTCCTTGCCCAGTAAAGGAGGCACCGCTCACGCTCCAGAAGATCCATCAGGGATTTTGCCTCCCTGGCCCTGACAACCATTTCCGCTATTGAATCCTTCCTTATCTGCAGTTCTGATCTCAGGGTCATGATCCTCTGCATTTCCGAAGAGGCGGTATCGAGGCGCTGGTCAGCTTCCTCCCTCTGTTTGCGGTAGAGGTCTATACCAAAGATCGATTCGAGATGCATTCTCCTGTGAAGGGGTTTCTGCTGTATCATCTCGGAGACCTCGCCCTGGCTTATGAATGCAAAGCGGTCTCCCTCGAGGTGCCACTCCCTTTTGACATTCTCCAGGTCCAGAAGCCTTATCCTGGAACCGTCATGGATCGTTGTACTTCCTTCTTCCTGGGAGTATCGCCTTCTGAGCGTGCAGACACGATCCCCGTTCCTCAGGTTCACCGTCACTTCCGAGACCGAAGCCGGGGGAAGGCTGATGCTGCCCTGGAAAAGAAGGTCACCCTGCCTGACTATCCTCAGCCGGCCGGGGTTGCCGTCACCCAGAACCCATCTGAGAGCATCCAGTATATTGCTCTTGCCGCTTCCGTTGGGTCCCACAACGGCCGTGAAATTACCCGAAAGGGCGATCTCGTGGCTGCCTCCGAAGCTCTTGAATCCCTTAAGACCTATCCGTCCTATGTACAAAGTCCCCAGTTCCCCTTTTCTCCAGAAGGGCTATCCGGCGCTCCACCTGTTCGAGCGTTCCCTGGGCTTCCAGTTTGTACTTGTCCCAGGGGTAATCCGGCAACTGCCTGAGGAAGATCCTGATCCCGAACTCCTCTTCCCACAGGGGCAGAAAACTCTCACCCACGAAGGAAGCCACCACTGGATGCATTTCGATCAGCAAAGCCTCGGGATGCCCTGAATGTACGATCTTTCGGACAAAACGTTTAATGGACATCCCGATCGTATCCTCCTTGAGCACCACTCCGGTCCCCCCGCAGAAGGGGCACCCTCTCGTGAAGGATGCGCGGATGTCCGATCGTGACCTCTTGCGGGTAAGCTCAACGAGGCCGAGGTGAGTAACACCAAATACCCTGGCCTTTGACCTGTCATCCCTGAAGAGATTCCTGAGAGTGTCAAGCAGTTGCCTCTGGTCTTCCTCCTCTTCCATGTCGATGAAATCTATCACAACGATCCCGCCAAGAGATCTCAGGCGCAACTGCCTTGCTATCTCCCTGGCCGATTCAAGATTAGTCCTCAGAATGGTGTTCCTGGGGTCGCCTTCCCCCGTGTATTTGCCCGTATTCACATCGATCACCGTCAGGGCTTCTGTCTGGTCGATCACCAGGTAGGCCCCTGAATCGAGCCATACCTTCCTGTTGAGAGCCGTCTCAAGGTCCCGTTCTATCCCGTAGAACTCGAACAAGGGGGAATTACCCTTATGAAGGGTGACTTCAGGGGTCACCCCGTTGGGGGGAAAACTCTCAAGAAAAGAGAGCGCATTCTCGTACTCCTCCTCGCTGTCCACGATTATCTCGTCGACCGCCCCGTAGGGTTCATCCCTCAGTATCCGGCCCACCAGGCCAAGATCCTGGTAGACTAGGCAGGGCGCGGACTGCCCGCTCGCGACTTTCAGGATCCCTTCCCATATGGCAAGAAGGTTTTCAAGATCCTCCTCAAGGGCATCCGGGTCCACCCCTTCGGCGGCCGTCCTGACGATTATCCCTCCATCCTTCGGCCTGATCGAACGGGCGATAGCGCGCAGCCGTTCCCTCTGCTCCTCGGAGATCCTCCTGGAGACCCCGGCTTCCTTCCCTCCAGGAACAAGCACAAGATACTTCCCTGGGAGGGATATCCTGGTGGTGACCCTGGCCCCTTTCCCTTTTCTTGCCGTCTTTGTGACCTGCACAAGGAGTTCGGTGTTCTGCCTGACCTCTATCCCCCTGGCATCCTCAAGATATAAAAAGGCGTTCCGACCCTCGCCCAGATTCAGGAAGGCCGCGTTCATCCCCGGGATAACGCTGTCCACCCTGGCCTTGTATATCTCCCCGCTTCGCTGACGATCCCACATTCGCTCCACGAAGATCTCGTTCAGACGGCCGCCTTCCACGATCGCGACCCTTATCTCCTCCGGGTCTATCACGTTGGCGAAGATCTTCCTGTCAGAAGTCATCACATCTCACCTCAACAACAGGGCAGGGGCTGGATGCTCTCCCCGGACCAGCCTCCTACCGCAAGTCTTGCAACCAGGACATCGCTCCAGGAACCTATGATACCTTCGGCTGCGAACCTTTTGATCATGGTGCCGGCCCCGACCTGCCCCGGCGATGAAACAGCCGCGTCAAGCCAGTTCCTTCTGACATCGAGCGCCAGCGTCTGCTCCACGGGCTTCCAGCCCTCTGAAACCAGTTTGCCAAGACGCTCAATGGCAGATCCCTCCCGGAATATGATCCTGTAAAGGGCAGCTTCGCACTCCCCGCTCAGTTTGGGCCTTCCATCGACCATCCCTGACCGGAGGATGCGGATACCTTCCGGAAGGGTCCCGTCAACAGATCTTTCGATGTCCCGATCCCACCGGTCCACCCAGACCTCCAGGGGTTCGCCCATTGCGGGAACACCCACTGGCAGGGCGGGTCCCAGGCTGATCCTAGGGTGGGGGCTCAGCCCCGAAGACAACTCTATCCTTAAGCCTGCCCTTCTGAAGGCACGACAAAAGAGGGTCGGCATCTCGACGTGGGGCACGAAACAGATACGCCCCCTTTTTGAGAAAATCATCCTGACCCTAGGCATCTCTTCTCTCCAGTGCCGGGCAGGCGGCCTGCCAGCCGCATTGCCTGCAGTTTCCGTCCCTGCAGTCGGGAGTCAGCTCCCCCGAAAGGGCCCTCTCCTTCTCTGACCACAAGAACGAACGGGAAACGCCCGCATCTATTATCTCCCAGGGTAGGACCTCTTCTGCACTCCTGGGCCTGACCGAATACTCCAGGGGATCTATGCCGGAATCCTCGAAAGCCTCCATCCATATCGCGTGGCTGAAACACTCGCTCCATCCGTCAAACCTGGCACCCTTCCGCCATGCCCTTTCTATGGCTTCGGCAATGCGGCTGTCCCCCCTTGCTATGACACCTTCCAGGAATGTCTGGGATGGCTCGTGGTAATTCAGCGATATCCCCGCCCTCTTCGCCATCTTCTTGAGATAGCCGCCCTTTTCGGCCAGTTCCTCCATGGATGCCTGGGGCTCCCATTGGAAAGGTGTGTGAGGTTTGGGAACGAACCCTGCAACCGAAACGCTTATCCTGGGCCTCTTGCCGAACTTTTTCCCGATAGTGCGTGCAGAAACGGACAGGTCGATGATAGCCTCGATATCCTCCGCCTTTTCCGTCGGAAGACCCATCATAAAATACAGTTTTACCTTCTCCCATCCCCGCGAGAAAACTTCGTGGAAGGTGCGGTCGATATCATCACCGGAAATGCCTTTGTTGATAACATCCCGGAGTCTCTGGGTGCCTGCCTCGGGAGCAAAGGTCAGCCCCCCCCTGCCAAAACTTTCAAGCCTGTCGGCAAGCTCAACCGAAAAACCGTCCATTCGGAGGCTCGGAAGTGAGAGCCTGATGTCCTTCCCTGATAATTCAGGCCAAAGCAGGTCGACAACTTTTTCGATCCCGCTGTAGTCGCACGAGGCAAGGGAGACGAGACCGACTTCGTCATAACCGGTACTCTCCAACAGGTCCTTCGCAATGGCGGCGACTTTTTCCGGCGACCTTTCCCTCACAGGCCTGGACACCATCCCCGCCTGGCAGAAACGGCAACCCCTGGTGCAGCCCCTGAACACCTCAACACCCACCCGGTCGTGGATGATCTCACAGGATGGAACTATCATGCCCGAGGGACAGAACCCCCCGTCCAGGTCCATAAGGACCCTCCTCCTGACCCGCCCCTTCCCATGAAGCAGGGGGACGTAAAAACCTTCCATCGATGAAAGTATCTCCAGCACTTCCCCGCGATCCCGTGCAGGGTCATCCTTCAATACGGCAAGCAGTTCAGGAAGAAGAAGCTCACCATCACCTGCACAGAAGGCGTCAAAGAAAGGGGACAGAGGTTCCGGAGCCAACGCCCCCGGACCACCCGCTACAACAATGGGATCTTCTCCTCCCCGCTCGGACGCCCTTATCGGAATTCCACCCATATCGAGCATTGTAAGGATGTTCGTTGAAGTCAGCTCGTACTGAAGGGTAAAACCGACTAAATCAAAGGTGTTGAGGGACCTGCCCGATTCGAGGGAGGAAAGGGGCATCCCCCTCTCTCTCATGAAGGCTTCGGCATCGGGCCAGGGGCAGTAAGACCTCTCCACCCTGACCCCCGGAAGGCCGGAGGCAAGGTTGTAAAGTATCTGAAAACCGAGGTAGCTCATCCCCACCTCGTAAACATCGGGAAATGCAAGGCAAAGAGAGACTTTTTCCTCGCCATCGACAGAGCCCCCGCAGGCTCCCCACTCTCCTCCCGCATACCTTGAAGGCCTCTTCACGGAGGACAGCAGCTGCCAGGCTTGATCCTCCATTTCCTCAAAAAGGAAGGGCATCGGGGCAGTCCTCCATCCCTGGTTCACTCATATTGTCTTTTGGACCAGACATGTACGCTCTGGACCAGCCCGAGGGCTGCCCCGAGGGATACCAGCGAACTCCCCCCGTAGCTTACAAAAGGGAGAGCCAGACCGGTAACGGGAGCTATGCCCACTGCCATGGCAATGTTCACAAAGGCCTGGAACCATATCCAGGCTGAGATCGAGGTGACCAGGATCTTCCCTCTTTCATCACCGGTCCTTGCCGCCGTCCTTATCATCCTCCAAAGCAGAACGGCAAAAAGGAGAAGGACCAGCGATGCTCCCACAAAACCGAACTCCTCGGAAAAAACGCTGAAAATGAAGTCTGTATGGGCCTCTGGAAGAAAGTGCAGTTTTGTCTGGGATCCTGCCAGGAAACCTTTGCCGAGGATCCCGCCGGAGCCGACTGTTATCCTCGACTGGATAACGTTGTAACCTGCCCCCAAAGGATCAATGTAAGGGTCGAAGAAGACCATGATCCTCAACTTCTGGTATTCCTTGAGTATAGACCAGCCCAGGGGAAGGGAAAGCAGAAAGATCCCCGCCAGCAAAAAGACATATCTTCCTGGAGTACCGGCCACGATCAGGGCAATAAAGATCATGAAAGCGTAAACCAGCACGCCTCCAAGGTCGGGCTGAAGAAGCACAAGGATCGCTGCCAGCGAGGAGACCATGGCAACACCCAGTATGTTGACAATGCTTTTCGGGGGGTAGCGGCACAGGAAAACTGCCAGAACAAGGGACAGGGCGACCTTGGTAGGCTCGGACGGCTGGAACCTGAACGCACCGAAGTCAAACCAGCTGGTGGCGCCTTTGGCCGTATAACCGAAGACGAGCAGGATCAGAAGCGTCAAAAGGGCAGCCCCGTAGAGCCAGTAGGCATATTTGAGCATCCTTTCGAAGCCGGCGGTAAATGTCAGCAGAAAGGCCACTGAACCCATAAGTCCCCAGACGACCTGCCTTACGGCAAGGCTCATGGCCAGTTCCCCTCTTCCTGCAAGGGCGCTGAATACGGAAATAACACCTATGGCAAAAAGGGCAAAGGCACTTCCCAGAAGGATCCTGTCTACCTCTTTGAGTCTTGCAAGGTCTTCCCTGAGGGGGCCCGGGTTAGTCATTTAACCCCTTCCCTGCCACGTCCCCTTTTCACTTCAAGGACCGGGATGCTTGCCACCAGCGCGACAGATTTGCCGTCACGCTCCAGGTCCATCTCGATACCATCCTCAGAAATAACCATGTAATTGCTGATCACGTGAATGATATCCTTTCGGATCATTTCCATTGTCCCGGGCGAAATGTCAGCCCTGTCATGTATAAGGACAAGCTGCAATCTCTCCTTGGCTGACTTCCTGGGACTTTCCCTGCGAAAGAACCGGTCCAGGAAACCCATATCAATACCTCCCTCCCCGGCGGCCGAAGATCTTTTTCAGGCTGACAAGAAATCCTCTTTCATCCAGATCGTCGATATCCTGGAGGGGAATATCCTTACCAAGAATACGCCCGGCGATCTTTTCGAAGGCTTTTGCGGCTGGAGTAAGATTGGCCATCGCCAGGGGTTCACCCTTGTTGGTGGATACAACGACGCTGTCATCCTCGGGAACGATCCCGATAAGGCCAATGGCAAGTATCTCCATTACATCGGATACGCCGAGCATCTTCCCGCTCCGGACCATAGCGGGCCTTACCCTGTTGACGATCAGGTTGATCGATCTTTTCCCGAAGGATTCAAGAAGGCCAATTATCCTGTCGGCATCCCTCACGGAGGACACCTCCGGCGTCGCGACGACCAGGGCCTCATCCGCCCCGACAGCAGCGTTCTGGAAACCTGACTCTATCCCGGCAGGACTGTCGATGAACACGAAGTCGAACTCTCCCCTTAACGACTCGCAGAGGTCCATCATCTGCTCCTTCGAAACGGCATCCTTGGTCCTTGTCTGGGCAGCGGGAAGAAGGTAGAGATTCTCGACTCTCTTGTCCCTGACCAGGGCCTGGGGGAGTTTGCACGATCCTTCAATAACATCGACCATGTTGAAGACGATCCTGTTCTCGAGTCCCATGACCACGTCCAGGTTACGGAGACCTATATCGGCATCTATGGCGACTACCTTGAAACCCTCCATTGCCATTCTGGCTGAAAGGTTCGCAGTGACCGTGGTCTTGCCCACTCCCCCTTTCCCAGAGGTAACAACGATTATCCTGGTGTCCATAAGTGATTCCTCCGTTTCGGCAGATGCGCCGGCTTTTTTCCTATCGATCATGGGACTATCTCCCTTACAACGATGGAACCTCCGATGAACCTCATGCTGACGGTCCTGCCCCACCATGGGCAATTTTCATCCATGTAGCTGATCCTTTCTCCGATCCTTACCTGGCTTGCCTCGAACTGCCCACTGACGATAAAGGACTCTTCGGGCCGGGTCAGCCCCGCGTGTGCGAGTCCCCTGAGCCTGCCCATCACGAAAACGGAACCGCCCGCAAATACTTCGGCTCCTTCGTTCACGTTCCCAAGGACGATAATGTCACCGTTGTGGTCAATTTTCCTTCCCGACCTGAGAGACTCGTCGATCACCAGGCTTTCTGTCACTGGCGGGACGGCCGGTTTACCACCCGTGCCATCCTCAGAACCCGATACCGACATGCCCGCCTTTTTCATCCAGGAGACAACTTCGGGATCTCCGGAAGACCAGGAGACAACGTTAGCTCCTGCCGGGGTGATCATGCCGTCGACAATGGCAATAATATCATCTCTCGACCAGCCGCTGCCCATCAGGTCGACAATGACACCTGCCCCTCTGAGTATCGGTGAGGCCTTCTCGAGAAAAACCTTTGCCTCGGAGGCGATGTCCTTTCCCTTAAGCCTGGATGGGGTTATCAGCCGCAGGTGCCCGCCTTCGCCTCTTAGTTCGATATCATCCTTTTCCCTGTTCACGGCCATCCCTATTCTGCCCCCCCTTCCTGGTCAAACCTGCAAAGATAACCCAAAAGCTCCCCTACTACCGGCCCTGCGGCCGAACTTCCATGAAGACCGGCTTCTATGATCGCTACTGCGACATACCTTGGTTTTTCGACCGGGGCATATCCAACGAACCAGGCATGGTCATCGCCATGGGGGTTCTCCGCCGTGCCGGTCTTGCCGGCAACGGATACGCCGTACTGTCCTGCCCTACGGCCCGTTCCACGAAGGACCACCTCTTCGTTGCCCTGTTTGACTATCTCCAGGGGCCCCTCCGGAAGCTGGAGCGATACGTAGGCCTTGGCCCCCTTGATGAGCCTGGGAGTGACCAGCTTGCCGCCGTTGGCAATGGCAGCGTAGATCCTGGCAAGCTGTATCGGGGTCACCAGAAGGAAACCCTGTCCGATGGAGTAGTTGGCAGTGTCGCCAGGGTACCACCTGTCCTTGAACCTTTCCTGTTTCCAGGCCGCTCCCGCAATATTACCCCTGGCCTCTCCCGGAAGGTCAATACCTGTCGGCTCTCCTATCCCGAACAGGGAACCCCACTTCACCAGGTTGTCTATCCCGACCCTGAGGCCCGTCTGGTAAAAAAACACATCACAGGAATCACGTATGGCCGAGACAACGTTCATGGAGCCATGGCCCCCGTCCCTCTTCCAGCACCTGAAAAACCTGTTCCCGACCCTCATCCCTCCAGTGCATACAAAAGTGGTCCTCCGGTTGATCACCCCTTCAGCAAGCGCAGCAAAAGCCGGTACCACCTTGTAGGTGGAGGCGGGAGGGTATGTCCCGGCGATCACCCTGTTCATCATGGGCTTTACGGGATCACTGGTCAGTTCATTCCACTCCCTGGCCGATATTCCCCAGGCAAGAGGGTTGGCATCATAGCCCGGTGAAGAGAAAAGGATCTTGACGTTGCCGTTGGACACATCCATGGCAAAAACGGCCCCTACCCTCCCGGCCATCAGTTCGGAGGCCAACCTCTGGGCTCCGAGGTCCAGAGCCAGCTGGATATCCTCCCCCTGCCGGGGTTCAAGAAAACCCACACGTCTCACCTTTCTCCCACGGGCGTCCACTTCTATGGCTTCCTCCCCTGGACTTCCCCTCAGGGTGCTTTCGTAGTACTCCTCTACCCCGCTCTTGCCCACAAAATCCCCGCCCCTGTAATCTCCCCCGGAGTATCTCTCCAGCTCCCCTTTTGTGATCTCACCAACGTACCCTAGAGCATGGACGGCAAGAGGCCCGGCAGGATAAACCCTTTTCCATACAGGGACCGGGAAGAGCTGTCCCGGAAAATCAGGCTCACTGACCAGAGAAGAAAGCTGAGCCAGGGTAAGGTTCGGAAGAAGGGTCACTGCCCTGTAGGGAACGGTGAACTCTTTCCTTATCCTCGCAAGCATCTGTGACTCGTTGATGGGAATGCCTTTTCTGTTCAGGAAAGCCTGTATCTCCATGGCTGTATCGCGATCCTGCAGATCGAGAGGGTAGACCATCAGGTCAAAGGTCTGCACGTTAGTGGCAAGGACGGTCCCGTTGGCATCCAGGATCCTCCCTCTTGCCGGGGGCATCCTGACCAGTCTCAGCCTGTTCCTGACAGCAAGGTTGACATAAAGGTCCGACTGCATGATCTGGAGCCAGTAGAGCGCCCCGAGGAGAACGACCAGGGATGCCATCATGAACCCTCGCCACAGGTTCAAACGGGTGATATAGGAGGTCCTAACGCTTGACATCGGTCTCTTCAGCCCCTGAAGATACTGCCAGTGCAGCTAGAACAAGAAAGGGTATCGAGGAAAGCAGCTGGACCACAAATACCCCGGCAAGAACTTCCCTTGAGCTCCCCCAGGTGAGGAATCTCACCAGGCCCGTTATCACCTGGGAAGAGAGGGCAAGCAGCAAAAAAAGGGTGGGATTCCTTCCCGATCCGGGAATATGGTTCCATACGACCATGCAAACTGCCGCAAAAAGAGAATAGAGGGACGCCGTAAGACCGGGGAGGGTCGTCCACCGGAGATCCCAGAGCAACCCCCCTGCAAAAGCCGCCCATACTATTGACGGTACATCCCCCGAGTTTCTGGTCATCCTGAAAATGATATAGAGCAGGAAAATATCGGGGGCCAGGAATCTGCCCGAGAGGAGGACCTGCAGGATATCCTGCAAAAACCATACCGCCGCCAGGGAAGCCATGTCAGCGCTGACCACCCTCGGAAAGGATGTAAAGAGAGTACATCACTGAAAGGTCCGCACCCGGTTTTACATGATAGACAATAAATCCGCCCTCGGGTTCAGGTTCCCTGCCGGATATCTCCCCGACTGGAATTCCCGGGGGCAGGACGTCGCTTACCATTGCCGTGCTGATACGCATCCCCTGCCTTATCTCTTTTTCCCCGGAAATATACAGGAGGTTTATGCCTCCTTCTCCATCCCCGGCCATAACACCGAGATCCCTCGTGTCATCTATGACGACCGGAACGAAGAGCGTAGTAGAGGTCAGCAGTTCCACCCACGAGTGACTGTCATGGACACGGGAAACCCTTCCTGCCAGGAATCCATCCTGCAGTGCGGGCATCCCTTCCCTTATCCCTTCGGAAGAACCCTTGTCTATCCTGACCTCTGACCACCATCCATCTGGAGGTCTGACATCTATCCGGACAGGGATAAGATCTGAAGCGACCGGGACCCTGAGGTCGGGCCTTTCCTGTATAGCCGACCTGAGCCTGGTATTCTCGAGCTCAAGCTGCCGGACCTTTTCCTTCATCTCTCTCATCCCGCCGAACCATAAAAACCCCTCAGATGCAAGGTGCCTGGCCCATACTGCGGGGCGCTCCGGAAAGTCAAGCACAACAGCGGTGAACTCGACAGCCTTCGAGGTTACAGGCGATCCCGGGGAGACCGCAAGAAAGAGCAGTCCTATTGTCGTTGCAGCCAGACCGTGCAACCATGCCGAGGCTACCCTTTTAAGCAACTGGACACTCCTGACTCCGGATAACCGGTTTCGTGGACTGTTTCAGGTAACGCGGTCGTTCAGCGGACCCCATGCCCGACGGAAACAAGCACTTTTTTCATTGCATCGAACTGGTCCAGCAACTTGCCTATTCCGTCGGCGACCGAGAAAAGAGGCCTTTCGGCGGCCAGCACTGGAACATTGAGATCCTGCGAAAGCCTTTTGTCAAACCCTTCAAGGAGTGCCGTTCCCCCTGTCAGGACAAGGCCCTGGTCAGCTATATCCCTTGCCAGTTCTGGCGGGGTCCGTTCCATTGTCTCCCTGACCATCTCAACGATCCTGGTCAGAACAGGGTTAAGCGCCTCCCTTACCTCCGTGCTTGATATCCTTATCCCTCTCGGAAGACCATCCTTGAGGTTGCGCCCTCGCACTTCGAATTCCCTCTCGGACTGCATCGGGACGGCTGAACCTATCGTGTTCTTTACCTCCTCCGCCGTGGCACTGCCGATGGATAAAGTGTAGTTCTGCCTCATCATGTTGATTATGGCATTGTCCATCTCGTCCCCGGCAACCCTGAGCGAGTTGCTTACCACAACACCGCTCAGCGAGAGGACCGCAACCTCGCTGGTCCCTCCCCCGACGTCAACTATCATGTTCCCGCGGGGTTCCTCGATGGGGAGTCCGACCCCGAGCGCAGCAGCTACGGGTTCCTCAACCACGTAGGCCTCCCTGGCGCCGCCGTCAAGGGTGGCATCGATAAAGGCCTTTCTCTCTACTTCTGTGATCTCCACCGGGGCACACACTATCACCCTGGGATGACCAAGGGGGCGAATACCGTTGTTGGCCTTTCCGAGAAAGTGCCTTATCAGCTCACCCGTCATATCAAAATCCGCTATCACCCCGTTCTGAAGCGGCCGCACCGTCTCAACGCCGATAGGGGTCTTGCCGGCCATGGCCTTTGCTTCAGCACCATAGGCAATGATCTCTTTCGAGCTGCGCCTGTTCGCCCTTCGGAAGGCGATCATGGAAGGTTCGTTTATTGCAACGCCCTTTCCTTTCACATATACCACTATGTTTGCCGTTCCCAGGTCGATGCCAATATCCTTGCCGAAAAGTCCGGAGATCGAACCCAACACCTGCACCTCACCAACTTTCAGAAGATCGCTCACCGGCCGGAGGCATCGTACCTGACCTCTTCAAAACCGCCCCCTGCGGCGACAAAATGTCCAAGGAAATCTATACCCAGGGCTTCAAGCTTCCTCTCCACATGAGCAGTAAGAAGCCTGTCCTCCACACTGGCCCTCAAACTGCCATCAGGATGATTATGAAGCAAAAGCACTCCGCTTGCATCAAGCCGGACCGCCCTCTTGAGCAGGAATTTCATATCGAGGACAGCCCCGTCCAGCCCGCCCCAGGAAATGCGTGAATCTTCCAGTACCTTTCCCTTGCTGTCTGTGAAGACCGCGACAATGAACTCCCTGGTCTCACGGGCCAGTTTCGCGCTCCAACGGGCGAGGCAGGACCTGGGTGTCTCGGCGCCCCCGCTCTCCTCAGAGGCCTTCTCTTCGGAATAGAGCCTTCTGGCCAGTTCCAGTGCTGCAACCAGCGTTGCGGCCTTGGCCTTCCCTAGCCCCCCTACTTCCAGGAATTCCCTGAAGGAAGCCCGTACCAGCCCCGGCAGCCCACCGAATTCCCTTATCAGCTCCGATGAAACCTCCAGAACATTTTTCCCCCTGTTCCCGGTCCTGAGCAGGATGGCCACTATCTCGGAAAGGGAAAGAGCCTCGGGACCCATCCGTTCAAGTCTTTCCCTGGGCATTTCCGCCGCCGGGGCAAGAGCAATCTTCATCTCGACCTGCCCGGCCAGAACGGGTTTCTTCTCTTCTCTTCCCCTATTGTCGTTTCTGGTCCATGCCCGGGAAGAACCCTTATTGTATCTGGAAGAGCGGAAAGTTTTTCAAGAGAGGCCAAAAGGATTGCCTCATCTCCCCCGGGGAGGTCTGTACGCCCGACGCTCCCCGCAAAAAGGGTGTCTCCGGAGAGGAGGACGGGGTCAAACCCGGCCTCTTCCACGAGAAAACATGAACTGCCTCTCGTATGTCCCGGGGTGTGTATCACTTTCACAGAAAGGTTACCCGCCGTGATGATATCCCCGTCCCGGAACTGTCCCTCGGGAGGCTGAAGATCCAGCTTTTCACCAACGAAGATCGACAGGTTCGCTTCCGGATGGGAAAGCATGAGAGCATCGTCCTCATGGACAAGCACACCCCTGGCGGCTTTGTGCCTTATTTCTGAAAGCCCCCCGATATGGTCGGCATGACCGTGGGTCAGCAGAACGTACTCCAGGCCGACCCCTTTCCTCTCCATCTCCAGAATAACCTCCCGGGGATCACCCCCGGGGTCGACAAAGAACCCCCTGCCTTCATCGTCGAGGACCAGGTACCCGTTCGTCCACAATGCTCCCAGGGCAAACCTTTGAAGAAACATCAGCAACCCCCCGCAGTATCGATAATAAGTGTGACCGGGCCATCGTTGCAGAGTTCCACCTGCATGAAGGCCTGGAATACCCCGCTTTCAACATGAACACCCAGTGATGAGGAAACCTGGATGAACCTTTCGTATATTCTTTCAGCTTTTTCCGGTTCGCAAGCCCCAATAAAAGATGGGCGTCTGCCCTTTCGGCAGTCTCCGTAGAGGGTGAACTGGGAAACTACAAGCATTGCCCCCCCTTCATCCTTGAGGGAGCGGTTCATCCTCCCCTCGCCGTCCTCGAAGATCCTCAGGTTCAAGATCTTCTCCGCCATCCAGGATATCTCCTTTTCCCCGTCATCAGGCCCGACCCCAAGAAAGACACAGAGTCCGCCTTCGATCTGCCCCGTAACCCTGCCGTCCACCTGGACCCTGGCACGGTTGACTCTCTGAACTACCGCCCGCATAGGTTATTGCTCACCCCCTGAGAACTTCCATAACACCTTTGATGGAATTCAGTTTGGCAATGATCCTGTAGAGGTGCTCCAGGTCCCTGACCTGAAGATCTATGGTCATCCTTCCCCTGTTCGAACCGGCTACGAAGGCCCTTACCTGGGTTATAGATCCGTCGAGGCTTGTGATTGCCTGGGCGACTTCGGCGAAAAGACCAGGCCTGTCGGCACCTTCAAGTTTAAGCCTCGCGGCGTAACGGGATGAACGAAGTACCCCCCATTGGACCTCGACCTTGCGATCCTGGGGATTTTCTGCGACATTTGGGCAGTCGCAGCGATGAATGGTTATACCCCTTGTCTTGGTGACGTAACCCACAATCCCGTCGCCCGGAACTGGTTTACAGCAGTTGGCCAGGGAGACCATGACACCGCTGCTGCCCTCAACCACGATCTCCGTATCGAGTTCCCGTTTCGGGATGCGGACATCTTCCCCGGGTTCCTCCAGGTCCGCCGGTGAATGGGCCTGTGAACTTTCCAGGTCCATATATCTTGAACCGACCGCCGAAACGCCCTGGCCGCCCCCGCCTATTGCCGAGAAGAGTTCGTCAGCCTGACCGTAACCCAGGTCGCTCGCTATTTTTTTCAGAACGGACCCTGAAAGATGGACTTCATCCCCCCTGGCGGCATCCCGCCTCTGGATCTCGCGTATCAGCAGTTCCCTTCCCCTGGAGATCTTCTCTTCCCTGTCCGTCCTCTCGGTCTGACGGAGCCATGACCTGATCTTGCTTCTTGCCTTCCCGCTCCTGGCCACTTTCATCCAGTCTCGGGAGGGATGCCCCTGGGGCGATGTCAGGACTTTGATTATATCCCCGTTCTGGACCTCGTAGTCGATGGGGACGATCCTGTTGTTGACCATTGCCCCTACGAATTTGTGCCCCACCTCTGTATGGATGGCATAAGCAAAATCCAACGGGGTGGCGCCCCCTGGAAGGGAAACCACATCACCCTTGGGAGTAAAGACAAACACATCCGTCGAAAGAACGTCGGCCTTGACGTGTTCAAGGAACTCCGCGGCTTCCCCCCCTTCGGACTGGGTCTCCAGCGCCTGCCTGATCCACGCAAGCCTTTCGTCCAGCTTGTCTATCCTGTGTTTCTTTTCCTTATACCTCCAGTGGGCTGCAATACCGTACTCGGCTATCCAGTTCATTTCGCTTGTCCTGATCTGTATCTCCAGTGGTTCGCCGCTGGGGCCCATTACAGCCGTATGAAGTGACTGGTAGAGGTTGCTCTTGGGGTTCGCGATATAGTCGTCGAACTGACCGGGAAGGGGCTTCCAGATGGTGTGGACGATCCCGAGGGCCGCGTAGCACTCCGCGACGTCCTTCACGGTAATGCGCAGGGCAAGCAGGTCGTAAAGTTCTTCCAGGGAGATGTTCTTTCTTCGCATCTTTTCGTAGATGCTGTAGAAGTGCTTGGCCCTTCCGGTTATGAAGGCCGCGAAATGCTCCTCGGCAAACCGCTGCTGGAGGACCTCTATCGCCTTTTTGATGATATCCTCCCTCTCGGGGAGTTTTTTCTTGACCCTTCTTCTGATGTCAAAAAAAGCTTCCGGGTCGATCACCTTGAATGCGAGATCCTCGAGATCCCTTTTTATCTGGTAGATGCCAAGCCTGTGGGCCAGCGGGGCATAGATCTCGAGTGTCTCCCTGGCGATCCTCAGCTGTTTCTCCCTGCGAAGGGCCTGGATCGTTCTCATGTTATGCAGGCGATCAGCCAGCTTGATGAGAACTACCCTTATATCCTTTGCCATCACCAGGAACATCTTTCTCAGGTTCTCAGCCTGGTAGTCCTCGAAACTCTTGAAGGGCAGCTTCCCGAGTTTGGTAACCCCGTCAACAAGCAGCGTCACAGGTTCTCCAAATCTTTCCTTCAGGGTGTCGGCACTTGTCTCGGTGTCCTCGAGAACGTCATGAAGGAGGGCGGCATTCAGGGTATCTGCGTCAAGTTCCATGTCGGCCAGGACAGAAGCCACACCGATGGTGTGTATGATGTAGGGATCCCCTGTCAGCCTTGTCTGCCGGCCATGGGCTTCCGATGCGAATACCACCGCATCCCCGCAGCGGATAAGGTCCTCCCTGCTCAGGTAACGCGAAGCCTTTCCCCAGAACTCATGCCAGGCCATCTTTACCGACATGACCCTTGAATCCTCGGGGAAACGTCCGACAAAGCTGTCCCTGAGCAGGCGAAGGGCCTTCGACTCCCCGGGGTCAGTCTTTGAAGAACTTTTTATTCCTACAACTTCGCTGATAATCCTGCTCTCTTCGTTCAAAGGCAGTTTCCTTCCCGTTCGGGATCATCCCCGACAGCAACTGATTCAATGATAAAGTCTATCCTGCTCCTGCCCTGCCAGTTGTTTATCCTGGCACGGTAAGTCCAGCCGGGGGAGTTGCGGATACAATCCGACAGGGGATACCCTCCGAATGCAAGGAATTCATTCCCACGGCAACTTACCCTGATATGCTTTCCGTCCCTTCCCAGGGGGGATAGCTCAATACCCCCTCCTCCATGGGCAAAGAAAAGCGGGAAGGGGTTGCCCGCCCCAAAGGGACCCAGGGATGACATGGATCCCACTTCCTCGATGTTCAGCAGTTCGGGCGGATGTTCTATCGCCTGGATCATGCCCGGCTCAGGCCTCGTAGAAAGAAGTATATCCTCAATGAGGGCCCGAACTTTGCCCCAGCTTTCTATTGAAACGGAAAATCCCGCCGCAAAACGGTGACCGCCCCAGGAGATCAGGTGGGGGGAGATCTTTTCCAGTATCCCCATAGCATCAGCTCCCTGGGGAACCCTCAAAGTCCCCCTGACATGGTCTCCTGAAAGGGATGCCAGCGCGACAGGATGCCCTGTATCGGAGCATAACCTGCTGGCCACTCCGCTCAGAACTCCTACCGGCCAGGAGAAGTCGCTCAGCACCAGGGAAACTCCATCGCGGACCTTGGGGAGGGTCTCTTCCAGTATCTCGCCGGATAATGACTGTCTCTTCCGGTTCAGCCTGACCAGTTCCTTCACGTTGCGGTCCAGGTTTTCACCCCCAAGGAGCACGTTCACCGAAATATCCGCAAGCCCAAGTCTTCCTGCGGCATTCAGACAGGGGATGACCTTCATGACCAGGAACTCCTCGTCGGCTCCAGGAGCATCGCCACCGATCGCGGATACAAGGGAACGAAGCCCGGGTCTTACCGAAGACCTTATCTTCTCCAGCCCTTTTTTGACAATGGCCCGGTTCAGCGTTCCAAGGGGTACGTGGTCGGCAAGGGTCGCAAGGGCTGCCAGGTCGGCCCTCTCCTCGAGCCATCCTGCCGGAGCCAATCCCTCCTTACTGGCCCAGGTCCACAGCACCCCGGCTGCGCAGAGAGTTCGGGCCTCGCTGTCCCCTTCCACATGCGGGTTCACCACCACCGCGCCCTCCGGGAGGATCTCCCCGGGAGCATGATGATCGAAGACGATCACCGGTATTCCGAATTCCCTTGCGGCTTGCAGTGCTTTTATGTCCCTTGTGCCGCAGTCGACGGCAACAAGAAGGTCGCATCCGCTCCTGGCAATTGCCTTTACGACATTCTCATGAACGCCGTAACCCTCCCGGTGCCTGTGGGGGATAAAATACCTGACCTCCCTGAACGTGGCAAGGGCCATCTCCATCGCAAGGGCTGTAGCACAGGCTCCATCAGCGTCGTAATCCCCGTATATTACAACCCTTTCGGCTCCCTTAAGACCCTTCCAGAGATCAGCGGCCTTTTTCGAGGGAAGCCCCAGGTCCAGGCTGTCGAGCGAATCGCCGAGGCCCGGGCTTAACGTTGCCCGGGCCTCGGCAGGATCGTCCTCTGAAAAACCTCGCATTCTCAGAAGAAGGGCCGTAAGGGGAGTGCAAGGAACTTTTTCGGCAAAAGCCCTCGCCCGGCCATCAACATTCCAGAGTGCCAGGCGGGAGAAGGGTATCTTCCCTATCACTGGATCTCCTGGTCCCCCACGGGTTCCTCTTCAAGGCTCTTTTGCGATACTTCAGGCTCCTCGACCTGCAAGGGTTTCTCGTTCTGCTGGCCGCCATGCCTTATAGCATCCATAAGAGATGCGCGTTCGTTCTCAAGTTCTTTGATCCTGGATTCCTTTTCCTTTATCTGCCTGGTGTATTTTGACCTGCTCTCCATCATCGCAAAAAGGGAGACCATCCACATAAGCACTCCCCCGGCTGCGAAAAGCATGATCTCCCAAATACCCTGAGGGAGCGAAACCTCCCACATCAGGAACCTGACCAGCACCTCTCCGGTATTCTGAAAAGCGTAGACCGCGGCCAACAGCATTGCCAAGGCAATAGCAAGGGCGTAACTTTTCATCTCCTCACCCCTCTCAGGGATTCTTTCCCATGTACTACGACAAGATTATCCTGTTCTCTGCTCCGTTGGCAATCGTTTTTTGTGTCGTTCATGTGAGCGTGACTTGTCCTCCCTGTCGAGGCTCCTGAGGTAACTGTCCCTTCCGCCGCCTTCCCATAGAGGGTCGAAACGGGCGTGGATCTCTTCGGAGTAGCGGTCAAGGCCAGCGGAAAGATCTGTCAGTATCCTTTCCGACCCGGGGTGGGTCGCCCGCGCGCCGTGGGTTCTGACAACCTCCCTCAGCACATGGGGATGATCGATGATCATGCAGGGGCATAAAAGATTGTCGTCATCGTAGGGCTGCTTCTCCCTGATATCCTGGAAGAAGGGACTTTGAATAACATCCAGAAGAGTCTTCTCCTTTATGTTGTCGACGGCAAAATGGACAAAAACACATGGCTCGACCTGTCCGTTGGAGATGATGTGCAAATACCTCTCCCCACCTGCCATACAGCCGTCCACAAAGGGACCGTCGTTCCAGAAATCTCCCAGGAATATCGGGTATTTCTGCCTCCACTCGGTGACTTTACGGTGAAGGGCCAGTCTCTGCGCTGATGTCGCCATGTACCCAAGATCGGGATCGTTCCCTGTGGGTATGTACTGGAAGAACCAGCCGACCTTGCACCCAAGGTCCATCATATTTTCGATGAACCTGTCTGATGCTATATAGTCTGTACTGTCCCGGGTGCATGTGGCACTGAACCCGAAAAGGACCCCTGCATCATCAAGCCGGCCAAAAGTCTCGATAACCCTGTCGTAGATACCTGGTCCCCTCCTGGCATCGGTCTCTTCCCTGGACCCCTCCACGGAGACCATGGGGGCAACATTGCCGAGTTTTACAAGGCGTTCAGTCATCCTGTCGTCGATCAGGGTGCCGTTGGTGTAAACCTGGAAGAAACAATCATCGTGTTTTTCCCACAAGTCCAGAATATCGGGCCTGACAAAACACTCCCCGCCAGAGAAAGTAAAAAAGAACATCCCCAGTTCCTTGGCTTCGTAAAGTATCCTGTCCAGCTGCTCAAAGGAAAGCTCATCGTCCTTCGAATACTGGCCGGCGTAACACCCCTTGCAGTTAAGGTTGCATCTCATGGTGGGGCTGATCACCATAAAGTTGGGGAGGTGAACGCCAAGGTCTGCCTCTTTCCTGTCCCTTATCCCCCGGCCAAGCAAAAGGAAGTTCACGAAAAAGTTGGTAATGGCCTTCTGTCGGCAGTTGGGATCGAGATCCGTAAAGAGCCTTCGAAAAACACTTGCCAGGGGGTGGTCCGCCCGCACCTTCTGTGCCAGATCAAGAAAACTTTCCCGGAAGTAGCGGACCGGAGCTATTCTTGAAAGGAGTTCGAAGAGTTCGGCCAGTTTCGCCTCGTCCCCGGCAGTCGCTGTTTGAACGATCTTTTCAAATATCTTCGACGAAATGAACCCCTTGAGACGGTCAAACGCTGCCACAGACATAGGAATCCCTCCCTTGTCGAATTAACTGTGTCCATGCGCTATTTCACCGTAATGCAAATTACATTTATCATTCTATATCTTCCGCGGTATTTCGTCAAAAAAACGGCGTGCCATAAAGGCACGCCGCCCTGTTAATATTTCTTTCTTCTCTTCAGGCTCTTTCGGGAGATTTCAGGTACCATTCGCCAAGGATAGTCCCTGCGATATAGATGGAACTGAACGTACCCACAATGATCCCGATAAGGAGAGCCAGCGCGAAGTTGGCAATGACGGGGCCACCCCAGATGAAAAGCGTGAGGACCGGCAGGAAAGTTGTAAGAGAAGTGTTAATGGTCCTGGAGAGAGTCTGGTTGATCGATTCGTTGATAAGGGGGATGATCCCCTTCTGCCTCAACCCTTTCCAGTTCTCCCTTACCCTGTCCAGAACAACTATGGTGTCGTTCAGAGAGTATCCGACTATCGTAAGGATCGCAGCTATGAATGGCAGGGAAACCTCCCTGCCCAGGAGACTGAATACCCCCAGCGTGATGATGGTATCGTGAACAAGGGCCGCCACGCTGACCACAGCGAAACGGAACCTGAACCTTAACGTAACGTAAGCCAGAATGCCTGCAAGGGCAATGGAAAGGGCCACAAAGGATTGTTGGCGCAGCTTCTCGCCTACAACGGGACCGACTTTTTCAAGTCTGAGCACATTAACTTCCCCGAACCTTGAACGAAGTGCCGAAAGAGTTTCCTGGGCTACACTGTCATCAAAGGAATTGATCCTTACAAGGATCCCGTTGTCGCTATAGGCCTGGATCACGGCCTGCCCCTGGCCTGCTGCCGAAAGGGCTTCCCTGACCTCGGCAACCCCCACTGGTGAAGAAAACTCTATCTGTGCCAGGTTTCCGCCTGTAAAATCGATGCCAAGGTTCAGACCCTTGAACATAAGCAGGGCCAGGCTTATGACCACCAGTGCCAGGGCAAGGGAAATGGCAGTCCTGCGGGGTCCCATGAAGTCGATGTTTTTTCTGATCCTGAAGAACATTACCTTTTACCCCTTTCACCAGATGAGGCGATCTTTATCCTGCCTCGACTCCCGGACTGAAGAAGGTGCAGCAGGGCCCTCGTCACTACCAGGGCACTAAAGACACTCGCCACTATGCCTATCGAAAGGGTGACAGCGAATCCCCTTATGGGGCCGCTCCCGAAATAGAAGAGCACACCCGCGGCGATAAGGGTCGTAATGTTGGCATCCAGGATAGCCGTCAGGGCCTTCCTGAAGCCGGAGTCGATTGCCGCATAGGGCGTTTTGCCGCCCGCAACCTCTTCTTTCATCCTCTCAAAGATCAGGATATTGCCATCGACGGCCATCCCGAGGGTAAGAATAATACCGGCAATACCGGGAAGGGTGAGGGTGGCCTTCAGGCTTATCAGCCCTGCAAATACAAGAAGCATCGACACGGAAAGAGCTATGTCGGCCGCCACTCCGAGGGTCCTGTAGTAAACCAGCATGAACGCCAGGACCAGGAGTCCCCCGATGAGACCGGCCTTGATGCCCGAACTGATCGAGTCGGAACCGAGGGTCGGCCCAATGGAACGGTTCTCAAGTATCTCAACGGCTACAGGGAGGGCGCCGGCTCTCAGCATTATCGCCAGCCGCTGCGCCTCGGCGGTGGAAAAACGCCCCGATATCTGTGCGTTCCCTCCGCTAATCCTTTCCTGAACGACAGGAGCCGAAATGACCTTTCCGTCGAGGCTGATGGCTAGCTGCCGGCCCACGTTGACGGCAGTGGCCTCATCGAACATTCTGGCGCCCTGATTGCTGAACTGGAGAGTTACAACAGGACGGCCAAGGTTGTCAAAATCTGTCTTGGCATCCACCAGGTCGCCCCCGCTGACGTAGGTTTTGCCCAACAGGTAGGCTTCCCCGTCATCGCTTCGGGACATGGTCATCTCAGGATCACTTTCTGCCCTGACCCTCATTTCTTCGGCAGCCTCGTCGAACTGCCGCTTCACGGCATCCCACCTGGCCTGGGCCTCCATGAACTCCTCCTGGGAGTCGTAATTGGCCCTCTGCGGCCCCGGAGGAAGTGAACCCGTCGACTCATGGACATGCTTGAATTCGAGCAGGGCCGTCTTGCCTATCAGTTCCAGTGCGGCTTCGGGATCCGCTACGCCGGGCAGGTCGACAATAATACGGTCGACGCCCTCTCTCTGAATAACGGGCTCAGAGACTCCGTACTGGTCGATCCTGTTGCGCAGAACAGCGAGAAGCCGCTCAACGCTGTCATCGGTCAGGGGATTTTCCGAGGTCCCCTTAGCCTGGAGCAGGATATGGGCCCCTCCCTTGAGGTCCAGTCCAAGGCGAACCCTCCCCCTGATCGGGAAGACGGAGAGCAGGGCGGCCAGCACCACTACCGCTACGATTATAAGCCGCCAACGATCCTTTTTGAGCATGTTCCTTCCTCCCCTGTCAAAGCCTTCTCTCGATCACTCGCAGGTACAGAATACCTGTCCCGGCGCAGAACATTTCATAAAAAACGGAGCGGATGCCCGGCATCCACTCCGAAGGAAGCCTTGCGGTTCTCCTGACCAACGTCCCGGGAAAGTACCGGGCAAGAGATACTATCCGGCAAGGCCGTCAGATTCCATTGGAGCCTGCGTCTCACCTTCATGCTTTTTCATCTGGATAGAAGCTTTAAGGATCCTTGCCTTGACACCGTCGGCTATCTCAACTATGAAGCTGTCATCCTTGACTTCCGTTACCTTGCCGAAAAAACCGCCCGCTGTAACAACCTGATCGCCGCGGCGGATGGAGGCAAGCATCTCCTCCTGTTTTCGCTGACGTTTCTTCTGGGGCCTGATGATCAGGAAATAAAAGATAACGACGAATACTCCCAAAGGCAGGAGCATACCCATAAGTCCACCCTGTGCCTGCAATATCTACGCCTCCCTTTGTATTATGGTTCTTCCAGGATTATTTTCGCACTGCACATTCTACCATGACATGGTAACAATCGGAACAGGCCTCTGGAACGCTGTCAAAACAGCGGGTCAGATAACTCCACCCTTGAGGAAGAATAGGAGCTTTTCAAGTTCTACAGAGATATCCACCCTGTAGACAAGGACATCCTCGGGAACTGAAACAGAAGTGGTGGCAAAGGACAAAATGCCCTTAACCGTACCTGCGGCAACCGCCCTGTCGGCAGATATCTGGGCCGCTCCGGCAGGAACGGTAAGGATGATCACCTCGATATCCTTTTCCCGGAGGACCTCGGTCATGTCTTCGGAGTTATAGCAGGGTATGCCGCAGATCTCGGTCCCTATCTTGGAGGGGTCGTTATCGAAAAGTGCTTCAATCCTGAACTTTTCACTCCTCAGGGCCTTATGTCCCAGAAGGGCTTCCCCCAGCCTCCCGACACCGACAAGAGCGATCTTCCATAATCTTTTTGGGGACAGGATATCACTTATATGCTTATACAGCCTTTCCACGTGGTAGCCTACACCGCGTTTTCCGATCTCCCCGAAATATGACAGGTCCTTTCTGACCTGGCTGGCCTTAAGCCCCAGCATCTCGCCTATCTCCTGGGAAGATACCACCCTGCGCTCCTCGTTATGAAGCTGCGTCAAGAGTCGATAGTAAAGCACAAGGCGCTCGACTGTCGGTTCGGCTATTCTCATCGTTATTGCCCCCTCATAAAGAATCTGTCCCGTACAGAACCGCCCCTAAAGAGCCATATCACCAGGCCTTTTCTTCACCGGAAACACAACGTTCTTCCACGATCTCGAATGCGCCGACCCCCCGTTTCAGTTCCGCTTCCTCAACGGTGATCACACGCAGGGTGACGATCTTTCTCGGGAAAGCCACTTCGACGATATCTCCCGGCTTGAGATCCCTGGACGCGCGCACCTCCATCTTGCCGACCCTTACCGCCCCAAGGGCGATCATCTCCTGGGCCAGGCTTCTTCTCTTAACGATGCGCGCCATTTTGAGAAAACGGTCAACCCTCAAGTTTGCGCCTCCGGGAACAAGTCCCGTGATTATTATAACAAATGATTTGCATCATTGCTTCAATAGGGGACAACTCGATCTTTTTCAAGCCATCAATCCAGGAAATCCCTCAATTTTTTGCTCCGGCTCGGGTGCCTCAGCTTACGGAGAGCCTTGGCCTCGATCTGGCGGATCCTTTCCCGCGTGACGCCGAACCGTTTCCCCACCTCTTCGAGGGTGTAAGGATGCCCGTCCTCCAGCCCGAAACGCAACCTGAGGACCTCCTTTTCCCTCTCTGTCAGTTCCTCCAGCATTCCCTCCAGCTGTTCCCTCAACAATTGGACAGCAGCGGCATCCTCAGGGCTGGGAAGGTTCTTGTCCTCCAGAAAATCGCTGAGCTGGCTGTCCTCTTCCTCTCCGATAGGGGTCTCGAGAGAAACAGGTTCCTGGGCTATCCTCTGTATCTCCTCCACTCTTTCCGAACCTATTGCCATTTCGGTCGCTATCTCTTCGGCCGTAGGTTCCCTTCCCAGCCTTTGTACCAGCTGCCGGGACACCCTGATGAGCTTGTTGATGGTCTCGACCATGTGGACAGGGATCCGGATCGTCCTGGCCTGGTCAGCGATAGCCCGCGTTATCGCCTGCCGGATCCACCATGTGGCATAGGTGCTGAACTTGAAGCCTTTTCGGTAGTCGAATTTTTCAACAGCCCTTATTAGGCCGAGATTCCCCTCCTGGATAAGATCGAGGAAGAGCATCCCCCTGCCTATGTATTTCTTGGCGATGCTTACTACCAGCCTCAGGTTGGCCTCGACAAGCTTGCTCTTTCCGACAGGGTCACCAGCCTCGACAAGCTTTGCAAGTTCCACTTCCTCTTCGGGCTTGAGAAGGGCTATCTTTCCGATCTCCCTGAGGTACATCCGGACCGGGTCCGAAAGCGGAAGATCTTCAAGAACCCCCATCTCCTCGTTGTATTCGGCAGCAGGAGCTGAGTCCTCGTCCCGTATTTCGCCCTTGGCCTTCTCAATTTCCACAAGGTCGATACCGAGCTCGCTGAGGTTGAAATAAAGGCTGTCCAGGGTCTCTTCGTTCATCAGTTCTCCCGGAATATGTTTCTCGATATCGTCGTAAGTCACGAAACCCTTCTCGCGCCCCATGTGGAGAAGTTCCTTAAAGCTTTCGATATATTTTGCCACTTCCCTGGGGCTTGTTTCTGCCTCCTCAACCGCTTCAACTCTCTCAATATCCTCGGATCTCTTCTCGGGATCGGTCATACCTTGCCGATTCCTCCTTTCAGACGTCTTGCCAGTTCCATGTATTCCCTCATCTCTTCCGGAGAGGCCTCTCCCCTTGCATGCCTGTCCCTCAGGGCCTCCAGCCTCGACCTGTTTTTCCTGGATCCCAGGGCTGATATTACGATATCCCACAGGTCACCGCTCTCACCGTTCTTCTCGCAATGAGCCCATCCTGACGATATCAGCCTCATGGGGAAAGGATCCCCGGTCTGGGCCCATCTGGACCTGAGCTCTTCCGTGCTGTCCCCGGATAGAATGGATACCGCCAGGGACTTGACATCATCGCTGGAGAACAGCGGGATAATATCTACAGGATCAATAACGGACCTTCTTTCCTCATCAGTCCACAGAAGGTAGCACAGGGCTGCTTCCCATGGGTCAAAGATCTCCTGCTCCCGAGTGACACCCTCCCCTTCTTTATATACGCCTGAAGTGGAAGAAATGCCTTTTTTCTTCCCCCTGGAAATTTCGTTTCGGGCATTCCTGATCAGTTCCAGCATCTCGGGAAGGAGTATGCCCAGGCCCTGAGCCACCTGGGATATGTGCCGGTTGGCTTCCAGGGTTGGAAGCCCGGCAAGACCTTCAATGATCTCTCTCCTGGCGGATGTCCTCCGGGTATCATCAGAAAGCTCATGCGCTCTGGCCCTGATATGGAACAAGGGCAAAGGCTCCGCTCTTTGAACGAGCCCCATGAAACGTTCATGCCCGCCATCCTCTCCGAGAAGGTCATCGGGATCCTTCCCTGAAGGGAGGACAACGACCCTGATGTCAAGGCCGCTCCTCTGAAGGATGTACATACCCCTTATTGCCGCTTCCTGTCCGGCTGTGTCGGAGTCGTAGCATATAAGGCACTGGTCACTGAACCGCTTGAGAAGGGATGCCTGCTCTTCAGTAAGGGAAGTACCCAGCGAGGCCACAGCCTCGGTGTAACCTGCAATATGGAGTTTTATGGCATCGGTGTAACCCTCGACCAGGATAGAACGGCCTTTTTCCCTTATAGACTGCCGGGCAGTGTTCAAAAGGTAGAGATTCCTCCTCTTGCTGTAGAGTTCACCCTCCGGACTGTTGATATATTTTGCGCCCTCACCGTCCACAAGGCGCCCCCCGAAGGCCACCAGTTTCCCCTGTACATCACGGATCGGGAAGATGATCCTCCCCCTGAAGCGGTCGTAGATCCTTCCTCCGCTCTCGGCGAGAAGACCGGCCGAAAGTCCGTCGCCAGATGAGATCCCCTTTCCTTCCAGTTCTTTCTTCAGCAGGTCCCAGGATGAAGGTGCCCAGCCGAGCTCGAAACCTGCCGCGACATCAGCCGGGATACCTCTCCGGATGAGATACTGCCTTGCGCCCTCGCCTTCCGGCCCTAGAAGGGATCTTCTGAAAAAGGCCAGGGCTGTCTCCATGGCGCCCGCGACCCCTTTCAGCCTTTCGCCTCCGCTCTTGACTCGTTCCAGGCGAACTCCGGCCCTTTCAGCCAGCATGGACAGGGCCTCGGCAAAATCAAGCCCCTCCCTTTCCATGACGAAAGAGAAGATGTCCCCGCCGCGGCCGCATCCGAAGCAGTGATAGGTCTGACGCTCCGAGGAGACATGGAATGAAGGGGTCTTTTCGGAGTGGAATGGACAAAGCCCCTTGAAGCTCCGTCCAGCCTTCCTCAGCGGGACGGTCTCCCCGATGTATTCAACTATGTCTATCCTGTCCTTGATCTCCCTTACCGCGTCCCGGTCCATAACGGCATCACCTTCTCTATGTATCCCCAAAAACATGTCGGGGGAGGGCATCCGGGCGCCCTCCCCCGACGGAACCATGGGTAGTTTCAGACCCCTCCGTAAAGGGTTCGCCTCAGATGAACAGAGGTGCCAGCACCAGAGCCACAACGGACATCAGTTTGATGAGAATGTTGAGGCTGGGTCCGGCCGTGTCCTTGAACGGGTCGCCAACGGTATCCCCGACGACAGCCGCCCCGTGGGGTTCGGATCCTTTACCGCCGAGGTTGCCTTCTTCAATGTACTTTTTGGCGTTATCCCATGCTCCTCCGGCGTTGGACATGAAGATAGCCATCATGACACCGGTAACTATGGAGCCCCCCAGGAGCCCTCCGAGAGCTTCCGCCCCCAGGACCAGACCTACGGCAACAGGGCTGAGGACCGCCAGGAATCCGGGAATGATCATCTCCCTGAGTGAAGCCCGGGTCGAAATGTCGACGCACCGTTCGTATTCGGGACGGCCCGTACCCTCCATGATCCCGGGGATCTCCCTGAACTGCCTGCGGACCTCGTCTATCATCTGGGAGGCTGCCCTGCCCACCGCCTGGATCGTCATGGCGCTGAATACGAAGGGGAGCATCCCTCCAATAAAGAGGCCCACCATTACCCGCGGGTTGTTTATGTCAATTACCGAAAGCCCGACCGATGTGGCGTATGCGGCAAAAAGGGCAAGAGCGGTCAGGGCAGCTGAACCTATCGCGAGGCCCTTGCCAATGGCCGCGGTCGTGTTGCCCACAGCGTCCAGTTTGTCAGTTATCTTCCTGACCTCCGGCGGCATGTGGCTCATTTCAGCGATCCCTCCTGCGTTATCGGCGATGGGACCGTAGGCATCAACACTGAGGGACATGCCCGTAATCGAAAGCATCCCGACGGCAGCGCATGCTATCCCGTAAAGGCCGCCGAACCTTACACCGACAAGGATTGCACCGCAGATCAACAGGACCGGTACAGCCGTCGATTTCATGCCAACTCCCAGACCGGCAAGAATATTTGTTGCCGATCCGGTGATGGAGGCCTGAGCGATCCCTTTTACCGGAGAATAGCCCGAGGACGTGTAGTATTCAGTAACAAGCCCTATAAGCACACCGACTGCCACCCCCGACATTACTGCCCAGAAAAGGGTAATGTCGCCAAATACTGCCCTGGTCATGAAAAATGACCCGGCTATCATGAAGGCGCCGGTGGCCAGTGTACCTATCCTGAGCGCCAGCTGGGGGTCGCCCCCCTCCCTGACTCTTACGAAGAAAGTGCCGAGAACGGCCGACACTATACCGAGCGATGCAAGAAGAAGGGGGTAGATAACTCCAGTGTCCCCGAAGGCAACAAGGCCAATGGCCATGGCCGCGATTATGGAGTTTACGTAGGATTCGAAAAGGTCAGCGCCCATCCCGGCGATGTCCCCGACGTTGTCACCCACGTTATCGGCTATGACCGCAGGGTTGCGAGGATCGTCTTCCGGGATCCCTGCCTCCACTTTGCCGACAAGGTCAGCGCCCACGTCGGCGGCCTTGGTGTATATGCCTCCGCCTACCCTTGCGAAAAGGGCGATGGAGCTTGCCCCGAACCCGAACCCGGTGATGATGTTGGGATCCCTGAACATCCAGTAGCAGAAGATTATCCCGATAATACCTATACCTACGACCGACATACCCATGACCGTGCCGCCGGTGAAAGCTATCTTGAGAGCCTGGTTCATCCCTTCACCGGCCGCGAAAGCGGTCTTCCCGTTGGCCCTGGTGGCCACCTTCATGCCCACGAAACCTGCCAGGCCGCTGCAAAGGGCCCCGAGCAGGAACGAGATGGCCGAATAGGGACTGATCTTGAACCACAGAAGAGCTCCGACCACGATAACGAAGGGGATGAGCGATCTGTACTCCCTGTAAAGGAATGCCATGGAACCTTTCTGGATTATCCCCGAGAGTTCGTTGATCCTTTCATTGGTAACCTTGAAGGCATTGATTCGACCGGAGGAGAACACGGCATACGCAATAGCGAGAAGGCCGGCGGCTCCGGAAATCCAAATGATCTGTGCAACCATTCTGAAGAACCTCCCTGCATCATATTATGAAGTCTTGTGCGACAAAACACAGCCCGCCTCCAGGGCGGGCGACGGAATAACCCGTTTTGACGCCTGTGGAACAGGCGAACATCATTATAGACATCACGGCTTTTTACTGCAAGACACTATCGACCTCTTCCCGGGGTTTTTCTCAGGTGGACGCTCACACCTGCTTCAGGGTCGAATTCCCCCTTCAGTGCCCTGAGCATCCCCGACAGCCCTCCCGCTATGAAATCGCCCACAAAGAACTTTACCGGTATCCTTCTGCCTCCGGCGTACACTTCGGCGGGAGATGCTTCCGCCCTGGAGACCAGGGAAACGATAAATGACGCCAGTTCCTCCTCCTGACCCGAAGCGTAATGCCTCTCCCTTTCACATGGGTTGTCCCGGTCGTAGAACGCGACGATGCCGGTGACCTCTTCGGGAACCTCCGTCGGGCTCCCGACCCACACCTTCGGGATATTCAGGTTCTTGCCCCCTTCCAGGAGAAGAAGGTGTTTTCCCTGGAAAAACCTGGCGGCCAGAGCATAAGGGTCAAGGCTCTCTGTCCGTTCCTCGATCCTGAACCCGTCAGCCCCCCAGAGGGCGACCGGGGCGGACACGGTCGAGAGTGACCCCGAATCGCTACACTCGGGGGAGACAACATTCTCATGGGTCCTTTTTACATAGGCGACATCGATGCCCCCCTCTTCAAGGAGAGGGACAAGTTTTCGGCACAGGATGGTCTTTCCGCTGTTCTTGAAACCGCTCACACCCAGGATGTAGGGCATCCAACTTCACCTCTTTTCCGTATCAGCTGTCCTCGCGCATTCGCTGCCATATCCTCCTGTAGCTGTCGAGGAAAAAGAAGAACATGGAAAGGATCAGGGGACCCGTGAACAGCCCTATAAAACCCCAGGCTGCCAATCCCCCGACCACCCCGGTAAAGACTATCAGGATATGGACCTTGCTCCCCTCGGAGATGAAAATGGGCCGGATAAAGTTGTCAATGGTGCTCACAACCAGGAGAGCCCACAAGGCCAGGAAGATCGCCGGACCGACTTTCCCCGATGCAAAAAGGTAAGCTGCTCCCGGAAGGAGCACCATGGGCGTACCCACGAAGGGTATCATGGCGAGAATGAACATCGCCCCGGCGAAAAGAGCGGGGCTCGGCAATCCGACCCACCACCATCCGAACCCGCCCAGAAAGGCCTGTATCCCCGCCGTGAAGGTTATCCCGTAAACCACTGACTGAAGCATCTGACTGGCTTTTCCGAATATCTCTTCACGTTCCGTCGATGCAAGGGGAAGTATCTCTTTGATATAATCCAGTATTTTGTGGCCGTCGCGGAGCAGATAGAAGGATGCGACGGCTATGACAATAAGCTGGTAGAACATCCGGAAGGCGTTGCCGAGGAATCCCCTGGACGCAGAGGCAAGGTAGGAGGCAAACCATCTCCCCGCCTGCCGGAACGCATCACCGATAAAGGCGAAATGCTCCAGATAAGGCGCGAGGCGAGCAGAAAGCCCCTTTGGAAGGGCCTCAAGGATGGTCGGAATCTCTGTCCCTTCAAATTGAAGAAGAAGGTCGGCGACCTTGCCGTATACCTTTATCCCCTCACGGGCTATGAGGGTACCCATGAGCCCGGCAGGGACCACCAGAAGCAACAGGATGGCCGCCGTGGTTATTCCCGCCGCAAGGTTCGACCATTTTCCCGAAAAACCTCTCCGGTAGATCAGCTGATAAAGCGGGTAGGCAAAAAATGAAAGAAGACATGACCATGCAAGCGGCCTGAAGAGGGGAAAGGAGATAATGAAAGACAGCACTGTCAGCATCGCGAAAACCACTATAAAGGGGAGGTAGGCCCCCCACTGTCCTCTCTTGCCTTTCCCTGCTCCATCCTCCAACTTTCAACGCACCCCCATCATGTCCCCCGGGCATTTTCCGGAGGCCCTGTTGCCATTGCAGGTCATTCCCATTCTATCGTTGAGGGCGGCTTACCGGTGATGTCGTAAACGACCCTGTTGGCACCGCCTATTTCATTGCATATCCTTCTCGAGACCCTGTCAAGGAGATCCGCGGGCAGTCTGACCCAGTCCGCCGTCATGCCGTCGGGCGACTCTACAGCCCTCAGGGCAATAACCTCTGCGTAGGTCCGGATATCGCCCATAACGCCTACGGTCCTTACTGGCAGCAATACGCAGAAGGCCTGCCACATCCTGTCATAAAGTCCTGCGGTCCTGATCTCCGAGAGGAAAATGGCATCTGCCTTCCTGAGGGTCTCAAGCCTTTCCCGGGTTACGCCTCCGAGGCACCTTACCGCAAGTCCGGGACCAGGGAAGGGGTGGCGCCCCAGTATCTCCCCGGGAACAGCCAGCATGGAACCTATCTTCCGGACCTCGTCCTTGAAAAGGTCCCTGAGGGGTTCCAGAACCTTGAAATCCATCTTTTCGGGCAACCCCCCCACATTGTGGTGGCTTTTGATGACAGCCGCGTTCTTGCCCTTGTGCCCGCTTTCGATCACGTCCGGGTAGAGAGTACCCTGGAGCAGCCAGGATGCCCCTCCTGTCTCCCATGCCTTGCGTTCGAAGACCCTTATGAAAGTCTCCCCTATTGCCTTGCGTTTGGCCTCCGGCTCTGTCACGCCGTCAAGGGTGGAAAGAAAATCCTCCGTTGCGTCAACGTAGTGGACTTTGAGACCGAGTGAAGAGCGGTAGGTCTCCATGACCTGTTCCGCCTCCCCAAGCCTCAGGAGCCCGTTGTTGACGAAGATACACTCCAGTCGGTCCCCCACGGCCCGGGACGTAATAACCGCTGCAACAGTTGAATCGACCCCGCCCGAAAGGCCGCAGACCACACGGCTTCCACCCGTGGTTGCCCTGATATCCTCTACCGTGGAATCGATCCAGTTCTCCAGATCCCAGGATTTTGCGCATCCGCAAATACCAAATACAAAGTTGGAAAGGACTTCCATCCCACGGGCTGTATGAGCTACTTCGGGATGGAACTGTATTGCGCATATCCTTGAGTCGGGACTTTCAAAACCGGAGATCATCCCCGACTCACTTCTCGCAGTCACGGTAAAACCCGGGGGAGGCGATTCCACGTAATCCCAGTGGCTCATCCAGACCTCAAGTTCGCCTCCAAGCCCTTTCAGGAGGGCTCCGGGCTTCTCGCCAACCAGCACCGTCGACCTTCCGTACTCTGCGTATTCTCCCTTTCTTACTTCGCCGCCAAGCAGTTTGGCCGCCAGTTGCATTCCGTAGCAGATGCCAAGGACAGGGACCCCGCCATCGAGAAGGTCTCTCGGGACCGAGGGGGAATCGTCCTCCAGGACCGTTCCCGGCCCCCCGGAAATGATTATTCCCGAGGGCTCACTGCCCAGGATAATCCCGATGTCGCTGTCCCAGGGCATTATCTCGCTGTAGACCCCTATCTCCCTTATTCTTCTCGCAATGAGCTGAGTATATTGCGATCCGCAATCGATTATGACTATTTTCTCGCGACCGCCAGAAGACAAACCGTCCACCTCCGTGATCCCCCGACCAGGTAATTCATCGGGCCGATACAAGTTTATCAGAATTATGCGCTCCTGCTCACCATAAAAAAAGGGCCCCCAGGGGGGGCCCTTCAATGCAGGCTGGTACTAATAATCCATTCCGCCCATGCCGCCCATGCCGCCAGGCATGCCGGGCATGTCGCTTTCCTTCTTGGGCTTGTCAGCGATCAGGGTCTCGGTGGTGAGCACCATGGAAGCTATCGACCCGGCGTTCTGAAGGGCGCTCCTGGTAACCTTGACGGGGTCGATGATACCGGACTTGATAAGGTCCTCGTACTCGCCCGTAACGGCGTTAAATCCATGCCCCTTCTTGAGGCCGCGAACCTTCTCGACCACGACATCGCCCTGGTACCCTGCGTTGTCCGCGATAAGGTGGATCGGGGACGTAAGGGCTTTCTTCACGATCGTTGCCCCCGTCTTCTCGTCGCCGGCAAGTTTCTCGATGAACTTCTCGAGAGGCTCGATGGCGTTGACCAGAGCTACGCCGCCTCCTGCAACGATACCCTCTTCGACGGCCGCCCTTGTAGCGTTGAGGGCATCCTCGATACGGTGCTTGAGTTCCTTCTGCTCGGTCTCGGTTGCGGCACCGACCTGGATAACGGCCACTCCGCCCACGAGTTTCGCAAGCCGCTCCTGGAGTTTCTCCTTGTCATACTCGGAGGTGGAATCCTCGAGCTCGGCCTTGATCTGGGCAGCGCGCTTCCTGATGGAATCCGGATCTCCGGCGCCCTCGACCAGAGTTGTCTCTTCCTTGGTAACACGGACCTTCTTGGCCCTGCCGAGCATGGCAAGATCGGCGTTCTCGAGTTTGATGCCGATCTCCTCGGAGACAACCTGTCCGCCGGTCACGATCGCGATGTCCTGGAGCATGGCCTTGCGCCTGTCACCGAAGCCGGGTGCCTTTACGGCTACGACCTGCATGGTCCCGCGGAGTTTGTTCACGACAAGGGTGGCAAGGGCTTCACCCTCAACATCCTCGGCAATGATCATGAGGGGTTTGCCCGTCTGGACCACCTTCTCAAGAAGGGGGACCATATCCTTAACGCTGCTCACCTTGCCGTCGTTGATAAGGATGTATGCGTCTTCAAGGTGTGCTTCCATGCGCTCGGGGTCGGTCATCATGTAGGGACTTACGTAGCCCTTGTCGAACTGGAGACCTTCTACCATCTCGAGGGTCGTGCCGACGGTCTGGCTGTCCTCAACGGTGATGACTCCCTCTTCCCCGACCTTCTCCATGGCTTCGGCGATAAGCTCGCCGACCGCCCTGTCGTTAGCGGAGATGGCGGCGACCTGCGCAATTTTCTCCCTTTCCTTGACGTTGATAGCCATGGATTTGAGTTCATCCACAACAAGATCAACGCCCTTTTCGATCCCGTGGCGCATGAGCATGCCGTTGGCTCCGGCAGCTACGTTCTTCATGCCCTCGAGGATGATGGCCCTGGCAAGGACCGTGGCAGTGGTGGTGCCGTCGCCGGCGATGTCGTTGGTCTTGGAGGCGACTTCCTTCAGAAGCTGGGCTCCCATGTTCTCAAAGGGATCCTCGAGCTCTATCTCCTTTGCAATGGTCACACCGTCGTTGGTGATCGTCGGGGATCCGAACTTCTTCTCAAGCACCACGTTGCGCCCCTTGGGACCCAGGGTCCCTCCCACAGTGTCCGCAACCTTGTTGATACCGCGCTCAAGGGCCCTGCGGGCTTCTTCTCCAAAAGACAGGATCTTGGCCATTTAAAATTTCCCCCTTCCGTTTTCTTCGGAAAAAAATTCGTACAAACTACTTCTCGAGAATGGCGAGAACGTCGCGTTCGCTCAGGATGAGCAATTCCTCGCCGTCGATCTTGACTTCGGTGCCGCCGTACTTGCTGAAAAGGATCTTGTCGCCGGTCTTCACTTCAAGGGGAAGCTTCTGACCGTTCTCAAGGACCTTCCCGGAACCTATCGCAAGGACTTCACCTTCCTGGGGTTTTTCCTTGACGGTATCGGGGATGACTATTCCCCCCTTGGTCTTCTCTTCCTGGCTCAGAACCTTCACTACTATCCTGTCACCGAGTGGCTTCAACTTCATTTCACGACCCCTCCCTGCTGAAACATGATTGAAATATGTTAGCACTCTCCTTTAGCGAGTGCTAAATGACCGCGAATGATAGTAAGTGCCAGTGACTACAATCTCAAGGGGGCATTTTGGCTTTTATGGGGGATTATGTGGTTAAAAGTCTTTTTTTCTTTGTTTTTCTCTTTGAAACTCCGTTTTCAATTTTATTTGATCAGGCAATTGAAGCGGAAGGATCGGGGGTCATATCAAGACCTGACGGCCCAAACCTGAGGAAGCGTTCAAGACCGGCGGCAGCTATCATGGCAGCGTTATCGGTGCAAAGGTCCATGGGCGGGATGTACACGTTCTCCCTGAAGCGGTCCCTGAAGGCCTCGCGAAGGGCCGAGTTGGCCGACACTCCACCAGAAATACATACCCTTTTGATCCCCGTCAGTTCAGATGCTAGACAGACCTTGCCAAGGAGCGAAGCCACAGTCGCTTTCTGGAACGCCGCGCATAAGTCCGCCACGGGAACCTCCTTCTTCTCGTCCCTTATCCTTGACACTGCCCACAGGACAGCCGTCTTGAGCCCGCTGAAGCTGAACTCCACTTCCCGGGTGCCGCTCATGGGGACTGGAAGATCGAAGGCCGCAGGATCACCTTCCCGGGCCAGCCTGTCCACCTCGGGCCCACCGGGATAGGGGAGCCCGAGGATCTTTGCTACCTTGTCGTAGCATTCTCCAGCGGCGTCATCCCTGGTCTTTCCTACCAGTTCGTAGTTCCCCCAGTCGCGGACAAGAATGACCTCGGTGTGCCCGCCTGAAACCACAAGGCACAGAAAGGGGGGATCCAGACCCTCATGGGCTATGCGGTTGGCAAAGATATGACCCTCGATATGGTTGACCCCGATGATCGGGCACTCCCATGCCTGGGCCAGCCCCTTGGCGGTCATGACCCCCACCAGGAGGGACCCCATCAGGCCCGGACCGGCAGTGACGGCAACAAGGCCGGTCTCCCCTGCGGGATCATCGATACCTGCATCGGAAAATGCAGCCCTTACAAGGGGAATGATAGCTTCCTGGTGTTTGCGTGAAGCAAGTTCGGGAACCACTCCCCCGAAAGCGGCGTGATCCTTGATCTGGCTTGAAAGCAGGGAGGATAGCACTTTACCGTCGAAACCGAGGACAGCAACACCCGTGTCGTCGCAGCTGGTCTCTATGCCGAGAACCACCTTGCTGTAATTGTCTGCCGTTATCCTCCGCAACCCTTACACCCCGCACAGGATCCGGAACAGCCACCAGTCCCCCGCCTTATTGGAGGACCGGATTCATGTATAAGGGTTTTCCCCCCGCACGAGGGGCAGCGGGAGGCACGGCATTCTGTGCTGAAACGGTTCCCGCATGAGACACATCGGAAAAGGTGCTTCTGTTTCACTTCGCAGGCACCGTCCATTCAACCGAATCATCCAGGTAGGATATGACCGTCGCCCTGCCGGGGAAAGCCAACTCGGAAGGAACGGCAAGGGCTAACATTCCGACCGTTCCAGTGGGGAGGTCTCCTTCCGCTACAAAGGGTTTTTCGGTAAGGATGTCCCCGGGGGAGATGTCCTTCCCCCCTATCGACAGGTCCGCCGTGCTGAAGTTCCAGGGCTTGTTCGCCTCGTAACGGACTATGAAAAGGGTCTTGCCCTTTGTGTCATCGGTCCCCCAATGGCGCGAATACCACGCAAGCCAGTCGGGAGCCATGTCTGCACTCCGTATGGCATGGGCAAGGGTGCGGTCGACGTAAATGAACTCGATCTTCCCCCTGGCGCCGATGACCATGTTGCCGAGAAGCTGCCCCTCGGGGTACAGAACAACGGTCCTGTCCTTTACCAGGGTCTCCAGGTCCGCGGAAATTGAGGCAGTTGCGGTTGCCATTGACAACAGAACCAAAAGAAGAACAAGTGGTTTCCTCACCGGAATAACCTCCTTTGCGTTTGTTCTGGAAAAAACACCCTTTCCTTGCCTGAGGTCCGATCTTGCCCCTTGGGTACAGCTTTTTCCTTTCACATCTTACTTCTTACGTATTTTTGTACACAATTATGGCATTTCAAGGTCTGACCCCAAAGCCTTTGCCCGCGCTTGATCTTGCCCTTCCTGTTGCCTGAAGCCTGTCTCCTGACGCCTTGATATTCTGGTTTTCCCAGTCACGAGTCACGATCCCCATCCTTGCCCCTGAACGCCTCCCTTATCCAGCCCCACTCAGGGCTTCCGGCCTTCCAGGTGACCGCTGCGTAGACAAACGCCCCGAAAAGGACGGGCAGCATCATCCAGGAACCTTTGGAAAGGATACTCCCGTAAAGGGGATAAGGGAACAGGCTTTTCAACGCAGCCAGGAAGATACCCAGGGAAAAAAGCCCTGCCATCATCGGAAAGCTCCATCTCCTTGAAAAAAGAGGCTCACCCGTTGCTGCCTTCGGAAGAAGTCTCCACGCGAGAAAGGCAGTTCCCGAAAAGGCCAGGGAAGAGGCCAGGGCAAGACCGTTGATAGCCATGGGTTTTATCAACATAAGACAGAACGCCACATTGGACGCTACGCTGAAGGCGGTAACCGCCATGGCTTCCCGGGGCATCCCCCGCGCATAAAGGGCCCTCAGCAGTATTGTGGAGCAGGCCATCCCCGGAAGCCCCAGGGAATACATTGCCAGCGCACCGGAAGTGCCTTTCCAGGCCCACTCCCCGAAGGCACCCCGGTAGAAGAGGATGTGGACTATCTCACCTGAAAAGAAGGCCATGCCCAGAGTAACGGGCAGTACCATGAAAAACCCGAACCTGACAGCCTCCTGGACCCCGCGGGAGAAATCATCCTCCCCCGCGAGCAGCTGTCGGGACAGCTGGGGAAGGATGGCCTGCGATATGGCGATCACGAAAAGCCCCAGGGGGAGCTGCATCACACGGTCGGCATAATTCAGTACCGATATGGCCCCTTCATCCAGGAAAGAGCCCAGCATCCTGCTGATAAGGGGTATAAGCTGGTTCAGTGAAAGTCCTGCCGCATAGGGAAGGAAAAGACGCACCGCCCTTGAAAGGGCTTCGTTATCCCTCCTGGGCATTTCCGGGAGGAGGGGCATGCCGAGCCTGGCAGACCATAACCACTGCAGGATCATCTGGGACAGCCCCCCGAGAAGCACTGCGTACCCCAGGCCCCAGACACCCCATCTGAGTGTTACGATCCCCAGGAAGGCAATGTAGACCACGTTGCTGAGAGCAGGCGCTATTGCCGGAACGAAGAAGCTGTCCAGGCTGTTCAAAACACCCATGGCCAGCGCGGCTACGGAAATAAAGACAAGAAAGGGGAACATGAGCCTTGTAAGGGATACCGCGGCGGAAAAACCCCCGTGATCAAAACCGGGGGCCATGACCCTTACCAGGACCGGGGCCGCAGCGATCCCGATGACCGTGACGATGACCGCGGCAGCCAGAAGCACCGTAAGGGTCTGCCTGGCAAAGGAAAGGGCTTCTTCCCTTCCGTCCTTTTCAAGTACCCTTGAGAACTCGGGGACGAATGCCGCCGAGAGCGCACCCTCGGCCAGAAGTCTCCTGGAAAGGTTCGCAAGGGTATAGGCAACCAGGAAAGCATCAAGCTGTCGGGTGGCCCCGAAGAGGGCTGCCGTTATTACTTCCCTCGCGAGCCCCAGGATACGGCTCAGAAAAGTACCTGCCATCATTCTCAGCGAGTGGCGTACCATCCGTGATCCGCTTGAACTCATGTCAGATCACCTGTTCCCTTTATAATGAACTCCGGAAGGAGTGAATGGCAATGCCTCCGTTGACAGTGGTCTGGGGAGTAGGGAACGAGATAATGAGGGATGACGCGGCCGGCATCAGGGCGGCCGAACTTGTCAGGGAGAGAGGCCTCCCCTGGATGCGGGTCTCCATTTGCGGCGTGCTTCCGGAAAACCACATAGCTCCTCTCAGGGAGATTTCCCCCCGGCTGCTCCTGGTGATCGACGCAGCCGACTTCGGAGAAAAGCCTGGAGAGATAAGGCTTCTCAGGGTGTGTGACATCGGCGGCTCGGTCTTCTCTTCCCACGGGATCCCCATAGGCGTTCTCCTGGAGCCTTTCGAAAAAAACACCCGGATAGTTATTATAGCCATACAACCTCAAGATACGGGTCTTGGCGAAGGGCTCTCCCAACCCGTTGCCAAAGCCGTGAAGTCGGTGGCCGGGGCTGTCTGCGACGGAACCTGGGAGAATTTCCCTTTCATTCACAGTGAGAACCTTTCACCCAGGTAGAATTTCCTCGCTGCCTCGCTTTCTGCGACGTCCGAGGGTGTCCCTTCCACGAGGATCTGTCCCCTGTGAATGAGATAGGTCCTGTCCGTTATGGCAAGGGTCTCCCGGACGCTGTGATCCGTGAGAAGTATCCCGTACCCCTTGCTCCGCAATCCCAGTATTATTTGCTGAATATCGTAGACCGCAATTGGATCTATACCGCTGAACGGCTCGTCAAGAAGTATAAAGGAAGGCTCCATGGCCAGGCTTCTTGCTATCTCAACCCTTCTCCTCTCTCCCCCGCTCAGGGCATAACCCGGGAGGTCCTCAACATCCCCCAGCCCGAATTCCTCAATAAGTCCGGAGGCGATCCTGCCTGTCTTCATCCTGTCATTGCCTCTCTCCTCCAGGACCAGTTCTATATTCTCCCTGGCTGTCAGGCTTCTGAACACGGAAGCCTCCTGGGGAAGGTATCCTATCCCCCTGCGGGCTCTCAGGTACATGGGCTGGTCGGTAAGGTCCTCGTTGTCGATAAGGATCCTCCCCGAGTCGGGCCTGACAATTCCCAGGACCATGTAGAAAGTGGTGGTCTTGCCGGCGCCGTTCGGTCCGAGGAGCCCGACGATCTCGCCCTGCTTGACCTTCAGGCTGACTGAAGAGACAACTGAACGCCCCTTGTACCCCTTGCTCAGGGACCGGGCCCAAAGATACCGACTGCTCATTGAGATTCCTGCGGTGGCAGGTCCACGATCATCCTGGGGTTCCCCACCGCTTCTATCCTTCCGCTTTTGAGGTGGATCACGAAAGTGTCGGCGGTTATTTTTCTTCCTTCCTGGGTTGCGACGGCATCCCCGGAAAAGACCAGGGTCTCTTTTGACCGGGAATAGACGGCCTTCCTGCCCGTCATGCGGGTAGGCCCGCCCCCTGATGCCACGGCATCGGCAACCACATTCCCGGCAGCCTCAAGATCGGTGAACACTCCACCACGCACGGTGCCCTTCATGAGGTCTCCACGCATCACCACATTCCTCGCAGGATCATGGAACCTTGTCACCTTTACGGCAGAAATAGTCTGCCCCGTGGGCAATTCTTCCAACTGCAGTTCTTCGCAGTCCATGGTAAGGGCACTCTCTTCCCACCTGACGAGTACCTTTCCCCTGAACAAGGAGCGCATTCCCGCCGAATCGAACTCACCCTCCAGCGAGGTTATCTCGGCGCCCCGGCCGGTTACCCTGACGTTCCCGGAGGCTGTTACAACTCCCCTTTCGGGGTCGTACTCGAGGGTGTCCGACGTGAGGCGCATCTGTTCGGCCCCCGTTACGGCTGTAACGAAGATCAGAAGCAAAATAGCCGAACCGATGAAGGCCGATGTTCTTTTCATGGTATTCTGCACCGCCCTTAAAAGGAGAATGGCGGCACCCTTCGGGCGCCGCCGTTATTCTACCCCAAATATCTCACCATCCATAGAAGCCAGATTCGGCTAGAGGCAGCCTCTCACGGGAAAGCCCTTTCAAGCGCTTTAACCGCCCTGACGGAGTCGATCAAGGAGACCACGCAGGTAATGTTCATTTCGGTGGAGGATATCATGTCGATGTTGACCGATTCTCCGGCAAGGACTGAGAACATACGGGCGGGGATACCGGGATCTCCTGCAACGTCAGCTCCCTCAAGGGTAATTTTCCCGATCTCAGCGTCAAAGGCAACTCCCTGGGCGCCCATCTGTCTCACAGCCCTCCGGCAGACATCTATGGCTTCCCCAAGATGTTCTTTACAAACCAGAAATGCGATATCGTTCACCTGACCCCTCATCACGCTCTGCACTATCATCTCCGCCGCAACGCCCCTGTCGGCAAGGGCCGAAAAAAGGGACGCCGCAATTCCCGGTGTATCGGGCACCCCCAACACAGCGACCTTTGCAACCTCGCTATCACTGACCACTTTCATTATCGACAACCTCCTTCAACCAAAACCCCATTCTCGTCAACTTCAAGAACGAAAAACCTGGATCTTACCCCATGCTCACGGAAGACCCTGCACATGGCCTCGGCAACCCCCCTTGGAGCCCCTTTGGCAAAGGCAAGAACGCTAGGCCCCGACCCGCTGATGGCAGCTCCCAGGCACCCCGGGACACTCTTCACCTTCTCCAGTATCACTTCTCCGCCGGGGAAAAGTTTGGCCCTGAATCTCTGGTGAAGGCGGTCGTCCATGGCCCATGAAAGGTTTTCCCATTTGCCGGCGGCCCAGGAAGCGGCCAGAATGGCCGCCCTGTTCAGCGTGAAGACCGCATCCCCCATGCTGACCTCTTTAGGCAGGGCATTTCTCGCGTCTTCGGTCCTGACCCTTACGTCAGGAACAGCAACAACGGCAAAAATGTCCTCTGGAGGCGGAGGCATCTTGACATATCTCAGGCGGCCGTCCCCGACGCCGCTGATGACAAGCCCACCGAGACAGGCCGGGACTATGTTGTCCGGGTGTCCTTCAATATCAACCATCAAGGGCAGGAGGTCCTCCATCCCAAGGGGTTCCTTCCTGAAGGAATTAGCTATCATAACGCCTCCCGCAACCGCTCCGGAAGAACTCCCGAGCCCCCTGCAGAGGGGGATGGCGTTAAGGCACCTGAGGGTAAACCCCGGGCATTCCATATCCCATTCTTCGCATGCCTTTTCGTAGCTCTGGATTATCATGTTCGATTCCGGATCAGAGAGCTCGGCACTGCCCTCGCCTATCACTTCCATCCTGTAGGCCCCCGGTTCGTCCAGGTCGAACACGTCATAAACGTTGTAAAGGGATAGCGCCAGGCCGATGGTGTCAAATCCCGAGCCGAGGTTCGCCGTCGTCGCAGGGACCCGTATTCTGATAAGGGAGCCGTTCATGAAAGCACCGCCCTTATCGACTCCATGGTTGCATCCATTTCGACGGGCACCGGCAGACCCGCGATCGCGGCGTCGGTGTCCTTGAGCCCGTTGCCCGTCAGGATAGCGACATACTCCCTCCCCATTGGCAGGTCTCCCCGGGAAGCAAGCCGGTAAAGACCGGCTATGCCTGCACATGATGCGGGCTCCGCAAAGACCCCTTCGCGCCTGGCAAGTCGTTTCTGGGCCTCGAGGATCTCCGAATCGCTGACCGACAGGAATCGGCCACCGCTTCGGAGAACAGCCCACAAAGCCTTTTTCCCGTTCACGGGTTTTCCTATCCTTATAGCCGTGGCTACAGTCTCAGGTTCGGGAAAGGCCCTTCCTGAAGCAAGGGGTGCGGCCCCCTCGGCCTGGATACCGAACATCGCGGGAATACGATCGCTTTTCCCCATCCCGGCGTACTGGACGAACCCGGCCCAGCTTGCCGTAATGTTGCCGGCGTTGCCTACGGGAAGGACGACCACGTCAGGCGCGTGCCCCAGTTCGTCGCAGATCTCCCATGCTACGCTTCTTTGTCCCCACAGCCTGTAGCGGTTCACCGAGTTGACCACGGCAAGCCCCAATTCGCGTGATACCTCCAGGGCCAGTTCAAGAGCCCTGTCGAAGTTGCCCTTCAGGGAGATCACCCTGGCCCCGTAGACCATGGCCTGGGCAAGTTTGCCCAGGGCGACCTTGCCCCCGGGAAGGAGAACGGCACAGGGAATGCCTGTTCTCGCCGCGTAGGCTGCCGCCGATGCGGAAGTGTTCCCGGTGGACGCGCAGACGAGCCCCCTGGCTCCCCCCTCTATGGCCTTGGCAACGGCCAGGACCATACCCCTGTCCTTGAAGGAGCCTGTCGGATTCGCCCCCTCGAACTTCGCGAACAACCTTATCCCCAGATCTCTTCCGATCGAATCGAGAGGGATCAGGGGCGTGCTCCCCTCCTCCAGAGATATCCCTGGCGTCTTGGGGGTCAACGGAAGCAGATGCTTGTAACGAATTAGAACTCCCCGCATACAAAACCCTCCCCGGAAAAATGCAAATAAAAAGCCCCTTTTCATCTCCTGCTCCAGGAGACGAAAAGGGGCGCTTTTCGCGGTTCCACTCCGGTTCCAGCCAAACATCGGCGGCTCTCGTACCCGCTGTAAGGGGCGGGGCCCCGTCACCTTATCCCTTGAAGGGCTTCGGATCCAGCTCCAGGGTGGTCTTCACCGCTCAATGCGCCGGGGACCTTCCAGCCAGGGGTCCCTTCTCTGTAGCGCACGGAGAGCGGCTACTCTCCCTGTCATCGCCTTTGCAGTATATACCTCTCCGGTTTCCGAAGTTTATAGACCTGTTGGAGGTATTTGTCAAGGACAAACCTGAATCGAAACCTTAAGAGCGTTAACAGTAAACGCGAAGTCCCGCGGTTTCTGCGGGGGTCAACGGTGAACGGAAAGCCAAAGATCTCTGTCATTCCGATAGGCCTGCCTCCTGGCGGAGACAAAGTGCCCGAACGGAGTGAAGGGTGGGGATCTGTTTTGATTCTAAAAATTACTCGAAGCTGATCCAATAACAGATCCCTCGTCGTCTAATAAACCTCCT
>DFZC01000031.1:30485-37705 GCA_002383685.1 Synergistaceae bacterium UBA4066 | reverse complement strand
ATGCCCTTGGGGTGTCTGTTGCTCCAACCAGGCCGGGCTCTTCGCCCCGGCCTGGTTGGTGATGGCGTCGGTTCGCTGCAAAGAGGCTACTCTTAAAAACCCGAGAGTTCCATAGAATCCATAGTAGTTATGGTGCCCTCGTGAGAGTAGTGATAAAGCCCGGCGTGCCTTGCGGTGCCCTTCGGGGCGATCACGACAAACGTCATGGTCGGCATCTCGTTGTTCTTGTCGATCCATGTGCCGGAGTTAACATAAACGGCTTCCTTTCCGTCGTGGGTCTCCGAGGGGATCATCCTGGGTTCGTGGGAATGGCCAAAGATCACGATCCTCTTGTCGGATCCGGGGTTTTGGAAGTACTGCACTACCGCCTGATTGTCCGTTTCCGCCGCCGAGACCGAATTGACGATAGCTTCTCTGACAGGGATCTTGACGGCCACCCTGTTGAGAGCCTGCCGTTCGTCCCACGTGTCCTGTATCCCTTTGAACAGATTCACTTCGATGACTCCTCCGGCCTCCGCCTGAATGGGAATAACGTCGCTCATCGCATAGGTTTCGGTGAATCCGTCGATGTTGGTCCTTATGATCTTCTCTTCGAATCCTTCCTTTATGGGAAGCGCTTTCATCACCGCGTCCCATACTTTCCAGTAGAGGAACTCAAGGTTCTGGCTTTCTCCCAGAGAGTTCGGGGTGACGACCGGCCTGATCTTGCCCGGATCGGGCTTGCCTTCAACAACTGAGAGCGTCGCGATGCGGGTGAAGAAGTACCCCGGGGGCAGGATGGTCCCTGGGGCTATGGACTGGTTCGAAATGGGATCCGGCGCGCAGAAGAAGTTGTAGCGGTGGCCGTGTTCGATGGCGATTTCCGGGTACTCGGCCGGAGAATAGGTCCCGAGCCCCAGATCTTCGCGCGCTTCGGTCATTCCAGGGAAGATGGTCTGGATACTCTCGGAGGTGACAAGCAGGTCGTGATTTCCCGGGACGTAGGTCACCTTGATCTTCCCGTCCCGGATGATGTCGTTGAAAGCGTCCACCACGTCTTTGTTGTTCGCGGCGACGGCCTGTACGAATTCCTTCTGGCTCTTTCCGGCGTAGGTGTCCACGCCGGCGGGGATGAACCACTCGTCGACGAGATCTCCCGCTATGACGAGTTCCTTGATGTTCGGAGCGCGCCTTAGTTTCTGAAGAAAGTCTACGAGCGGAGCGCGGTTCTTTTGAGTCTCAGCGTACCGGTCGTCCATCCCCAGATGGAGGTCGCTGATGACGACTATTACAGAGCGTTCGTCTGCGAGCCCAGGAATTCCGCCCTCATCGAGGGTAAAGAGGTAGTCTGGAGACGCTCCGCCAGGATCCTTCTCCGTTATGGCTTGCGCGGGGCACCTGGATGCGGTTAAAAGCAGTAACGGCAAAAGCATAATGCTCATGATATTGTTTCTTCTCATTGTGCCTCACTCCTTTTCGTGTTTGATGTTGTCGTTATGAGTTGTACCGTAAAAAGGCGCGCGATACCCCCTCACCGCAGTTTCCAGGAGAAGCCGATGAAGACGCCGTCGTTATACGCATCCATTATGAAGCCATTATTCTCATAATCGACGTAGAGGTATCGGTATCCGACTTCAATGGACGTTCGCTCCGAAAGTTTCCATGACAGATCCACCATGCCTCCCCATGTGAAATTCGACCCAACGCCGAATCCACCCGCATCGATCATTGCAACAAGGGTCAAATTTGGTGAAAGCCTCGTCGCGTAGCGGATGCCGAGAAAAGGATCCAGCCAGGATTCAGTATCGCTGAAGCGTTCCAGGGGAGTTGAGGCCGTTCTGATCGTCAGTTCGTTTTTCAGATTCCAGTATCTCAGACCGGTGAAGATATGGAGGGAGGACGTATCCCATTCCTTTACTCGCACGCCCCAGGCGGCCTGAAGCCGGGTCGTCGTCATTTCGATGTCTGTGAAAAGAGAGTGAGATATCTGCTCGCTGTCCGACATGTCAAGATACATGCCGTCGAAAAAGAAGTACTGGTTCCCATTGTGCCCTTGAAAGGAGAGCATCCCCGAGGCGTCCATGTTCGAAAGAATGTCCGAGAAGCCCAGGCTGACACGCGCCTTATGCCCCTTCACGCCCACCGTTCCGTTGAGACCGGAGAACCAGACGTACGACGTCGTGGAAAAGGTCCACTGGGAGGAATCCTCGTTTTCCGCTGCCTCCAGGGGCGAAAGCCCTGAAACAGGAAAAAAGATGAGTAAGAGAAGAGACAAAAAAATACGGCTCTTTCGTTTCACAAACATCACTCCCGGTTGGTGACTTATAGTCCGGTGTACAATACGCTATATGCCTCGTTCAGTCCACTTGTTTAAACAAAGGGGGACTCATGAGACACAAGCAGGGAAGCCCGAAAACATGTGTGGCTGGATCAGAGGAACCAGTGTCAGGCCGGGCGGAAGAGCCCCGGCTTTTTTGCTGTCGTCAGGAAGCATCAACAGATCTGACATGCGCCAGTGACTGTCGCTGAACTTCGAGTCTACCCTATACCCGCGTACTCCAGGAACAGGTCCAGTCTCCTGGACATGCGCTCCCTGTCGAGGAAGCCCGTGCTGGTGCGGACGTTGAACATCTTCTCCGGGATTGTGATCTTTTTCGGGTCAAAACCGTAACTCTTTTTCAGCCTGTATTTGGCCTTCAGGGTTTCGGCCCCGAATTTCTTCAGCCTCTCCTGTGTCCACTCAAGACCCAGGGCGCCGAGGCCATCGGCAATTATCTGTGCGTCGTAGACCCCCCTGGCAAAGAGGCAGATCACAAGAGAGTTAAGGACCATCCTCCACTGTGCCTCCTCCACCTGCATCCGGACCTGCTCCTCCAGGGGCGAGTCTTTCACAAGCAGTTTCTGGTCGAGGCTGTAGCCGTGGTCGTCAAGGTGGGAGTGCCTGACCCCTGCGATCCAGGTCATGACGGCGTTCTCTCCCGTCAGGTACCCTGCGGGTTCGAGCCCGCCGTAATGCATGGCAAAATCTTTGACGCCATACTTCGAGGCGCAAAAAGCAGTGCCCTTCTCAAGGTCCCTGAAGAATTCACCCTTCCATGAAGATATCCTTTGCATGGCCTCCAGGTATGAACGGGTGTCCCCAAAGGATAGCGAAAGACCTTCCGTTTCGACCTCCCCTATGGCCCCCGACAGGAATGCCTCGGTGGCCCAGGCGAGAGTGTTACCCATGCTCATGCAGTCCCACCCCTGCTTTTCTATGAAGGCTATCAGCCTTAGTATCTCCTGCGGGGTGGAGATGCTCAGCTGGGTCCCCACTGCGAAAATGGGCTCGTAGTCGTAGGAGACCCTGACGGTGCTGTAATGGGCGGGGGCGAATTTTTCCCGAAGTTCAGCCACCTGGATGCATCCGCAGGGACAGTGCGCGCAGGCTATATGCTGCACGTTAACTTCCTCTAGAAAGGCCTCGCCCGAGATCCTGGAAGCGTTCTCGAAAAAGCCCTGGGTGAAGTTCCGGGTGGGCAGGCCCCGTATGGCGTTCAGGGGAAGCACGTTGGCAGGGGTTCCCAGCTGGTGGTACTTTTTCATCTCGTCGGACCGGACCACCCTGTCGAAAAGAGTCTGGTAGACAGACCCGTAAGCCTTGGGGTCGGTTATTGCGACAGACCCCTTGCCGCTGACGGCTATGGCCTTGAGCTTTTTTGAACCCATTACAGCGCCAAGCCCCAGGCGACCGAAGTGGCGCGAACTGTCCACCGTCGCGCATGCCATCGGGGAAAGCCTTTCGCCTGCAGGACCTATCCTGACGGCTGAGAGTTTCCTCCCCTTTTTTTCGAGGGCTTCGCGGAGGATCCTGTCCGTAGCGGGAGCTGACTGCCCCCAGAAGGTACCGGCAGAGCAAATTTCCGCCTCCTGTCCGTCGATATGCAGAAAGACGGGCCGGTCGGATGCACCGGTGATCACCAGGGCATCTATCCCCGTCTCTCTCAGCGCCGCCGCGAATCGCCCACCCGCATGGGACTCTCCCAGTTCACCAGTCAGAGGTGAACGGAAAAGGGCCACGGTCTTGGTCGCTGCCGGGTAAAGGGCGCTGAAGGGACCGATGGCGAAAATGACCGGGGCAAGCGGCGAAAGAGGGTCGATTTCCGCATTACCATGTCTGGCAAGCAGTTCGGTGGCCACAGCGGTCCCGCCCAGCAGATCACTGAAGAGGGCCCTGTCCTCTTCCACCCTTGTTATGCCGGAAGAGAGGTCGACGAAGAGGATCCTACTCTGCACTTCCATCGCCCCCTTCCTGGTCGGCTCTCTCCACCATGGCAATAACGTCGTTCGGGCAGTACTGAACGCACTGGCCGCAGAATATGCACGGTATAGGGACTCCTTCCTCCTCGTCCCACTGGAGAGCGGCTATGGTACAGGCCTTTACGCAGGCCCCGCAGGATATGCACTTTTCCCTGTCCAGTCTCACGCCGCCACCCCCGGCTGTTGTCAGTGCCCCCGTAGGGCATGCAGCAGCGCAGTCAGGACTGGTGCATCTCGAACATACACGGATCGAGAAGGCCCCTTCGGTTCCCGAATAGGCCCGGACGCGCATGGCCGACTTGCCCGTACCCCCGAGTCCCCTGAGTTTGCGTGTGCAGGCATACATGCAGCTAAGGCAGCCTATGCACCTGTCCCTGTTGATAACTTTCAACCCTTTTTCTCTCATCTTTTTCCCCCGCTTGTCATCCGCAAGCTTCAAAACCCATTACAATGATTTATAGAAAAAGGATACCATCAACCACCCGAAACCTTGAGGGGAAAACCATGAGTGCCAAGACCCTTCAACAGAAACTTGTTCCTGGAAGGAGCGACGAAAAATGTCCGACATTAGCCCGGAGATGCAAAGGCGAATCCTGGTCTTCCAGAGGACGGAGATAACAGAACATCATATTTACCAGAGACTTGCCAGGAGGATGGACGGCAAGAACCGGGAGGTTCTCGAAAGGATAGCCCTTGACGAGAAGAGGCATGCCGGGGTATGGCAACGCTACACGGGAGTCGACCCCGGACCGGACCGTTTTATGATGTTCTTCTACCTGATGCTTGCCTTCGTGTTCGGGATCACCTTCGCCATCAAGATAATGGAGCGTAACGAGGAATCGGCCGAGGCGGCCTATGGATCAATTGCCGATATTGTCCCCGAGGCAAGTCAGATAATGCACGAGGAGGAGGAACACGAGAAGGCACTGATGGACCTCCTCAACGAGGAGCGGCTTAAATACATCGGCTCCATGGTCCTGGGATTGAACGATGCCCTGGTTGAGCTTACAGGAGCTCTTGCAGGCTTCACATTCGCCCTGGCCGATGGCAGGGTGGTGGGGGTTGCCGGTCTTATCACCGGGGTCGCGGCCACCCTCTCCATGGGAGCCTCGGAGTTTCTGTCACAACGCTCCGAGGGCGGTGATCTCAACCCTCTTAAGGCGGCTATCTATACGGGGATCGCATATCTAATAACGGTAACGCTTCTGGTGGCGCCTTTCTTCATAGCCGAAAACGTGTATTTTGCGCTTTTGTGGTCACTTTTTCACGCATTGCTGGTCATCCTTTTCTTCTCCTATTTCGTGTCGGTAGTAAAGGATGCGCCGTTCCGACCTGCCTTCCTGGAGATGGCCGCCATAAGTTTCGGCGTCGCCGCAGTTTCGTTCCTGATAGGCCTTGCGGCAAGAAGGTTCTTGCCCGTGGATATTTAGAGGAGGCGACTTAAATGGGAAAACAGGTATTATGCATCAAAAACGCTTCAATTTGGACCGCTGACCCTTCCAGGCCAAGGGTGGAAGCCCTGATCGCCGTTGGAGACGTTATCGCAGCAACAGGAACCCTGGAGGAATTAAGAAGACACTCCTTATCGAAAAATGCCGAATGGGTAGACGCCGGAGGCGCCACAGTTCTTCCGGGCATGACCGACTCGCACCTGCACCTAACGGCTCTTTCCCGGCAGCGCTCGGCCCTTTCACTGTTCGAGGCCCCTTCAAAGAAGGCCTTACTGGAGATGATCCGGGCAAGGGCCACAAATACCGATCCTGACGAGTGGATCTACGGGGTCCGTTTCGACAACTCCAGGTGGGAGGACACATCCCTGCCCACCCTGGAGGAACTGGACGAGCTTGACATCCCCAACCCGGTGCTTCTGCTACGTGTATGCGCCCATCTCCACCTGGTCAACTCCAGGGCTCTTCAGGAATCCGGGCTTTCGGTTGAGGATCTGTCCGGCGCGGGTGTCGTCAGGGATGAAAAGGGGTGTTTTACGGGAGCCCTCCACGAAAGTTTTGCCCACCCAATCGTCGAGGCAATGAAGAGGGGAACTGCCGGCGGAAAGAAAGAAGCGGGGCATCTCCTGGAAACAATGATGGAGCTTGCTTCACAGGGGATCACGTCTGTACATACGTGCAACGCTGCATCCTACGGCCTGGAAGAGAATATCGAGGCTTACCGCTGCCTTCACGCTGCCGGGGACCTACCGATCAGGATGCGCCTGTACAGCGACGAAGCGGTCCCGGGGTGGGGAAAAAGCGGCCAGGGGGACGATTGGCTCTGTTACGGGGGGAGGAAGTTTTTCCTCGATGGTTCCCTGGGAGGCAGGACCGCTGCCATGACATTCCCCTATGAGGATGACCCCTCGACAAGGGGGATGCTGAACATGGATACCGAAGAGTTCTGTGAACTGGTACGAAAGGAGCACATTGCAGGGAACCAGATCCAGGTCCACGCCATCGGGGACGCGGCCATCGACCAGTTCATCGATGCCATGGAAGGTGTCCGGGACCTGGAACCGCTCCCCGGCAAGCTTCACCACAGGATAGTCCACGTCCAGGTATGCCGCCCGGATCAGATAGACAGCCTTGCCCGCCTTGGTGCGGTTTGCGACATTCAGCCCGTGTTCGTGCCCAGCGATATCCACATAACAGAACCGCGCATAGGCGAGAAGAGGCTCGGATGGGCATACTCATGGAAGGACATGCTGCAGAAAGGGCTGCTGATGACCGGGTCGAGCGATGCCCCAGTGGAACCCACCAACCCGTGGAGGGGAATATGGGCCGCAGTGAACAGGGTTGAAGACGACGGGACCCCTCAAGGCGGATGGCTCCCGGGCCAGAGGCTGACAATTGATGAAGCCCTTGCTCTCTACACCGTGAACCCCGCAAAGGCTGTGGGGATCCAGGAGAGGTTCGGGTCCCTCAGACCTGGCATGGCTGCCGACCTGG
>DFZC01000031.1:0-30464 GCA_002383685.1 Synergistaceae bacterium UBA4066 | reverse complement strand
AGCCCGTCATGACGATCGTCGGGGGAAAGGTCCGGTTTGTTCGTGAATCATGAGTCGAAAAAGCGTGAGAAGTAAGAAGTGAGAGGTTAGACGGGGGACGAAAAAGTTAAAAGAGCTTACCCTCCAGTCAAGCTGAAGGACCAGATCCCGACATAGTCCCGAGGAGATCCTCAAGGGATAGCGACTGGGTAGGCCTTTCGGCCTTTGCCCTTTCGTCTCACTTCTCACGTCTAACATCTCACGCACTTGATCTTCCGAGTTACGATCCAATTACATAAACCTCTCGAATCGCTCCTTCGACGCCTTGCAGATGGGACAGACCTCGGGAGGGGTGTCCCGCGCTGCAAGGTATCCGCATACCTTGCACCGCCAGACCGGGTAAGGAAGGCCAACCTTGACCCCTTCGGGAGGACCGGCCTGCTTCTTTTTTCTGACCGCTTCCCTCTCCTCACGGTTCGGCCTTCTCTCAGGGATCGATCCTGCCTTCTGCTCCCCCCTTAGGACCTTTTCAGTGACATAGAGGGAGCAATAGCATGCCCCGAATTCATCCAGGTCGGGATCCCTGTAGTCGCAGGGGCAGATCATGTCCCTGTCATCCTCTATATCCCCGGAGGCCAGCCTGCAGGGACAGGAAAGATATCCGAATCTCTTCTGATTGACCAGGAGCCCTTCCATAAGGAAGGAGACAAACTCCCTGTCGGGGTTGAGATGGTATCCCGACTGTTCCGCTTCAGTATCCAGCTTCTCTAAAAGAGTCCTTATCTCATCGTCCGTGGGGATGTAGCCTTCAATCCGGCTCATTCTCTAGAATTTCCCTTACCTTGTCGATGTTGTAACCCACGACACAGTGCTTGCCGTTTATCACTATCGTGGGGAATGAACCCTTTTCGTTGAATTTCCTGACGGTCTTCATGACCTCTTCTGATTCCGGACCTTCAAGAAGGTCCACATCGATATAATCGTAGGCTATCCCCAGATCCTCGAGGTGTTTCTTTGTCTTTCGGCACCATCCGCAAGTGCTGAGGGCGTAGATAAGGATCTCGCCCTTTTTTTCTCCGTCCACATGTTTTCTCTCGATCATGGCTGCCTCCTGTGATCTTGAAATATTAAGCGCAACCTGACGCCGCCTTCCGGATCAACGGTCCTCCATGCTGCTGATCCTGCCCCTACCGCAGGACTTGGACTCATACAGGAGCTTGTCGCAGCGCGCGATCACACCGTCTGCTTCATCGCCTGGCATCAGGCCCGTAATACCAAAACAAATGGAGATCTCCCCGAGCGGGTCATCGGGGCCTTCAATGCTGTTGGTCAGTTCATCAAGCACCTTTTCAGCGAAAGATATCCCGCCTTCAATGGTCGTATCCGTAAGAAGCGCCAGGAATTCATCACCTCCCCACCTGAACAGATAATCGTGGATCCTGGAACTCTCCTCCAGTATCCTGGCTACCTTGATGAGGACCTGGTCCCCCGCGGAATGGCCGTAAGTGTCGTTGATCTTCTTGAAGCCGTCAAGGTCACCCATGATGATGCAGAAATGGCTTCCAGTCCTTCCATGGCGGGATCTCTCCCTTTCGAAGATCTCATTGAAGATCCGGCGGTTGTAAAGCCCCGTAAGGGGATCGGTGTTGGCGGCTTTTTCCAGTTCCGAACTCAACCGGCTGATCTCTTCCAGGGATTCCTTCAGTTTCCCGTTCTTCTGCTGTAGTGCAAGGTGGAGTTCAAAGAGATGCCGGAACTGCTCCATGAGCCTTTCAACCCATTCCCCGAAGTGGTTCTCCTCACGATCAAGCACGCATATCGTTCCGAAGGGGGTCCCGTCGGGGTAGAGAATGGGGAATCCAAGGCAGGAGATCATTCCCAGCTTAATGTCCGGGTTACGGAACCATTTTTCGTCTTTAAGGGCGTTAGGAACCAGCAGCCTTCCGCGGTTTTTTATTACCGTCTCGCAATAGAGCCCTGATCCTTCGAAATGCTCGCTGCCACCGGGATGGTAGGGGTTCCCTTCCGTGTTGCTGGAGATAAAGACCTCGATCTCCGGACCCGAAAGCCTCATTACCAGTGCCACAGGGACATTAACAATGTTGGCCAGCACATTCACAGATCCCTGCCATTTTTCTACGAGATCTTCAGGGACAGCAGATGCTATATCGTTCTCAGAACCAAATGACACAGTTACTCCCTCCCCGGACAGGAATGGGAACTGGTTTCCGTTTTCTTTATAAATTGTATCATCTGTTTGAAAAGATTATTGTTTTACCTGTTACCCCAGATCTTTCAGTGACCTGGCTAATTTCCCGGGGGGAAGGGCCCCTATCTTCTCCACGGCAAGAAAGACCCCGTCCATGTATATATCGCTGGAGAAATCCTGCACCGTGATCCTCACGATCTCATCCTGCCTGCCGAGGGTTACCTCGTGCTCCGAATAGGGCCCCGGATAGGGCAGCCGCTGTGATGTCACAGGGATACCGGCTATCCTGGCGCCCATAACTCCCGGGAAAACCTCCCGACTCTCAATTTCCCCCTCAGGGCCGGCAGAGGCCAGGTTGGCCAGTGTTGCAGCAGTGCCGCTGGGTGCGTTGGACATCCGCGCGTGATGCCGGTCTGTTATCGTCACATAGGGGTAGTACTGCCTTGCTTTCTCTATGAATTCCATAACGAGGTTGATACCCAGGCCGTAATTGGAGATAACAGCCCAGCGGAGCCCTTTCTCCTTCACCATTCTCTCGACCTTGACCATATCCTCATCTGTAAGACCTGTCGTTCCTATTACGGCGTCTACTCCGGCATCGGCGTATACCTTGAGGTTGTCCATGAGGATCAACGTTGAGGTGAAATCCACAACCACATCGGGCGAAGTATCGCGGATCCCCGAGGCAAGGTCGGGGCTGGAGACAACTCCTGCCATACCTGTCCCGGCAAGCTCTCCCAGGTCTTTGCCGGTCTCTTGACACCAACCTCCCGCAAGGGCCATGTCTTTCCGGGCCAAAACGTTCCTGACCAGTATCTTGCCGACGTTCCCGGAAGCTCCTGATATGAAAACCTTTTTCAATGTTACCCCTCCTCCTGCTATTAGACTGGATAGTTGATAGTTTACCCTAATTTGGGGCTCACCGGTCATGATGGTATCCTTATGGCGTATGAGTTCCATTCCGCCATGATCCGGAGGTGCCTTTAAATGCCCGAAAACTGGCAGTACAAGATCCGTTCCTCCAGCACAGCAAAGGGAAATATCTCGATAGTGCCCTGGCAGGTCTGCCGGAGTGCTGCCAGGGAGGCCGGGATACCGGTCAGGACGGCCGAATTATGGGCCTGTGAGAACGGGATATGCCCCTCCAGGTATGAAAGAAGCATCGGAACCCTGGGACTTGAAGGCCAGGCCCGGCTACTCTCCTCCAAGGTTGCCGTAATAGGGTGCGGAGGTCTTGGAGGCTGGATCATCGAGATCCTTGCCAGGGCAGGTGTAGGAGAAATAGCCGTTGCAGACGGAGACGTATTCAGCGACAATAACCTCAACAGGCAGGCCCTCTGCGACGAAGAGAACATTGGCTCCCCCAAGGCCGTTGAAGCACTCAGGAGGGTCAGAAAGATCAACGGAGCTGTGGAAGTGAGTGCGTGGGAAAAGAACCTCACCCCGGAGAACGCGCACCTGATCCTTGAAGGGTGCAAAGTGGCCGTAGATGCGCTGGACAGCAACAGGGCCCGGACTTTACTTCTTACCGCCTGCAGGGAGATGGCCATACCGGTGGTACACGGCGCCATCGGCGGGTTCTGGGGTCAGTCGTGTGTGCTTTTCCCGGACGACATGGCTCCCTGGGAAGCGGCGGCAGGGACCGACAAGGGTATTGAAGAGGTAACGGGGAACCCGCCTTTTACCCCGGTTTTCATCGCCGCCATAGAGGCCGCAGAAACCATAAGGCTGATAACCGGGGTCGGGAAGCCCCTGAGTAGTTTGCTCTGGTGCGACCTGAAGGAGCATGAGTATTACAAGATCAGGATCCAGGGACGAGAGGACGGGAAGTGCAAAGGCGTGAGAAGTGAGAAGTAAGAAGTAAGAAGTAAGTCGTGTGGAGACGAAAGGGCAAATTCTAAAAGAGCATCAACGGTAAACGGTGAACGGGAGGGCCAGGACAGATCTCTCATCCGCCAGCCGGTGGATTGGAGATGACAGACAGAACCCGTTAATCACAGTGCTGTCATTCCGAAACCCCGTTGTGCCGGGGTGAGGAATCTGGATCTTGAATAAAAGGACAAGGACAGATCTCTCGTCATTTCATTCCTCGAGATGACAATATTCGTTGGTCCTGGTCCTCAATAAACACGCCTTTCTCTGTGAACTCTGTGGCGCAAGGTAAAAGTTTTTCGGTTCACGATTCACGGTTCACGATTCACGATTTACGATTAACGACTCATTATTACCTGTTCACGATTCACGTATCGTCAGGGGGTTTCGGAATGCTTGTTGACAAAGCAAGGCGCTACTATCTTCTCGAGGATATGAACTGTGCCGAGAGCATAATTTATGCCACGAATGACGAATACGGCCTGGGGATAGACCACACGGGGCTGAAGACCATGGCCGGCTTCGGGGGCGGCATGGCTATCGAGTCAACATGCTGCGGAGCACTTTCAGGGGCAATTGCAGCAATATCTGTACGGTTCACAAAAACAAAGGCGCACGAAAACCCCGAAGTAAAGGAACTCTGCAAGATCTTTCTGGAAAGGTTCGCGGAAAAACACGGCGAGATCAACTGCGCTCCCCTGAAGAACCTTTACAGGGACGAAAGGTTCCGCTGCCTCCCCGTGGTCGAACTGGCAGCAGCGGAACTGGAAAAGATCATGGAAGAGGGGCAAAAGAGTGACGAGTAACTCAGAAAGATCAACAAGCAAGGCGGCAGGAGACAGGCTGCAGGCTACAGGAAAATCAGATTCCAAACCATCTCACCACAGACGAAGTCCCTCGTTGGGTCACCTCGGGAGGCTTTGCGCTGCCCCAAGCGNNGTAGGGTAGAAGGGCGAGAGAGAGAAAACCGTTGTTTAGGGAGAAGCAAAGACGACGAGAGACAGGAAGGGCATAACCCCGTAAAACGTAAGACGAGACGGGAGACGAAAGGGCAAATTCTAAAAGAGCATCAACGGTAAACGGTGAACGGGAGGGCCAGGACAGATCTCTCATCCGCCAGCCGGTGGATTGGAGATGACAGACAGAACCCGTTAATCACAGTGCTGTCATTCCGAAACCCCGTTGTGCCGGGGTGAGGAATCTGGATCTTGAATAAAAGGACAAGGACAGATCTCTCGTCATTTCATTCCTCGAGATGACAATATTCGTTGGTCCTGGTCCTCTATAAACATGCCTTTCTCTGTGAACTCTGTGGCGCAAGGTAAAAGTTTTTCGGTTCACGTTTCACGGTTCACGATTCACGGAAACACCGTGTCATTTGTTGCATTCATAACGACAGAATGGACAAAAGCCTAAAACGGCAACATAAATTTTTCAGCATTTTCTGGAGGTCTTCTTTGAAACCTGAACGGGTGATTCTTTTTTTCACCGGCATTATCGCAGTGATACTGTTAGGGGCAGTTCTCAAGTTGGCCAGGGGAGTATTCCTCCCTCTTGTCATCGCAGGTCTTCTTTACTTTCTTTTCGCCCCCATCGTAAAATCCATGTCCGACAGGAAGATCCCAACTCCCCTAAGCACAACTGTGGTCCTGTTGATCTTTATAGGTATCTGTGTTGCAGGGGGTCTCTTCCTCAACACCCGCATCCAGGCCATGATCGGGGCTTTCCCCCGTTATTATGAAAGGTTTGAAACCCTTTTCAACACCCTGATAAACCAGTTCGAACTGTCCCCAGTATGGTGGGAGAACTTTCACCTGGCTCCGGCAATAGGTGAACACCTGCTGGCCCTTTCGGGATTCCTCATGGGCTTTCTGACCAACCTGATCCTGGTGGTCTTCTTCCTCGTCTTCCTGCTGCTGGGCGCCCCTTATTTCGACAACAAGATAGACATGGCCCTTTCGCCGCACAACGCCGCCAGGGCAAGGACCGTCACCCGTTCCATCTCCAGGCAGATCAGTTCCTACCTTTTCCTGCAGTTCCTGATCAGCGCCGCCACCGGGTTCCTTGCCTGGGGTATCTTTGCCGTGGTGGATCTGGATTTTGCAATAACGTGGGGAGTGCTTACCTTCCTGCTAAATTTCATACCTAACCTTGGCTCGTTGATCGCTGCTGTCCCGCCTATCCTGATCTCGCTTATCCAGTTCTATCCTGTACTGGGTCCGACCATTTTCGTTGGCGTAGGGCTTCTCGTGATCCAGCAGATCATAGGCAACTTCCTGTCCCCCAAGGTCATGGGGGAGAGACTTAACCTTAGCCCCGTGGTCATCCTGATCTCCCTGCTTATGTGGGGCTGGCTATGGGGCGTGGTTGGGGCGATCCTTTCGGTACCTATAACGTCTTCCATGAAGATAATCATAGACAATATCGAACCCCTCAAACCGCTGGGGGTTCTCATGTCTTCCGGCCAATTCACCCATAAAACAAGAGCAAAACAGGAAAACCATAACCATTCTTGACTTTTAATGCAGAGCGAAGTATTGTCCTGCTAAATCGGTCAAGAAGGAGAAAACCCCGATGGTCCGGAAAGTCCTGCTGTCACTATCCATCCTGGCGATAGCCGTTTTCTCGATATCAGAAGCGAACGTGGCTGCCGCTGCCCTTCATTACTCCGGCCCGCAAAGCGTACCTGCCGTCGCGCTGACCTTCGATGACGGCCCTCACCCCTTTGGAACCGAGGCCCTCCTGGATATCATGGACGATCTGGGAATAAAGGGTTCCTTCTTTATCGTAGGTAAACAGGCCGTCCAGTTCCCTGGCATCCTTGCCGAAATAGCAGCCAGGGGGCATTCCGTTGCAAATCACTCCTGGTCTCATAGAAACATCACCCTCCTCTCAAAGGATGAACTTTTCGATGAGATCGCCTTTTGCAGCCAGGCTATTGAAGCGATAACCGGATCTCGTCCACGGTTTTTCCGCCCCCCCGGTGGGAGATGGGACAAGGTTGCCCTTTCGGTGGTTGAAGAGCTTGGGTTATCGACCATTCTCTGGGATGTGAACGGCCGGGACATGACAGTCAGGACACCGGGGCAAATTGCAGCCACGGTGATAAACTCTGCCAAACCTGGATCGGTGATACTTCTGCATGGAGGCCTGGGCAGGACCATGGAGGCGATCCCCCTGATCGTGGAAGGGCTACGTAAGAAAGGCTTTTATTTTGTTGCTCTGGATCAGATGTTCCACTTCACTCCTGCGGCGAGGGAACCGTTAAGGGGTCCGCTTGACCGGGACATGGCAGGGCCAGAACCGCTGGTGGTCGGCGTCTCCCTTTTATCCCCTCCGGAAGGTCCTGAATAAGTAGGCTGCCAGGCCGGCTACTTCCCCCACGATAAGGAAGAATCTCCTTGAGTTCATCTCGGCAACTCTTGCCAGCGCTTCTGATCCCTCAAGACTTTCAGGCGGGACATAGTAAGTTGAGAGATAAGTGAACAGGATCAGGATAAGGGCCGTGACGATAAGGGCACCGGAAAGACCCAGCCGGGTTTTCATGTGTACCCGCGTGATAATGAAAAAAGCCACCACAAAACCAAGTATCGCCATCACGTAACGCATTCCGTATCACTCCATTCAAATTACGAATAACGAATCTCCGCATCCGGCAGGCAAAACCGGATTTGGCCGACGGGAGCAGCCATGATATATATAGACAGGAAAAACCCAAAATTGCAAAGGGGGTATCCATTTTGCTCAGGATCGGACTTGCCCTCGGCGGAGGGGGAGCAAGGGGGGCAGCCCATTTCGGGATCCTCAAGGTCCTCGAGGAGGAAGGGATCCCCATCGACATAATAGCTGGAACCTCTATGGGTGCGATAGTCGGTGCCATGTACGCACAGAACCCTGACGCTGCGGCTGTGACGGAAAGATATGAAAAGTTCATCAACAGCGTCGATTATGGTTCTTTGGGCCTTCAGGACATAGCGCCTTCAGTTCAGGATTCCCACATACTCCAGAAGTTCGCAAGGACCATAGCCCAGAGGATATACATCAGTTCTATGGGGTCAAGATCGGGGATCATGAAACCCGAATTCCTGGAAAAAGCCCTTGAGGAACTGCTTGACCGCGGCAACATACAGGACACGAAGATCCCTTTCGGGGCCGTGGCCACGGACCTGAATTCCGGCAGCACCCTCCTCATGAGGAAGGGGAGCATAAGAAAGGCAGTAAGGAGAAGCGCCCTTATTCCGGGTTATCTCCCGCCTGAACAGGACGGGGAAAGGCTTATAACCGACGGAGCCGTAAGCGAACCTGTTCCGGTGGGATCTGCACGGGAAATGGGGGCTGAAGTGACCATAGCGGTCTCGGTGGATCCAGCCATGGTAACCCCCATAGAAGACCCGAACATGATCAACATTATGATGCGCTGCGATATGATCCGGGGGATCTACATTTCCAGGATACAGAGGGAAATGGCCGATGTCTGCATCTGTCCGGACCTGAGCGGAACCCACTGGAGCGAGTTCCTTTCATCCGGCGAGTTCATCAGGATGGGAGAAGAAGAGGCGAGGAAGAAGATCCCCGACATCCGTAAAGCGATGGGGCGTAAACGCAATTGGTTATTCCGGCTTTTCTCGAGGAAAAACAGATAACCGTTGGAAGAACCCGGGCTATTCCTCCAACTGATACCCCTTCTCCCTGAAAAGATCCAGGCAGACTCTCACGACTTCAGGGTCGTAGAGAACCCCGCTTTTCGTCTCGATCTCCTCGAGGGCTTCTTTCAGTCCGACCGCAGGCCTGTAGGGGCGGTATGAGGCCATGGCCTCAACCACGTCGGCGACGGAAAGTATCCTGGCTTCGAGCCTTATCTCCTCACCCTTCAGCCCCCTGGGGTAGCCGGAACCATCGAGGCGTTCATGATGCTGGTAGACTATCTCGGCCAGGTCCCACCCGCTCTCCACATCCTGCAGGATCTCGTAACCGTGGGTTGGGTGCTCCCGGATTATGTTCATCTCCAGTTCCGAAAGCCGCCCCGGTTTGCTGAGTATCTCGGCAGGAACGGATATCTTGCCCAGGTCATGAACGAAACCGGAGATCCTTATCTGCTCCACCTGTTCAGCATTGAAACCCATCTCATGGGCTATCCCCGCCGCCAGGGTGGCAACGCGCCTCTGGTGGCCGGCCGTGTAGGGGTCTCTCCGCTCCACGGTCTGGGTCAGGACCTGAATGGTCGTCTCCAGGGCACGGCGCAGCTTCTCTTCGGAATTCTTCCTCCCGGTTATGTCGGTGAAAATGGTGGCGAACTGTCCTGGAGCAGGGCTGTAGGCCTTGACTTCGAAGTACTTGCCGAAGTGTGCGGCATAGTTCTCGAAAAGGGCCGGCTCTCCGGTCAGCGCCACATGACCGTACTTCTCTATCCAGGAGGTCTCGGTCTCAGGAAGGAGTTCCAGGACGGTTTTTCCCTTCACGTCCTTAAACCGAAGCCCCGTCATTCTTTCGAAGGCCGGGTTGACGGTAATGTAACGGTAGTTGACAGGCTTCCCGTCAGCGTCGCAGACGATCTCGTGCAGTGCAAAAGCGTCGAGCATCTCGTGGAACAGGGTAGCATACTCTGTCTCCAGCCTGCGCCGCTCGGATATGTCGCGGGTTACCCCCTGGAATCCTACGGGATTACCGTCTTCATCCCTGATGAAGGAGATGTTCATCGAGACCCAAACCAGGCTTCCGTCGGCCCTGTAGTGCTTAGCCTCCACTATCCTGGACCTGTCCTTGGGCGCTTTGCCGGATCTCTCCTTCTCCAGTTCTTCTTTGAAAACAGATACCAGTTTTGCCAGTTCTTCCGGCGGAAACTTTTCTTCCATACTCCTTGCGAGGTGTTCCTCGGGGGTTTCTCCAAGGAGTTTCTGGACTGACGGGCTCACGTAGGTGGTCCTCAACTCCAGATCGGCGGTCCAGACCACGTCGGACATGTTCTCGGCAATTCGGCGGTACTTCTCCTCGCTTCCTCGAAGGGCTTCTTCCGCCCGTTTTTTTTCAGTTATATCCTGGAAGGCGCCCTGCAGCCTTATTATTTTCCCTGTCTCATCCCTTACGGCTTCTCCTATCTCCCGTACCCAGATGCTACTCCCGTTACGGGTGATCTTCATGAACTCCTCATCGTAGGGGATCCCGTTCTTTATGCAATCTTCGTAAACCTTATCGATAAGGGGCCTCGATACGGGATCGTAGAAGCTCTTTGCTTCTTCGACGGTTGCTGAATAATCGGGGGGAAGATCATGTATCGCTGCGGCCTCATCTGTCCAGACCGTACGGTCTCCAGGCAGGTCAACGCTCCAGCCTCCCAGGAAGGCCAGTTTGCCGGCGATCCGGATGAGGTCGTTCTTTTTTTTGAGTTCTTCATCGGATCTTCTCTGGGTGGTGATATCCTCTACAGTGCCCTCGTAGTAGAGCACCCCCCCGTCAGAACCGCGGACCGCCCTGGCGCTCTCCCTGACGAAGATCACCGAACCATCCCTCCGGGTCCAGGCCGTTTCAAGGCCTGTTATCTCCCCTTCCCGCTCGATCTTCTCCTTGAAATATTCCCGTGAGTATCCCGGCTCAAAACCATCATTGTTCAGATCTCGTGCAGCAAGTTCCTCGAAGGAGGAATAACCCAGCATTTTCACAACTGCCTGGTTCGCCAGGAGGATCCTGCCGTCGGGGCTTGTCCTGTAGATCCCTATGGACACGTTCTCAAATATGCTTCTGAAGCGCTCTTCGCTCTCCCTGAGGGCTTCCTCAACCTTTTTGCGTTCGGTGATATCCCTGGCAAAGACAAGAACAGCTTCCTTTCCCTCATAGAGCGTCAAAATAGGGGTCACCTCGACGGGAATTTGTCCTCCGTCAAGTCTCAAATGGACCTGTTCCATTGAAGGGACCGGTTTTCTTTCAACATTGATGGTGTGGAGCCTCTGCCGGACCACATCGTGGATGGATGGGTGGAACAGATCAAGGATGGGCCTTCCCAGTATCTCCTCCGGGGATCTGGCTCCATACATTCGGCAGGCCATCTCGTTGAGGTAGACGAACCTGCCGTCTATGTGGACATAGATTGCGTCAGGAGCTCCCTCAACCAGGGCCCGGAACTGGCTCTCGCTCCGTCTTAGCTCCTCTTCGGCCCTCTTCTGTTCGGAGATGTCCTGAAACCCGCCCTGGACCCGCACTATCTTCCCCGAAGCGTCCCGTACCGCGGTCCCTATGGTCCTTACCCATACCCGTCGGCCGGTCCCGGTGATGATCTGCATCTCCTCATCGTATGGCTCGCCAGCCTCAACACACCTGGCAAAGACTTCGGTTATCCTTTCACGGTACTCCGGGGCGTAAAAGCGGATGCCATCATCAACGTTAGGAGTGTAGCCCGGTGGCATTTCATGGATCTCGGCCACTTCTTCTGACCAGATGAGACGGTTCTCGGCAATGTCGAACTGCCATCCTCCAAGTGAGACGAGCTGTCCGGCGATCTTCAAAAGGGCTTCGCTCGTCGCAAGATGTTCCAGAAGGACACTGTTCTTTTCCAGGACCCGGGCCAACTGAAGGTTCCTTACCCCCAGCTCGGAGATGTAGTCCGCTCCCTTGACGAAAAAGGACATGGCCCATTCTGTCTTTGCGCGGGATATCCTCGGGACTTTTGCCAGGGCTTCAAGGTACTCTTTCTCATCGAAGCCACATTTCCTGGCCTGCCTTTTGAAGACATCAATTTCGGGCTCATCCTCTTCGAGGAGGAATTGGCCGATAAACATGTTCCCCAGTTTTTTCCCTTCAACGAAAATGGGGGTGGCCATGTCCCAGAGGTTGTTCTTGCACTTGTAGAGAATGGACTTGCCCACCTCAATGCCCGATGTAAGCAAAGTATCGCTTTCAACGCAATTCTTGCATGTTTCGGGGCAGGCGCGGTGGAAATCGGTACATATCTTCTGCCAGCCAGAACCGATGATGATGTTTCCTTCCATGTCTATGATCGCTACGGCTATTCCAAGCATACTGGAAAGATCATCTAAAATGCCCTGCATCTGGCTTTGATCCAGAATGTCGGACAGTTTTATCTCTTCGGGCTCGACATAAGGAACGTATGCGCTGTCGAGTTCCCTTTTTCTATTCATCGCCTTTTCTCCTTTAAAAACTTTTTAAAAATACTTCCGTTAATCATGTTATACCATTTAACTCGCAAAAAACAACCCGGATGGAAGGTCAAGACACCAGGACCTCTTCCAGGACCCTAAGAAAATTGCCCCCGAGAACAAGGCTGATATGGTTTTTCGAGTAGCCGCGGTGCAGTAGTTCCGCGGTCAGTTCCGATATTCGCCCGTGCCCTGCTATTACATCCCTGGAGGGCAGAAGGTCGCTCTCACCCGGAGGAGCCGGGAAACCATCGCAGAAGTCCAGACCCAGGCCGACGTGCTCAATACCCGCAATCTTTGCCACGTGATCAACGTGGTCTGCCAGGTCCCCTGCCGTGAAGGGGCCCGGACCGTTGCCGACGAAGATGCTGCAGCCGTTCATCCCCATCACGCCCCCCTTTTTCGCAAGGGTCCTGATCTGGTCGTCGGTCAGGTTGCGTGGCGAGGGGACCAGATTCCTGCAGTTGGAATGCGAGGCTATTACCGGCTTCTTCGACAGTTCCATTACGTCGTAAAAACCCTCGTCGTTGAGGTGGCTCACATCTATCCACATTCCCAGGCGCTCCGCCTCGCGCAACACTTTTACGCCCAGGTCCGTGAGCCCTCCCGCTTTGCCCGCTTTCACCGGGTTGAAGGGACAGCCGTCGGCCAGGTAGTTCCTCCGGCTCCACACCAGGCCGAGTCCTCTGACCCCCAGCCTGTGGAAGACAGAAAGGAGCCTGATGTCGTTGCCGATGGGCTCGGCTCCCTCGAAGGAAAGCATTATGCCCAGACGGCCTGAGGCAGCAGCGCTTCTTATCTCTTCCACGGTGGTGCAGAATGCCAGGCGCTCAGGCCAGTGCTCCACCTCCCGCCTGAGGCACTCCACCTGGTCCAGCCCCCTCCGCAGGGCCTGTTCGGGGAGGAACCTCTGGGAGACGAATATGGAAGAGACGACGCAGTCAACCCCGCCCTCACGGAAGGGGGGGTCAAATACTGTGCGAAAAACATTCGTCTCCCCTCGTTCCGTCCTGTCCAGCAGGTCCATGGCAAGGTCGAAGTGCGCGTCCAGGACCAGCACTTCCCGGTGGATCCTTTCGGCTTCAGTAAGAAGATCTGTTTTTCCCATATCCAGCCCCCCTGGCGTATTCTTTACGGGAGCGTAACACAGCGGCAACGGAATAGGAAGAATGTAGAATAAGGGGGAAGCTCCGGAAGAGCATGGCAGTATCCCCATGGAGTGGATCGGTCGTCCCATGTAACGCATTTGCTGGATCGGAGGAAGATCATGAACTGGAGAACAGCTCTTTCCGTGACTTTTTTCTCTCTTTTATGCCTGTCAACGATCCCTGCCCTGCCGGCCATGGCGGATCCGGGCTGGCAGGAAGCGGCTCGAAAATATTCCGACGTTGCCCCCCTCGAGTGGGGACAGGATGTCACCGGTGTCATCACCCGCTTCGACCCTGAAGGGAAGGATCTGCTAGCCCTCTCCTTCGACGCGTGCGGGGGGGGAGTAAAGGGCTGCGGCTACGACGAAGAACTGATCAGCCTACTCCGCAGGGAGAAGATCCCGGCTACCCTTTTCATAAACGCCCGATGGATCGCCGCCAACCCGGATATTTTCGCGGAACTGGCTTCAGACCCGCTTTTCGAGATCGCGAACCACGGGTTTGAACACAAACCCCTTTCGGTGAGCGGAAGGGAGGCCTACGCTATTGCCGGAACCGGGAATGCCATGGAAGCCGCATGGGAAATAGAGGGCGGGGCAGATGCCATTTATGAGGCTACCGGGAAGAGGCCCCTCTTCTTCCGGTCCGGAACCAACCATTACGACGAGGTCGCCGTCAGGATAGCCGGGGAGCTCGGACACAAGGTTACGGGATGCAGCGTGAACGGTGATGCCGGGGCGACGAATTCCGCACGTCAGGTATTGGAAGAACTCCTTTCCGCCCAGCCGGGGGATATTGTCCTGATGCACATGAACCGACCCGAGGGGCAGACCGCCGAGGGGGTTGCCGAGGCGCTGGGAATACTCAAGGAAAGGGGTTTCTCATTCGTACGTCTTTCAGAAGTTCTGCCCCCTGTGCGCTGACGCCAATTCAAGCATTTATTGCCTGCCCCGGGCTTTGTGAGATAATAGGCAGCATTAAACTGGCGGAGGAATGAAATGGCGAAGACTTTGGTTGCCACCCTGGCCGCCGCGGCGATCATGGCGTGTTCGGCCTCTCCCGTTCCTGCCTTTCAGCCCATTGAGGTCACCGGTGGCCACGACTCTCTTCTCTTCAGAATGGAGAGGTATTCCTCGCGTTCCCCTGCATTGAGCCCTGGAGGCACCTGGGTGGCGTGGTATTCGGATTCCGATTCCCTTGTGCCAGGGGACGACAACGGGGATATTGACGTATTCGCAAGGGAGATATTCACCGGCACGGTCAAATGTGTGTCCATCTCGCCCGAGGGCATTCCGGCGGGCACGGGCGGGACCCTGGATACTCCCAGGGGGATCTCCGTCAGCGCCGGCGGTGAATTCATTGCCTTTGTCGCCTCCGACGGGAATGGCAATCCCGATGTGCTTGTAAGAGATATGAAAGGGCGATCCACTTCGCTGGTATCGGTCAACACATCGGGACAACCCGGCAATGGCCCTTCACTCTCCCCTTCCATCAGCAGGGACGGCAGATTCGTGGCCTTCGCCTCATTTGCCTCGGACCTGGTCCATGATGACTTCAACGGTTTGCCAGATATATTTGTCCGGGATCTTGAGACCGGAGTTACGGAGAGGATATCAACAGGCCTGGACGGGGAAGAACCTGACGGACCTTCCTTCTTGCCGTCCATCAGCTGGGACGGCAGGATGGTCTCCTTCACTTCGGAGGCCACCAACATGCTTCCAGATCGCCGTGACCCGGGAGCGTCGGTCTATGTCTTCGACAGGGGCACACGCCGTACCAGCCTTATCTCCATATCAAGCGACGGCAAGGCAGCCAACGGAAACTCCTTCTCTCTCGGCAACTCGCTAAGCGGTGACGGAAGGAACGTACTCTTTCGCTCGGAAGCCACCAATCTTACAGCTGTGGACACCAACGCTGTTGAAGATCTTTTTGTGCGCGACCTGGCTTCAGGGGCCACTATCCGTGCTTCCCTGGGCAACGGCATGACCGAGTCCGGCCAGGGAGCCCTCTCAGGAGCCCTGGACTTCGAAGGAAGAACGGTGGCTTTTTCCTCCAGTTCGGACCACCTGGTCAAGGGGGATGTAAACTTCGGCGTCGATATTTTCGTTCGAGACCTTCAGACCGGGAGAGTGGAGATAGTCTCAAGGGCAAGCAACGGTGACCCTTTATTCACTGAAGCCTCGGACCCCGTAATTTCGGGGAACGGGAAGATAGTGGCCTTTTCAGCCAGGCCACTGGACCTGCTCACAGGAAGGGGTATGGAGCACTGGCAGGTTTTCGTGCATGACAGGGTGACTAAAAAGACTTTCTGGATCTCGGACCCGCAGGCAAAACCATGAGAACAGGCGGGTGGAACTCCAGGTGACCACTTCCATTCCAGATCTGGCGTTTCTTTTCAAGGGCGCGGTCCTAGGGTTTTCCATAGCCGCCCCCGTCGGGCCCATAGGGGTTCTCTGCATCCGGAGGACCCTGGAAGGGGGAATGGCCTCGGGTTTCGTCTCCGGGCTTGGAGCTGCGGCGGCTGATGGCCTTTACGGGACCGTTGCGGCTTTCGGGATCGCATCGGTCACGGGTTTTCTGATATCAGGAACCCTTTGGCTGCGTCTGGCTGGAGGGATCTTCCTCATCTGGCTCGGCATGACCACGCTGCTGAAAAAACCAGCCACAGCGGGGGAAGAGATCCCGGTTTCTCCTTTGAAAAGATCCCTGGCGGGCGACTTCGGGACTACTTTCCTGCTGACCCTCACCAACCCCATGACGATAATGTTCTTTACTGCCGTATTTGCCGGACTGGGACTCGGTTCAACTGGCGGAAGGAGCGTTCCGGCGATCCTTCTGGTCATTGGTGTGTTTTCCGGGTCGGCGGCATGGTGGCTCGGGTTGAGCCTTTTCTTCTCCCTCTTCCGGCAGAAGACGGGCCCAGTAACCATGAAATGGATTAACCGCCTGTCCGGTGCAGTTATCGCCGGTTTCGGACTGGTCGCTTTTTGGAGCGCAACAGGTCTCTGACCTTTCAGGTTCGCTCCCCTCTTACGGCTATGACTATCCCCGCAAGGATCAGCGCCCCACCGGCAAGCTTTGCCATTGTCAGGGTCTCCCCGAAGAGGATCCATGCCAGGATCGTTGCGCCGATGGGTTCGCCAAGCAGGGCAACGGCTACGAGGCTGGCGCTTAAGTACCTGAGGGCCCAGTTGTAGCTGCTGTGGCCCATTATCTGCGATACAAGGGCCATACCGACAAAGGCCATCCACGTTCCGGTACTGAATCCATTCAAAGGCAGACCTGCAACAATGATCACCGCCAGAAGGACCAAAGCGGCGGCCCCGTAACAGATGAAGGTGTAGACGGGGAGGCTGACCTTGACCCTGACAACGCGTCCAGTGAGGAAATAGAGCGTCGCGAACCAGGCGCCGAAAAGGGCCAGCATGTCCCCCAACAGGGCCTTGCCCCCCAGCGCGAAATCCCCTGCGCTTATGATGACAACACCCACGAAACTAAGGATAATACCAACCCAGGTCTGCCTGCTGACCCTGTCGCCGCTGATAAAGGGGGAGAGGATAGCCGTCCAGACCGGAATGGTCTGGACTATCACCACGCTGCTGGCGATCGAGGTAAAAAAGAGGGACGTGATCCAGGTTGAAAAGTGCAGGGCAAGAAAGACCCCGGCAAGGATCACCTGGAGAAAGTCCTTCCTCTGAAGCCCAAAGAGCTCTTCGCGGTGCCGCGCAAGCACAAGGGGGGCCATAACGGCAGCGGCTATCCCCGAACGGTAGAAGGAGATCACTATAGGCGAGGCTTCGGCAAAACGCGCAAAGATCGAACCCGTCGATATCCCTATGACCCCAAGAAGCAGTACAAGGACCGGTGTGAATCGTCCCGGGGAAGATGATGTCACCTGGGAACCCCCTTCTTTGACCTCGGTTGTCTACATAAGCAGAAGACTCAGGGCCATTACAGCCATGCCTGTCACCAGACCGATCAGGCTGTCGTGCCCTTTTCCAAAAGCGCGGCTCGTGGGGAGCAGTTCATCGAGGCTGATGTAAACCATAATTCCTGCCACCATCGCAAAAAGGGCCCCGGTGACGGCGGAGGAGAACTCCCCCCCTGTAAAAAGACGCAGCGCCCCGTAAGCGATAAGAGCCCCTACCGGTTCAGCCATACCGCTAAGGAGGGAGTAAACGAAAGCCTTGGATCTTTTACCCGTGGCGTAGAAGATCGGGACGGATACACTGATGCCCTCGGGTATGTTGTGCAGAGCGACAGCCACAGCTATCGCAACGCCAAGTTTCGGATCCTGAAGGGCCGCCAGGAATGTCACAAGCCCTTCAGGAAAGTTGTGAATTCCTATCGCCAGGGCAGTGAAGAGACCTGTACGCATGAGTCCCTTTTCCTGGTCGCTTCCCTTCGGGGGTCGCACCTTTCTGACTCTCTGGGCATCTTCGTGAAGGGTTGCCGTCTCTTCCTCGCTCCTCGGTTCGTGGGGATTTTCCGCCGATGGTATGAAATAGTCAATAGCACCGATAAGAGCGATACCGGCGAAAAAGAAGGCCGTATTGACCCATTCCCCTTTGGAAGCTCCAAAGGCCTCTTCAAGTGACTCAGAGCCCTTCAGGAGTATCTCCACGAAAGAGACATAGAGCATAACTCCCGCGGAAAACCCGGTGGAGACGGAAAGGAAACGGTAGTTGGTCCTGTCGGCGAAAAAGGCTATGGCACTTCCAACGCCGGTGGCCAGACCCGCAAAGAGGGTCAGTCCAAAGGCGAAAAGCACTTCGTTCAAACCCCTGACCCCCCCCTGGTGACAGGAATGGCCAGATCGTCCACGAACTCGTAGAATGACTCGGCCCTGTTTCCGTAGATCCTGAGGTCCTCAATGCTTATGGTCCACGCATCGGCGGGTTCGGCGGGCTCGATCAGGCTTCTTCCCGCCTGGCCCAGCCTTGACGCCAGCTCCATTGCCTCTTCCCGGGTCCCGGTGGCCCAGAACCACCAGGAAAAGGCGCTCTGCTGATGGACGTCGATATCGAAGCAGCCTGGAAGGAAGACATTACGGTTGTCGATAAGGAAGAGGGAGAACAGGGCAATATCGGCCGCAGCGAGGTTCAGGTCAAAATTTGAGGGATCGCGGACTATTTTCAGGAAGAGACGGTCCGCGTTGAGGAGCCCCCACCGGTCAGTTCCCAGGCGACTTCTCCAATAATAGGCGTAGTCACACTGGTTTATGCAGAGAATGTCGGGAGACCACGAAATCCTGTTCATCCCAGAGTCCAGGGCTTTCTTCTCCAGTCCCTCCAGGCTCTCACCCTCGGAAGAACGGTCACGGGGGAACAGGGACATAAGCCGTTTGATCTCGGGATGTTCGTGAAAACACCATTTTAACGCCCCGTTCCGGACCAAGAAGAGTTCCGATGGTGGAATATCCGGAAAGCATTCCAGTTTTGGTGAAACAATTACCTGCTTGGTCCCCTGGAAACCCTTGAAACCACGTTCGAAAAGCAGGGCTGCCTCCAGTTTCATCTCCTCAAGGAGGGGATCCTCAGGAACCTCTCCGGGAAGGGCCTCGAGGTACGACTCGGCGGCCCACTCGATAAAGGTCTCACGCCCTTTCCCGGTAAGACAGAAACCTCCTGCCAGGGGTTGAAGCAAACCCTCCTTTTCCAGGATAGCTGCCGAAGAGGGATCCTCCCCGGCAATACCAATCAGCCGTTCTGTCCAGAAAGGCCTGTGTTCGTCAAAAAGCAGAAGCACTCGTTCCCGGCTCATAAGTGATCACTCCTGTTAAAGAAGGGGGCTCATAAGCTTTGCCACGCCCTCCACGGCCTTTAAAAGGAATGGCCGTTTCTCCCATTCCTCCATGAATAGTTCTTCTGACGCGTCGAGGAACTTCCTCTGTTCAGCAATAACCCCTGCCACAGATCTTTTGCCGTATATCACACAGTTTATCTCGAAATTGAGTGCGAAGGACCTTATGTCAAAGTTGCTGGACCCGAAGAAACAGAGGTCGCCGTCAACGCTCATAGTCTTGGCGTGGATCACCCCGTCGTCGTACAGGAATATTCTTACCCCCTTCGCCATAAGAAAGTCGTAATATGCCCTCGCGGCCTTGCCCACAAAGAACTGGTCGGACCTCCTGGGTATGACCAGTTTGATGGACGCCCCGTTGAGGGCTGCCACCTCCAGACCCTCAATGAGGCTTTCATCAGGTATCAGGTAGGGGGTTGTGATGATCACCTCGCGGTAAGCTGAATGGAGTGCTGTCACAACGAGCCTCTGGTAGTTTTCTGTCCTGTACGATGGTCCGCTCGGCACGGTCTGAAGGATATGCTCTCCGGTATAGCTGAAATGGATGTCCCCTGCCCGTTCGTCCAGAAGTTCCAGGGTCTCCACGTACCAGTCCTCCATGAAGACCCTCTGCAGCTGAAGGACTTCGGGTCCCTCTACCCTCATGGTCAGATCCTTCCAGAGAAGCCCCCGGGCCTTGCCGCCGTAGGAGGGCTCGATCATGTTATGGGAGCCCATGTACCCCAGTCTGCCGTCAACAACTGCAATTTTGCGGTGATTCCTGAGGTCGAACCGGGCCGAAAGGGGGTTGCGCCTGAATATGCTCAGCGGAAGGGCACCGACAACTTTTATGCCGGCCTCGATCAGGGCCGGGGCATCCTTCCTGAGGAAACTTCTCGATCCGAGATAGTCCACAAGTATCCTGCAGGAAACCCCCCTGGCCGCAGCCCTTTCAAGGGCCTCAAAGACCGGTTCAGTGACCTCGTCCCTGGAGAATATGTAGTAAAGGAGATTCACGTGGTTTCTTGCCGCATCGATGTCGGAAGCCATGAGTTTTGCCATTTCCGGGGTCGAATCCAGTATCTCGACAGCATTGCCCCTTGTGGGGGGCATGTCCCCCAGCTTTTCGGCAAGGGAGGCAAAACGCAAAAGGTGCAGAAGATCGTCGGGGAGGTCCTTCTCCTGGGGCCTTTCCGCCTCCCAGGCGGCACAGCAGCTTCGGTCAAGGCTTTCCAGGACCTTTTCGTGCCTTTCCGCTCTCTGCCGGGGGAGTTTGAAGGAACCGAAGACCAGGTAAAGGATCAGGCCGGGGATGGGCCAGAAGAAGATCACCAGCAGCCATGCCATCGCCACCGAGGGTTTGTGCCAGCCCGGGATCAGGGCGACCGATGCAAGCCTGATAACCACGGACGAAATATCATGGATCAGTATTATCAGAAGGCTAAGGTCCACCGTTTGCCACCTCCCGTTCCCATCTCAGGATAATACGGTAAAATCACAGACCACAGGAAGATGGTCCGAAAAATCGACATTGGGGATCTCCACTCCGCTGACAGAGACCTCCGGAGAATGCAGGATCAGGTCAAGTCCAAGCCTCGGGTTCCTGCTCGGGTAGGTTCGACCCCATTTGGGATCGGCGTTCACCAGGCCCGCCTCAAAAAGGGGACCGAGTTCAGCCTCCCCACCTAAAATGTTGAAATCCCCGGCAATGACCATGGGTTTTTCCCGAACCCTTGCCGCATAGGCAAGTTCGCGGATCTGGTCTCGCCTGGCACTGCCTCCCAGGGAAAGGTGGACAAGATTGAGATCGAACATATCGAATTCGGTCTCCAGAACCGCGTTCTTGATCCCCTTTCTGAGCCTCTTTACCGATGTTCTTACCACGGGAAGGGACGTCACCACGGCATTCCCCTGGTGGCGGAAAACCGGCACGCACGAAGAAAACCGGGGAATGCAGTACTTGGATGTGAATATGCAGTTATGCCCAAGTCTTGCGGCCAGGAGACCGGGCTGACTCCTTCCACGGTGCCTGAAGGAACCTCCGTCGGTCTCCACCAGACCTACTATGTCAGGATCGAGGGATGATATGAATTCCGCTATCAGGGCAGCACGCTTCCCGGTTGGTCTGAAAGAGCCGGCAAAGGGGAAGGGGGCATGATAGGCCCATCCGGTTCCGGTACCGTAACGGGTATTGTAGACCACTAGCCTTAAAAGCCTGCCTTCCAACGGCATCAACCCCTTCCAAAGATTTTAGCCTGAATAGGGGTTTAAGTGGGTCACATCAGGCCAACCTTTCAAAACCCTCTCCGAGTACTTCATGAATGTTGTTCACGCTGATGAATGCCCTTGGGTCTATGGCTCTGATGAAGTCTCGAAGCCTGATGAACTTCCGCCTGTTCAATATGGTGGTTATGATCTCCTTGCGCTCTCCCGACCATGCGCCCCGGCCTTCGTATATGGTGGCCCCGCTCTCGAGCTCCTCAACGATGAATCGCCTGATCTCCTCGCTGAACCCGCTTATCACAATGACATACTTGTTTATTCTTAGTCCGATAATAACGCTGTCCACAAGGAAGCCATTGAGAATGACGCCGAGCATGGCGTACATGCCTATGCGAATGCCGAAAACCCACCCCGCCGCAAGAACAATGAAAAAGTCGCATGCGAGGACACCCTTGCCAATATCGATGTTCAGGTACTTGTTGAGGATCTTTGCAGTGATGTCGGTCCCACCTGTCGATGCATTCTGGTTGAATACCATTGCCATCCCGGTGGCCCCCAGCAGGGTTCCGAAAATAAGCTGGACAAGTATGTCGTCGGAGAGCGGCACCGCAACCGGGAAAAATCGCTCAAGAAACCAGACAGCACCTGATACGAAGAGACTTGAATAGATCGTCTTCGCGCCAAATTCAAAACCTATGAAAATAAACCCAATGATGAAGAGTACCAGGTTCATCCCTATCATCAGGACCCCCACGGGGAAACCGGGAAAGAACCTGTTGAGCACCATGGCCAGACCGCTGACCCCTCCGGCGGCTATATTGTTGGGTACCAGGAACCAGGTTATCCCTGCCGCGACAAGAAAGCAGCCCAGATGTATCATCCCCCATTCCCTTAAAGCTTTGGGGGATGGACGTAGTTTCACGACCCACCCGAGAGTCTTTTCAAGCCACTTGCTCATCACTGACATCACCCGTCCCCTTCTTCCCTTTCTTCTCTGTTGGAGCAGGCATTGTAACACAGGAAGGGGGCCCCTTGAAGGGGCCCCCCGGAGGTTGTCGCCGGAGGTTCGATCGCTAGAGAAGATCAGGAGCGATATCCTTCTATGATCCTTTTAACCAGGAACCTCAGGATCCCGGGAAAAACGTTCATCATGTAAGGAAGGTTAATGCGTTCGGTGTTCTTGTGAGCGTCCTTCCCCAGCGCTCCCAGGTTGAGGACAGGGATGTCCAGGACCGCGAGGGCCTCCGTGGGAAGTTTGTAAGGGAGACCCCAGCCGGGCATGTTCTCGGCAAAAATGTCCATCTCGCTCTTGTCGCCCTGGAACCCGCAGTAACTCAGGTCCGAAACACCCTCGAAGAAGGGTCTGATCTCAAGGGTCTCCCCGAACTGCCTCTCCATCTCCATGACTGTCTCGGAAGCGACCCTCTCCATTACCTGTTCCCCGGGGTTGGATCCCAGGTTGGCCCGATGAGGGTACCACGGGGGCAGAAAACCTATAACGACCATCGGTCCGGGAATGCCGCACAGCCCTGCCATGGCCTCTACGAGGATCGCGGCACGGGTCCGTTCGTCGGACCCTTCCGGTGCCGATCCCAGGGTTTCCCCGACAAATCTGTCATAATCACCACTAAGCAGGGCTTTTGCTTTTTCACAGAGTTCACCGAAAGATATCACCGTGGGAACCCATTTCCGGGGCGAGGAGGAAGAACCACCCATACCGGCAAAGGCGGAAGCATTAGCGGTGTATTTTTCCATGGCCGACCTGAGGGCTTCCGTTGCTACCTCCCTCATCAGGGAAAGGATCTGCCCGGGCAGCCTGGTGGCTGTAAGGTAGCTGTAGAAAGCGAATGCCCTGGTCATTATCGTAGCCGAATACTCCCTTCTCAGGTCCATCTGCCTCATGCAGCCAAAAGGGGGATAAGCCTTCCCGAAGAGGGAGTCAGCGTACTCGGGATTGCCGTCCAGCATAAGGTTGATCCTCGAGATGACCGGCGCGGCACAGAACCCTTCGTAATACTCCCCCACATGGGTCTCCTTGCCCGCACAGAAAAAGAAGGGGTTTATCTTGCCTATGCTTCCCAGGTATATGGTCGGTTTCGCTTCATCCCCCGTGGCAAAGGTCGGCTCCAGGTCTATACAGGCCAGGTAACGCAGGCCCTCTTCCTCCTGGAACCTGGCAAGGCAGGACGATGCCGAAAGCATCCCGCTGGAGTTGTTCTCCTCGTCGGGAACAAAAAGGACGGCCACATTTGCATCATAGTTGCATCTGCCCATGGCGGCTTCGATAAGCAGGTCCATGCCGGCGGCCACTCCGCTCTTCATGTCGGCAAGCCCTCGGCCGAAAAGCCAATCCCCTGTCTCAAGGTCCTTGCGGGCATCTTCGGATATTTCGGCCGAGGCCATCCGCCTTGTGTACTCTTCGGGCTGGAAGGCCCAGGGTGCCAGGGACCCGCAGGCTTCCGTCCCCACCACGTCCATGTGCCCCATCAGCACCACTGTGTCCGGGGTCTCTGCAGCAGACCTCACCATGGCAAATACAAGGTGCCGGCCGAGGGGATCCCCTTCCAGCGGCAGGAGGCGGAGGTCTTCAGGGTGTTCCCGGAAATAGGGCAACTCCTGGAATTTCCCGTGTATAAAGCCGGCTATCCTGTTCTCGCCCTCAGATGAAGGCGAGACGCTTGGTATGCTTACAAGGTCCATAAGAAGACGGTAGAGAGATGCTTCCCTGTGATCATTCATGGAAATACCACTCCCTTTATTGCAGATCTCTATATTCCCGAAGGGCCCTGGCCAACCTTGCAGCCCCTTCTTCCGCCATTGGGGGGGTAACCTGTGCGAAGGAAAACCTCAAGTAGCCGTTGCCTTTCCCCGGCTCCGGGAAGAAGTGTCCACCGGGGACTACGGCCACCTTGCCTTTCTTTATGGCGTACATTGCAAAATCGCCGGCATTTTTGATCCAGGGAACTTTCCCCCAGATGAAGAACCCTCCCGATGGGATATTGATCTCAAGTCCTTCGGGCCCTGCATGTCTCTCGAGCGAATCCACAAAAGCGTCGCGGTTTACCCTGTAGGCCAGGCATATTTTCTCGAGGTGTTTGTTGAAATCGATATTTGAGACCAGGTCATGCAGGGCGTGCTGGATGACATCCGGAAGGCACAGGGTCCCGGCAATGCGTAGTTTTTCAAGCACCGTTACAACCGGGGAAGGTGCAACTATCCACCCTATCCTCAGGGCCGGGGCTATGACCTTTGAAAAACTTCCCAGGTAAAGAACCCTTTCGTCATCACCGGCAGCGTTTATATAGGTGCCACCCGGCGAAGCCTCGAAAGTTATGTTCCTGTAAGGGTCATCCTCGAAGATGAGAAAATCGAACCTCCTTGCAAGCTCGAGTATTCTTCTTTTCTTCTCATCACTTGTCGAGAAGCCCGTCGGGTTCTGGTAGGCCGGGATGGTATAGAAAACCTTGATCTTTTTCGTGGCCAGGAGGCTCTCCATGGCATCAAGGTCAGGACCGTCGGGCAGCAGGTCAACCCCTTCCAGGATAACTCCATCCCTGCGGAATACACCAAAAGCATCGGGGTAGGACGGGGATTCGACCATGATAGTGTCCCCCGGATCAAGAAGAGCTCCTGTAAGAAGGGAGACCCCCTCCTGGGAACCGTTCGTTATGAAGATATTTTCCGGCTCCACCCATCCCGGGAGAAGACCTTCTTCCCTCATCCAGCGTTCTGTCCATTCAAGCAATGGCTTTACCCCGGTGCGATACTTGCTGTAACCCCAGTAATTCGACTCATCTGAGAGCACCCTCAGGAATGATTCCCTCAGCTGTTCGACAGGGTAGAGCTCTTTCATGGGTTCCCCTGCCGATAGCATCAGGGCTCCCTCGCGGGCTGCCTCCCTCATCATTAATGCTATGGCCGAATCCTCCAGCCGGTCCGTTACTGTCCTGCTGAAACGGTTTCCCCAGTCCATCCAGAAGGATCCCCCTATGACCGTTCATTTTTTGAAACAAGATAAAGGACAACAATATATGAACGATTGTAACAGCCACAGGCAACAGCTCATAGTGTTTTGCACCCATTCTGTTTGTGTCATACTGTTGCGAAAAGGTGAGAGTACCGGAAAAGACAGGAGTGAATAAAAATGGAGATCAAACCCTTTGGCGTAGAACAGTGGATGAACCGGTGGGAGACCCTTGCGGTCAACAATATAGCCGAGACCTGTGTCGATTCTTTGTTTCTCTACGAACTGCTTGAATTGTCGGAAAGGAAGGAGGAGATCCTGGTAGACCTCCTGGGGACCAGGATGACCTACGGGGACATAAAGGGAAGTGAAGGGCTCCGTAGGCTTATTGCGGGCCTTTACGAGGAAAGGAACCCCGAAACGGTACTTGTGATGAACGGGGGATCGGCAGCGAACTTCCTGACCATCTTCACACTGGTCAACCCCGGAGACAGGGTGATTAGCGTCTGGCCCACTTATCAGCAGCTTACCAGTATTCCCGAAGCCTTCGGGGCAAGAGTCGACATTCTTGAACTGAGGCCCGGAAACTCCTGGCTGCCTGATACTGACGAACTTGAGAAGATGTCGGAAAACGGCGTGGACCTGATCTGTCTGAACAACCCCAACAACCCCACGGGGTCCCTTATGGACAGGGAGATGCTGGAGAAGATAGCGGGGATCGCCCGTCAGCACGGGGCCTGGGTCCTTTGCGATGAAGCCTACCGCGGCCTGGTCCACGAACCCGGTGTTTCGGTCCCTTCAATGGCAGATATATACGAAAAGGGAGTCAGTACCGGGAGCATGTCCAAGGTCTTCTCCCTGGCCGGACTCAGGAGCGGGTGGATGGCCGGGCCACAGGAATTCATAGAAGAGGCATTCGCAAGACGCGACTATACAACCATCAGCTGCGGCCCACTTGTGGACGCACTGGCTGTCGTAGCGCTGGAGAACCGGGAAAAGATCATGGAAAGGAACCTCGAGATCATCAGGGAGAGTGTTGCTCTGCTGGGGGAATGGGTCGACTCCGAACCAGCGTTCCACTGGGTCCGCCCCAGGGCGGGTACAACGGCCTTTGTAGGTTACGACCTGGATATCCCCTCCGATGAGTTCTGCATCGACCTGCTGGGCTCTACCGGGACATTCCTGCTCCCCGGGAGCTGTTTCGGGATCGAGAAAAGACTGCGTTTCGGCTACGCATACGGGACTGAGGCCCTGAAACGCGGGCTCGAGTCTGTTTCGGGGTGGGTGAGACAAGATCAAGGACGTAAACGGTAAACAGTCAACGGTAAAAGGAAAAGGCAAAAGGCAAGGGCTTGTCATTCTGAGCGGAGCGAAGAATCTGGGTCTGGTTTCAAATCCAACCCAGATCCTTCATCCGCAAAAGCGCGGATTCAGGATGACAGACAAGGGCAAGGGCGTCAACGGTCAACGCGAAGTCCCGCGATCTCTGCGGGGGTGAACGGGTTGAAGCGGGAAAGGCAAGTGGTTGTCGTTCGGAGGAATGAAATGACTAAGAATCTGGTTGGTTCCCTGACTTTTCGATTCACGATTCACGAGTTACGATTCACGGAAAACCAGATCCCTCGTCATTTCATTCCTCGGGATGACAGACAAGGGCAAGGGCGTGAACGGTGAACGGAAGGATCAAAGGCTCTCCGCGAAAAAGAACCCTTCAGATACGATCGTGGTCAGCCCCCTGAGGTAGAGCCTGACCTTTCCCGGGCCTTCCTCCTCTGTCAGCACGGTGTTGATCCCTCCCGGGTTCCTGACCTCCACCGGAGGGGTTACCAACCCCTCCATCCATGCCGCAACTGCTCCGGCGACGGATCCGGTTCCGCAGGAAAGGGTGAAATCGTTCACGCCTCTCTCGTAGGTTTGCAGGAACAATTCCCCGGCACCTCTCGCTTTCAGAAAATTCACATTGGTGCCCAGGGGGAAACGTTCCTTGTCTGCCTGAAAAGCGATCGCTATCGGGGTCAGGTCCTTCTGGCTTCTCTTGTCGTCCGGATCCTGGAAAACGACAGTGTGGGGTACACCCACTGTAAGCTGGCTGTATGTGAAATTCTCGCCTGAGAGGGTCATGTTCTGCCTTGACTGAACCGAGGCGATGTCGATAACACCCATGTCCAGTGTCGCGTACCTGCCCTCAACTTCCGCCTTTATCGGGCCTGCCAGCGTCTCTATTGTCATTCTTTCGGGGGCGATCTTGTTCTCGAAGGAGTAGCGCGCAAGGCATCTTGCCCCGTTGCCGCACATTTCCCCCTCTGAACCATCACAGTTGAAGAGCCGCATCCGGAAATGGGCTGTTTCGCTCCCTTCCAGGGCCATGAGCCCGTCCGCTCCTATGGAAAGCCTTCTCCGGCAGAGATCGAGGGCAAGATCTTTCAGTGCATTGTCCCCGTAGGCGCCGCTCCTGTTGTCGATGATAATAAAGTCGTTTCCGTTCCCTTGCATCTTGGTAAAGGACATCTTCGATTCAGGCAGAGTCATTCCTCAAGCCTCTTCGCCCGTGTGGTTTCCCTGTAAGAAGATGATTTCAACAACAGGGCTTCCTCTATCCGGGAAAGCCTTTCATCGAAGATAGAGGCTATGCGGGCTATCTCTGTTTCCAGGCTGGTCACCCCGCTTTTCAGGTCCCTGTCCGCACTGGGGATAACGTCGTGTATCCGGCTGATACCGAAAAGGACATCCTCACCCCTCCATCTTCCGGGGACACCCAGCGTGGTGGCATTCACCGTTGTGCCGTTTTTCCGAACGTAGGGGACATTTGAAGTCTGCTGCTCCCTTGCCAGCATCTTCCGGAATATCTGGGCTGCTTCGGGCCGCGATCCCGCAGGGTGGAGGTCGAGGAGGTGGATCCTGTTCTCCTCTTTCCTCTCAATGCCGAGTTCGTCATGGGCGGTCCTGTTCATCCACAGCACATCTCCGTCAAGACCAAAGGCGAAGACCATCTCTCCCATTGCATCGAAGAGAGAGAGAAGGTCCCAGGATTCCTTTATCCTGCTCTCACTCACCTGGACCCGGGCAACGGTCTTGTCGAACCACCTCGAAAGGGCCTCCATGTCGCACCTTGCAGATTGCGGGATAAGATCATGATCGTGCGAGGCAAGGCAGAAGCACCCTGCCAGGGGAAGGTCCCGGAAGAGGGGAAGTATCACGAAAGCCCGAAGACCCTCGGAAAACAGAAGCGGATCTTTACCGTTCAGGGTGTCGGCGAATGCCCCGTACCAGGGGGTCTCCCTGTAAAGGGCTCTGCCGTGAACGGAATCAGGGGCCCAGGAACTGTTGGCTTCAGCAAAGGCCTCGCTAACACCCGTGGAATAACACAACTTGAAGACATCAGACTTTTCGGGGATAAGGTATACCCATCCGCAGTCAAGGCAACCTTCCGATACGCCTAAAAGGGATTCGACACATATCGGGAGAACCTCCTTGAGCGTTGCCGCGCCCGCCAGGGCCATGGCACGCTCAAAACCGTTGGGACCACTTTCCAGTCCAGGTCCGCTGATTTTCATCGCCTGTCTCTCCCCTGTTTTTTCCCTGGACAAAAAGGCGCAGCCACCAAGTGGCCGCGCAACGGGCAAAACCCTAACCCTTCTGCAGCCTGGCAGTCATGACCCCTTCAGGTTTTAGACCCGCGGCTTTGCGTCATCGCCTTTCGACGATTTTGCCCTTTCGGGATCCGGGAAAATTTCGCAGTTCTATAATTACCATGTTTCCGCACAGCATTGCAAGTTCAGAGTGGCTGACCTTTATCAGACGATGACGGTGCCCATGGCTGTTATCTCCACGAAGCTGTGGGAGAAAAAGGCCCTTTGTACCTCTTCTTCCTTCCTCTCGACCATCACCGTAGTGATGTCGGGACCGCCCAGTACCGGGCCTCCTCCGGTCTCCAGTTTGACCTTCAGTTTTCCGCCCCTTACCAGCCCCAGATCTCTTCCTTCTCCGGTCATCAGGAGGGCCAGGGCAAGGGCTGTGCTGCCTGTTCCGCAAGTCGGCTCTATGTTCCCGGTGAGTACGCCGTGGGGGAAGACAGCCCTCAGGTCACCTCCATGAGAGGGGGATGCATCGTAAAGAGAGAAGTGCAGCGACGAGGAAAACCCCTTCTGCTGGAAAAGGGCCTGGGCTTCGGAGATGGCCTTCACAGCGGCGGTGTTCATCGTCTCGAAATCGGCCTCGGGATAGTGCTCTTTCAGGCTGGAAACCTCCTGAACAAGGTAGTAGCCGGATTTGAAGGACCTTATACCGTCCAGGTCAACCCGCATGACCCCGTCCCGGGCCAGCATGCGCGCGAAGGAGGTCATATCGCTTTCCGCCTTCCTGAATTTCCCTTTTTTAGTGGTGTGTACCGTAACTATCGAGGCCCCTGACTCCAGTTCGAGGTTGATATCGAACACCGGGTTCTCGATCTTGACCCCGAAACGGTCTGCTATGTCTGTCTCCACCAGGGCCCGGCCGAGCACCTGGGTAAACCCCCCGCATGCAGGGATGAAGTTCCGGTTCGTTATGTCAACGATCAGGGCCCTGATCGTATTCTTCCCTTTTGAAGGGTACAGGAACGCCGCCTGGTCGGCGGAAAGGCGCTTTCTGTCCAGGACTTTGAGGGCCGTCTCGAGGACCAGCGATTCCTTCCTGACCTGCCTGCCGTCAAAAAGAAGGATGGTATTGCCTCCCATGTGACCTTTTATGAAATCCAGTTCCATGACCTTATGGCCCCCTTTGATGACATCATGTTACGTAATTTTACATGAAAGGGCAGTGCGTGAATCGTGAATCGTAAATCGTGAATCGTGAATCGTTGAGACTAAAAAAGAGGCCGGAACCTTTTCAGGGATTCCGGCTTCTTTTAAGGATATTGATCAAGCTTCAAAAATTTGACAGAGAGGATATTATCTACGCATGTTTTCATTTCTCCGGTTTACGGTTCACCAGTCACGATCTACGGTTTTCCCGAGTTCACCATTTACGCTTTTGATCTTGCGATTAACGACTCACGATTAACGATTTACGAGTTACGCTCCCTAAAACTTCATACTGTAGCTGATCATGAAGATATGGGCATCCATATTGCTGGTGCGTGTCGCCGGACAGCGATAATGTCA
>DFZC01000040.1:12435-38477 GCA_002383685.1 Synergistaceae bacterium UBA4066 | reverse complement strand
TCTGCAGGAACTCGAGTCTTCCTTTTTTCCTGGCCATAAGAGCGATCCCTCCTAGTTCTGAATTGATAAGGTCATAGATAGATTAGTCCAGTCGGACAAATTAAACAAGGTTACCCGCCCTGTTCCGGATCCTCTATCATCCGTTGAGGTGAGTAAAAAGGATCTTAAGGCCTAAGATGATAAGTATAAGGCCTCCAATAATTGCAGTTCGCTCCCCTGATCTTCTTCCAATCCTGCCGGCAAGGAGCATTCCTGCCGCAACAACGATGAAGGTGACAAAACCAATCACAGAGGAGGTGAAAAAGGGTTCCAGGCCAAGGGGGATAAAACCGACCCCTGCTGCCAGGGCATCGATACTGGTACCAAGCGCAAGGAGGACCAGCGGCATCCCCCGGGATGTATCGTTGGTAAAAACGCACTCTTCTCCGTTCCGGGTCCCCTCGAATATCATTCTTCCGCCTACAAGGACAAGCAACCCAAAGGCTATCCAGTGGTCAAACCCGTTTATTACCGAAATGGATCTTTCGGCCAGCCCCCAGCCCGCAAGGGGCATCAGGGCCTGAAAGAGACCGAAGGTTCCTGCTACCCGGACAACAGAGGTTGCCGATACCGTCAGGGAAGAACAGATGACCATGGCAATTGATACAGCCAGGGCATCCATTGCCAGGCTTAACCCGAACATGATGGCAAAACCCGGGTTCATACGTGTTTGTGCTCCCTGAAAAGATCAGGGAGGGAAACCTCGGGCGGGGGGCCAACCAACGCTCGGGTGGCTTCCAGTTCAAAATCAAACAGAAGTCTTGAAATGGCAAGATTTGTAACGTCATCGGTCTCGAAGGGAATAGAGAACCGGCGGTAGCCGAACTTCTCTGCAAAAAAGGAACATGAACCCCCGTCGGTGGCCGCGGCAGTCATGACTTCCTGAAGAGCACTGAGGCACTTGACCTCGTTCAGGAAAAGACTTTCCCCCACCAGGACGATGACCTTGCATTCATCAACCAGCATGAACCTGTCCCATACCCCGCAAACGGCAAGACCTGCCCTTATTCCGGGGAATGCCTGGGTAAACATTCCCAGAAGCGCCTCCATCACAGCGGAATACCCGAAGATCACAGAGAAACCCCCTTCGGGATGTTGGCGACGACCTGGCATCATAAGGTTTTCCCTGAACAGGGCCCCTACCTGGCCCGTTTCCGTACTCTCGACGAAGAGCAGTTCGCTGTCCATCCCCAGGGCAAGCGATGCCAACCTTCCCAGCTGATCGCTGTGAAGATGGTTCACTGAAACAGGGAAGAAATCCTTCCCATAGGGCATCCATGGCGTTATCTCAAGGTCGACGTTCTGGTCCCAGTAAGGCAGTATACCCATACCTGCATTTCCTCCGTGAACTCTCAGTCTGTCGAATGGATTATACATTAATATCCGTGCACTGGCCGATAAGATCGACGATCTTGAGGTCCGGACGTATCCCGAAGCGTGTAAGCGCAAAATCGTACCTGGCGGGATCCCGGGGACATATCTTCCTGAATGATCCCGTTGCTTCAAGCACTGACCCGAGATCGGCTGCTTTTCTTTTCACGAGCCCAAGCTCCGAGCAGATCCTGTGCATATGGGTATCCATGGGTATCAGGAGTTCATCGGGTCCGATACAACTCCATCCTCCCGGGTCTATCTGGTCCTGGCGGACCATCCATTTCAGGAAAAGATGATATCTCTTGCAGGCGCTGCCGAGCGAGGGATCCGGAAGAAGACTGTTCTTCCTGTTCCCGGAAGCTTTTCTCAATACATCCGAAAGACGCATCAACCCGCCAAGGACCCTTTCCCCACTGCAATTCAGTCCTGAGGCAAAAACGTTTTCGATTGATCCAAAACCTGTAAGCCCATTCCTGATCGATACAATAAGATCAAAAAGATCCTGCTGGTCTGTGAAACGGTGCCGGAAACCTTCACAAAGCACCCTTATATGGTCATCGGAAGCTCCAAGGACAAACGCATAGGGGTTTTTCCCCATCATCCCAAGGACCAGCCTCGCGCTTCTTACTATCATCGAAGCCCTGCCGTAAGCCAGGCTTGAAGCTATCAGACCCGCAACTTCACGATCCGGAAGGAGGGGGAACTCCCTTACGACAGAAACAGGATCCGGATCGACGAATTCGATCCTGTTGTAGCAACGGTACATCTCCTCGAACTGACCGGCCAGAAAAGCCGAACGTTCAGGACAGAGTTCAAGATCCAAGTTTTTCACGCAATGACTTGCCGATCTTTATCCCCAGCTGGCGGCAATTTTCAAGGTCTTCACCGGATGGCACATACCTGGCGCGAACTCCTTCGTGGACCAGCTCCACCTTCATTTTCTCCAGTTCCTCGTTCAGGAGCCTGACTGCTTCCCCGCCCCAGCCAAATGACCCGAAGGCCCCACCTATCTTGCCAAGCGGCTTAAGGCCTTTGGCATAACACAAAAAATCAGCTACTACCGGCAGGTACCCGTGGTTCAGGGTTGGCGAACCTACCAGCAATGCCCCGGAATCCAGGAGCTCGGTCATGACGTCACTTCGATGCCAACCACGGAGATCGGCGGCCTTGACCTCTATACCCTCCGAGATCAGACCGTCGGCAACTGCTGCCGCCATCGCTGTTGTGCTGTTCCACATTGTGCTGTAGACCACCACGGCCTTGGCCGATGCCTTCTGTGACGACCATTCTGAATATGCTTTGAGGATATCGCCGACACCCTTTCGCCAGATAAGGCCATGATCCGGTGCGATCATCTCGATCTGCAGGCCCATTGCTTTTATGTTCTCAAGAAGTTTTGCCACAAGCCCCGAATAGGGGAGCATGATATTTGCGTAATACTTTGCTGCCTGTGTCATCAGTTCTGAACGGTCGACTTCGTCATCGAAACGCTCCCCCGTAGCGAAGTGCTGACCGAAGGCATCGCTGGATATAAGGAGACGGTCTTCCTCCAGATATGAGAACATACTGTCGGGCCAGTGAAGCATTTTCGTCTCAATGAACCTGACGGTACGGCTCCCCAGTGACAGGGTGTCTCCGGTTTTAACCACGTGGAATGGCCAGTCATGTTTCCCGAAATGCTCGATAACGGCATCCATGCATGCTGCAGAACATACTATCTTTTCCGGCCTGAAGGCCCTGAAGACCTCGGGAAGACTTCCGGTGTGGTCCATCTCCGCATGGTTGAGCACCAGGTAATCAAGTTTTCCTGAGGGAAGCGCCTTTGCCATCCGTGCAAACAGTTCATCCTTAAGTTTGCCCTTAACCGTGTCCATGAGTGCGGTCTTTTCGTCACGGACAAGAAATGCATTGTAGGTGCTTCCACGCTCTGTCGAATAGCCGTGAAAATCTCTCAGGTCCCAGTCGATAGCCCCGACCCACATAATATCTTTCTTGATCTCAAGAGTATTCATATCTGACCACCCTCTCCTTTAACGGACCTCGTTCAGAGTGAAAGTAGGAGCGTTCCTGGGAGATTTGCCCTTCTTGACCTCATGGTAATGGGCGTAGGTAAGAGGTCGGCCTTCCTTGAGATGACAGGATGCCACCACTTCGCCGAAGAACATGATATGGGTAAATATGTCGACCTGCTTGATCAGCCTGGCCTCGATCACGGCAAGGGTGTGTTCCTTGACCAGGGGGGCTCCTGTCATTCCGATATCGTAGGAGCATTTGCCGAACTTGTCGAAATCACGCCCGCACTTGAACCCGAAGTTCCCGATAAAAGTCATCGGGGTATCCTCTTCGAGGATGGAAATACTGAAAATGCCGGATTCTTTAATGCACTCGGTGGTAAGATTCTCCTTGTGAAGGCATGCCACTATGGATACAGGGTCCGCCGTAACCTGCATAACAGCATTGGCCACCTGCCCGTTCAGTTTGTCGCTTTTCCTGGAACAAACCAGATAGAGTCCATAAGAAAGTGAGTAAAGGGCTTTTTTGTCTATTGAAGCTTCCATTCTGATCACCCTCCATTTTCATTTCATTGCCTGCAAGGTATCAGCAACATCGATCCATCTTCCATAACAGCCAAAAAAGGGGAACGGGGGCAATGCCCCGCTCCCCCCAGGCTGAAACCATCGATCACGACAGACCTGGGCGTCAGTCCTCTTCCCTTTTGCCCAATTCTCTGTCCATCATGAAGAGGCCGTTCTTGGAATCGGCGACCATCTCCATTTTTGCCACGATCTCACCTACGGAAGCCTCCTCCTCGACCTGCTCGTCTACAAACCATTTCAACATACTCTGTGTTGCGTAATCTTTCTCTTTTGCGGCAAGTTCGTAAAGGTCGTTGATGCATCTGGTAATATGCTGCTCGTGTTTCTCTGCATCCTGGAAGGCAGCAAGGGGGGATTTCCAGTTTTTCTGAGGCTTGTCGATGGGGAGAAGTTCTACCTCCCCGCCCCTTTCAAGGATGAAATGAAAGAACTTCAACGCGTGCTCCCTTTCTTCCTCGGCCTGGACCTTCATCCATTTTGCGGCACCCATCAGGCTCCTGGCCTCAAAATCAGCGGCCATTGAAAGATAGAGATAGGATGAGAAAAGTTCCTCGTTGATCTGTTTGTTAAGGGCGGTCTGAATTTTATCGGATATCATTATGTTCAACTCCTCCAGAGTCCGTGAATATTACAGTATTCCCTTGCTGAAACATTTTCGCCGTCTTCTGCGAAGAACGCTTCCGGCGCGTCACCGGGCTTTAAAAACTTCTTGCAGTTCTTCCCGTCTACTATGATCTGGATCCACTCGATATAGTGTTTTTCCTCCATCGGGTGGGGAACGCTCCCAACCTTGACGAGGATCCCTCCGTCCTTTTTCTCGATAACGGGGACATGTTTTTCCGTTGTCGAATCAGCGGTCTTCTCGTCCATACGCACCATGGGCTGTCCACAGCAAACAAACTCGCCTCCTCCTACATGAAGAAGCTCTACAACATTCCCACAGACATCGCACTTGAAAATATCCAGTTGCTTTGCCATTTAATTAACACCTCCAATTATTTTGATACTTCTTTCAACAATTATTTTACCACTTCCCCATGGCACCGGTAGCATGGGACTAAAGGAATAACAGAACCTTTTTTGTAACGTTTTTAAACTACAGCAATATAATTACACCCTACGGTTATTTTGTCAAGAACAAAGGGGGCCCGAAGGCCCCCTTTGTATATTCGTTTTGTCAGGACTATTTCATCTTTACTCCTATTCCGCGTTCCTCCGGGGTGCCGGGTACTATGCTGTCCCAGAAGGCAGCAGATATGCCCGCTACAGCCATGGGGGTCTTGAGAATTGCCCAGATCATCTGGCCGGGTATCCCGAAGGCAAAGAAAGCCTCCTGCTGCCCCTCAGTCCATCCTGGAAGACCAAGGGCCATAAGGAAGGCAAAACCTACGATAAGAACGTTCCTCTGGCTTCCCATGTCGGCCCTCATAAGGACCTGGATCCCAAGTGCACCGATGATCCCGAAAAGAGCAATGTAAGCACCGCCGATGACCGGGCTGGGTACTGTCGAGATCAGGGCTCCCAGTTTTCCGATCATGCTCATGATTATAAGGATCACGGCACCGGTCCTTACGACCCACCTTGAAGCCACTCCTGTCAGGCCTATTAGCCCGATATTCTCGGTATAGGAGGTTGTCCCCACGGCTCCGAAAAGACCCGCCAGGGCGCAGTTGAGACCCTCTGCGCCGATACCACGGCTGATGGTGTCCGAATCGGGGTCGTCCAGGCCGGAAGCATAGGAACAGGAGTGATAATCACCTATGGACTCGATCATTACCGCGAAGAATCCGGCAATAATAGCCCCGAAGGCCAGGAAACTGAACTTGGGAGGGCCCCAGGGGATGAAAATGTTGAACCGGAACCACGGGGCGTTGGCCACCTCCGCAAGGCTGACGTGAGCAGCGTGACCTGCCGGGAAGAATCCTGCCATGCTCCCCAGGAGGCAAACCAGGTAGGCTATGGTGATCGAGGCCAGGATCGCGAAAATATTCATGAACTTGTTTCTGCTGATGAGACTGAAGATGAAAACGCATGCTACCACTATCAGGGATACAGGCCAGTAGTTAGCGGCGTTGAACTGTATCGCCACCGGCGCCAGGGAGAATCCTATTGCCATTATGGTAGGCCCTATAACAACCGGTGTTATGACCTTGCGTATGTAACCTACCAGGCGGCTGTAACCGATGCCGGAAAGGATAAGCCCGCCAGATATGAGAGCACCTCCTATGTACTGCATGACCACGTTGGGACCAAGCCCCTTGTATGCCCCGATAATGGTCATGATCGGGGGGATGAAGCTGAAACTTGAGCCCTGGACTATCGGGAGTCCGGAGCCCAGCTTGGGGTGGGTCTGGATGAGGGTCGCCACTCCCATGGCAAAATAGACGCATGAAATGAAAAAGCCGATCTGTGCCGGGCTCATGCCCATTGCAGGTCCGAAGATAAGGGGAACAAGGGTAGTAGCGCCGAAAAGGGTAAGAACATGCTGGAGTCCCGCCAAGATCATGATCGGTGTAGGCGGCTTGTCGTTTACTCCGTAAACAAGGTTTTTCCTGGCCATAAAAACCACCTCCTGGATAATATTCATGACTTCGGTGAGGATTGTAGCATGATATGTAACCGGTTGCATAAAATCAGCATTATCTTTTCAGGGTTTTTTGATGGAAAACCCGAAAACCCTGCTGAGTTATCATAGATACCGTAAAATCCAGAAAGGGGGCATTGGAGATGAACAATGAACTCGACAGGATCGCATCGGAATGCGCTGGCATGATAAGAAGATCCAGCAGGATAGTCCTCCTGAGCGGAGCAGGCATGTCGACAAGTGCCGGCCTTCCGGATTTCCGGGGGCCAAACGGCATATACCGGCAACAGATGGGCGTCGAACCCGAGATGATCTTCGACATAGGCTGGTTCAGGAAAGATCCCGCCTTTTTCTACGAGTTTCACAGGGAATTCCTTCGGTCACTCCAGAAAATAGAACCCACCTTTTCGCACAGGTTTTTCGCAAACCTGGAAAAGGAAGGGAAGATGTCCGGGATAATAACACAGAACATAGATGCCCTTCACCAGAGGGCAGGTTCTTTGAAAGTTCTGGAGTTCCATGGAGGTGTATGGTCCAGTTTCTGCACGGGCTGCGGTAAGACCTGGGGTTACAGAGAAAGCGTTGATATGGCCTTTGCCGAAGATGTCCCGAGGTGCGACCTTTGCGGAGGGGTGATCAAGCCCGACGTGGTCTTTTTCGGGGAGATGGTCAAACACCTTGAAGAAAGCCGGGAAATGGCAAGGAATGCCGACCTCATGTTCGTGGTGGGTTCATCCCTGAACGTGACCCCCGCAGCGCTACTGCCCGCTTGTTCGAAAGGGAAAATAGTGGTAGTCAACAAGGGGGATATTGCACACAACTACCTTCCCAGGGAGAGAATAGACCTGTTTGCGGAGGAGGACATAGACACTTTCTTCAGGGCCGTTAAAAATGCAAAAGACCTCAGATAAAAGGTTGTCCCTCTTGCAGATCACTCACCTGCCCGTAGAAGGTATCTGAAATATTCACCAACAACCGTAGTTTAAAAGGATGCCTTTATCCTCTTTAGACCCTCTTCAAGCAAGGTTGTGGGGCAGGCGATGTTGAGCCTTTGCCATCCGCTTCCCTCTTTCCCGAACCAGTAGCCTGGGTCAAGCACTACCCTCCCCTTATGGATAAGCCTTTCTGTAACCTCTTCGGTATCAAGGCCTGATCCCCTCATATCAAGCCACATAAGGTAGGTCCCCTCCGGGGGGCGAACGCCCACCCATGGCATCTCTTCACGCATGAAGGAAACAGCCTGGTCACGGTTTTTCCTGATATATTCGAGCATCAACTCCCTCCACGACGCTCCGTGAATGTACGCGGCGTCACTTGCGACAAGTCCGAAAACGTTGTGGGTTCCAATTGATGCAGCCCTGAGAGATGCCTGCAACCCTTTACGAAGGGAAGGGGCGGGTATTACCGCATAGGCTGTCTGCAGGCCCGGTATGTTGAAGGTCTTGCTGGGACTAATGCATGTGATGGTGTTGGCGGCCATGTCCGTTGATATGGATGCCGATGGGATATGCCTGTCGGGTTTGAAGACAAGGTCGGCATGAATTTCGTCTGAAATAAGAAGGGTGCCCGTCTCAATGCACATACGGCCTACCTGCTCCAGTTCATCTTTCCGCCAGACCCTCCCTACGGGGTTGTGGGGGCTGCAGAGCAAAAGGATACGGTTCCCGGGATCCTCAAGAATTGGCCTGAGACTGTCAGTGTCTATCCGGTAATAGCCCTGGTCATTTACAAGTGGATTCTCCACTACTTTCCTGTCGTTGTCCGCAACAATTCTGAAGAAGGGCGGGTAGACCGGGGGCTGGATGATAATACCGTCGCCAGGCCGCGAAAATGCCCTTATGGCTGCGCCAATGGCCGGCATTACTCCGGTACAGGAGATGATCCAGTCCGGTTGGATATCCCATCCATGTATCGACCTGACCCACCCTGCTACGGCCTCAAAGGAAGAGACAGAAGCATGGACATAGCCGAACACGCCCTGAAGGGCTCTTTCCCTGATAGCATTAATTACCTCCGGTGGGGATAGAAAATCCATATCGGCCACCCACATCGGAAGGGCATCATCGGGAACAGTACCGAAACGTCCGTCCATACCGTCCCATTTCAGACTGCAGGTATTCTTGCGTTCATGAACCATGTCAAAATCGTAGTAAGTCAACACATTCACTCCTTGTCTTTCTCTGCCCAAAAGGCAGAAATATGGGGATCAAGGTTTCCCGCGGGACGACAAGGTCCTTGTTTCTGTCAACTGATCAACTCCCGGCCGAATTACCGGGCCTTGTCTTAAACTCCAAGTTCCAGCCATTCGTCGCCAACGTATATATCCATCCTGAGAGACTCAAGGTCAAAGAAAAGAAGTTGCGTCTGAAGCCTCCCTCTCGAAACCGCTTCCTTCACGATCGGGAATTCACTCAGTCTTTCCAACTGCCTTACACCCCATTTTTTTATGGCTTCTTCAAGGGAATCTCCGGAATATGATTCACCACCCAGCCATGCTAAAATACCTTTCTCCTCAAGGTGTTCAGGATGACAGGCGGCTTTTACGGCGCCGCAATCCCCATGGGTCAGGATCATTGCTCTGCTTACCCCCAGGTGTCCTACTGCGTACTCTATGGCCGCTGCAACAGCCGGATTGTCAGTACAGCATAGATTGCCCACGTTTCTAAGGACAAAAAGCTCGCCCGGGCCGACAGAAAATATCTCTTCCGGTATTACCCTGCTGTCGGAACAGCCAATGACAAGCGTGTGGGGTTTCTGCCCTCCGCAAAGTGATTCGTACAGCCTCCTGTCAGCCCGCGAAAGGAAGCGCCGGTAACCTTCTTTCAGCCTTTCCAAGAAAAGTCCTCCCCACCATCTGTTTTTCCACGTCTGGTAAATTTCAGATCCCTCGGCGCGGAGCCCGCCCGAGGATCAGATCTCAAATGATACAACATGTTCCGAAAAAGTTCTTCCAGCGGCTTCCAAAGCGAGGATCAACAGGTTAGAATGGTATCATGATAAAAGAAACAATACCGGAGAAGAGAGGGGTTTTTTATGCCCTTGAGACTTTTCCGGCCCGGTGCGCTTCTTGTGCGCCTGCTTGCCGGAAGGAAGGTCCGCTCAGGAAGGTCAGAGGCGGAAACCCCCAGTCCCGAAAAAGAAACCGTTCGGAAGGAAAAGGCGTATCCTGAAGGCCATCCCGGTTACGTTAACATCCCGAAAGAGATCTACGGTCCTCAGAAGACAACCCTGTATGCCGAAAGGATCTTCTCCAGATTTCTTTTCTTCTTCCTTCTTGGAGGTGTTGTACTTACGGGATGGATCATTGTGATAACGCCTCCAGATGGGGATCCCCTTGCTGTGACCGCCCTCTCGATGATCTCAATTCTTTTTTTCGCTTTTCTTTTCCTGCTGTTGAATTTCAGCACCCTTGGCATACGTGCATGTTTCGACGATCTGACTGTAAGGTACGGGGTTTTCAGTTACCGGGTCGACTGGCTGGGGCTGGATGTGACAGGGATGAACCTGGAAACTGAATTGTCTGGTGCAAGTTCTTTCCCCGGGATCCGTATGCGCTCGCTGCATGATGGGAACTGGAAGCTCTACTACAGCGCGGGATTGCCCCGTGTTACACTTTCTCTGAAAGGGCCGGTAAGGGAGTTCTCTTTCACTACAAGGTTCCCCGAAAAGTTTTTTACCGTAGCCAGGGATTGCGTAAACCGAAAAAGGTCCAGAACCTCAAAAGACACATTGGCAATAAAACCCGGGAGGGATAGAAAATGAAGAGATACCTGGCGTACATTGTCTTTGCCGCAATGCTGATCGCACCTTGTTTTTGTTCCCCCGCGACAGCTTCAAGGACTTTCGAGGAACTGGTTGAGATATATTCAAGGCGCGAAGAGGCAAGACCCGAGGCTGCATCACTCGAAAACCGGCTTCTTGAGTCAGCATGGGAAATTGATGAACCTGGACTTTGGCACTCCCTGAAGGACTTCAATCTTGCCCCGGAACAGAGAGCAGCCAACGGGTTGATGTTGATAAAGGCCTTGTTCCCCGGCGGCAACCCGGCTCGCTGGGAGGATATTTCCGGTCTATGGCTTCCGGGAATGATCCCCAAGCCATTAGCTGCATTCGACGCAGTCTACTTCACGGCAATAGCTCTCCTGGAACTGGATGATCCCGGCGCTCCCTGGCTGTCCCAGGGTCTTTTCGAAGAACTCCGGAGATCGTCAAGTGCCGCACTGACAGCTATAAGGACGGCCCCGGCCGAATATCCCGGTATCGTTGAAGCTTTGGAAAGATCAACCCGAATGCCCCCAATGGGGGGATGGCCTGAAGCGGTTATCAGGGGCACCCTGCCATTTGCACATCCGGTAAGGTCCGCAGTTACCGAGACATACGCCATGATGCGGGAAATGCAGTTTCTCAACTCGGCCGGACAACCTGCTTCAAGCGGGCCCTTCGCATGGGACCGTGACAAGGGCCGCATATACCGGGTAATTGATCCCGACGACCGCATCATATGGATCCTTGAAAGAGACTGATACAAGCAGCAAAACCAGGAGCAAACCAGGAGCATAAAAGTTGCATATACAACAGTTATGATCTATAATCCGCTGGCTTGAATATGGTCCGGCGGAGGTGCATTGTTTGGGCAGCAGCAGGGAGAGGATGCTGGCGAATGAACCGGTGGGGCGGCTGATATGGCGTCTGTCGCTGCCTGCCATGGTGGGAATGTTCGTAAACGGCCTTTACAACCTGGTCGACACCATATACATAGGGCACGGAGTGGGCTCGCTGGGTGTTGCAGGGCTCTCCGTGGCATTTCCCATCCAGATGATCATCGGAGGTACCGGGGCGATGTTGGGCGTAGGTACAGCATCGCTGATCTCCCGGAGCCTGGGAGCCCGCGACTACGAGAAAGCTCAGAGGGCTTTCGGCAACAACCTTCTTGCGACCGCGATCCTCGGGGGAACATATATCGTTGTTGGCACCATTTTGCTTCACCCCATATTGTCGCTTTTCGGGGCATCTTCAGAAATACTCCCCTACGCATCGGAGTACATGGGTGTGATCTTCCTCGGCAGCCCCCTCATAATCTTCACAATGTCCATGAACAATGTCATCCGGTCCGAAGGTGCGGCAAGAACAGCAATGTGGTCCATGCTTGTTGGCGCCATAGCCAATATTATCCTGGATCCTATCTTCATTTTCACCCTTGGGATGGGGATAAGAGGCGCGGCCATCGCCACTGTGATCTCAAGGATCGGGGTAATGATCTGGATAGGGTGGTTTTTCCATTCTGGGAAAAGCATCATCGCCATCCGGCTAAGGGATCTTTCACCTCGTTTGCGCATAATGGGGGAGATCATTACCATAGGTTTTCCAGCTTTTCTTCATCACGCTTCTTCCAGCATTGTGTTCGGAATGATCAACCAGCTGCTGGGTTTATACGGCGGCAATGTTGCTGTTGCGGTCTTCGGGGTCAACAACAGGGTGATCATGTTCTCTGCCATGCCAACCATCGGGATAGCCCAGGGCATGCAGCCCATTGCCGGGTATAACTACGGGGCCAGGCAATACAGCCGGACCCTTGAGGTAATAAGAACCTCCAACATAATGGCCCTAGCCTTCTGCTCAGGCATAGCCGCAATACTGCTGCTCTTCCCGGGACCGGTGTTGAGGATCTTCACCTCCGACAAGGCGCTACTTGAAATGGGTCCGCATGCTATGAGACTGATGGTGGCCGGTTTCTTCTTTGCAGGCTACAACAAGGTAGGAGGCAGCGTATTCCAGGCATTGGGCAAGGCCCTGCCAGCCTTTATTATCAACTCTGCCAGACCTGTACTGTTCTTCATACCCCTGCTCCTGATAATGCCCCGTTTTTTGGGTATCAACGGGGTATGGATGTCTTTCGCCGTGGCGGATGTCCTTTCTTTCATTATTACCTTGTTTTTCCTTCTTCCCCAGACAAGGGCCCTGAGAAATCTTGAGCCCTCGCCGGAAGGGGCTTAGGTCATGGACGGATCCCTTGGAAAATTGATATCCATTATTCATCGGAACTTGAGCGCATACATGGACAGGGTCTTCAGTGACACAGATATAGGTCATGGGCCCAGGAGATTCCTTGTGGAGATCGCCCTGTTCCCCGGCCTGACCCAGGAGGAGATCAGCGAAAGGCTTCTTATGGACAAGACTACTACCGCACGGGCTGTAAAACAGCTTGAGCAGAGAGGCTACGTAAGCCGCACACGCAACCCCGATGACCGGAGGCAGTATATCCTCAGGGCAACCCCTGAGGGCCAGCGTCTATTACCCCTGGCCCTTGAAGCCCGAAAACAGGCACATATTGCCCTTTCGGAGGGTCTCTCTCCGGACGAGGTCGAAGCGGCTTTCTCCATTCTGAAACGCATCGCCGATAACGCTGTTAAGCTCAGGGTATCCGTTAACAGGCCACCAACGGAGAAACGCAGGTGAACCAGCAATGATTTTATTCCCCCTGGTGATTTTAGCGGCCCTGGCACTTACCATTATCTTTGCAAAAGGTACCGGAAAATGCCCTAAAGGCTGCCACGGGTGTGGTAAGTGCCTGGAAACCAGGATAATGGAGGTGACTGACAAGAGCCCCGGTAAGAACTGAGGCCTTATTCAATTATTTTGCCTCGTTTATTTTGCTATCCTTCTATCTCAAAATACCTTTCAAGTGTGTTCTGAAGCAGCATAGCTATTGTCATCGGGCCAACCCCGCCGGGAACGGGTGTTATCCAGGAGGCCACACGGGAAACATCCTCGAAATCCACATCTCCTACCAGTCCCCTGCCCAGTCGGCTTATCCCGACATCGACGACGATGCAGCCTGGTTTCACCATGGAGGCCTTCAGAAATTCAGGCTTTCCGATGGCGGCGATTATAATATCCGCCTCCCGGGTCAGTGTTTCAAGGTCAATGGTCCTGCTGTGACATACCGTTACCGTGGCATCTGCCGCCATAAGGAGTTGTGCCATCGGTTTCCCTACGATATTGCTCCTCCCAAGAACAACCGCCCTTTTCCCTGCTGTGATGATCCCGTATTCCCTGAACAGGTGCATTATTCCCCTGGGAGTACAAGGCTCGACTGTTTTGAGCCCCATCACAAGCTTTCCCAGGTTCAACGGGTGGGTCCCGTCGACATCTTTCTCGGCTCTGATAGCCCTGACCGCCTCTGTCCAGTCAATGTAGGCAGGGATCGGAAGCTGCACCAGTATCCCGTGCACATCCGGGTCCTCGTTCATTCGACCGAGAAGGCCGATCAGTGTATCAGTATCGGTGGAAGCCGGAAGGTGATGAAGATGGGACCTGAACCCCACCTCGAGGCAGGCCTTTTCCTTCTGTCCAACGTATACCATTGAAGCTGGATCATCACCCACAAGAACGACCGCCAGGCCAGGTGCCTTTTTTCCTTCTCCCGCAAGTTTTTTCACATGTGCACTGATATCTGCCCTCAGCGCCGCAGCAGTTGCCTTTCCATCAAGGATCTTTGCGACATTCATTCAAGGGATCTTCCTTTCTGCGACTTGAATAACTCTCAACTGGACTAGAATAGTCCCGTTATCTTCTCATCTTCGTCTATATCGATGCTGAGCGCGGCCGGTCTCTTCGGAAGGCCGGGCATTGTCATAATGCTCCCCGTTATCGGGACAATGAATCCGGCTCCTGCAGATACCCTGACTTCCCTGACCGTCAGGGTAAAGCCGTCGGGGCGGCCGACCCTGGCGGGGTCATCAGATATTGAAGCCTGGGTTTTGGCCATGCATACCAGCAGGTGGTCCAGACCCATTTCGTGTATGTTCGCCAGATCCTTTTCGGCTACATCGGTGTACTGTACATCCCCTGCGCCGTAGATCTTTTTTGCTATGGCCTCGATCTTCTCCCTGGGGGAAGACTTCTCATCGTACAAGAAACGGAATCCGTTGCTCCTGGCACAGGCTTCGACCACCTTTTCCGCGAGGTCAATCCCTCCCTGGCCTCCTTTTTCCCATACTTCGGAAAGTGAGACAGCCGCACCAAGTCTGGTGCACCTGGATCTTATCAATTCAAGCTCCGCTTCCGTGTCGGTGGGGAACCTGTTCACTGCCACTACAACGGGCACTCCGAAGGAGGTCAGGTTCTCGATATGCTTCTCCATGTTGGGAAGACCCGCCTCAAGGGCTTTCAGGTCTTCCCGGAACAGATCTGTTTTTGGAAGACCCCCATGCATCTTCAGAGCACGAACGGTCGCGACAAGAACAACCGCATCGGGTTTTAATCCTGCCATCCTGCACTTGATATCGAAAAACTTCTCGGCGCCGAGGTCCGCTCCGAAACCTGCCTCGGTCACGAAGTAATCGGCAAGCTTGAGCCCATGTCTCGTCGCCTGTATACTGTTGCAGCCGTGGGCAATGTTCGCAAATGGGCCTCCGTGGACAAATGCCGGAACCCCTTCAAGGGTCTGTACAAGGTTCGGCTTCAGGGCATCCTTCAACAGGACGGCGACGGACCCGGAAGCTCCGATATCACCGGCAGTGACAGGTCTGTTGTCGAAAGAGTAGCCGATAATGATCCTGCTCACCCTTTCCTTAAGGTCCATGATATTCGTGGAAAGACAGAGAATAGCCATGAGTTCCGAAGCGACAGTGATGTCGAACCCGCTCTCTCTGGGGATGCCATGGGGCTTTCCTCCGAGACCTACGATCACGTGACGGAGGGCGCGTTCGTTCAGATCCATCACGCGCCTCCAGACGATCCTGCGTGAGTCTATATCCAGTTCATTCCCCTGCTGCAGGTGATTGTCAACCATTGCGGAGATAAGGTTGTGGGCGGAAGTTACCGCATGGATGTCGCCGGTAAAATGCAGGTTGATATCGACCATGGGAACCACCTGGGAGTAGCCGCCTCCGGCGGCTCCGCCCTTTACCCCGAAACTTGGGCCGAGGCTCGGTTCCCTCAACGCTATCATGGACTTCTTCCCAATGGCGGCAAGACCCTGCCCTAGCCCGACGGAAGTAGTGGTCTTGCCCTCCCCTGCCGGTGTAGGAGTTATGGCCGTCACAAGGACCAGTTTGCCGTCGGGCCTGTCCTTGATCCTTTCCCACAGCCCCCTGGTCACCTTGGCCTTGTAGGGTCCGTAGAGTTCCAGTTCATCATCGTTGATGCCGATAGACGAGGCCACCTCAACGATGGGCTTCATCTTCGCGTTCTGAGCTATCTCGATATCTGACGGGATCCTGTTCGTAGACACTTTTCGATCAACCTCTCTCTCTCGTAGTGAAGACAGTCTGAGTTTTCTTTATCCCTGTTTTGAACGAAACCATGATCAAACCTCCCTTGAAAATGTCCAGAATGTCGCCAACGGACTGTATATCAGCGCTTTTTCTGCTTGAAGATCGCACCAGGACAGATCTCTCCCTACCCCCTCCTTCCACTGGACCGGATGACTTTTCCGGCCTTATCGGGGTGATGGACCTCGTTCCTCACGAGCATTTTGCCGTTGACCATTACATGTTCGATACCTTTCGGATACCTGACAGGATCTGAATAATCCGCCGTGTCGATAACCCGGTCGGCGGCGAACACCACTATGTCAGCCGAAAGGCCCTCTTTTAAAAGGCCTCTGTCTGTTATTCCAAGCATGGCAGCGGGCTTTCCGGTCATTTTATGGATGGCGGTAGCCATTTCAAGTATCCTCTCATCCCTGACATACCTTCCGAGAACTCTGGGATAGCTTCCGTAAACCCTGGGGTGGGGTTTGCCTCCAAGAATCCCGTCGGTACAGAAGTTCTGCTCGGGTCTTTGCATTATGTGCCGGACATGATCCTCGCTCCCGTAGAAGTTTACAAGGCCTGCCACATTCTCTTCCTCCAGCAGGAGGTCGTAGACGGCCTCAAGAGGTTCCTTCCCGCGCATCTCCCCGAGTTCCACAAGGCTTTTCCCAACGGCATCACTGTTCTTCCCGGTCTTTACAAAGGTGATAAAAATACCGTCAAAGCCTGCAAAATCAACGAAATTATCCCAGCCATGTATACCGTTGAGAATGTCCCTGGTCATTCTTTTTCTTGCTTCAGGGTCACGAAGGCGTTCAAGGATCCTGTCAGTACCGCCGTCATGGGCCCATGGAGGCAGGATCACGCTTAGTATGGTGCTTCCTGCCACATAGGGATACTGGTCTGCGGAGACCCTTATGCCCTTTCTCACGCAAATATCCAGTTTCTTCATGATACCGGGGAATTTGTCCCAGTTCTTTTTTCCCGCCACCTTGAAATGGGAGAAGTGAATACGGCAGCCGCTCTTTTCTCCTATCTCGATGATCTCGTCCATGGAATCGAGAATAGAATCCGCCTCGCTCCTCTGGTGCGTCACAAAAACAGTGTCGGTTTCTTTCAAAACACGGCCCAGCTCAATGAATTCATCGGTCTTTGCATAACTGCATGGGGGATATATCATTCCGGTAGACATCCCAAAGCATCCCTCTTCAAGGCATTTGCCGAGAAGTTGTTTCATCTCCTTCATTTCCTCTGCAGAAGGCTCGCGGTCATTCAACCCCATTACAGAAAGGCGTATGTTGCTGTGGGGTGCGAGGTAGGCAAAATTTGGCCCTGTACCCGCCTTATCCAGCCTGTCCATATACTCGCTTACGGAACTCCAGTTCCAGTCTATGTCATAGCTGCCCTCCAGGCCTGACATGGATTTCTTCCATGGTTCCCTGAACTGGTCCACCATGGGAGCCGCGCCCATTCCGTCCTGGCCTATGAGACATGTGGTTATGCCTTGCATAATATTATGCGGCGCGGCCGGATCTGCCAGAACCCCTATGCCGGAGTGGCTATGGGTGTCAATGAACCCCGGGCAGACCACTTTCCCGCTGACATCTATGACCTCGCCGGATTCGGCTCCGCCAAGATCCCCAATGGCCTTGATCTTCCACCCCTGGATACCGATATCAGATAAAAAACTTTTGGAACCGCTCCCGTCAAACACGGTTCCCCCCTTAAAAATCATGTCGAAAGACAAAAAAAACACTCCTTTCCTGCATTTCCTGCTGCCTGGTAGTAAAAAGGGCCCGTGAAAGACCGGTTCTGGTCATTCACGGGCCTTTTGATCAGAGAAGCCCTGCCATTTTATTGAACTGGTTTATCTTTTCGTCTATCTTCCCCGCAAGCGGGGGAATGCTCCCCCAGTAATTTTCGGCATCGTACCACTGGGCGTTGAGTTCATCCAGCTCACGTTCCTGCTGCTCTATCCAGGTGTAGTATTTCAGGTTGTGTATCGTTTTCCTGTCGTAATATGTGAGCTCCTTCATCCAGTCCGTGCTCAAACCGAGGATGCTGCGATTGAAATCCACTGCGGCGTCTATTTCACTGTAATTGCCGTATTCCTCCTCCATCTCTCTTAGCCTTGAACCGTACATCTCCATGGAGTCGGTGAAAACGGTGAAGATCACATCTTTTTCCGTAAGTTCATAATACCTGGCCATCTTGATTGCCATGATAACGTTCGCAGCACTGGAAATACCCATCAGCGGCAGTTGTTCAACGACGTCAGCAGGGACTCCTCTGGATCTGAGGAAGGCAAGACCCGCCGGCTCGTTGAACAGGCGTATAAGGGCCATGCTGTCAGAATCATCAACGTCTATTACCATGTCGGTGTTCTTGACATTGTGGATCCAGGGTACGTGCTTGTCCCCTATGCCCTCTATCCGGTGAGCGCCGAAACCATTCTGCAGAAGCGTGGGACACTGAAGAGCCTCCCCGACAGCTATTCTCGAGGTAGGGAAGATCTTTTTCATGTAATCTCCCGCAGCCAGTGTGCCGCCCGACCCGGAAGTAAATGTAACGCCGAAGAAGCGGTCCCCCGGCCTGGCGACAAGACGGAACCCCTCTTCCACGGCCGAACCGGTTATCTCATGGTGCCAGAGGTAGTTGCCGAACTCCTCGAACTGGTTGAAAGCCACCACATCTTCCCTGGACCGCTTGAGTTCCCAGGTCTTGTCAAAGATCTCCTTGACGTTGCTTTCGCTTCCCGGAGTCGCTATGACCTCTCCAGCGACCTGCCGGAGCCAGTCAAATCTCTCCCTGCTCATCCCCTCGGGAAGGATGGCGATGGATTCGCAGGCAAGAAGCTGTGAATTGTAAGCTCCGCCCCGGCAGTAGTTTCCGGTGGATGGCCAGATAGCTTTTTGGGTCGTGGGATCGAATTGACCTGTCACAAGCCTTGGAACGAGACAGCCGACGGTAGGCCCGACCTTGTGCGATCCTGTCGGGAACCACTTCCCTACCAGGGCCACTATGCGTGCATCGACACCTGTTATCTCTTTGGGAAGTTCAAGAAAATTGACGTCTCCATAAAGTCCGCCCTTTTTAACCGGTTCGTTCTTCCATGTGATCCTGAAAAGGTTAAGGCTGTTCACATCCCACAACCCTACGTATTTAAGTTTTTCCTTGATACTTGCCGGGATCTTGCCAGGGTCTTTCATCTGCTCGAAGGTCGGGATGATGACATTCCTCTCCCTGGCCCTTTCGATGGTCCTCTTGAGCTGTTCCTCGTTCATAGTAAGGTCTATCATTTGTTGCATCTCCTTCCCGGTATTCTCAATAACCCTTATAAAGGGGGAAATTGCTGCAGAGTTCAAGAACCTCGGCTCTGACTGCCGAAAGGACTTTATCGTTCCCGATATTGTTGGCCGTTATTTCGATCCAGCCTGCAAGGATATCCATCTCGGCCTCCTTAAAACCTCTTGTGGTAACTGCGGGAGTACCGATCCGGATCCCGCTGGTGACAAAGGGGCTTCTTGTCTCTGCAGGAACGGTGTTCTTGTTCACCGTGATACCTGCCTTGTCAAGGGCTATCTCCATGTCTTTCCCGGTAATGCCCCTGTTGGTCAGATCCACCAGAATAAGGTGGGTATCGGTCCCGCCCGAAACCAGGCGGAAGTCCCTTTTCAGAAGGGAACCGGCAAGTGCCTTTGCGTTATTTACTATCTGCTCCTGATAATCATTGAAGGAGGGTTGGAGAGCCTCCTGGAAAGCCACCGCCTTTGCGGCGATCACATGCATCAGGGGGCCACCCTGCATTCCGGGAAAGACTGCCTTGTCAACCGATTTTCCGAACTGCTCCCTGCACATGACCATTCCGCCCCTGGGCCCCCTTAGTGTCTTGTGAGTCGTAGTAGTTACAAAATCACAGAAGGGTACCGGGTCGGGATGAATTCCGGCAGCGACCAATCCCGCTATATGGGCTATGTCAAACATAAGGAGCGCTCCAGTTTCCTTCGCGATCTCGCTGAACCCGGCTGCATCTATGTTCCTGGGATATGCACTGCCGCCGCAGACTATCATGACGGGCCTGTGCTCCCTGGCAAGATCAGCCACCTGGTCAAGATCTATTGTTTCGGTTTCCATGGAGACCCCGTAGGGAATAACGTTGTAAAGCTGGCCCGAAAAGTTTACCGGGCTGCCGTGGGTCAGGTGCCCCCCGTGGGAAAGGTTCATCGCAAGAATGGTGTCCCCTGGCTTAAGGACAGAAAAATAGGCTGCCATGTTGGCCTGGGAGCCTGAGTGGGGCTGAACGTTGGCGTGATCACAGCCAAAGAGCTTTTTTGCCCTGTCCCTTGCGAGGTCCTCAGCCTGGTCAACGACCTCACAGCCGCCGTAATATCTTTTCCCCGGGTATCCCTCAGCGTACTTGTTGGTCAGCACGGAGCCCATGGCTGCCAGGACAGCCGGAGATACCACATTCTCGGAAGCGATAAGCTCTATACCTTCACGTTCACGCTTTAGTTCCGAATCTATGACCGCCGCGATGGACGGATCAACTTTTCTCAAGGCCTCACTGCACTTCCCAAACATATTCTTTCCTCCTTAGGTAACCGGTTCTCAAAGGACAAGACCCGTTCTATACGTTTAATCCAAGGACTTTTTCAAGATCCCGGAGTTCAGGCTCAACTTCGATGGGCTCACCAACCGCCTTTCGTGCCGAAGGAATGTCTTTTAATCCGTTCCCGGTAACTACGAGGGCTATCCTGTCCCGGGAACCTGTCTTGCCCTGCATAGCCATTTTCCGGAAGCCGGCAAATGAGGTCGCTCCTGCGGGTTCGGCAAAAACACCGGTCTCCCTGGCAAGTTCCGGTATGGAATCAAGAATACCCTTGTCGGAAACCCTGATCATTTCTCCCCCGCTTTTTCTCACCGCTCTGAGCGCCTTGGCCCAGTTTCTTGGGGCACCTACGGAAATACTGTCCGCGATCGTCTCGGCAGGACCGAACTGGACCTTTTCAGCTCCTGTTTCATAAGCTTCGACAAGTGGTGAGGCGCCCTCAGCCTGGACTCCCACTATCCTGGGGATACTCGCCGTTATCCCCAACTCCATCAGGTCGAAGAAACCCTTGTAAAGACCGCTTATAATGCAGCCATCGCCAACAGGAACGACGACAATATCTGGTACATTCCATTGAAGCTGTTCCGCTATTTCCATGGCACAGGTCTTTTTTCCCTCGACAAGAAAAGGATTGATGGCACAGTTGCGGTTGTACCATCCCCATTTTTCAATAGCCATGGAAGCCAGGTCGAAAGCCTTTGCATAATCGCCATTGACCAGAACCACGGTCGCACCGTAAACAAGGAGTTGAGCCACCTTGGCCACAGGTGCAGACCTCGGCACGAAAATTATGCTTTTCAGACCTGCCACAGCGGCAAAACCGGACAGAGAACTGGCCGCGTTGCCTGTAGAAGCACAGGATATGTTTTTTTGGCCAAAATCGGCTGCCTTTGCCACACCCACCGAACTGGCCCTGTCTTTCAGGGATCCGGTGGGGTTGCGCCCGTCGTCCTTGACAAAGACCTCTCCAACGCCATATTTTGCAGAAAGGGAAGGCGAACTGTAGAGGGGGGTCCAGCCGACGGAAAGATCAGGAATGCTTGAGGCTTTTTCAACGGGAAGGACCTCCCCGTATCTCCAGAGGCTGGGTCTGGTGTCGGCAGCCAGAGTTTTCCTGTTTATCCTTTTCCGGGCGTCAACGAGATCGTAAAGAACGTCAAGGGTACCGTCGGAACCGCAGTCGGGACAGGTATAGACCATTGAACGGGGGTCGAATTCCCTTCCGCAAAGGACACATTTCAATCCCAGAGGTCTCGCCATATTCAGAACCTGGCTCCCAATGCCGAGCGAATGATCCCGAAATAACCTTCGCAGGCCTTTATCAGCTGTTCAACTTCAATGTACTCGTCATCAACATGCGCCAATGTTTCCAGGGACCCGCCGAACCCGATCGTGGGTATCCCGGCCTTTCCTGCGTAGTAGCTGCCGTTGGTGCAGAAATAATAGTGTGAGACTACAGGATCCTGACCTACGGACCTCAACCCTTCAAGGGAGGCTTTTACAAAAGGGTCATCTTCCGGGAATATCCAGCCCGGGGCAAATCTTTCGGCCGAGATGGTCTCACCGGTGTAACATTTTTCTTTCCCCAGGGCCAGAGAAACGGCAAACTTCATCTGGGGATCCTCCGAAATGAGAGGGGCAAGGAAATCCCTCACCTGGTCCAGCACATCCTCTGTTGTCTCACCTTCAAGCAGGCGTCGGTCGAAAGTCGCCACGCACCTGTCGGGAACTACGCTGGCGCCAGGATAGGGCGAGGATATGATATCGGTGACTTCCAGGATACCCTCTCCCAGAACGGGGTGTTTCCTGGGTGTGAACCCCTTTTCTACTGCAAGGAGCGCTTTCATCATTTTCTTGATGGCATTGATCCCCACCGAGGGGTTGGAGGAGTGGGCGTTCTTGCCGAAGGTCTCGACTACAACCTCTGCTCTTCCCCTCTGTCCTCTCTTGAGGGTAAGGCCTGAAGGCTCCCCGATCACGACCAGGTCCGGATTATATTTTCCGGCTATCTCCTCAGAGGCGACACCCTCGAAACATTCCTCGTGGACAGAGCCGCCCACCAGTATCTCTCCGTCAAGCGTGCCTGCCAGGTCCTCCTTGACAAGGGAGGAGGCAACTATCATTGCGGCCAGGTTGCCCTTCATGTCGGTGGTCCCTCTCCCGTATATCTTCCCGTCGACCAGATCACCGCCAAAGGGATCGTAGGTCCACCTGGTCGGATCGCTGACCTCTACGTGATCCATATGTCCCTCCAGAAGGATCTTTTTCCCCCCCTCGCCAAGGACTATTTTCCCTACCACATTCCCGAACCGGTCAACTGAAACTTCGTCAAACCCGAGTCTTTCCATGGTGCTCTTTACAAGCCCTGCAATAGCCTCCTCCTTGCCCGAAAGGCTGGGAGTCCTCACCATAGCCCTGCAAAGGTCTATCAGGGTTTCCTCTCTCTTCTTGGAGAACATATACATGCGCCTCCTTGATCATTTTTTGGACCGGTTTTCTTCAGATACCCAACACGGCTCCAGCTATACCGTAATATCCAAGACAGCCTTTCAGGAGCTGGTCAACCTCAAGATACTCGTCGGTAATATGGGCAAGATCCTGGAACGAGGGCCCGAAAGCCACTGTCGGGATCTTTCTGACGCCGCCGTAATAACATCCGTTTGTACCGAACCCCGGTCTTTCGGCCACTATCGGGGGCAATCCGATCAAGTCAAGCCCATCAAGACATCTTTTTACAAAGGGATGCTCCCTTTCAAGAAGCCATGCGGGAACGAAGTGTTCCCCTTTTATCTGAACTCCCGTGTAGCATCTCTCTTCAGAGGATGAGATCCTTACCGAAGCCTTCAGGCCGGGTATGGAACGGCCTGCTTCACCGATTATCTCCTCTATCTGGGAAAGAATGCCGTCCCTCGTTTCACCCAGTATCACCCGACGGTCGAATACAGCCTGGCATCTTGACGGGACTACACCCGTTGCCGTTTCAGGGAATGAGACCAGTCTTGTCAGTTCCAGGATGCCATCGCCCAGGAACGGGTCCGTAACAGGTCGGAAACTGTCGGAAAGGATCGAAACAAGAGAGACCATGTGGTTTGCAGCGTTTATTCCGTATTCGGGATTGGCGGAATGTGCGGGTTTGCCAAGAGTCTCGACTATTATCTCTGCCCTTCCACGCTGGCCCCTTTCTATTTTGAGAGCCGAAGCCTCGCCGGAGACAACCAGGTCGGGATGATGACTGCTGCAGACGAACCTGGAGGAAGCACCTTCGATCCTTTCCTGGTGGACTGTAGCAGCAACAGCAATTCTTCCCGCGCATCCTGGATGCCTGTCTTCCTTCAGGAAAGAGGCGGCACAGATCATGGCCGCAAGACTGCCTTTCTGGTCTGTGGCCCCTCTGCCGTAGATCCGGCCGCTCTGGAGTATCCCCCCAAAAGGGTAGAATTCCCACTCGAAGGGATCCGCAACATCTACATGATCCATCTGTGCCTCAAAAAGAAGGCAAGGCCCATCGCCGCCGAGATCGATCGTTCCGGTCACATTCCCACAGGAATCTATGTCCGCCCTGTCGTACCCCAGGGAGAGCATGACGTCCCTAACGAAAGCTGCCATATGTCTTTCGTTCCCTGAAGCGCTCGGGATCCTGACAAATTCCTGACAGATACGGATCAGTTCACTTTCCCTTGCGGCATTCAGCACAGGGCAGCACCAACCTGGCAATTGATATAAACTCTCACTTGCCATTTTATTATCCAAACAATTATTATCAATAAAGATTTTCTGAACTAACCGATAAGGTTTCACTTATGAAAGGAGTGGTTATATTGATCACACTTTTCCAGCTGAACACCTTCTGCTGCGTTGTCGAGGAAGGATCGTTCCGATCCGCCGCTGAAAGGCTTTTTGTCTCGCAACCCTCCGTCAGTCAGCACGTAGCAGGGCTAGAGAAACATTTCGGAGTCAGGTTGTTCAACAGGCAGAAAAGAAGGATCAGGCTGACACCAGAGGGACGTCTGCTTTATACAACCGCAAAAGAGATCCTCAGGAATCTTGACGACGTGGCCGGAAGGATAACAAGTCTTCAGACCATGGAAACAGGAACCCTGAAGATAGGATGTTCCCCTTTTGCCGCGGCCTCGCTTCTTCCAGGGATCCTCGGGGATTTCGATAGATCCTTCCCATCGATCAAGGTATCCATGATCTCCGGGGGATGGGACAAACTTCTTGCGATACTGAAGGACAACGAAGTTGAACTGGTAATTTCCGAAAGGAGGCTCAACGTGCCAATAAACCCGGAGATCACTTTTCACTCGATAGGGGAAGAAGAGCTGTGTTTTGTCTGTTCAGCCGGTCTCCTTGCCGGCAGAACAGAAGTATCCTCCGAGGAAGCCCTTTCTCTCCCCTTCATAACATTTTCAGATGAAACCAATTTGTGTTCATACCTCGACGACTTTGCCATACAGAACCAGACCCCGCTAAATTCCGGCCTGGTCGTGGACAGCCTACTTGCGGCAGGCAACCTGGCTGCAGAGGGACTGGGAGCAACCTTTCTCCCGGAAAGTTTCGCATTATCTTTCCCGCAGGAAAAACAGCTAAGAATGGTTGGTTTTGCAGGTTCAAAACCGGCACCCCTGGAGATACTTGCCATGTACCACAGAACTCACGGTCTTACGTATGCCGGTTGGGAAATGCTTAAAATAATGGAAAGCAAGATCTCGTTCAGGGGGCAGGTCATGTCAGATCCAGATCAACAGGGGACATACGGCAGGGTCACCAGTGAATGACGACCTCCCCCCTCTTCTTTTCGAGGGAGTCGAGGTGCTGGGAGTAGAAACGCCGAACAAACCCTTCCTGGTGAACGAAATCCCAGTGGACGAACTGAAGGAAATCTATGGCCCCTTCCTGGTCCCCCGAGCCTATTCTTGCGAGGAGTTCTTCATGCTCCGAAAGGCTGGCTTCCTCCCATTCGGGGATAAGATCCTCGTTGCCGGGGAATTCGTAGAGCCTTTCCTTCATGATCCTGATCTGGCGCAATAGTTCGTCATTTTCGGTTCTGTCGAGCCATAGACCATGAAACCTGTTGTTGCGAGCAAGATAACCCTGTGAGTCGTTCCCGACCAGGCAATTCTTCATTTCGGCGTTGATCTTTTTGGCATTTTCAACGGAATCCCCGTCGATCAGGCAGAACGCATCCCTGAGCGCAACGGCTTCAAGGGAGCCGAGAACGGAATAAATGTGGCGGATCTTCCTGAGGGAGAGACCATTGAGGACGACGCCTTTCCTCGGAATAACAGTAATGAAACCTTCCGTTTCGAGCTGAACCAGGGCTTCCCTGAGGGGGGTCATGCTGATACCGAGGCTTTCGCCGATCTCTTTGACATTAATGAGGTGACCGGGGATGAGGTGACCATTCTTCATCTGTTCCCTGAAAAAGTCGTAGACCACGATCCTCAGGGAACCGCCGCTATTTTTAAAATTTTTATTCATCAAACCCTTGTCCTCCTCAAAATACCTTGACGTAGTGACGCGCTTCTGGTACATAAGTAATATATTTGAAATATATTTCTCTGTCCACCGTTTCTTTCACT
>DFZC01000040.1:0-12404 GCA_002383685.1 Synergistaceae bacterium UBA4066 | reverse complement strand
TGTTATGACCGGCACAACTTCCCAGGGTGAGGAAGAGTACCAGGCTGCACAGGAGATGATCAAAAAGTACCCGGGCAGGATAATACATGTCACCTATCCAGACAAGTTCATGGATGAGCAGGAGACCACTATCCAGCAGATCCTGAGCATGGCCGCCGACCCCGATGTAAAGGCCATCGCGCTGGTCCAGGGTGTTCCCGGATCTGCAGCGGCGATCGACAAGGTCAAGGAGATCCGTCCCGACATGTTCTTTATCAATATCGTCCCCCACGAGGACCCCATGCTCTCGGCCCAGAAGGCCGACCTGGTCCTTGAGACGGACAACCCGAAACGTGGCGTAACCATAATCGACCTTGCCGAAAAGATGGGAGCCAAGACATTTGTTCACATCTCCTTCCCCCGCCACATGTCCTACCCGCTGCTTTCCGAGCGCCGCGACATCATGAAGGCGGAGTGCGAAAAGCGCGGGATCGAGTGGGTCTTTGTGAACGCTCCCGACCCCACAGGTGACGCCGGTATAGCAGGCGCACAGCAATTCATTCTTGAGGACGTGCCGCGCCAGGTCGAGAAGTACGGCAAGGACACCGCCTTTTTCAGCACGAACTGCGGCATGCAGGAACCTCTTATCAAGTCAGTCCTGATGACGGGAGCCATCTATCCCGAGCAGTGCTGCCCAAGTCCCTACCACGCATATCCCGGCGCGCTCGGAATTGAGATCCCCGAGGGCAAGGCCGGAGACGTAGCGTTCATTCTTGAAGCGATCGAGAAGAAGGTCGTGGACGGCGGCGGTGCCGGAAGGTTCGCAACCTGGAAGATACCCATTAACATGGCATTCACCTACGCCTCTGTCGAATACGGCTTTGACCTGGCCGACGGAAAGATCAAGGGCGCTGATGTTGAACACTTGAAGGGACTTCTCACCAAGTACGCTGGAGATTGCCAGTTCAGTACCTACAACAACGTCGCCACTGGCGAGAAAGCGGACAACTTCCTTCTCGTAGTGGGTGAGTCCATCATCTTCGGCGGGAAATAGTTTCAGGAACAACTTATTCTGAAGAATTATCTGTAGCCTTTTAGGAGAAAGACGGGGCCCCGCAACTTCCGGCCCCTCTTTCTCTGCCAAAATTGAAAATAAGGAGGATTCCGGATGACGGGACCTCGTCTTGAAATGAAAAATATCCGCAAGGATTATTTTGGGAACAAGGTTCTCAAGGGCATTAATATTGCCGTTGAACCGGGAGAGGTCCATGCCATTGTAGGGGAGAACGGAGCCGGCAAGTCGACCCTTATGAATATCCTTTTCGGCATGCCCGTGATCCATAGCACAGGGGGGTTCAAGGGCAAGATCCTCTTTAACGGCAAGCCGGCGCCCTCTTCCTCTCCGGAAGATGCCATGGCCCTGGGGATAGGGATGGTACACCAGGAATTCATGCTGCTTCCCGGCTTCACCGTCATGGAGAACATCAAGTTGAACCGGGAACCGACCATACCCAACATCTGGAGCAGATTCCTGGGTGACAAGATGAAGACTCTCGACATCCAGAAGATGCGGAAGGATGCCAGGGCCTCCCTTGAAAAACTTGACCTTGGTATAGACGAAATGCTGAAAGTGGCGGGCCTTCCAGTGGGTTTCATGCAGTTCATCGAGATAGCCCGCGAACTCGACAAGGACAACTTGCAGCTCCTGGTGCTGGACGAACCGACAGCAGTCCTTACGGAGGCTGACGCTGACACCCTGCTTGAAACTGTAAAACGCCTTTCAAAACAGGGGATATCTGTTCTTTTCATTACTCACAGGCTTGACGAGGTCCTCAAGATCTCCGACAAGATAACCGTTCTGCGTGACGGTGAGCAGGTCGCCACGATGAAGCCGGAAGAGGCCACGGTCGGAAAACTTGCCGAACTGATGGTCGGAAGAAAGATCCAGGCCGTGACCAGGAAAGACAAGTGTGAAACGGACATGGAATGCCCTGAACCACTACTCTCCATACGAAACCTGCATGTCGAGATGCCCGGGGAAGAACTTCACGGCGTCAACCTCGACGTTGTTCCGGGGGAGATCTTGGGGATCGGAGGTCTGGCGGGTCATGGAAAGATAGGGATCGCCAACGGCATTATGGGACTTTACCCATCCACCGGTGAGATCGTCCTTAACGGTAAGCCCGTACCCCTGAACAACCCCATTGCAGCTTTGAACAGCGGAATGGCCTTCGTATCCGAGGACCGAAGGGGTATCGGTCTTCTGCTCGAAGACTCCATAGAGATGAACATCATTGTCCAGGCTATGCAGAGCCAGGGCAAGTTCCTGAAAAAAGGGATCATCCAGCTGATGGATTTTGAGACCTCCAGGCGGCACACCGAGAAAATGATAAAAGACCTTGATATCCGCTGCACGGGACCCGATCAGCTTACAAGGCGGCTTAGCGGTGGGAACCAGCAGAAGGTCTGTATTGCAAAAGCACTGACCCTGGAACCCCGGGTGCTTTTCGTGTCGGAACCTACCAGGGGGATCGATGTGGGGGCAAAGCGCCTGGTCCTCAATCTGCTCGTGGAACTGAACAGAAAGGCCGGGGTGACCATTGTCATGACCTCGTCGGAACTGGCAGAGCTCAGATCCGTCTGCGACAGGATCGCCATAATCTACAAGGGGCGTCTAGAGGGGATACTCCCCCCGGATGACAGCAACGAAAGATTCGGCCTCATGATGGCCGGAGCGCTGACCCACCACATGAAGGAGGTCTCCTGATGCCGGAAGACAGCCTCGTTCCAGAGAAAACCACTATGAAGGAGAGGATCCTTGACTTTTACAGGGACTTTGGGGTCGCCCGCCTTATCATTTTCGCTTTCCTTCTGTTCCTTCTGGCTTCGGCCCTTTTCCTGAAACTGCCGATGGAGCAGATACTTTCGAGCGTTCTTACCCGTTTCGGGATGAACGGCATTCTTGTCCTCGCGATGATCCCATCAATCCAGAGCGGTGCAGGACCCAATTTTGCCCTTCCGCTGGGCATTACCTGCGGTATAGTGGCCACTACCCTTAGCATAGAATTTGACATGGCAGGTTTTTCGGGTCTCTTCTTCTCAATAGGGGTGGCAGCCATCCTGGGGGCAATAACGGGTTTCTTCTACGGGATCCTGCTGAACAAGGTCAAGGGGCAGGAGATGACTGTTGGAACATATTTTGGTTTCTCGATAGTCTCCCTGATGTGCATATTCTGGTTTTTGGCCCCCTACAAGAGCCCCGAAATGATCTGGCCCTACGGAGGGTCAGGCTTGAGGGTGACCATAGCCATTCAGGACAGGCTGGGGAAAGTACTGGACAACTTCCTTTCCTTCGACATCTTTGGCGTTACGGTTCCGACGGGTCTCCTCCTGATATTAGCTTTCTTCTGCCTGGCCCTCTGGATCTTTTCCAGGACAAAGACAGGTATCGCCCTTTCCACAGTTGGATCGAACCCAAGGTTCGCCGAATCTTCCGGGCTTAACGTGAACCGCTACAGGATCATCGGATCTTCGATATCCCACGCCCTTGGCGCGGTAGGGATCGTGGTCTACGCACAGAGTTTCGGGTTCATCCAGCTTTACATGGCTCCACTTTTTATGGCATTCTTCGCCGTTGCCTCAATACTTATCGGAGGTGCGAGCCTTAAAAGGGCCACAGTTACCCACGCCATCATCGGGACATTTCTTTTCCAGTCGATACTGGTCGTGTCCATGCCGGTAGCAAACGTCGTCGTGGCGGACAACATCGCCGACGTTATAAGGATAATCATAAGCAACGGGATCATCCTGTACGCACTCACCCGCAGGGAGATCGGGGGTGACGTGAGTTGACAGCAGACAACAGGGACCAGTCGAAGAAACTTATGCTCCAGGAAGCCGAAGAGATCACTTACAAGGAACGCATCTGGAAGTACTACCTGAGGAAGAACGTAGTTCCTATCTTCTTTGTTGTCCTGTGTGTCTTTGGAGGCTACTACAGCGGTCTCAGCCTTCCCTTCCTGATCAACGAGATCATCACCCGAATGGCAAGGAACAGTTTCCTGGTAATTTCGCTGATAATACCGATACTTGCAGGAATGGGACTCAACTTCGGGATTGTCCTGGGAGCCATGGCCGGGCAGTTCGGATATATAGCGACGGCAAATTTCCAGATGGCGGGCTTCAGCGGATTTGCCGTGACGACCCTTATCTCGATCCCCCTCTCCATTCTGTTCGGCTGGCTAACTGGCAAACTTTTCAACCAGGCAAAAGGCAAGGAGATGATAACAGGTATCATCCTGGGATTCTTCGCCAACGGAATATACCAGCTTATCTGCCTCTACTTCATGGGGAATTTCATCCCCATAAGGATACCTACGATGCTGCTTTCTACCGGGATAGGCCTCCGGAACACCCTGGATATCAAGAGCATGCATTATGCCCTGGACAACCTGTGGAAGATACGCATCAACATCCCGGGGTTCATCTTTCCCATTATCATCCCAGTTTTCACCCTGCTGGCTGTCGCCGTACTATGTCTTGCCATTCATTTCCTGATAAGGACAAAACTTGGGCAGGAGTTCCGTGCAGTAGGACAGAACAGGCATATCGCAGAGGTCGCGGGGATAAAGGTCGACAGGACAAGGGTTATAGCCATTATCTTTTCCACGGTTCTGGCGGGGATAGGCCAGGTGATCTTCCTTCAGAACCTGGGGAACATCAATACCTACGGCAGTCACGTGCAGGTGGGGACCTTTGCGGTAGCGGCAATTCTTATCGGAGGAGCCTCAGTCAGCAAGGCGACGATCGGTCAGGCTCTGTTGGGGACCCTTCTTTTCCACACTCTTTTTATTGTCTCACCCCTCGCCGGAAAGAACCTGATCGGCGACGCGATGATAGGTGAATACTTCAGGGTTTTTGTCACCTACGGGGTTATCGGACTGGCCCTTGCACTTCACGCCTGGCAGGCTCGCCAGAAGCGCCGTTAAGGAGGCCTCCTATGATCAATGTCAACAGAATGACACAGGCATTCCAACTTGTAAGAGAGAGCAATTTTGACGCTCTTGTAATTGCCCCTTCGCCGGACCTTGAATACCTCACCGGCCTGGCCCCCCACCCGGGGGAGAGGTTCAACGGCCTCTTCCTTCTGGCAGATGGAAGGTCTTTTGCGGTGGTTTCCAGAATATACTCCCAGGAATACAGGGAGGAGCTTCCAGATTCCACCCCTGTCTATGAATGGGGAGACGAAGATTGGTTCTTTGATTCCCTTTCGAGGGCCTTTGCGGACCACGGCATTGGCGAGGGTGCGGTTATCGGGGTCAATGATTCAATAATGGCCGTCGACGCCGTCGAGATGGCCCAACGTCAGAAAGTAACACTGGCTAACGGATGGCATACCCTTGGTACGCTGCGCCTTATCAAGGACAGTTACGAGATCGAATGCCTTAAAAAGGCGGGAGAGATATCCGACAAAGCACTTGAGGCTCTTCTCCCCTTCATTCGCCCGGGCTGTTCGGAGAAGGAAATACGCAGAAAGCTCCTGGAACTTCTTGATGACTTCGGAGCGACATCCCAGGCTTTCACACCCATTGTCGCAAGGGGGGATAATGCCGCTAAACCGCACTACCCTGGTGGCGAAGGTGTGATCAGGGAAAAGGACTCCCTTCTTATCGACTTCGGCTGCCGCTACAAGGGTTACTTCTCCGACATGACCCGGACATTCTTTATCGGAGAAAGGCCGGAGCAGGAGATTGTTGAGATGTACGGCACTGTTCTTCGTTCACAGATAGCTGGTGAGGAGTTCGCCCGTCCGGGCATTACATCGGAATCCCTTGACGTTGCCGCCCGTTCAGTGATCGAGAAAGCCGGCTACGGAGATCTGTTCAACAACCGCCTGGGTCACGGGATAGGTCTTGCGATTCATGAATCTCCGAACATTATGAGAGGGAATCACCAGGTCCTTTCGCCCGGCATGACCTTCAGTATTGAACCAGGGATCTACATTCCCGGCAAGATCGGCATAAGGGTCGAGAACTGCGTCGTGGTTACCGAAAACGGATGTGAGTCCCTGACAAAATTCCCCAGAGACCTTATGGTTTTGTGAAGGGTGTGAACAGAGATATGTCTGAAAAATCCCTGCTGGAAAAGTACAGGCCCCATATCATTTCGAACCTGTCGGAGATGATAAGGATCAGAAGCGTTGAAGGCCCCCCGGAAAACGGTAAACCCTTCGGGGAAGGAGTTCACCAGGCACTCAGCCTGGCCCTGGAGACCTCTTCTGAGTTGGGGTTCAGGACGGTTAACAGGGACGGCATGATAGGTTATGCCGAGTACGGGTCGGGCAAGGAGATGATCGCGGTGCTGGGGCATCTCGATGTAGTGCCTGAAGGGAAGGGCTGGAAATACCCCCCCTTTGGCGCAGAGATCCACGAAGGAAGAATGTACGGGCGCGGTACCACTGATGACAAGGGGCCGACCATTGCAGCGTTGTGGGCGTTGAAGATCCTTGCCGATGAGGATCACCGCCTTTCAAGGAGGATCCGGATCATTTTCGGTACAAACGAGGAGAGCGGTTTCAGGGGGATCAGGTGGTATGCAGCCAATGAAGAGACCCCAATAGCAGGCTTCACCCCTGACATACATGAAGGCATAGTGCATGCTGAAAAAGGCGGTCTCCACGTGAAGCTGGACATCCCCGTCGAAGATCAGGGAAAGATCTTTCTGGATTCTTTCAAGGCCGGGGAGGCGGTCAATATTGTCCCTGACATGTGCGAAGCCGTTTTTCGAGGTGATGGTCCGGAACTTCAAAAATGGGCTGATTCACTTGGAAAAGCCGTTGGTTCCTTACCCCTTGGAGGTGAGGTCAGCCTTGACGGTACGTCCCTTGTCGTAAACGCGATCGGGAGAGCGGCACATGCCAGCCTCCCTGAAAAGGGAGAGAACGCGATAGCATGCCTTTGCAGACTTCTTGGGGACAATCCCCCTTCGGGTTCCTCTTTCAACGCCTTCAGGATCCTGTCGGAACTACTCGGGGATCCCCGTTTTGGGAGAGATCTGGGGATAAACATGTCGGACGAGGTCTCGGGAGCGTTGACCTGCAACCCGGGGCTTGCCTCCTTCGAAAAGGGGCTCCTTTCTGTTACTCTTGATATCAGGCATCCCGTGACCATCCCGGGGGATCTGGTAATCACCAGGATCAGGGAAAGGGTTGAGCCTTTGGGTATCGAATGTACCGAGACATCACGGGCAAAACCACTTCACGTTCCCAAAGACTCACCCCTGATAAAGGACCTGAGCGAGGCTTTTCATGAAGTCACAGGGAAATACCCGGAGATAAAGGCGATCGGCGGCGGGACATACGCAAAAGCTCTTCCAAATGTAGTAGCCTTTGCGCCTTTTCCTGCGGGATTGCCTGACCTGGCTCACCAGGCGGATGAGTACATTGATATAGAGGAATTGATATCTTCAGTGCTGATCATCAAGGCAGCCATGATCCGGCTGGCACGTTAGTCATTCAAAAAAAGGTTGGGAGGGTTTGAAGCCCTCCCACCCTTTTTTATCCGGCAATCCCGTCAGAACCGGTTGCGGTGGATCTTTCTGTAAGGAAGGTCCTCAACAGCAAGAGATCCCTTTTCTTCTGCAGGATGACCTATAGCAATGATACAGACCACCCTTAGCTGTTCGGGGATCCCCAGAAGGTCCTTTACGTATTCCTCGGCAGTAATTCCTGGTTTGTGCTCCCTGTTCCGGATATGAGCCCAGCATGAACCCAGCCCCAGAGACGTGGCGGTCATCTGCGCAATAATTGCAGCGATAGAGGCATCTTCCACCCAGGTATCGGCGGTTTTTTCATTCCCCATAACCACTATTGCGGCAGAGGCCCCGGCAATGAATGCCGAACTGCTGCCCCTGACTTCGGATAGTTTTTGAAGAAGGTCCCTTTTGTCCACCATAATGAATTCCCAGGATCTCAGGTTTCTGGCAGATGGAGTCCTCAGGATCGATTCTTCGAGGATCTCAACCTGTTCCTCCGCAAGAGGACGATCATGGAACTTTCTTATGCTTCTCCGCTTTCTTAACAGGTCAAGCATGCAATTCATCTCCAATCCTCAGGAATAGAATACAAACAAAAAACGGGGCGGCCTTCGCCGCCCCGTTATCTATCTGGTCGGGCTTTCCGGCAGAGCGATCTACTTCCCAGGCAACCACTCCCTATTCCGTTTCCAGCCACATATTTCCTTTCTCAGATCACTTGACTCTTACCTGTTGCCACTTCCAGGTTCAAACTTCCCGACTTCTGCTACCTATCCTCACAGACGCATTTGCAAACCGGAAAGCCCGACTCCGGGGGCACTTCTCCCCGATATCAGGATAATACACCATTTGTAATTAAAATGCAAGAGGCAAGATCAATATCTTTTTCCAGGAGCCGTGAGCCGTGAGTCGTGAACCGTGAATCGCACCCCGGCGCTTACGCCTTTCTGTCTTACATCTCACGCTCCTAAGGTTCTCCTGCCTCCTGCCGCATGTCTCCTCGGTTTTTGTCCTTGTCCCTATACCAAATAATTTGGTTTTCTACCCCTTCCTGCGGTCGGGGCAGCGCGAAGCCTACCCTCCAGTCAAGCTGAAGGACCAGGTCCCGAGGTGTTTTAACGAGGGACTTCGTCTTTTGCCCTTCTACCCTGTCGCTCCGCTTGGGGTACTTTGTCTGCGGTCCTACCCTAGGCTGGCGGTACGCCGGCCAGGTTACTTCGTCTGTGCCCCTGCGGTGAAAGATCAGGGTTCTGCATTGGTACCGGATTTCTCGTCTACCGTCTAACGTCTAACGTCTCAAGGGGTTTAGGCCCTTCCTGCCGCCTTGTTTTTCGGCGTTTCCGAGTCACCAGTCACGCGTTACGCGTTACAAGGCGCCCCAAGCGCAGCGACAGGGTACGAGTTACGATCCTTGCTTTTTCATCCTTGTATTTTCTTTTTCCTCTGATATTGTTTATAGGAAAGGAATACCATTTCACCGTATTTTCCGGGAGGTTAAGACATGGAAGAAGCCAGACTGCGTCATCTCAAGTCGATGGCATTGGCGATCCGCCAGGACATCGTCAGGATGGTTGCGGAAGCGGGGTCGGGGCATCCGGGAGGTTCATTATCTGTTGCAGATATCGTATCTGTTCTTTTTTTCGATGTGATGAAACATGACCCATCTAATCCCTGCTGGGAGGAACGGGACCGTTTCATCCTCTCAAAGGGTCACGCATGCCCGGCTGTTTACGCGGCGCTCGCTGAAGGAGGCTATTTCCCCAGGGAAGAACTCCTGACCCTGAGAAAATTCGGGGCACGCCTTCAAGGACACCCTGACATGTGCAAGCTTCCGGGTCTTGAGGCTTCAACGGGAAGCCTGGGTCAGGGGTTGTCCATCGCTTCGGGTATAGCCATGGCCATGAAGATGGACAAAAAGAACAACAGGGTCTACTGCCTTATGGGCGATGGAGAACTTGACGAAGGACAGATATGGGAAGCAGCCATGACGGCCTCTCATTACAGGCTTGACAATCTCTGCGGAATTGTTGACAGGAACGGCCTTCAGATCGACGGATGTACCGATGATGTGAAGACCCTTGAACCACTGTCCGACAAATGGCGTGCATTCGGGTGGAATGTGATCGAGGTCGACGGCCACAGCATTGAGGATATATCCGCCGGGTTGAACCGTTTCCGCCATTCCCATTTCAAACCGACAGTTATCATCGGACACACTATCAAGGGCAAGGGTGTCTCCTTCATGGAGAACCAGGCCGGTTGGCACGGCAAGGCCCCTTCCCCTGAACAGACCCGGGCGGCTCTGCTGGAGCTTTCACAGGAGGTCATCTGAATGAAGGAGCTCAACCTTTCTCCAGGCGCGATTTCAGAACCTGAAATGATCCCGACCCGCTTCGGTTACGGTGACGGTCTTGTCGAACTGGGCAGGATCAACCCTTCGGTGGTAGTCCTGGGAGCCGATCTGAGTTCCTCGCTCTGCGTAGACCGGTTCAGGGATGCATTCCCCGAAAGATTCATCCAGACGGGTATTGCCGAGCAGGACATGATGTCCTTTGCCGCCGGGCTATCCCTGGCTGGCAAGATCCCCTTTGTGAGCACCTACGGGGTTTTCTGTACGGGGAGGGCCTGGGATCAGCTCCGGACCACCGTGGCTTATGCAAACCTTAACGTAAAAGTTGGATCTGGACACGGAGGGGTATCAGTCGGGGCTGACGGGGCAACACACCAGGCACTGGAAGACGTTTCGATAACAAGGACTATCCCTAACGTTACTGTGATCGTGCCAGCCGATTACCAGGAGACCCTCAAGGCCACGATCGCAGCGGCCTCGATACGAGGCCCGGTAGTGATCCGTTTCGGACGCGAGAAAGTCCCCGTGATAACAACAAGGGAAACACCCTTTACGGCAGGAAAGGCTGAAGTTTACCGCGAGGGAAAGGACGTAACGGTAGCCGCATGCGGCCAGATGGTCTACGAGTCGCTTGTGGCAGCGGAAATCCTGTCAAGTGAAGGGATCTCTGCCAGGATAATCAACTGCCATACTGTAAAACCGATTGATTCAGAAACCCTTATCAGGGCTGCAAAAGAAACTGGCGCCGTAGTGACTGCGGAAGAACACCAGGTAATGGGCGGATTCGGAAGCGCAGTAGCGGAAGTGCTGTGCCAGAATTATCCAGTTCCCATGAAAATGGTAGGCATACAGGACACCTTTGGACAATCCGGCGACCCTGACGACCTGATGGCAGAATACGGCCTGAAAGCCGGCAACATAGTAAAGGCCGCCCTGGAAGCCGTAAGAATGAAGAAAGGGTGATGAACGATGTCCGTCCCTTTTGCTGAAAGGACAAGGCGCCTTGGAACAGAGACTGCTTTTGCTGTGGGGGCTGAAGCGGCCCAGCTTGCATCTTCCGGGGTCAAAGTGTATCCCTTCCATCTCGGGGATCTGAACATCCCTACCCCCGAACATATCGTTGAGGCCGCAAACAGGGCAATTAAAGAAGGCAAGACAGGATACTGCCCGACACCCGGCATAATGCCTCTAAGGGAAGCCATGGCAGATGAGATCTCCCGAACAAGGAACCTGAACCTGAATGCAGATAACGTTAGCATCCAGACCGGCGGAAAACCGGTGATCGGGAAATTCATCATGACCCTCATGAACCCCGGGGACGAGGTCCTTTACCCCAACCCGGGCTTCCCGATCTACGAATCGATGATCAACTTCCACGAAGGAGTGGGGAAGCCCTACGGGTTCAGGGAAACAGCCACCGGATTCGCCCTCGACTTCGAAACCATCGAGAACCAGATCTCCCCAAGGACAAAACTTATTATCTACAACAACTATCACAACCCGACAAGCGCTGAGTCCGACATGCAAGAGATGGAAAGGCTTGCCGATATCTGCACCCGGCACGACATATACGTGCTTAGCGACGAGGCCTACTTCGACATAATCTTTGACGGGAAGGGGAAAAGCATCACCCGTTTCCCCGGTCTGGCCGAAAGAACGGTCATCCTTTACACATTTTCCAAAAAATTCGCCATGACCGGCTGGCGCCTTGGAGCAGCGATCGGTCCCCGGGAGATAATTGACGCCATCTCCCGCTTCAACGTGAACGACGAATCCTGCACCAACAATTTTGTCCAATGGGCAGGAGTAGCCGCTTTAAAGGGTCCGCAGGATGACTACCGTAACATGATGGGAATACTCAGAGAGAGACGAGACACCGCCATAGAGATCCTCAACAGTACTGAAGGCATCTCGGTTGGAAGACCTAACAGCACTTTCTACCTCTTCCCTAACGTGACAAGGGCCATGGAAAAACTTGGCATGAACGACGTGGAAGACTTCAGAAAATTCGTCCTCGAGAAAACAGGCGTCTCCTTTACTACGCGTAACCATTTCGGGACACCCCTGCCCGGGGAGACACAGAAGTACATCCGGCTGGCCTACTCCGGCATCAGCACCCCCGAGATCATCGAAGGACTTGGCAAAATGAAGGAGTTGTTGGTGCAATAAAGAACAAGGATACAGGCATCAGGCAGCAGGAGGCAGAAATACCTTAGGAGACGAGACGAAAAAGCAGGACTTTGGACTGTGAACCGCTTTCTCCAGACAACAAAAAAAGCCGGAGGCTATCATCGCCTCCGGCTTTTGTATATTCTGCATTAGTTTTTACCTGTTCCCGTTTTTGACCCTGCAATCCTCGATTTACGATTTACGATTCACGGCCTTTGCCCTTTCCGTTAACCGTAAATCGTCAATCGTTGATCGCAAAACCAACACCTTTTTTGCCCTTGAACCGGCTCTTCCGATTCACGATTCACGATTCACGATTCACGATTTACGATTTTTCGTCTCACGTCTCACGTCTCACGTCTCACGTTTAACG